>CAYUFX010000013.1:0-65677 GCA_964444135.1 uncultured Pirellulales bacterium | reverse complement strand
ATGAACGTGGTCAAGGAGCTAATGGGACACAGCAACATTGCAACAACTCAGGAGTTCTACACCACTGTTGACCGGGACCACGAGAAGAAAGCGGCTCAAGTTGTTCAGAGACTTCTGGAGAAGAACCAAAGTGACGTACAAGTGACGTATGAGGCCAATTTCGGCCAGATTGGAGGTAATCAGTAACAATGAAACGAAGGGCAAGTGCTTTAGACGCAGCAGGTTACAACAGTGGGCGATACAGGACTTGAACCTGTGACCTCCTGCGTGTAAAGCAGGCGCTCTAACCAACTGAGCTAATCGCCCCAAATTTGTTTATAAAAGTACAAATCTTTATCTCTTGCGTCAAGATTGTTTATATTTTATATTCTCGGCAGGTGAAGGTTTATACATGAGATATTTTTTTATGACCAGCCGCTACGGCAATACAATTTTGAGGTGTTTTTATGACAGTACTTGAAGCTATTCGTAAAAGATATTCTTGCCGGTCATATCAGGAAAGACCCATAGAGCAGGAAAAACTGGACATTATTTTCGAGGCGGCTCGGCTGGCGCCTTCAGCCAGGAATGCGCAGGATTGGCGTTTCGTAGTAGTAACAGATAAAGATACCAAACATCAAGTTGCCGAGGCCACTAATAGGCCGCAGGTTTTCGAGAAAGCAGGCGTTATCATAGCTGCCTGCAGCAACAGCGATGATGTGATGCGATGTGGCCAGGCCATTGGGCCTATTGACATAGCTATCGCACTTGAACATATCGCCTTACAGGCAGCGGAGTTAGGATTGGCGACGTGCTGGATTGGCTCGTTCTATCCGGAAAAAGTCAGAAAAATATTGGGCATTCCTGACGATATAGCAATAATAGAGCTGATGACGGTTGGTTATCCGGCGGATAGCCCTAAACAGACCAGCCGCGAGCCGATAGAAAAGATAGTCTGCTTTGAGAAATGGCGGTTCTAAGTTTTTGGTGTAAAATGACCTAAAAACAAATTGGATTTTGAAAGCGATTGTGTAAAAATGGTATGACAAAGATTAATTCCGGGGACGTAGTGTAACGGGAGCACGCCGCGGTCGCATCGCGGAAATGAGGGTTCGATTCCCTTCGTCTCCATTTTGCCGCATCTCGTAAAGCGCCAAGCATATCTCATCGGAAGACTTCCACTTGCTTATCGTTTGGACATTTGGAACGTATAACGCTCTGTTGAAAATCTTTGCAAAATGACATTGCAAGGCCCTAAGGTCCGTGGCAATCGATTGCGTTACGAAGAATTTACGTCTAAAATGAAACGGAGAATAGAGACTAAAGACGGACGATGATTTGTGAATGGTGATAAAAAGATGCACAAGACAGCCGTATATCTTGCTCGCCATGGCTCGCTTGGCGGAGCCAAGTCGCGACAGGTTATGGGCGTTAGCATAGCGGCTGTTGTCGTGGTCGTACTAATCGTTCTCTACCTGCCCGGACCTCGGATAGAAAATATATTAGCAATTTATCAGGATAATGCCGAATACAACAGCTTGATGATTCGTTACCCGTTTAACGAAACGCTTTTCCCCCCGGAAATTGTGCCCCCTGTATTTCATTGGGATGATGCTAATTCAACTTCTGACACTTGGCTCATCACCATCAAGTTCCAGGATGACCAGGGCCGAATGAATCCCGTTAGAAATTCCAAAGGGGGTGAGAATACCGCCCAAAAAGCTAAGATTTCTAACGGGATGAATTTCCTCGTCCGGGAAACTCAATGGACGCCAGACCTGAACCAGTGGGAACGGATAAAGAAGCGGTCTCTGGAAAAGGAGGCGCTGGTCACCATCCTGGGAGTTAATCGCTGGAGCCGGGGGAAAATCCTCTCGGCAGGCCAAATCTCAATCAAAACATCAAAAGACCCGGTTGGAGCGCCCTTGTTTTATCGGGAAGTAAACCTGCCCTTTATTGATGCCGTCAAGGACCCCTCGCAAATCCGGTGGCGTTTTGGCGCCATCTCTTTGCCGCAGCAGCCTCCGGTTGTTCTAGAGAAATTACCGGTCTGTGGGAACTGTCACTCGTTTTCAGAGGACGGTGATATCCTCGCAATGGATGTGGATTATGCCAACAATAAGGGTTCATACATTATTACACAAGTCGCCGAACAAATGCTGCTTGCCACCAGTGACATTATAACGTGGAGTGACTACAGGAAGGAAGACGGCCAACAGACCTTCGGCCTGCTCTCACAAGTCTCTCCGGACGGCAACTTTGTGCTCAGCACAGTCAAGGATGAGTCTGTCTTTGTTCCGAAGCCGGAGCTGGCCTTCTCGCAGCTCTTTTTCCCCATCAAGGGCATTCTGGTCATTTATAACAGGCAAATGCGTACTTTCCAGTCATTACCCGGAGCAAATGACCCACAATATGTTCAGAGCAATCCCACCTGGAGCCCCGATGGCAAATACGTCGTTTTTGCCAGAACCGAGGCATACAAGCTCAAGAACATTAGCGGCCCCCGCACAGTGCTTCTAAGCCCGGAACAATGCAAGGAATTCCTTGAAGACGGAAAGCCTTTTTTGTTCGACTTATACCGGATTCCATTCAACGAAGGCAAAGGCGGCAAGCCTGAGCCAATTGAGGGGGCATCCAACAACGGCATGAGCAACTTCTTCGCAAAATACTCACCCGATGGCAAATGGATTGTCTTCTGCAAAGCCAAAAGTTATATGCTCCTTCAGCCCGATAGCGAACTTTATATCATACCAGCCGAAGGCGGCCAGGCCAGAAGACTCCAATGCAACACAAGCAGGATGAACTCCTGGCATAGCTGGTCGCCAAACGGCAAGTGGCTGGTATTTTCTTCAAAAGCAAATTCGGCTTATACCCAGCTTTTCCTCACCCACATCGACGAGCAGGGACGCAGCACTACCCCTGTCTTATTGGAACACTTTACCGCACCGGACCGGGCCGCCAACATACCGGAGTTTGTCAATATCAAACCCACCGCGATTAAGAATATCCGCGAACAATTTATTGATGATATCTCTTATCTGAGAGCTGCAGACGAATTCCTTAAAGCCGATGATTTTGCCGGCGCAGAGCGGCAATGCAGAAAGGCGCTGGAGCTGAACCCGAAGAATGCGACAGTGCACTCCACTCTCGGCGTGGCGTTGGCTCGTCAGGGAAAGCTTGATGAGGCTATCAGGCATTTCACAGAAGCGGTACGCCTTAACCCAGGCGACATCGATGCACACTACAGCCTCGGCCAGGCGATGGCTCGCCAGGGGAAGCCCGATGAGGCAATCAGGCATTTCTCAGCAGTTCTGCGGCTTAAACCAGACCACGCCGAAGCACATGGTTACATAGGCTCTATCATGTTTGCTGGAGGAATGCTCAAGGAGGCTGCGCTCCATTTGTCAGAAGCTGTGCGCCTTGACCCCAACTACGCCGACGCACACTACAACCTCGGCCAGGTCATGTTTCGACAGGGAAAATTCGATGCGACAATCAGTCATTTGTCGCAGGTTATCCGGCTCAAACCGGATGACGCCCAGGCCCACTACAAACTTGCCTTGGCACTCGCTCAACAGGGACAGACCGACCAGGCCATTCGGCATTACTCCAAAGCTGTTTCTCTTAAGCCGGACGTTGATACATCGCCTCTGTTGCACCACCTCCTGGCAACACACTTTGCCGAAGCTCGCCGGTTCCAAGAAGCGGTTTCGTTCGAAGAAAAGGCCCTAAAGCTCGCTCGCGCCGCCGGATACCAAAAGCTCGTGCAGGAATTCAACAAAAGACCCGATATCTACAAACAGCTAAGCGAGTCTTTGAAAAAAAGTGATAACAAGTAATATTAATTTGCCCAGTGCTAAGCTGCTATTAGAAAGGTTTTAGACAATCATTTCCCTATCATTCCCGCGAAACCTGTCCTGAGCAGAGTCGAAGGAGCGGGAATCCAGGAATGAAAAGCTCTGAAGTGAAGACTCAATCAAAGTTATTGTCGAAAAACTTATTCAAGGTACCTTAGCTTTCTTGGGAAAAAAATTAGATTTGAGGCTCTTAAAAAGGTATGCAAAACTCGAGTTTTTTCCTTGACGGCAAGACACCTAATTTGTTATAAGTATATTTGGAAAGGTTTATGCCATAAGAGGTGGTTTTTATGGATTCTTAGCCTTTCGGTAGGCAGAACTTCTATAATTTTTTGTAAAAAAGGAAGGAGGTAGGTTCAAGCCGTAAAATCTTCAATTTACGATTTCTATTTCTCCGTTTCAAATCGTCAATTGGCAATCGAAATTCGACAATGCTCATAGATGCTTGTCGAAGACAACGGGTGTTTTGGTGTGTGGCCAAAGCATAATTCATAATCATTTTAACTCTTTTTGAAGGAGGACTATTATGTGCAGGAAATTGATATATTTAGTCTCTTTTGTTTTGGTGCCGGTCATTGCAGGCAATGCCTCAGCAGGTCTGGTGGCGCACTGGCCCCTTGATGAGGGTTCTGGCACAGTCGCAATGGACTTGTCCGGTAACGGACACGATGGCACCATCGGTGGTACGGCCAACTGGGTGGATGGCCAGATAGGCCTTGCCCTGGACTTTGACGGCTCATCCACCTACATTGATATGGATGACCGGGTGGTGGAAGGGACCTGGTCGTTAGCCCTATGGCTTAGACCCCGGGACATACCGTATACGTCCGCAGACCAAGACTACTACGCAGTGATGCATACCGACGCCTGGGCTACTGGTGCTATGCACCTCCATTTACGGGAGACTACCAGTCTATTAAACGCTGATTTCAACAGCGGACCGGATGTAACTTCAACTACTGTTTTACAGGAAAACGAATGGTACCATGCTGTGGTGACGGTTACTGATGAGGGGGGCAGTGCTTCACAGCTCTACCTTAATGGCGTGTTGGAAGCCGAAGGAACGGGCGGAAGCGGGGGAGACTTTTTGGGCCCCCTTAACTTCGGTTCCTGGAACAATGCCGGTCGGAACTATCACGGCCTGATGGATGACATCCGCATTTACGACCATGTCCTCACAGAGGTTGAGGTTCTGGGCGCTATGAAAGGTGAGATATGGCCGTATGCCTGGGGACCCGAGCCGGTTGATGGCACTACGCATACCGATACATGGGTGAACCTTAGCTGGAAGCCGGGAGGTTTTGCCGTCTCACACGATGTGTACTTAGCAGAAAACTTCGACGATGTGAACGACGGCGCCGAGGGCACCTTCCAGGGCAACCAGCCCAACACGTTTTTTGTTGCTGGCTTTCCCGGTTTCCCTTATCCGGATGGTCTCGCTCCGGGCACGACGTACTACTGGCGAATCGATGAGGTCAACGATACCGAGCCGAATAGTCCCTGGAAAGGTAATGTCTGGAGCTTTACGGTTCCACCCAAGACTGCCTATGCACCAGACCCGGCTGATGCTGCCGAGTTTGTAGATACGGATGTGACCCTTAGCTGGACGGGAGGTTTTAATGCTAAATTACACACAGTTTACTTTGGCGATAATTTTGATGATGTAAATAATGCCACCGGAGGTCTGCCGCAGGGAGCTACAACTTATGACCCCGGCACACTTAAATTTGCAAAGACCTACTACTGGCGGGTCGATGAGTTTGATGCCATCGCCACCTATAAAGGCCACGTCTGGAGCTTTACTACTCAGGGTGCAGTCGGGAATCCGGACCCTTCTAACGGTGCTGTGGATGTAAAGCAGATAGCAATTCTTACCTGGTCGCCGGGAGTCTATGCTGCTTCGCATCAGGTCTATTTCGGCACCGATGAAGATGCCGTGAAAAATGCCGATACAGGTTCACCAGAGTACAAAGGCACCACTGACCTTGGTTCTGAGACCTTTGAACCCGTAAAACTCCTGTGGGATACAACTTACTATTGGCGTATTGACGAGGTCAATAATGCCAATCCCGACAGTCCGTGGATAGGCAGCCTATGGAGCTTCACGACCGCCAACTACCTTGTCGTGGACGATTTTGAGTCCTACAATGACCTTGACCCCGCCGACCCCGAAAGCAACAGGATATTTAACGTGTGGATAGACGGATATGACAACCCGACAAACGGTTCTTTAGTTGGTTATGACACTCCTCCTTTTGCAGAGCAAACTATCGTTCACAGCGGCAGCCAGTCGATGCCTGTATTCTACGACAACAGTGTTGGGTACTCTGAGGCGACTTTGACATTGACTTACCCGCGTGACTGGACCGAGAACGGTGTTAACACATTATCGATTTGGTTCAGAGGCAATCCCGCAGGTTTGATTGAGGACCCGGCTGGAACCTACACGATGAGTGGCGCAGGCACAGATGTTTGGGACACGGCTGACGAGTTCCGCTACGTCTTCAAACAGTTGTCCGGTGCCGGGACGATTTCGGCGCAGGTGCTAAGCGTAGAGAACACGAACGGATGGGCCAAGGCCGGCGTGATGATTCGAGAGTCGCTCGACCCAGGCTCAAAACACGCATTTGTGTGTATTACGCCCAGTAATGGAGTTGCCTCCCAGAATCGACCCACTACCGGCGGTCCCAGTGTCAACTGGAACCAGGGTGGCATTAACGCCCCGCATTGGGTGAAATTAGAACGCGACGCGACGGGCCGGTTTACGGCCTCCCACTCGGCGAACGGCGTTACATGGGTGCCGGTGGAAGGTGCTGAGTCTCCGCTAATCTCGATGAGTCCAAATGTTTATATAGGTCTGGCATTGACAAGCCATAACGTTGACGCAACATGTGTGGCTGAATTCTCAAATGTCCAGACTACCGGTTCGGTTAGTCCGATGGTTTGGACCCATGAGGCCATTGGTGCAGCAATGGCCGTTAATGACCCTGAGCCGTTGTATGTTGCTCTCAACGGCAATGCTGTGGTCTATCACGATAATCCGGACGCAGCGCTGATTAATGAGTGGACCCAATGGAATGTTGACCTGCAGGCGTTCGGCGTGAACCTTGCCAATGTCAATACGATTGCCCTTGGTCTTGGTAACAGGGACAATCCGTTGGCTGGTGGTTCAGGTACGATGTACTTTGACGATATTCGTCTATATCCTCCGCCGCCGGAGCCGGCACCGTAAGCCGAGATTTGGCTTGACCCCATTGCTTCTTGCGAAGCAAGATATGGGGGTGCGGTTGACCCCGCCCATTGAAAACGGGACGGGGTTGATATTGCAGATTTGTGTCAATTCGGGGCCTGTACTGAGTGATTCCGTATAGGCCCCTTTTAAATGATTATTTTGCAGTCGACGCGACGCCCAGCCAGCGGAGATTGACGATTTTCTTTGAAATTGTTAAAAAAGCAGGGACAATTCGTGAGATTTTCCTTGACGTCAAAGCCGCTACTTTGGTATAAATAGATTTAGTGAGCTTTGTACGAGTGCAGGTAGGTATCTATGGATTATGATACTCTGACGTTTGGAGTGTTTGTTAGTCTTTCGAGAAAGGAGGAGGTATTACGTGAGGTATGGAGTTGTAGTAGAAACTTTGTGCTCGCACCCCCTTGTCCGCTGCCTGCACCTGCGGTTGCGCAGGCACAGGTGTTGCAGACAGCAAAGGGAGTAACGCGAGTACAGGTGCTTCGCAGTGTAGATATTTAACACTTCAATTAGCCGTTCATATCCCGCCTCTGCGGGAACGAATGTTTTGGTGCGTGGCCAGAGCACGGTTATTTTAACTTTTTGTGAAGGAGGATTATTATGTGCAAAAAATTGATTTGTGTATTTTCTCTTGTTTTTGTGCTGAGTTTGGTTAGCGGGGTCCCGGCTCAAGACGTGGTCATCCCCAGCCCGGGGGTCATGCCGGTGCTCGATGGCAGAATCGATGAGGTATGGTTTTTTTCGACAGAACAGACGATAGGCACCAGTCAAGTAGGAACCGCCCCCAGTTCGCCTGCAGATTGCTCCGGCACCTGGCGGGCCCTCTGGAACTGGGAATATCTGTACGTCCTGGCCGTGGTGAAAGATGATACTCTGACTAACGACTCGGGAGGGGGCACCAATAAATGGAACGATGACAGTGTCGAAGTCTATGTCGACGGTGATAATAGCAAAGGCTCTTCAGTGGACGAAAATGACCACCAGTATACCTGTTGGTGGAATAACGAAGTCTTGGAAGAACCCAGTGCAATCCACCACGGAGCTCCCAGCTTAGTGGGTGTTGAATACGCTGTAGCTACGACCGACGACGGTTATCTTCTTGAAATCAAGCTGCCGTGGATGAGCATAATGGGTGAGCCGGCAACGCCTGGCCAACTGATTGGTTTCGATGTATGGATTAACGATGATGACGACGGTGGTAATCGAGACTCACAGGTTTCCTGGTATTCAACGGATGGAAATGGTTGGCAGGATCCGAGTGTGTGGGCAGTTGCTGCACTCGAGGCGAGTAACAAGGCAGCTAATCCCAACCCTGCTGACGGTGCTATCCATGCGGATACATGGGCATCTCTTAGCTGGCTGGCGGCACCCTCTGCTGTCTCGCACGATGTGTACTTCGGTGAAAGTTTTGCTGATGTGGAGGCTGGAACTGGCGATACGTTCCAGGGCAACCAGACTTTAATGGAATATACTCTTGGCTTTCCCGGTTTTCCCTATCCGGAGGGTCTTGTACCAGGCACGACGTATTACTGGAGGATCGATGAAGTTAGTGCCGATGGTACGATATATACAGGTGATGTGTGGAGTTTTTTAGTTCCCACCAAATCGGCCTATGAACCCAACCCGCCTAACGACTCCAAATTTGTGGACCCGCATGCAACTCTTAGCTGGACAGCAGGTCATGGTGCGAAAATACACACCGTGTACTTCGGTGATGATTTTGATAGTGTGAGCAGTGCTACCGAAGGAGATCAAATAGGAGTTGCAACCTATACTCCCGGCACTCTTGAGCGAGAGAAGACTTATTATTGGCGGGTCGATGAGTTTGACGGCTTCGTTACACATACAGGCAACGTCTGGAGCTTTAAGACTGCAAAAGCTGGTGGAGGTCTACGAGCAGATTACTACGAAGGTACGGACCTTAGGACTTTCATTCTGACCCGTACAGACCCTCAAATTAACTATAATTGGGGCGACCCCGGAGGGCCGGATCCAGCGGTCGGCGATGATGACTTCTCAGCCAGATGGACTGGTGAAGTAGAGGCTGGATATACTGAGACCTACACCTTCTACCCCAAGACCGATGATGGTGTACGACTATGGGTAGGCGGTAAACAGCTTGTTGATTCCTGGGAATCGGTTCCATTATACCCAATCGAACACAGTGGAACGATTGACCTTATCGCTGGGAATACCTACAGCATTGTAATGGAGTATTTTGAGAACACGGGTAATGCGATAGCAGAGCTGCGCTGGGAAAGCCCATCCACTCCAAAGCAGCTCATTCCGCAGGCTGCATTGGCGCTGCCTATAAAGGCCGGCAGCTCGAATCCACGTAATGGCGCTACGGGTGTAAAGCACACACCTATCCTTAAGTGGAAAGCGGGAGATTACGCCGTTTCACACGAGGTGTACTTCGGCACGGATGAAGAAGCTGTGAAGAATGCCACCGAAGCTTCGCCCGAGTATAAAGGCACAAAGACACTTGGTGACGAGAGCTATGAACCCGGAAAACTCGAATGGGATGCCACCTATTATTGGCGTATTGACGAGGTCAATAACGTCAATCCCGACAGCCCGTGGATTGGCAGTCTTTGGAGCTTTACGACCGCCAACTTCCTTGTTGTGGACGATTTTGAGTCTTACAACGACATTGACCCCCCTGACCCCGAGAGCAACAGGATATTTGAAGCGTGGCTGGATGGTTATGAAATCCCGACAAATGGAGCTCTCGTTGGTAATGAGCTTCCTCCTTATGCCGAGCAAAGGATTGTTCACGGCGGCATCCAGTCAATGCCGTATTTCTACGACAACAGTGTTGGGTACTCTGAGGCAACTTTGACGCTGACTTATCCGCGTGACTGGACTGAGAATGGTGTCAGCACATTGACGATTTGGTTCATAGGCGATTCAGCTAACGCTGCCGAGACTTTGTATGTTGCTCTCAACGATAGCGCTGTGGTCACTAATGACAATCCTGATGCAGCGCAGATAACTACCTGGACACAATGGAATATTGACCTGCAGGCTTTTGCTGACCAGGGTGTGAAATTGGCTAATGTCAACACGATTTCTATTGGTCTTGGTAATAAGAACAATCCATTGGCTGGCGGTTCAGGTACAATGTACTTCGATGATATTCGGCTGTATCCTCCGCCGCCACCAGAACCGGTGGCGGTTGAAAACTTCAGCTTTGAACTGCCCGGAACAGAAAAGCAGGCAGGCTTTGACAACGTCCCAGGTTGGAACACCGATGCGCCGCCGGTTGACTCGGGAGTAGAGACGGGATTCACACCCACGGATGGTGATTGGACCGCTTATTTAATGAGTGGTGACCCTTCGGCTTGGCAGTTGACGGACCATACGATTGCCGAAGGTGACGTTTTTGAAATGAAAGTGGATGCCAGGATTACCTGGGCCGCTACAAATGTACAGATGACCCTCTATTATAATGACAACGGCACCAGAGTTCCGGTTGCGAGCAATGAAGTTACTCTAACGGACGACATGCAGGAGTATTCACTGTCGTTTGCAGCAAACGATGTTCCGGAATCAGTCGGCCACCAAATTGGTATTGAGTTTACCAATGTAAGCTCTGGCGATTCATGGATCGGTTTGGATAACGTACGCCTTGAAGTCTCGACTGAGTGAGACGGTTGCTCCTGGCATTGGTATTCTCGATTGAAGAAGACCTGAATCAGAACGGCACGGTCAATTTCAAGGACTATGCTGTTGTGACAGACCAGCAGTCGCCGCGGCGCCCAGCCAGGGTGGCTTGGTGAGCAACTAAAGATTTGGACCATTTAGGGACCTATACCATTTCGGTATAGGCCCCTTTTTCATTGGATATTGAATATTTTGCAGTCGCCGAGGCGCCCAGCCGGGGGAGAGTGCATTGTTCTGCGAAGAACGAATTGCCGAGTTTATTTCAGGGTGTTGAATAGGTATGCATAATGTCCTTATTAGGGATACGTTCTGCCCTTCTCATACCAAAAATAATGTTTTTTTCTTGACGTGAAAGCCCATAGTTTGGTATAAATAAAACTAATGAGGCTTATACAAATTCAGGCCTTCTCCTGAACTCGTCGAAGGAGCTTGTCCTGAGCGAAGTTATAAGATCGAATGGGTGATTATTCACTTATTCAGGTCTTATGATGTGTGGGATGTATTTAGTCTATCGAGGAAGGAGGAGTTATTATGTGAGGTACGCAGTCATAGTGCAAACCTTGTGCTCGCTCCCCCTTGTCTGCTGTCGCAGACAGCAAAGGGGGCAACGCAAGTACAGGCACCTCGCAGTGTAGATATTTTACATTTCAATTAACAACCTATTTGTATTTTTTGAAGGAGGATTATTATGTCTAAAAAACTGATTTATTTGGTTTCTTTTGTTTTGGCGCTGAGCATAGCGAGCAATGCTTCAGCCGAGCTCGTGGCTCACTGGCCGTTAGATGAGGGCTCCGGGACCACAGCATATGATATAAGCGGCAATGGGCTCGACGGAACTCTTCAGGGTGACCCACAGTGGGTGGCTGGAAAAATAGGAGGCGCCCTGGAATTTAATGGAAACGGTGATTACATTGATTGCGGCAATGACCCGATCTTTGACATTACTGAACAGGTTACGCTTACCGTGTGGGTAAATGCAAATGATATGGCTAATAGTCAAAATAATATGTGGATGGGTAAAGGCGACCACACGTACGCGATAAAACACCAAACCGGTAATTACTTAGAGTTCTTTGTCTATGACGGTGATTGGCACTCGACTCAATATACCACCAATCTTGAATCACTCAACGGTGAATGGCACCATATGGCTGGAACATACGATGGACATGAGCTCAAGTTCTACCTTGACGGCCAGCTCGAAATTACTCTGGCCTATGAAGGCACAATAGAGACCAGAGATCACCCTTTAACCATAGGGGAGAACTCTGAAGAAACTGGTCGTTTTTTCGATGGTATGTTAGATGACCTTCGTATCTACAACCATGCGCTCACGGAGCTTGAAATTCTGGGTGTTATGGAAGGTAGTAAAGGTTATCCGTATGCCTTGGGCCCCATCCCGAAAGATGGTACCATACATGCCGATACCTGGGTGAATCTTAGCTGGGCGCCGGGAGGTTTTGCGGTTTCCCACGATGTTTACTTGGGCGACAATTTTGACGACGTTAATGACGGTGTCGAGAGCACGTTCCAGGGCAACCAGGTCGTAACATTTATTGTTGCCGGCTTCCCCGGATTTGCCTTTCCGGACGGTCTTGTTCCAGGCACAACTTACTACTGGCGAATCGATGAGGTCAATGATCTGGATCCGAACAGTCCCTGGAAAGGTAATGTCTGGAGCTTTTCAATCCCACCCAAGACCGCTTATGCACCCGACCCGGCTGATGCTGCCGAGATAGTGGACCCGGGTGTGAGACTTAGCTGGACGGGAGGTTTCGGTTCGAAATTGCACACCGTGTACTTCGGTGATAATTTTGACGATGTCAACAACGCCGCCGGTGGACTTCCTCAGGGAGTTGCAAGCTATACACCCGGCACACTTAAATTGGGTAAGATTTATTACTGGCGGGTCGATGAGTTTGATGTCATCGAAACACATAAAGGCGACGTCTGGAGCTTTACTACTGAGGGCGCTGTTGTGAGCCTGAGGCCTTCTAATGGCGCTGTGGATGTAAAGCAGACACAGATTCTTACTTGGTCGCCAGGAGTCCAAGCCGCTTCGCATGAGGTGTACTTCGGCAAAGATAAAGAGGTCGTACGCAATGCCGATACCGGCTCACCTGAATACAAAGGCAGCCGGAACCTTGGTTCTGAGAGCTATGACCCCGGAAAGCTTGAGTGGGATGCGACTTACTATTGGCGCATTGACGAGGTCAATGACGTCAACCCCGATAGTCCGTGGACAGGTCCTGTCTGGAGCTTTACGACAGCCAACTTCCTTATCGTGGATGATTTTGAGGACTACGATGCCGGCGAGAACCAGATATGGTTCGCCTGGCATGATGGGCTTGGCTATGGCACGCCGGGTGTTGAACCCTACTCTCCCGGTAATGGGACCGGCTCAGCCGTGGGCGATGAAAACTCTCCTTCTTACACTGAGGAAACTATCGTTCACGGAGGCAACCAATCGATGCCTGTATTCTATGACAACAGCATCCTCAGATATTCAGAGGTGGAGAAGACGCTGACTTATCCGCGTGACTGGACCGAGAATAGTGTCACCACGCTGACGATTTGGTTCAGGGGCAATTCGGCTAACGCTTCTGAGACGTTGTATGTTGCTCTCAATGGCAGCGCTGTGGTCTCTCATGATAATCCTGATGCAGCCCAGATAGAAGAGTGGACCCGATGGAATATCGACCTGCAGGCGTTTGGTGTGAACCTTACTAATGTCAACACTATTGCTCTTGGATTAGGCAATAAGAACAACCCGCAGGCTGATGGTTCAGGTACAATGTACTTTGACGATATTCGGCTGTATCCTCCACCGCCCGCGCCTGAGCAAGAAACACCATAAGCTGTATGAGTGACAATTCTCAAAGATGAGGATTTTGATGCCTGTTGAAAAAAACGAATATTTTGGTGTGTGGCCAAAACATAATTCGTACTTATTTTAACCCTTTTTGAAGGAGGATTATTATGTCTAAAAAATTGACTTATTTGGTTTCTTTTGTTTTGGTGTTGGGCATGGGCTTTTCTCTTGCGCATGGCCAGGCAGGTCTCATCGGATACTGGAGATTCGACGAATCATCGGGCACGACTGCGGCAGACAGCGCTGGAGGTAACAACGACGGTACCCTGTCTGAAAATGTGGAATGGCAGCCTGGGTACGGAAAATCGGGAGGGGCCTTGTTGTTCGACGGTACGAGTACGGCTCACGTGGAGTTCCCCTCAACGGGCATGTCGGCATCTGCCGGAACAGTCGCAGTCTGGGGATACCTTTCAGAACCGCAGCCATCACAGACCCGGTATTTCTTTGGCCATACGACGCAACCATCGTATAACAACCGAGTTCAGCTATATATGGACGGCGGCAACACGGAGTTAGACCTCGGACTCGGCGACTCCCACACAAGACAGACAAATATAATGGTCCTGGAGACCGAAAGGTGGTATCACGTCGCCTTAACTTGGGAGGCTGGTAACTACGTTATCTACGTGGACGGTGAGGAGGTGGCAACTGGAACATACACCGGCCTGGCAGCCATCCATCCCTTCGCCTGGATCGGTAACGATGGAAACCCAGTTTCGGAGGGAACCGAGGCCTTTGGGGGCATGCTCGACGAAGTCCGGATATACGATAGCGCGCTTAGTGCCGATCAAATCCGGGCTGCCATGCGAGGTGAGCCGCTTCCGTTAGCGTCGAGGCCCAGCCCGAAGGATGGCTCACTGATTTTGGACACATGGGTGAACCTTTCCTGGTCTCCGGGAGATTTTGCCGTCTCGCACGATATGTATATGGGTGATAATTTCGACGATGTGAACGACGCCGCCCCCGACTCGTCGGGATTCCTGGGTAACCAGGCGGGAACGTTTATTGTTGCTGGCTTTCCCGGATTCGCTTATCCGGATGGTCTTGTTCCGGGCACGACATATTACTGGCGAATCGATGAGGTCAACGCCACCGAGCCGAATAGTCCCTGGAAGGGTAACGTCTGGAGCTTTTCCATTGCCCCCAAGACCGCCTATGACCCCGACCCGGCCGATGGTGCCGAGCTGGTAGACCTTACTGCAAAAATTAGCTGGACGAAAGGTTTCGGTGCGAAACTGCACACTGTGTACATTGGTGACAATTTTGACGATGTGAATAACGCCGCCGGGGGTTCTCCTCAGGGAACTACAACCTATACTCCCGGCACACTTAAATCGGGCAAGACTTACTACTGGCGTGTCGATGAGTTTGATATCATCGACACGTACAAAGGCAACGTCTGGAGCTTTACTACTCAGGGCGCCGTCGTGAGCCTGAAGCCTTCTAATGGCGCTGTGGATGTAAAGCAGACACAGATTCTTACCTGGTCACCGGCAGATTTTGCCGCCTCGCATGAAGTTTACTTCGGCACAGATAAAAAGGTTGTACGCGATGCCGATACAAGCTCGCCGGAGTATAAAGGCACGAGGAACCTCGGTGATGAGAGCTACGACCCCGGAAAGCTCGAGTGGGACAGCACTTACTATTGGCGAGTTGATGAGGTCAATAGCGCCAATCCAGACAGTCCATGGGTTGGCCCTCTCTGGAGCTTTACGACAGCCAATTTCCTTATCGTGGACGATTTTGAATCCTACAACGACCTTGACCCCTCTGACCCCGCGAGCAACAGAATCTTTAATGCGTGGCTGGACGGGTACGAAGACCCGACAAACGGCTCTCTCGTTGGTTATGACAATCCTCCTTTCGCCGAGCAAACAATCGTTCACAGCGGCAGCCAATCGATGCCGTTATTCTACGACAATAGTGTTGGGTACTCTGAGGCGACATTGACGTTGACTTATCCGCGTGACTGGACCGAAAAAGGTGTTGCCACATTGACAATTTGGTTCAGAGGCATTTTGGATAACGCTACTGAGACGTTGTATGTTGCCCTAAATGGCAGTGCGGTGGTCAATCACGATAATCCGAACGCGGTACAGATAAATAAATGGACCGAATGGAATATCGACCTGCAGGCTTTTGCCGACCAGAGTGTGAATCTTGCCAATGTAAATACGATTTCCCTTGGCCTTGGCAACAAGAACAATCCGCAGGCTGGTGGTTCAGGCACAATGTACTTTGACGATATTCGTCTGTATCCTCCGCCACGGATGGAACCACAAGCACCATAAGATGCGTGAGTGATAATTCTAATAGACGAGGTTTTTGATGCCTGTTGAAAACAATAACGAGAGGTTGGGTTTTGGTGTGTGGCCAAAACATAATTCGTACTTATTTTAACCCTTTTTGAAGGAGGATTATTATGTCTAAAAAATTGACTTATTTGGTTTCTTTTGTTTTGGTACTGGCCATCGGTAGCCTGGCTCAGGCTGGTCTTGCGGAATGGGAGACGGCAATAAGCGGTGCCAATCCGCTTCACTGGTATAAGTTTGATGAGAGTGCCGGAACCGATTGCGTCGATTCCGGCAGCGCAGGCCTGGGGGGTACCTATGATGGTGTAACGTTAGGTGTGCAGGGACATTTCGGTGCAGGAACGGCTGTGAGATTCGACTTGAGCCCACAGAATCGTGTCAATCTTACCGGCGGTACGGACCTTGACACTTCATGGACTGTAGAATATATCGTCATGAATATGAAGCCGGCGGCCGCTCAAGGCTCAATGGCACTGCATGACAGCGACAGCACTTCGGTTCGCCTGGCCGGCTGGACGTCATTGGCCGAGGTCGGCTTTACCCTGTACGGGGTCGAGGACTATCAGTTCACACCGGAAGAAGGATTAACTTTGGAGGATTTGGTCATACCGGTGGGTGAATGGATGCATTTAACATGGCGCAGGGACGACGCAGGCGGTACGCAAATATTCTTCAATGGTAAACTCGTAGGAACCCATACAAGCACTATTGCGTTCCCTCGGCTACGAATTGGTGGTCGTGGTGGCGGCCCTGCCGATTGGCTTGATGCCGTTCTGGACGAATCTGTTGTTTTTGGCCGGGCCCTTACAGACGTTGAGATTATTGCTCATGCTGCTGCTGCCGGTCTTGCGGGGCTTAGTGCTAAAAATCCCAGCCCGGCTAATGGTGCCTTCAATGAGGATACGTGGGCCAACCTTGGCTGGTTGCCGGGTTATGGTGCGGTCTCGCACGATGTGTACTTCGGCGAGAATTTTAACGATGTGGACGCCGGTGCCGAAAGCACGTTCCAAGGCAATCAGCCCTCGACGTTTTTTGTTGTTGGCTTTCCCGGATTTGCTTATCCTGATGGTCTTGTTCCGAGCACAACCTACTACTGGCGGATTGATGAGGTTGAGGCCGACGGTACTACAATACACAAAGGTAATGTGTGGAGCTTTACGATTCCCCCCAAGACTGCTTATGCACCCGACCCGGCTCATAGTGCCGAGCTTGTAGACCCGGATGCGAAGCTTAGCTGGACGGCAGGTTTCGGTGCAAAATTGCACACTTTGTACTTTGGCGAGAACTTTGACGATGTGAACAATGCTTCGGGGGGACTACCACAGGGAACGACAACCTATAATCCCGGCCCTCTTAAATTGGCTAAGGCTTACTACTGGCGGGTCGATGAGTTTGATGCCATCGAGACGTATAAAGGCGATGTCTGGAGCTTTACTACTCAGGGCGCCGTCGGGAGCCCGGACCCGTCTAATGGCGCTGTAGATGTAAAGCAAACACAGATTATTACCTGGTCGCCGAGTGTCTTTGCTGCTTCGCATGAGTTATACTTTGGCACTGATAAAGATGTCGTGAAAAATGCCGATACCGGTTCGCCCGAGTATAAAGGCACCAGGGACCTTGGTTCTGAGAGCTATGACCCCGGAATGCTTGAGTGGGATACCACCTACTACTGGCGTGTTGATGAAGTCAATAACGCCAATCCAGATAGTCCGTGGACAGGCATCCTCTGGAGTTTTACGACAGCCAACTTCCTTGTCGTGGACGATTTTGAGGACTACGATGCCGGCGACAATCAGATATGGTACGCATGGCATGATGGGCTTGGCTATGGCACGCCGGGTACTGAACCCTACTTTCCCGGTAACGGGACCGGCTCGGCCGTGGGCGACGAGAGTACTCCTTCTTATACCGAGGAAACTATCGTTCACGGAGGCAACCAATCGATGCCTGTATTCTATGACAACAGCATCCTCAGGTATTCAGAGGTGGAGAAGACGTTGACTTATCCGCGTGACTGGACCGAGAATGGTGTCAACACACTGACGATTTGGTTCAGAGGTGATTCGGACAACGCTGCTGAGACGTTGTATGTTGCTCTCAATGGCAATGCAGTAGTCACTCACGATAATCCAAATGCAGCACAGATAGATACCTGGACACAATGGAATATCAACCTGCAGGCCTTTGCAGACCAGGGCGTGAACCTTGCTAATGTCAATACTATTGCTATTGGTCTCGGCGACAAGAAGAATCCGGTAGCCGGCGGTTCTGGTACGGCGTACTTTGATGATATCCGCCTGTATTTACCTTAGCCGGAAGAACCGTAAGTTGCGAATACAATGGCTTGGTTAATACAGCAGATTTGTATGAATTAAATTCAGGGCCTATACTGATTAATTCAGTATAGGCCCTTTTACTATCGACTATAGGAAAGTGAATATTTCTAAGATTGCAGATTTACAATTGACTTGCCCTACTATTTCTCATCAAGCCAGGTTGGGCCGTAGGTTATATCAACTTTTAGCGGGACATCGAGCTTTATAGCGCCGGTCATTCCCTCCTCTATCCATTTAGCATGTTCGTCGGCATCGACCGTAGGCAGCTCGAAAACGAGCTCATCGTGAATTTGGAGAATCATATTTACAGGCAATTGTTCAGCTTCGATTTTTCGCTGAATGGCTATCATCGCTACTTTGATTAAATCGGCTGCGGAGCCCTGAACAACGGTGTTGACTGCCAGACGCTCGGCCTGAGAGCGTTTGCTGGCGTTTTTGGTAGTTAGGTTTGGGATTTTTCGCCGACGATGCAAAATGGTTTCGGCGTAGCCGGTCTGCCTGGCAAGGGCTATAGAATCATCCATAAATTTGCGGATTGAACTGTAGCGGGCGAAATAGTCTTTGATAAACTTTTTGGCCTCGGCCTGGCTTATCCCAATCGAGCGTGATAAACCAAATGCACCCTGGCCGTAGATGATACCGAAATTGACGGCCTTGCAGCGTGAGCGCATTTCGCCGGTTACCTCTTCGATTGGACAATCGTAAATCTGCGAGGCGACGAAGCGATGAATGTCCTTATCGGCGGCAAAAGCGGACATCAGGGCCTGGTCCTTTGAGAAATGTGCCAACAGGCGCAGCTCGATTTGTGAATAGTCAGCGCTTAAGATGCAATCGGTTTTTTTAGCGGGGATGAAGGCGGCGCGGATTTTGCGGCCAAGCTCGGTCCGTATGGGTATGTTTTGCAGATTCGGATTGCTGGAGCTTAATCGGCCTGTTGCGGTTATGGTCTGGTTGAATGATGCGTGCAGGCGATTAGTACGGGGATTGATGAGTAAGCCGAGCTTGTCCAAGTAGGTGTTTTGTAATTTACTAAGCGTGCGGTATTGAAGGAGCAAGTCGATAATTGGATGCTGGTCTGCTAATTGTTCGAGAACGGCTGCGTCTGTGCTTCTTCCGGCCTTGCCGAGACGTATGGGTGTCAGGTTTAGTCTGTCGAAGAGAATCTCGGCGAGCTGCTTCGGAGAATCAATGTTGAAGACCGAGCCGGCGTGTTCGTAAATCTGCTCGGTGATGGTTTGAAGCGTCTCGGTAATTTCGCCGGACATTTTTCTCAGCAGCCCCGTGTCCAGTGAGACGCCGTTGTATTCCATAGCTGCAAGGACTGATACCAGGGGCATTTCGACTTCTTCGAATAATTTTTTGAGCAGAGGCTCCTTTTCGAGGCGTTCTTTAAGGTAGAGATAAAGCTGATATGTTATGTTGGCATCTTCGGCGGCGTATTCGCAGGCGGCGGATGTATCGACCATATCGAAAGTAAGCTGGTTTTTGCCTTTGCCGATAAGGGCTGATATTGGGATGCAATCGTAATTTAAGAAATCGGCAGCCATTTTGTTTAACGAATGGCTGCGGGCAGGGTCGAGACAATAGGAGGCGACCATAGTATCAAAATAAACTCCCTTTACCGGCATCTGTTTGTTTTCGAGGACGAGCAGGTCGTATTTTATGTTTTGGCCGATTTTTTTTATATTTTGGTCTTCAAGTATTGGCGCCAGTTTTTTGCGAACCATTTTTATATCAAGATGCTTCGAGCCGAGCGGTGCCTTTAGCGGAAGATAAAAACCCTCATGTGACTGCCAGGAAAAACTAATGCCGACCAAGTCGGCCCGCATAGCAAAAACGGAAGTGGTTTCGGTGTCGAGAGCAAATAACTTTTGCTTTTTCAGCTCTGCAAAAAATGTGTCGAGTTTTTCCGGCGTATCTACCAACTGATAATCGTGAGCGATTGTTTTGATAGAGGCTGGATGTTCGATATTCAGTAATGACCGCTCCCTTACGGTCTCGGCTCTGTCCGGATGCTCGATGTTAGTCAGGCCAAGCTGGGTCAGCAGGCGACTGAAGCCAAGCTCGGTGAAGAGCCGGGCAAGCTCGGCTTCATTGAATTTCTTTACAGCCAAATCGCTGTAATCAATTTGGAACGGGACATTGCAATCAATTGTTACCAATTCCTTGCTCAAGGTTGCATTTTCTTTGAATTTGCGGAGATTGTCACCTCGCTTGCCTTTTATTTCATCGA
Organism: uncultured Pirellulales bacterium; assembly: GCA_964444135.1. Classification (GTDB taxonomy): domain Bacteria; phylum Planctomycetota; class Phycisphaerae; order Sedimentisphaerales; family Anaerobacaceae; genus NIOZ-UU13. The sequence continues at coordinate 45,172 of CAYUFX010000013.1, read as the reverse complement.
TGTGCTCGTAAAGATTATCAACTGAGCCGTACTTTTGTATCCAGGTCAGAGCGGTTTTTGGGCCGACATCCGGTATGCCGGGGACATTATCCGAGGTGTCGCCCTGCAGAGCAAGGCAGTCGATAAACTGCTGTGGTGTTATTCCCATCTCGGTGAGCATAGTATTGGGATTAGTTAACTTTCCGGTTTTTATGTCGTAGATGAAGGTATGCTCGTCAAGAAGCTGCAGCATATCTTTATCTTTCGCGCATATATACGTGTCGATACCCTCGGCGCCGGCTTTTCTGACGAGGGTCCCGATTATATCGTCAGCTTCAAAGCCGTCGACTCGAAGGACGGGGACATTCATCGCATTAAGAATCTGCTCAATCCGATTTATCTGTAAAGGCATATCATCCGGCATTGGCGGGCGGGTGGCTTTGTATTCGGGGTAGATTTCAGTTCTGAAAGTAGGGGCCTTGCTGTCCATTGCCACTGCGAGCATGTCCGGTTTTTGTCGCTGGATAAGGCCTACCAGGGCTGTCGTGAAGATGAAAGTGGCATTGGTGGGCTCACCAGAGGGACTGGTAAGCTTCTGACGCATCCGGGCGTAATAGGCGGCGTAAATGTGCGCGTGGCCATCGATTATGTAAAGTGTTTTTGCCATTGCCGCCACTTTACGTATTGGGAGGCGTGCTGTCAAGGGAGAGGGGAAGCAAATCCGAATATCGAAATCCGAAATTCGAAACAAATTCGAAATGTCAATTTCAAATGCTCCAAATGAGATACTTCGCTCACGCTCAGAATGACAATTATTAACCGGGATTTCCCAGGTAAATCCGTGCCAGTTTGTCGTGTCCTGGGCCGGGGTTGGCCCTGTCCGGTGCACGAAGTGCACCCAGCCTCGATCTTCGCCTCCATCGCTGCTGCTGTTCTTGATATAGCGTTGGGTTTGTTTGGGTTTGTTTTCAACAAGTGTCCAATCGCTTATATTTTCATAATCCATTGTTACTAATGAGTTTAAGTTCGTTGTTGGTTTTCGGAAATTGGGTTTGTTTTGCACAAAAAGGGCTGATTTGTAGAGGATTCTCGACAGATGTAGAGGTGCCTTATAGGCACGTAAATAACTGGATTCTCGATGATTGTGAGTGATTAAATGGTTAATTTGGATAATCTGGTTAAATAGTTAATTGGTTAATTGGTAATTGACTATTGACTCCGTCCAAGGAAGGACGAATCTTCAACACTGGGAATCCACCTTTCTGATTGATTATTGACGGTTGACAATTTATTGTGATTCTAATCCATTATTATGTGTATTATATCATAAATAAGGTTATTTGTCGAGTGAAATCCTAAAAAATCTCAGATACAACTCACTGTCTGCTGGCTTGTATTGTGTAGAACGGATAGCATTTAGTCATCAACTTTTACGTTCGGGCCGTTTCCTAACGGTATCTTTTTCATTATCCTCGCTTGCCTCCCGTCCCACGTGCGGAGCGATATTTCGCACTATTTACCTTATTGTTTTGTGTGGCCTGACATTTTGCACAATGCTGACTTATGTTCTTTGTCGGACATATCTTCATCAAAAAATACCTCGTCTTCCCGAGGATAGAACGAATTCTTGATCGCGGTGCGAATACGTTCTTGTGTGGTCATATCAATTTTTAGCCTCTCACGCACAGTGGGATTAAACCATACTCCTTGGATAGAACCCCCAGAGACCAAGGCCATGGCCAGTGCCCAGTGTTTATACGGTAGGCTAAGATCACAAGGCTTCTTCAGAAAATAGTTAGGATTGCCCGGCTTCAACGCAAACTCACGGATCATGTCAATGTTTGCACAGAAGTCAGAGCACAACGTGTAAAATGATAGAACAAGGACAAATCCTTTACCGCACACGGACTTATGTCGAAGTGTATTGGGAATCTTGTTCTTAATCCATTCATCGATTTTGTCATCAAGGAGAGGGGACGACTGAATCCTGATACCGAGCATGGAATCGATCTTGCGTCTTTGCTCTCGTTCTTGCTCAACAGATTTTGACGTGACCCGACCCTTCGCTTCCACCAGTATTCGATGACCGTCTATATTCACTTCGAACTCTGGTTGAGCCTTGTACGAGCATATCCGTGGCACAGTGATCGCTTTTTCTCTGAACTCCTGGGCAAATCCTCTTGCCAACAAGAGTTCCTCCTCAGCCGATGTGGACTCAGTGTCTCGCATTCTTTTGGTGAGATGTCCCTTATCTAGATTGCTCAATTTGGGCATCAGAACCTTTGCTCCTTCCTCCAACCTGTATTGCCAACCTCTCCGGATCAGGCCGCATTCTTCAAACCAAGGAGCCTGATACCCGAATGCATTTCCCAAGTAACAAACACACCCAGGTTTGAGCAGTTTGGGGCGGATACTGCGTCGCCAAATCTTGTCATAAATTGACGCCAATTTCTCTTTGTCAGCAAGCGCTGCATCGTATTTGGCAATCCACGATACCATGGGATTCTCTTCTTTGCCAGCCATAACAAGATATTCTCTGATAACGACAAGTTCTTAGGGGGCAAGGTACTAGCCGGATGTTAGTAACATCTTCTTTTTTGAAAAAAACTAAATTTTTCCAGATTGCTTTAGCCTGATGATGAGCTCTTCCTTAAATACCTTTTCAATATCTTCTTTAAGATGGTTACCGTGTTGACGCGTATACTCTGGTAGATCTGTTTTTTCCAGAGACACATTTCTCTCGATTTTGAATGTATAAGGACAGTCGGTCATGTTTGATTCCTTTCAAATTCATGTTGAAAAAAGAAACTTGTCGTTAATTGCTCTTAGGCACTAACATAATAATATACAACACGGTTTCTATTGATTTTATGCTAATCAAAAAAGTACCGGACAAACACCCTATTCTTTGCAATGGGTGCTGTAATTAGTATTTCTCTAGTTTTTCTATTGTCTTTGCTGTTTTTGGACTGCCATTAATAATCTAAGTTTGTCAACTGAAACTGTGTTTTTAAAATATTGCTTGAACCATTCAATCTTCTTTTTTTCTTTAGGTTGGTCAGACAATCTTGATATTTCTTTTCGAAGATGCAACCAGATATTCAAGTAGTCCATTTCCCATTTACCGCTATCACCAAGTATCCCAAGAGCAAAAGCTAAAAGTCTAAGCGCATGAACCATATAGTAATCTTCACCTTGATATAGCTTTCTCATTATCACAACGCCTTGGCCCGCACTCATGGAGCAGGCGAATCTCTTAACATCTTCTGAAAGGATGACTCTAGGGTGAACCGCTTTCTCATGTTCGAGATCGTAGGCTTCAATCATTGCCGGGCCAAATACAATGTTCTTATCGTGATAGAGCAAACCACTTGCAATGCCTCCTCTGCAGAAAAATCCAAGTCTCAAAAGACCAAAGGCGATGCGTTCGATATGATCAACAAGATACAATAATCCCGCTTCACTATATTCTGTGGAAATAACTATATTGTCTGAGAACTGCGTGAACTTGTGATCCGATTCCCATATATCGCCAACTTCGCCTATAAGCATCTTCCCTTTTGCGACGGGCTCCGGATAATTGAGTAATGAGAGAATTTCCTCTATTGTTACTTCAGGTGGCTCACGCTTTGATCTGTCAATGACATCTCTAAAACCAAGAATATCTAAGAAAGCAACAAATCTGTTTTTATATGAAAAATCCATACTTTTATCTTCATCGGGTTTATTAGAGCAATAGGATTGGCAGGTTTTCCTGCCCATGCTGTTCATTACTCTCCAAGCAAATTTTTCTTTTCATTCAGCATAGGTAATCGAGTTGCCTATCCTACCAGTTCCCATTAATTGAGGTTCTTACGTATCTCGCATAGGGATATCTAAACGGATGCTTCAGAACCGGCTGGTTCGGCATCGGTGAGATTTATATTAGCACACGTGAGACTGTTTGTCATGGATTATTTGTGTTTCTTTAGCAGATGGCTTGTTTAAATAGATTCCTCGACTGCGTCCCCTTGCTTTCTTGTGAAAGCAAAAACGGGGACTGCGCTCGGAATGACAATTTAGGTTGACGTGTCGGGCTGTACGTTCTTGATTTTGCTTACAACATCATCAAATTCTTTCAAGACGCTTTGGTCTTTTTGGCCGATGAAAAAGTTGATTAGCAAAATCATAAGACAATTTGCGATGAAGCCGGGGACGATTTCATACATCGTATCGCTTAATCCAATCCGCTTCCACAACACAAGCACTACGGTTCCGGTTACCATTCCGGCCAACGCTGATTGCCAGCTTGTCTTGCGACTGAACAATGCAAAAAGAACCAAAGGTCCAAAAGCCGCTCCGAAGCCGCCCCAGGCGTAGGAGACTATTCCCAGAATCGTGTTATCACGGTCCAACGCCATAATTAGTGCTATGATTGAGATTATGACGACACAGGCTCTTCCAACAAAAACAATCTCTCTTCCGGATGCTTCTTTCCTTATTGCTTTACTGTAGAAATCTTCTGACAACGCCGACGATGAGACCAGCAATTGCGAATCTATCGTTGACATAATAGCCGAGAAAATCGCCGCCAATAATATCCCTCCGAACCAGGGATTGAACAGGTCGCGTATCATATAGATAAAAACCTTTTCTTCTTCACCGCCGCTGAGATTCTCGAACATAGCTATACCGATGAAGCCGACAATCACCGCTCCGCCTAATGATAGAAAGACCCAGACAATAGCGATAGCCATAGATTTACTAATTTTTTTTATCGATTTTATGCTCATAAATCGCACTAATATATGCGGCTGGCCAAAGTACCCCAGGCCCCACGCCATGCTGGAGATTATCATTAAAATACCAGCAGACAAATTCTGCCCTTGCGGTATTAAACTTGCCGATATATGTTTTAACTCCATCGCTTCTATTATTGCTTCAGCCCCCCCAACTGTATGATAGGTCAGAGCCGGAACTATCACTATCGCAAAGACCATTAGCGCACCCTGCAACAGGTCCGTCCAGCATACTGCTAAAAAACCTCCTAAGAATGTATATGCAATAATGACAAGCCCACCGATAATTACCGCGACGTGATATTTAACGTTAAAGGTCGATTCAAACAACAGTCCCGTTGCCACAAGTCCCGAAGAAGCGTATATGGCGAAAAATATCAGTATTATTATCGCCGAACCTATTCTTAACAGGCCCGTCGGGTCCCTGAAACGCGCCTCAAAAAAGCACGGCAGTGTTATCGCATTGGTCTTCTCCGTATAAATCCTCAGTCTTGCCGAAACCAGCTTCCAGTTTAAGACCGTCCCGATAAAAAGGCCTGTTGCAATCCATGTCTTTCCCATCCCGCCTAAGTAAATTGCCCCCGGCAGCCCCATGAGAAGCCAGCCGCTCATATCGCTCGCCTGTGCCGAAAGTGCCGTTACCCACGAGCCCATACCCCTGCCGCCCAACAGATAGTCCTCTATATTGGCCGACCTTCGATAAAAGAAAAAGCCGATACCTAACAAAACTATAAAATAAGCAATAAACGTAATTAGCGTTTGAATTGACATTGAAAAGTTAGATTAACACTCTTAAAATTGATAGAAAAGCAGTCGCTTAAAATTTACCAACTGATACTTTATAGCTTCTTTGAGAACTCATTAAGCAGATTAACTATACCCTGAATAGTCTCCTTTTTTGGTATCGGGAATGTCAGATGGCGCTGGCCTGTTGTTTTATCCGTTTCAATTTTTAATCCGGAAAAGGTTTTTGAAATTGGCTTATGTGGTTGGTCTTTTTCACCAAGCAGTGTTTGACCAAGTTTGTCAAGGAATGTCAAGCCGGCTGAAATCATATCGTTCCACGCCTGCTCTCGTTCTGGCTCTGCACCAATTTGCTTTTCTGCTGTAATTGAGAGTTCTTGCTTAATCTCTTCTCCATCTCCTCCATGCTCGAGCTGTCTGGGCATCGGTTCGGGAATAGTGTTGGTAGCCTTGTCAACGGAATCCATAAATCGTTTTAGCCTTGTTCCCCCAAGAAAAACCTCATCTTTTCCTTTGTCAAGAACACCTGAAAAGAGGGATTGCTTAAAAGACAGCAGTGAAAGCATTCCGTGCTCGATTGTTCCCTGAGCAACAAAGTTTACTACCCGAACCGGCCGATGCTGACCAAGGCGGTGAATCCGGCCGATACGCTGTTCCAGCACCGCCGGGTTCCAGGGCAAATCCATATTGACCACGGCTGAGGCGTTCTGCAGATTCAGCCCAACTCCGCCGGCGTCGGTTGAGAGAAACACCCGACATTCAGGGTCGTTTTTGAATTGCTTTATCAGGTCTTTTCTTGCCCTGCCGGGAATTCTACCGTGAAACAGCACATAATTACGCTTGGCTGATTTAAGGCGGTCCAGAAGTAATTCATGAGTTCCCAGCCATTGGCTGAATACTACTGCCTTTGTGTCCGGTCGTTCAAAGATTTCTTCAAGCACCAAAATTAGTTCGTCAGCCTTAACACCGTAATCGGTCTTCTTGTCGAGAAGATATGTGCTGTTGCAGCTCATACGCATATTCTGCAAAGCTATCATTAGTATTCTCTGGTCGGTTTCAGATAAGAAGCCAAACCGGCGCCACTTGGCAACGATACGTGCGACAGTTTCGCGATTTTCTTCATGATGCTTCATCTGCTCATCGGTCATTGGAACAAAATAGTTTTTTTCCAGACGTTCAGGAAGTTCCTTCAAGACTTCGTTTTTGATTCGTCTAACAAGAATCGGCTCCAAGGATTTTGCGATTTTCGAGAGGTTATGATATCCTATCACCTTGCCGTCTTCGTCGACATGCTGGTGCTCGGCAAGAAAACGGAACATCGGTCCCAGGTGGAAGCGGTCCACAAATTCAACTATAGAGTGTAATTCCTCCAATCGATTCTCTAACGGCGTCCCCGTAAGCACAATGGCATATCTGGAATCGAGTTTTTTCACGCTTCGTGCTCTTCGTGTCTTCCAGTTCTTGATTCGCTGAGCCTCATCGAGAATAACCATCTCCGGCGCCCAATTGCAAATAAGCTCAAGGTCGCGGTGAATAACATCATAGTTGGTAACCTTGTAAAATGAGTCAGATGCGTATAGTCCAGCCCGTTTTGCGAGGGAACCTTCAACAACTACGACCGAACGGTTGCAGAATCTTTCAATTTCCTGTTTCCATTGATGCTTCAGCGAAGTCGGTGACACGATGAGCACCCGCTCAAGGCCAACTGTCCGGTCTAATATCTCAACTGCTGCAATTGCCTGAATGGTCTTGCCGAGACCCATGTCGTCGGCAATGAGGCTTCGTCCCGCTTTGGCCGCAAATAAAGCGCCTTTGCACTGATAAGGATATAGCGGAGCCTTCAACAGATTCTTGAATGCAGTACTGCTGGTATCATTTGGGAAAGCTTTATCAATTCGTTTCCTTAGGCGGAGCTGGTCCCTGACCTGGGCAATAAACTCTATTGTGTCCTCGTAGCAGCGCAGGTCATGTTTTAATGCCCCGGCTCTTCTCATAAACGTATCAAACTCCTGGTAAAACTGTGGTTTTAGAATTCCATAGTTATCAAAGTAATGTAAAACAAGTTCCAGCAGAGATTGTGGACATTGAGTCCCGGGTTTGAATATCACTTCGCGTTTGGCTCCATAGCGAAGATAGATTTCAGAGTAGGCAGGTTTGAAGCCCTCCGCCAGGGCTTTTTTACCGCCTCGTTTTCGCTGCAATTTTACGAGCGTAAATTCGATATGTTTGCAGGTGCCAAGAGTATTAACGGCAAAATCGGGGCACGAGCAGTAATTGTCTCCTATCCTTTGTCCACGAATTGCAACACGGTATTCACTTTGTGTTTGCGGATTTTTAACGATAAATTCCGAGAAAATCGGCTCATCCCCAACATTCTTGAGACGAAAATTCTGCTCCTGCCCAAACTGCTTTCGCAATGCAATCTGCCATTGTTCTAAAGGCATATCCTCGGGCTTGCGCAAACGTGAAATCTTTCTGAGCTTACGTCCCTTTGAGGATTTTCCCCCGATTCTGCGTTCGAGAGTGCTTTTTGATTTGATGCCGGTCTTCAAAACAATCCTTTCCTTCGTAATCATATCTATCCTCACTCATAACCCAAACGAAGATTTTCCAAAACGGAATTAGTAATAATAGAAAAAAATATATTTGATGAGAGCTACAATAAAATAAGGATAATTCTAACCTTGCTTGCAAAGACCTGCAAGGTTGCATTATATATGAGTAATTTACTTAACAATCACCGTTGGGATGCCTGTAAAGGCCGTCTATTACGGATGGTAATGCGCACTATAGTTAATCTCTATGGCTGTGGAGGTAATTCCAAGGGCGGAAATGTTACCTCTTGGGCTTTGTTTACCCAGGCAGGGTCACCATATACTCCGGCTTTGCTGTAATCGAAGGGCTTAAATCCTATCTTTAGGGCAGGGGAGTTTGACTTCAGACGAAAATCCAAATTCTCAGCGTCAACGAACATCGGGTCCGCTATAATCGAGCCTGCATCTTGTCCCTTTTGCTGCCATTCTTCTAATGTCATCCCGGCGGGTTTCACTTCCTTACCGGATGTATTCCAATAGCAGTTATTTTGCATTTTGACTTTGACTCTCGTCCAGGGGCCGGACAGCAATGGGCCTGTATTCCAATAGACGATGTTATTTTCGAAGGTAAAAGACAGATGCTCCTCCACTCGTGTGGCCTGGATTTGGTGTAGTTTGCTAAAAGCCAATATGTTGTTGCGAATCACATTTTCTTTTCCATAGTGCTGATGGAAGCCGCCGGTCTTGGTATTATAGACCAGATTGTTTTCCATAACGATACCCGTGCTGCCCTCATCGGTGTAAAGTCCCCAGCCGCCGTAGGAGTACGAATAGATATCGTGAAAAACATTATTACTGACGACAGTCCCTTCCGAAGGCCCGAGCGTATAAATACCGCCCATATCACTCAGCACACCCCAGCCGATATGGTGCACATGATTGAAACTGATGTTATTGCGTTTGGACAGGCTCTCTCTATACCCCCATCGCCAACCGACCGAAAGACCTGTATAGAAAAGGTCTCCAATATCGTTGTGCGTAACAGTATTGTCACCACTTTGCCCAATCCAAACGCCCACTGCGGAGGTATATATCCGGCCCCCTGAGTGAATAATATTGTTATCGACGGTAATGTGACTCGTGCGGGATGGTTGGTCGGGACTAATCCTTCCCTCGCCGATTCGTACACCCCCGGCCCCCAAGTCGTAAAGATAGCAACGCTCAAACCGACAGTCACGGCAGCCTTGACGAAACCATACACCGTAAGTTGCAACGTGGCTTATTTCACAATCCTCCACCGCTATATTACGCGCCCCGTCGGCCATTATGGCGGCTTCTGTAACATACGCAGCCTGATACGGAGCGTACCCGCTGGCCGGCAACAACGATTGGTTGTGCTGAAAAACCAGACCTTTTAAGTGGATATGCTCAACAAATTGTTCCGCCTCGGGTTGTCCCTGGAAGATAACGAACTTCTCAATCACTGGTGCCACAACGTCAGCCTTGGTCATATCTTCGTCGAGCAAGGGCTTATAATACAGTGTTCCGTTCCGAGCCAGAAACCATTCGCCGGGCGTATCAAGAGCAGCCTTCAAATTCTCTAAGTGAAAACGCGTATTCTTTGGCCAGCCGGAATAACTTTTGAGTTTCTCCCCCACAGTAATAATTGTATTAGCTGCCTTGTCAATCTCCGTTATAAAACGACGCGTGATACACCATTTATGATAGGCCACGAGAGTAACATCGCGAAGTTCCTCACTACCAAGATTTCGCAAAGGCTCAAGAGTATCCGGACTAATGGATGTAGTCCGTCGATATTTGTCCTTGCTGCCCTCGACCGGAATTTCAGAAGTTTCACCCATATAGTGATAGAACTTATTCGGCGTGCGAGCACGAACTGCTCGACGACCGTTCACGAACAACTGCTCAAAATACCATTTACTGGCTGCAACTTCTGGTATATGAGTCTGCCAGATACCGCTTTCATCGCGTTTGAAACCTTTAATTACACGCCCGCCGGTAAAAATAGGCCTGGCATCATCAGCCGATTCATAGCTAATCGGACATTCACTCGTTCCACTGTCTTCAGAAGTCAATATAAAAGGCTCACTCAGGACATACGTACCATCTTGAACAATTACCCGCACCGGCTCTGTGATTGGCCCTTGTGATTTCAAACGTCGAATCTTATCCCGCGCCCCCCTCAGAGAAGCCACCGGTCCGTCGGTGCGCTCTCTGTTCGGCCTCGCCAGCCGCCCCGACCACCGGTCACTACCCTCAGTGGAAACGTAAAGACTAACAGCCTCGGCACATTGAATCAAAAATACCGAAAGCAACACCCAGCAAAAAAAATACCTCAATTTTAAACTCTGCTCTTTCATGATATTTTAACTCCTATTAACGGCCACATAAAAGTAAAGAACCCAAACTGACTGGTTCTCCCCGCGTCAGTACCGCGGAAGCGGGAATCCATATTATTGCTATGGTCTTGGATTCCTGTTACCCGCTTTCGCGGGCACAAGCTTCACAGGAATGACAGGCTGTACTATGCTCCTATCAAGGCAACATTTACGCCAACCTAAGGCATATATCTCAACCGGCATAAAATTTCTATCGTTGCAAATCCCTGCTCAAAACACTTCAAGCCGTTAGATTCTCTAATTCTATTCCGACCTTCTTGCAGGCGTAGCCGACTTCGCGTAAGTAATCCCCATAGCAAATCATCCAGTGGAATCCGGGAATCCGCTCGGCTAAAGTTTTACTGTCGCAGGAAAAGCGAATATCAATTTGAGAACGGCAGACATCCATAAACGGAGCATCGGCAATCTCGCCAATCAAGCCAATCCACCGCTTGATGGCAAAATCAGGCACAATGTTGGTTATCATCTGGCCCTTGTGCATCTCAACCTTTGGAGCTGCGCCGTAGTCCGACTCGAAGTGGGTCATAATCCGTGCCGGTTCGAGTGTTTTACCGTCCATCTTCCGGGGGGCTGTGCAGTGAGCATTAGTAATTATCCCGTCGTGCGGGTAGGTCGGGTCGTTAAGGAATACCGGTTTGCCCGAAATGTTTGCCAGCAGGACACCCGAGGGTATCACCACGAAGTCCGACTCGCAGAAAGCGAGGTAGCCGTTGTCATTCAACAGGCTCAGTGTCAGGCAAGCCGTTGTCTCGGCAATCGGTATAATCGTTCCCATGCATCCGTTAATCGTGATAGCCTGACAGTCTGCCTTTTTCATTATCCCGCGGAAAATTTGCTCTAACAGGAAGCATTTGTCCACGAACTGACGCTCGGTTTCCAGCTTGGTGCCGCGTAATTTCAGATACCTCCCGGCCCGATTTTGGGCACGCTTGACGGCATTTTGGTCTTCCCGAGCTTCCTTAATCAACTTGCCCAACTCGTCGTATGAGACTGTCTGAATGTCAAACTGCCACTTCTGCCGAACCAGCTCCGGCACGACCCCTCTTGGCTGCGACCAGGCACCCGGCCCCCCGATAGCTATTATTCGCGTCCCCATCGTGTTCCGCAGACCGCACAGTGCACGCAGCCGCCACAGAATCTCGTCCTGACTGTCGATTACCACATCGCCATAGTCAATCCCTTTAAGGGCGAGTGTATCGGTGTGCTGCCGCAGGTAGCGTGGACTAATTATCTCATACCACAGATAGACGGGACCGGACTTATGACGGCAGAAAAAGATAATGTCCTTGCCGCGCTCCGCAAGCTTGGCAAACGTATCCATCCCGCCTCCCGCAGCGTAGAGCAGATACACATCGGCCTTGTCGAGGTCGCTTAGCCCGGATAAATCGCCTGCGCCCTTAATACCTTCGGGCGGCATAAACTCAACGGGAAAGTCCGCGTTAGCGCCAAGCTTATTAAGTTCGCTCTTTATACGGCCCAATTCCTGCTCGGCATCCCGTTGCGTCTGAATGCCGCCCCAGCTACGCCAGCTCCACTGGTGACGCCGTTGTGGCGTGCTATAGACAAGAATCGGCTTGACCTTCAACGGATGACGCTGCAGAGTCATTTCCTCCTTCCTCTCAGTTGCCGATACTGCTGACCAGCTCAGGCCGGTAATTGCTGCGCTGGCCAATGCTACTGAGCTCACACCCTGCAGAAACTCTCTACGGTTTACCCCGCTGGCCGAATGAACGTTACCATCGGGGCAGCATGTACTCCGCCGCATGTTTCCTTCATTGGATTTCGTAACCATTATGTATCCTCCTTTCTATAGATACAGTTTTTATTTACTCAGAGAGTATAACCCAATCCCAGCGGATAAAAAAGAAAAAAAAAGCTCACCCAAGGTTTCTCCTGGTGGTCGTTTAGCCGTCGTGGGAACGCCGATGCAACACGAATACGAAACACCCAATAATATAGCTATGACAAAGTAGTAGTACTTTTCATTAATAAAAAATACTACTTCATTGAAAAAAGTCACTGTGAATCCACTAAAGGCGGACGCGGCAGGCAGATGCTGCAATCTCGTATCTTATCTCCACAATCACTAACTGCTCACAATTAGGCCTCGCCAGCCAATATGCCAGGGATTATTCAGTTTATAGGGGCGAACAATCACGATAAGTTTCCGCACTTAGAAAATCCGTGCAATCCATGCACGCTGTGGTTATAATGGAACTATGAAATTGCACAAATTGCGAAAACCGGAAAAATATGTCGGCCTGTATATCTTTGACTTCGGCGACCACGCCGGTGTCGGCTTCACCGCCGAAGAGGTAGCTGAACTTTTAGAAAGCGAAAAATATAAGCACGGCAAAGTCTATAAAATACACAGAGCCAACCCCGACGGCAGGCTCGAGCTAAAAGGCGTCCCGGCGCAAACTTTTCAGCTTGAGACAGGGATGCTCTTTTATTCGAGTGCTCTCGAAACCGCCAAAGAAGACTTCAAAAAACTCGTTGCTTTAGCTGTCGGGACAGCACCCCCCTGCCGGGCCAAGGTGCATCTGGCTAAATACGACGATGATAAATTCGCAGTGGTGCTTATTTATCCAGCCGAGTACGATGATGAGGTCAGCTCATGGCTTTTAGAAGGCCAATACAAAACCAGCGGCGCAGCCGAAGGCGGCATCGAGGCGGTGCAAAAATACTATGATTACAAGCCGGAAATTCTTGACAGACATCAATTGTTCGGCAAATCTGAACCTATAAGCAGAACCGGCCAGGAGCTTTTAGCCGGTCTAAAATTGGCCGTACAGAGATAATAGTTAGTATCTGTTGCGGAAAATAAAAACCGACGACGTCACCCCTGCGAAAGCAGGGGTCCAGAGCGAAAAACCGGATTCCCGCTTTTGCGGGAATGACAAATACTCTATCCGCAACAGGAACAATTTAGTGAATAATGACGTTTTTTTAGTGAATTTAAGCACGATCTGCGAACAACGAGTAATAAGTATGCGTGTGCGAACCAAGATAAATTCATTTCTCAGCTCGCTTGCGGCTGGCTTGTTGATAGTATTCGGCAGGTCCCCGGCCAAGCCCACCACAAACGATTTGAATCGAATGGAGTTCAAGTCCAGCACGCAGCGTTTGGGGATACGATTTACCGAAAAGATTCGTGAGGTCTTTCGGTTCAGATGGATTAGAAAAATATAAATGTAAAAACTAAAAACTCAAAAATACAGTACAGAACGCGAATTTAAACAGGTTTCGAATTTTAAATTATGATTTTGCATTTTTCCCTTTAAGTATTTACTTTTTGATGTTGAAGCTCTTATGGCTGAATTCCATATACATCCGTTACCTGGAAATGTTCCCGTACTTAGCGAAAACGCTTTGATGGTCCTGCGAAGCAGATATCTAATCAAGGACCATCACGGCAAGTGCATCGAGACACCGGCTCAGCTTTTTAGCAGGGTAGCGTCTCTGGTAGCAGAGGCTGAAGGTAAATATGGAGCCGACAGCAGCGAAATCAGACAGTGGCACAGAAAATACTACGATTTGATGGCATCATTAAAATTTTTGCCTAACTCCCCTGCCCTTATGAACGCACAACGTCGGGGGATGCTCAGTGCCTGCTTTGTTCTGCCGATTGAAGACAGCATAGAAGGGATATTCGAGGCGATTAAGCAGACCGCTCTAATTCAGCAGGCCGGCGGCGGTACCGGATTTTCTTTCGATAGATTAAGGCCGACAGGCGACCGCGTTGCCTCCAGCGGCGGTACAACATCGGGGCCTATTAGTTTTTGGCGCGTCTTTTCTGAAACAACAAACGCAATTCAGCAGGGTGCTTTTCGTCGCGGCGCAAATATGGGTATGATGAGTGTCGAACATCCGGACATACTAAAATTCCTGCACGCCAAGCAGAACCTGCAGGCCTTCACCAACTTCAATATCTCCGTCAAAATCTCCGATGACTGGATGAAGATGGTGCTAAAATCCGGCAAAACTTTGCACATTGTAAAAAATCCCCGCACTCAGGAGAGATACTTATTGCCGCGGCGAATCGATATTACAAACTACACAATAAATGGCCTGCACAAACTGACCGGCAAAGGCACACCTTCATCTAAACGAGCAGGCCAATTTTACACCGTTAGTGACATCTGGAAAATGATTGTTAAGTGCGCGCATAAAACCGGCGAACCAGGCGTGGTTTTTATCGACCGAATCAACCGTGACAATCCAACTCCTTCGCTGGGCCGAATAGAAGCAACTAATCCCTGTGGTGAACAGCCGTTGTTGCCTTATGAGGCCTGCACGTTAGGTAGTATCAATCTTACCAAATTTGTGAGCTTCACTAATAACAAAGCAAATATGGATTGGCCGGCACTGGCCAGGACCGTTAGATTAGCTGTGCGGTTTCTGGACAATATTATTGATGTTTGTGTTTATCCGGTCAGAAATACTGTCCGCTTAGCGCAAGGCAATCGCAAAATCGGCTTAGGCGTTATGGGTTTTGCAGACTGCATGTTTCTGCTCGGGATACCTTACGATTCACAGCGGGGTATCGAATTCGGCTCGGAGCTTATGAGCTTCATCAACGAAAACGCACGCAAGGCCAGCAGTGAGCTTGCCGATTTACGTGGGCCGTTTCCAAATTGGAGTCACAGTATCTGGCGGACGCAAAGAGAGAAAAAGGTCCGCAACGCCTCTATTACCTGCGTAGCTCCGACCGGCACGATAAGTATCATCGCAGACTGTTCGTCCGGCATAGAGCCGGTTTATTCACCGGTATTTATCCGCAGGATTTTAGATGGCTCAAAAACGCTGCAGATAAATCCATTCTTCAAACAGGTAGCTGAAAAACATGGTTTTTACAGCAAGAAGCTGGAAAACCAGATTGCCAAAACCGGCAGTATTCAAAAAATCACCCAAATCCCCGTCAACATTCGCAGAATTTTCAGATGCGCTTACGATATCAAGCCGGAATGGCAAATTCGTATGCAGGCGGCTTTTCAGCAACATTGTGACGCAGCGGTCAGTAAGACCATAAATTTCAGCGAAAAAGCCACGATAGCCGCCATTGATAAGGCCTATAAATTAGCCTATCAACTTAACTGTAAAGGGGTTACAATTTATCGTCGGCACAGCCGAGAAAGCGAGCCAATGAGTCTGTTTTAACGTACGGCACACGGCATCCAACTGAGCTGCTGAGATGGGAAATTTCGCATAAAGATTCTACTTGACGAAGAGGTGGTAAATCTGTTATAAATGAAAATGGTTAAAAGTTTGGATTTTGTTCTTCTGCTGGAAAATTCTTGTGATTTTCAGAATAGAGGAGGAGTTATTATGTATCACGCGAGGAACAGAGTTGCGGTGGGAATTTTGTGCTTCGCAAATGAGTATTTTTGCATTTCAATTAACAACCAATAATTATTTTATGTAGGAGGATTATTATGTGTAAAAAATTGATTTATTTGGTTTCTTTTGTTTTGGTGCTGAGTGTGGCTCTGACGAGCACAGCTAAGGCAGAACTCGTCGGCTGGTGGAGATTCGATGAGGGCTCCGGGACCATTGCCATTGACCTTAGTGAGTATGGCAATGATGGCACCCTCCAGGGCGATCCACAGTGGGTGAATGGAAAATTCGGAAAGGCTTTACAATTTGATGGCGTTGATGACTGGGTGGAGATACCACACGCTGAAATCCTGACGGTGGACAACGAAGTTACCGTAATGGCGTGGATAAATGCCGAAAGGCACGGCGGCCCCGGTACCGAAAGCTGGCAGGGAATTGTTGCAAAGTCTAATAGTCCAAGGTCGTATAGTCTTTACACTGAGGCCAGCGGTGCCCTTCATTTTAGTACAACATCGACGGTAATTAATGATTATGTTGGTACTCTGAGCTCCGGACAGGTGCCGCTCAATGAGTGGGTACACGTAGCTGCTATGGTGGTAGATGGCGTGCACCAGTATTACATCAACGGAGAACCTGCTGGTACAAGCGGCTCGGACATTGTCCTGCCGGGAACAGCGGATACTTCTCCCGTTCTTATCGGTAGAACCGGAGAGGGTGCCGCTCGCAGTTTTCTGGGGATCATTGATGATGTTCGCATCTATAATGAAGCGCTGACTCAGGAAGAGATTCAGGCTATTATGCAAGGTGCTGGAATGCCATATGCGTTTGGTCCAACTCCGGCTGACGGTGTCCTCCATACCGACACATGGGCGAGCCTGAACTGGCGCCCGGGTGATAACGCAGCCTCACATGATGTCTATTTCGGCGAAAATTTCGTAGATGTAAATGACGGCGCCGAAGGCACATTCTACGGCAACCAGACCTCGGCGTTTTTTGTTGTTGGCTTTCCCGGGTTTCCTTACTCGGACGGTCTTGTTCCGGGCACGACCTACTACTGGCGGATCGATGAGCTTGAAGCCGATGGTACCACGAAACACAAAGGCAATGTCTGGAGCTTTATGGTTCCCCCTAAGACCGCCTACTACCCCGACCCTGCTGATGGCGCCGGGTCTATAGACCCGGATGTGGAGCTTAGCTGGACTGCTGGTTTCGGTGCGAAACTTCACTATGCGTACTTCGGCGACAATTTTGACGATGTAAATAATGCTGCTGGGGGTCTTCCCCAGGGAACTACAACCTATACTCCCGGCACACTTAAATTTGCTAAGACTTACTACTGGCGTGTCGATGAGTTTGACGCCATCGAAACTTATAAAGGCGACGTCTGGAGCTTTACTACTGAGGGCGGAGTCGGGAGCCCGGACCCGTCTAATGGCGCTGTGGATGTAA
The DNA here is from genome assembly GCA_964444135.1 of uncultured Pirellulales bacterium. Classification (GTDB taxonomy): domain Bacteria; phylum Planctomycetota; class Phycisphaerae; order Sedimentisphaerales; family Anaerobacaceae; genus NIOZ-UU13. The sequence continues at coordinate 27,931 of CAYUFX010000013.1, read as the reverse complement.
AGCATACACCGGTTCTTACCTGGTCGCCGGGATTCTATTCTGCTTCGCATCAGGTGTACTTCGGCACAAATAAAGAGGTCGTACGCAATGCCGATACCAGTTCGCCGGAGTATAAAGGCACCGGGGTCCTTGGTTCTGAGAGCTATGAATCCGAAAAACTCCTGTGGGATACCACTTACTACTGGAGGATTGATGAGGTCAATAACGTCAACCCCGACAGTCCGTGGACAGGTAATGTCTGGAGCTTTACGACTGCCAACTTCCTTGTCGTTGATGACTTTGAATCCTACAATGACCTTGATCCCGCTGACCCTGAGAGCAACAGGATATTTTTCGCGTGGATAGACGGATATGACGACCCGACAAACGGCTCTTTAGTTGGTTATGATAATCCTCCTTTTGCCGAGCAAACTATCGTTCACGGAGGCAACCAGTCGATGCCGTTTTTCTACGACAACAGTGTTGGGTACTCTGAGGCAACTTTGACGCTGACTTATCCGCGTGACTGGACCGAGAATGGTGTCAACACGTTGACGATTTGGTTCACGGGCGATTCGGCTAATGCTGCCGAAACGTTGTATGTTGCCCTTAACGGCAATGCGGTAGTCAGTCACGGCAATCCGAATGCGGCATTGATAGATGACTGGGCCCAATGGAATATTGAGCTGCAGGCCTTTGCAGACCAGGGCGTAAACCTTACTAATGTCGGTACTATTGCCCTTGGTCTCGGCAACAAAAGCAATCCGCAGCCTGGTGGTTCAGGTACGATGTACTTCGATGATATTCGTTTGTATCGACTTGCAGAGCCAGCACCATAAACGGGATTTGGCTGGCAATTAAAATTGTGTAGATGATATTAAACTATCAAAGTTTGAGATTGCCGCGTCCGCCTTTGGCGGACTCGCAATGACAAACAGGAGGGATGTCAATTCGGGGCCTCTACCGAATGATTCGGTATAGGCCCTTTTTCATTGGCTCCGCCAAAATACGGCGGATTTTCAATATTGATTATTTTCTGTCGAAGTGGCAATATAGTAACAATACCAATTGTAATTAAAAGCTGCGCTTTATATAAAGAGCAGCGAGCCATCCCCAAGCTGCGCTTGAGGCTACCACCCTTTTGTGCTAAACACAAGGAGCGCAGTAATTAAATGCAATTGGTATAAGACTTATGATATGCGGTGGATGAAGGGAAGTGAAGTCGTGTTTGGGTGCAGCTTTTAAGCCGGTGACAAAGTGCCGGGTTGAGTATGTGAAATGAAAATTGTAAGCAAAGCTGTATTCTATGTTTGGATATGCAGCACGGCAAGTCTTGCTCTTGGTAACAAACAAGCAGCGGGAGCCCTTGTCTATCGTGGGGCCAGTGATGCGTCTGCTGCGGTGGCGGTTGGTAAAGATATGTTCATCGTTGGCGATGACGAGAACAACGTCCTGAGGATTTACAAACCGAGTCAAGGCGGGCTGCCTCTTTTCTCTTATGATATGACAGAGTTTCTTGATATCGAGCCGGAACACCCGGAGGCCGATATCGAGAGTGCAACGATGATTGGGCCGCGCATCTATTGGATTACTTCGCACGGTAGAAATAAAGATGGGAAAATGAGGCCTAACCGGTATCGTTTTTTTGCTACCACTGTTAAGGTCGAAAATGGGAACGTTACTATTATCCCCGCAGGCACGCCATGCAAAACCCTCATCCATAGTCTGGTAAAGGCTGAGAATATGCGTCATCTGAGGTTAGACAGAGCAACTCGAATCGATTCAACCGAGCTTACCAATAAAGAGCGCAAAAAACTTGCGCCGAAAGAAGAAGGCCTTAATATTGAGGGACTTTGTGCATCAGCCGATGGCAGGACAATCTATATCGGATTCAGAAATCCTTGCCCCATTGACAAGGTAACCGGCCATAAAAAAGCTCTTGTTGTACCTTTGAATAATCCCAGGCAGGTAATTGAAAATGGTAAGGAGCCGCTTTTCGGTGAGCCGATATTGTGGGATTTGGCGGACCTGAGCATAAGGGGTATGGAGTATTCCCATTTCCACAAGGAATACTTCATTATCGCCGGCAGTTTTGACGAAAGCCCAAAGTTTGCCTTATATCGCTGGTCAGGAAAAAAAGAAACACCGCCGGTATTAGTGAGGGAATTAAGTCAAAGCAATTTTAGTCCTGAGGCGCTGGTTACCTTTAAGAACTCGGATAAGCTTTTTATGCTTAGCGATGATGGGTCTCTAAAAATCAAGGTCAGCGGCGCGTGGGAGTGTATGGAAGGTGAATTTCGTAAGGACGAGACGTGCCTGAACAAGTACCTGATTGACCCCAAGAAAAAATCTTTCAGGGGGTTTTGGATAGAGCCGTGAGACAAAGAGCCAGGCTAAATGCATCGAGCCAACAGCTAAAAGAAACCTCCAAATAGACTCACGACTAAATATTTTTGAATAGAAAAACAGTTACTTAAAAAAAGAAATAAGCTATAATGTTTAGCAGTTAGTCCATAGTTAGCAGGTTATAGTATAGATTAGGAGCAGTTATGTCAGGTCATTCACACTGGGCGGGAATAAAATATAAAAAGGCGGCTGCCGACGCAAAACGCGGCAAGATATGGAGCAAGGTGGCTCGAATGATAATAGTCGCAGCCAAGAACGGCGGTGGGGACCCGTCTGCGAATCTGTCTTTGCGATACGCAATCGACAAGGCCAAGGCGGCCAATATGCCGAAGGATACGATTGAAAAGGCAATCAAAAAAGGAACCGGTGAGGTAGAGGGTATCCATTTTGAAGAAGTACTTTACGAGGGTTATGGACCGAGCGGCGTGGCTATAATGGTCGAGGCATTAACTGATAACCGTAATCGCACTACGCCGGAAATTAAAAGGCTGTTCGAAAGACATGGCGGCTCATTGGGGACAAACGGATGCGTGAACTGGATGTTCAGAAAGAAGGGGCTTATTACGATTAACATAGCCAGTGCGGGTGAAGAACAGCTCCTGGAAATTGCCCTCAGTGCGGGTGCTGATGATATGCAAACTGTGGGGGACATTTTCGAGATAACCTGTGAGCCGGGCGCTTATGAAGAGCTAAAAAAGGCTCTGCAGAAAAAAGAAATAGCTACCGAGGTAGCTGAAATTTCAATGGTGCCGCAGAATACCATTGCTATCAACGATGCGCAAACGGCCAAGAAAATAATTTCGCTGATGGAGAACTTCGAAGACCACGAAGATGTGCAAAACGCGTACGCAAACTTTGATATACCCGATGAGATAATGGCTCGTATATCGTAATGCGTATTGTGTATATCGTGCTACGGGGTTGATTGGTTTTTGAGGAATTTTAGCTGCTGTTTTGCGAACTGGTATTTTTCTTCGCCGAGTCGGCTGACGATTTCCTTTCTTTCGGGGTACATTTCCTGAAACTGGTCGCGATATTTATCTTCGATGTCGATTGCTTCTTCATACTGTTTGATTGCAACATCGGTTTTGCCTAAAAGCTCCGCGATTTTTGCCAGCTCAATCCGCAGTCGCGCGCAGCCGGGATAACGATGCTCAACAACAAACGAGGCATTATCAAATGCTTTTTTTAGCCAATCAAATTTTTCCGGCTGTGCCGAAACTTCCGAGAGCAGTAAATAGACCTCTGTTAATCGCTCGAAGTTTTTGAAAGCAGCACTGTTTCGCTCGATTGCAGCCTGCAGGCACTTTTCCGACTGCAACAGCAGGTCCCGGTTGTTCGACGTTAGCTGAAAATGATGCAGATACAGTCGGCCGTTGAGGGATGGTGCGTCTGGACTTAATGAGTCATCCTCAGCGGCAGAATTAAGGAGCTTGTGTGCCTGTTCGAGTCGGCCAACGGATATGGCCCGGTTGGCCTTCTGGATTTTAGCGCCGGCGTTACCTACTGGAATAAGAGCATAATTGAGATAAACACAAGTTATAATCACACCTGCCGCCACTGTCAGTATCTTTACAAAAGGCGCAGGTTTTAGAACGATCTGCGGTCGGGGATTTGTTTGATAACCTATCGCGATAAGGCAAGCAATTACCACCCAAAAAACTGTGAATACGCCAGGCTCGAAAATTGCAAAATCTATTAAATTATGAAAAGCAACGCCTAAGACAGCACAAAAAAGAGCAGCAGAGGCAATACTTGAGTGAGCCTTTTTTGCCGGCCTCTCACCCGCTGCTGCGAGCAGGAAACCGGCTATGAATATAATCACAGGCATAATATACAATATGATTATCCCGGCTTTTCTTTCCTGCGGCGAAGCAGTCGGCGGCAAAGGAAAAATAATTGGCCTGATAAACAGCAGCGCAGCCGATATAATAATCGCTGAGAAAATCGCCAATTTTTTGAAAGTCGGCTCAGTCCGGTGAGCTTCCGATGGGCAGCTTGCAGACCTGGGAGACAATACCGCCCACAACGGCATACAAATCATAGCTAAAAATCCAATAAGCCCAATGGGGCCGTATTGAGTAAGGATACTGAGCAGAAAGTTATGCGGGTCTGCTACGGATTCCAGTGCTGAATCTGGTTTGTAATGTGGGTAAAAGTGTGCGAAGTTGCCGGGACCAACTCCGGTAAGCAAATGGTCGGCATACATTTTCACTGACGCCCGCCAGTACTGCCATCTGACAAGCATTGAGTTTCCACCTGGTAATCGGCCGTGAGCCAATCCATACCATACAACTACCGAGGTCCCTGCCAGAGCCAATAGCAAACATATAATCAGTACAGCTTTTTTGTGAACTTTCAGCCAATTGCCAAGACAAAGATAAATAACAAACGTTACTGCGGCAAAAAGAGAAGCGACAATTGCTCCCTTGCTTTTGGTAATTACAAGGCCGAAAATAACGACTGCGGCCGCAATACCGCATGTGATAAACCAAACCGGTTCGGTTCCGGCCAATTTGCGATTTCTATATCTCTCAAAAAGCAAGGCAACAGCGGCCAAAGACGCCATTAATGCAAAAGAGCCAGCGGAATTACTCGTTGTAAAAAAACCGCTGATATCCTTCGAGTAAAGACGATGTTCAAACTGGAAGTGCTCCAAACTGTTCGGGACGATTCGATGCTGCGCGAGAGCAACATTAGGGTCCTGCTCATAAAATTCAATCAAGTTCTCATTTTCGGAATACTGTTCCCAGCACCGATAAGCCGAGACAACACCCATAGCGACAATGATAGCTAAGAGAAGTTTTACTTTTGACTGTGAGTCCAGTATCTGGACCAACAGCAGGGCCATCAGCACCGGCGCGACGAGGACAGTGAAATCAGTAATCACACTTCGCTTATCCGGCGCTGCAAGACCCGATACGATAGCGGCTACACAGAAAAGCCCCAAACCGATTTCGATACCGCTCAAGCGGTATGAAAACTTCCTGCTGCAAAGACTCAATACAAGCCAGAGAAGAAAGGAAAATATCAATGCAGTTGATACATACATACTGAACGAAGATATAAACACAGCCCTCCATATTGGTAATCCGTACATGCTGTCGGTTATACTGGACGGTAGATTAGCTGCTTGCACAGTCGGGCTTTCGGTAAACATTGTGCGAAGTGCAATTACACAAAGGCAGAAGGCAAGGAGTATGTATTCCAGGCATATCAAGGCTTTGCTTTTGGATAAATTCGAATTAATCGGCGGCTTTATCATTTTGTGCGGTGGTTTCAAAAATAGCGACAATAGATAATACCATAACCGTTTGAATGAAGATTAGAATTGCGCCGGCCAGATTGACCTGATAGAGAAAAATTGCGCCAAGGCCGGTGCAGAGCGTAGCCAAGTATAACGTCAGAACTGTCTGAGTATCGGTTAAACCATGTTTTTTGAGTCGATGAGAGAAATGCTGAGTGTCGCCGATGAAGGGGCTTTTGCCCTGACTTATGCGCAGCAGGGTTACGCTGATAAAATCATAGAGCGGGACAGCCATGACGAGCAGCGGCATAAAAACCGCATACCATTGTCCGCTTTGTGCTTCGTGATAATAAGTGGTGCGCACGGTCAGCAGTCCAACAAAAAACCCTACGACAAGCGAGCCGGCATCTCCCATAAAGATTTTGGCAGGAGGGAAATTAAATACTAAAAAGCCTAACAGCGCCCCTATAAAAACAAGTGTCAGTCCGCCCACAAAGACCTGGCCGCTTAAAGCGGCTGCGGTGAATAATATACAGCTTATTATGACGGCGATGCCGGCAGAAGCACCGTCCATATTGTCAAGAAAATTAAACGCGTTAATAATCAGCACTATCCATACGGCTGTAAGCAAAGAAGTAATTATTCTGCTTTGGATAAAAAGCTCAATTCGAATATCCGCAAAAAAAGCGGCAGTTATTGCAACTGCAAACTGAACGGCGAGTTTGAAGAATGGGCTGAGATGCTTTTTGTCATCCCACAGGCCGAGTACGAACAGAACAAGAACAACAAGCAGTACAATTGCGAGCTGGTTGATTTTGCTTAAAAAGCCATCCGTGTGAATGGTAACCGACTGGCCGAGCCAATTAAGGTAACCAGGGGCGGCGAGAAATTTTACTACTGCGATAGTAGTGAGTATGATAATTGAGATTGTGCCAAATATTGCAATACCCCCGCCGAGAGGAATGACTGTTCGGTGGTATCTATCTTCAACCGGTTGTGCGACCAATCCTGCGCGAACGGCAAGCTTTCGTGCAACCGCTGTCAAAATAACCGACAGCACAAACGAGCCTGCAAGCAGGATTATCGCTAATACGGTCAACGTTTCGATCTTAACTGCTCCAGTAATCGTGTTCTGACTATCTCAAAAAAATCAAAGTAGCATTGCTGTTTGTAGTCGGGGTATGTATATGCCTGTGGTCGCCAGCGGCCTTTGTCAAAAATCAACGTTACTTCAGCGTACATATTTTTGCCGATATATATACGATGGGAATAGTTTTTTGTTGTAGCTAAAACCAGCTTCGAAGGCCCAATTATACCGGGGTCCAAGTTCACCGGCCTCGGCAGAGGAAGTGCCAAAGTCTTCGCTAATTTTTGTTCGAGCTTGTTTGTCTGGTGCTTGACTTTGGCTAACTTCCCAGGTTCAATCAGCCGTTTAATGCTGACAAACTGCCTTAAGATACGCGGGCCTGTCTGGTCCCTGTAATAATCGGTTTTATCAAACGGCCAGACTTCACTTGTAAAATCGATTTTCCCGATTTTATCACTCAGCGCATCGGCCGCGGTGTGCAAACACTGGTGGTTGGCGGCCAAAATTCCGATGATAAGCTTTACCGGATTAGGCTCTTTCAGCTTCCACATAATTAAACATCGCAGATTCGTACCGCATAAGCGAGAGACTCAATGGGGTCGCGTTTAGGGACAAACTCGTGCGCCACATATCCTTTGAAACCCGTCTCGACAATGGCACGCATAATGGCCGGATAATACAGCTCCTGCGTTTCGTCTATTTCGTTTCGACCGGGATTGCCGCCTGTGTGGTAGTGCCCGATGTATTCATGATAATCGCGAATCGTGCGAATTATATCGCCTTCCATAATCTGAGCGTGATAGATGTCATAGAGAATTTTTACATTCTCGGAGCCAACTTTCTTGCAGACCTCAACGCCCCAGGCCATATTGTCGAACATGTAGTCCTTATGATCGACCTTACTGTTAAGATATTCGATGCAAATGGTCACATTTTTCTTCTCAGCGTATCCGGCAATTTGCTTTAGAGCGGCAACCATATTGTCAACACCTATATCGTCAGACATACCTGCCCGGTTGCCGGGGAAGGTAATTACATTTGGAAATTTTTGTTCGGCGGCTGCATCGATTGCCGAGCGGATTTGCGCGAGGCATTGCTCATGATTCTCTTTTCTGTTTAGTCCTTTCGTCAGGCCGTGCGTACTCACCATCGAGCAGATAAGGCCGTGCTTTTTAATCGTAGGAAAATCTTGGGGCCTAAGTAAGTCGATTGCTTTCATGCCCATCTTCTTGCTTATCAAACAAAGTTCGTCAAGCGAGAATTTTCCATAGCACCACCTGCTGACAGACTGGTTAATGCGCTCATTCTTGACGATTCGTTCGACATCGGCTGGTGAGACGGCCTTTCCGGCGCGGGCCAATGAGCCGGCAACTGCACCGGCAGCCATCAGAGATGTACTGCGGATAAAAGCGCGTCTTGAGAGTTTGTCTTCTTTCATAGGTTTTCTCCTTTTCAATTTTGTATTGGTTCTAAAATTTCATAATCATCAATCATAAATACTGTGTTAAGCTTTTAGCTGCTCTTTCAGCGAATTAACCATTTCAATCGTCTTATCAGCTGCCTTTGCAATTGGAACCTTTTGGCTTTGTGATTCGCAGCGTAGTTTTATCTCGACGTTGCCCTTGGCCACGGACTTTTTGCCAACTGTAACTCTTATCGGTATGCCGATTAGGTCAGCATCTTTGAATTTCACTCCGCCGCGCAGAACCCTGTCATCTAACAATACATCAATGTCATTGCCGAGTAACTGCTTATAAATATCCTCAGCCACCTGCGCAACTTTGTCATCGTCCTGATTGACGGAAGTAACCAGCACCTCGAACGGAGCAATACTAATCGGCCAGATAATACCGTTGTTATCATTACCGAGCTCAATGGCGGAGGCAAGAATTCGATTTATCCCAATACCATAACAGCCCATAAAACAGGGTACTTCCCGCCCATCCGGCCTCAGAAATTTTGCTCCGAGTTTTTCACTGTATTTGGTTCCGAGCTTAAAGACCTGCCCAACTTCGATTCCCTTCTTAAATAGCAGTTTCTTACCGTTACGCATATCACCCTCAAAGGCATAGCGAATATCGGTTACGTGAGCATTGCTCACGTCAAAATCTCGACCTGGCACTACATTCGTTATATGATAATCAGTCTTGTTTGCGCCGGTTACCCAAACTGGCATTGCATCTACCGCATAATCCATCAATATCGTGTTAACCCTACCGACTAACCCAATCGGGCCGGCAAAACCCACCCTTGCATCAGTAACTTTTTCGATAGTTACCTCGTCAGCTAACTCTATGTGCTTGCCACCTACGGCCAACCTTAGTTTTTCCTCATTAACATCATGGTCTCCACGAATAAGTACCGCTACTGTTTTATTTTCGGTGGAGTAAATAAGCGTTTTGACCATTTGTTTGGGTTCTGTGTTTAGAAACTTACAGACCGCTTCGATACTGCCGATATTCGGGGTGTGGACTTCTTCCATTGGTGGAATTTCAGTTTTAGCTTTTTCTTTTGGCAATGGGTCCACTGCTGCCCTTTCAAGGTTTGCTGCGTAGGAGCCATCTTCAGTGTAAATAATCGTATCTTCGCCCGATTCACAGGGAACGGTGAATTGATGTGAGCCGGAGCCGCCCATTTCGCCGGACTCAGCCTCGACAATCACGTATTCAAGTCCGCAACGTTTGAAAATTCGGCAGTATGCATTGTACATTGATTGATACGATTTATCGAGGCCTTCGGAGTCGTCATCGAAGCTGTAGGCGTCCTTCATTATGAATTCACGGGACCGAATAGCTCCGAACCGCGGGCGGAACTCATCGCGGAATTTCGGGCTTATCTGATAAAGGTTGATGGGTAGCTGCTTGTATGATTTTATCTCGCCGGCAACGAGGGTCGTAAAGACCTCCTCAGCCGTAGGGCCGAGGACGTTCATTCTGCCGTGGCGGTCTTCAAGGCTGAACATTGTTGGGCCGTAGTCCGTGCTGCGACCGGTCCTGTCCCAAAGCTCTTTGGGCTGCATCGAGGGGACGAGGATTTCCTGTGCGCCGGCTTTGTCCATTTCCTCGCGGACGATTGCGATAATCCTGAGCAGGCTGCGCCAGCCGAGCGGCAGGTAGGTATATGTGCCGCTGGCGACTTTGCGTATTAGGCCGGCCCGAATCATCAGTTTGTGACTAACTGTCTCGGCATCAGCGGGAATTTCCTTGACCGTTGGTATAAACATCCGGCTGTATCTCATTTTCGTCCCTTGTATTTGGCAAATTGGTTAATCAACTACTCACCAATTAACTACTCACCACTGGCTATATATTGAGCATGTTTATAGTGCAAAGGATGAATGTTTGCAAGGATATTTCGTGACCGGCGGGGAAGAAGCTGCAGTAAGCAACAAAATTTACGCTTAATTCTCTTGCAATATAGAAGTGTCGGTTGTAAAGTTAGTCCAAATTTATCTAATCTAAAAAGGGATTTCCCTTGAACAGAAGTCAGGGCGATTAGCTCAGCCGGCAGAGCAGCTGACTCTTAATCAGCGGGTCACAGGTTCGAATCCTGTATCGCCCAGTCATATCTTTTAGAAGTAGAGACATACGCTCGTTGTAGAGATTAAGATATGTCCTGCATTTTGGCTTTTCGGCGAGAAGCCTTAATAGCAAGTTGACGACTTACATCATCCTGGGATATCTGGTGAAACTCACACTGTTCGCAGTGGTATAGGTTCGGACAGATACGAAAAGAGATATCTCCACTTAATGTGTACCGGCACTGATTCTTCCCTACGAGAGCATTGACTTTTTCGAGGAAAGGTTTAATCCTTGGGTCATTGCGGTACTTCTCTTTCTTCATCATACCTGCGTGAAAGACACATCCGGAACTACACTGGTATCCAAAAGGACACATTCGTTTCTTGATTACTTGGGCCTGATACCAGATGCAGGGTAAAACTTCCTTTTCTTCAGCCGGGGGAGCTTCAACAGGCACCGGCATTTCAACCGGTGGAGCCGAAACCAACTGAACATCGTGTACCATTCTTATCGAAGTCTCAAGCCGTTCCAGCTCAAAAGGTTTTGCCAGGTAGTCAACAGCGCCTCTACGCATTGCCTCCACCGCAGTATCAACTGAGGGGTAAGCGGTAATGATTATGACTTTTGTTTTGGGATTCTTCACCCTGACCTCGCTCAGCAGTGAAAGTCCATCACGGCCAGGCAGCTTTAGGTCAACTATCATAACGTCGTAGTCATCCAGATTGAAATCCTTCAGCCCCTTATCGGCATCACTTGCGGCATCAACCTTATGGTCTTCGCTTGAAAACCAATCAACCAATGATTCCCGCATGATATCTTCATCTTCTACTACCAGAATCGATTCCTTTTTCATGGTTCAAAACCTCCAGATCTTTATCTTTATTCTCATTTGCACAAGATTTATCAGCACAATGCCAAGCAATCCTGTGAGAATTAACAAACTACTCAACCTTTATATTACAAGAGCTGTGCCAAAAATGGCATTTATCTCAGGTTGTTCTATAAATTGTGCTAAAGGGAGGATATTAAATGGCTTACAATAGATGAAAAAAATTTCTGTGTAACTATTAAAAATGATGGAAGTGCTAATAATTACGACATTAGGTGTCTAATATATTGACAGCTATATTATACTTCTTCAGCTTGTTGTAGAGTGTCATACGGTGAATACCGAGTATCTTCGCAGTCCTCGCAATGTTGCCCCCCGTTTCCTCAAGCACTTTTAGAATTTGATTTCTCTCCAGCGCTTCGAGGGTTCTTCCTTCCACCGGACCTGGTCCGGTCAGCTCCTGTGGAAATTCGGCCAAAGTGATAAACTTATCCTTAACCAGAATTACACCACGCTCGACCACGTTTTCGAGCTCTCTGACATTGCCACGCCAGTGGTAATTCAGCATGAATTCCACTGCCTCGGGAGAGAAGCTTTTGGCAGGTTTGTTGTTCTCTTTGGCGTACTTTTTCAGAAAATGCTCAGCCAGCGGCAGGATATCCTCCCGCCTATGTCTAAGCCCAGGCAAGTCGATAGTCACTACGTTTAATCGATAATACAGGTCTTCTCTAAATTTTCCCTGTTCCATTATAGTCTTAAGGTTTCTATTTGTGGCGGCAATAATACGTACATCGACTTCGGTCTCTTCGTTTCCACCAACTCTGGTAATCTTCTTTTCTTCGATTGCTCTGAGTAGGTGGACCTGTGTATTGGCGTCTATCTCACCTATTTCATCAAGGAATAGAGTCCCTTTGTCGGCAGCCTCAAACTTGCCTTTTCTTCTTTCCACGGCGCCTGTAAAGGAGCCTTTCTCATAACCGAAAAGCTCACTCTCCAGCAGGGTCTCCGGCAGAGCCGCGCAGCTTGTTACTATGAATGGTTTGTTGCGACGTCGACTTTGGCGATGAATAGCCCGGGCGACGATTTCCTTCCCCGTACCGCTGTCTCCCGTTATCAGTACTGTAGCACTCGTTGGGGCTACCGTTTTAATAAGCTCGAATATCTTTATCATCTTGGGGCTTTTGGCAATAATACCCTCGAAACTGTCTCTGTCCTCAATCTTCCGGCGCAGTGTGATATTCTCCTCAAGCAGATTGTGATGTTCGACCAAATTTCTTATGAGAAGCTCAACCTTTTCCGGGCAAAACGGTTTTTCGATATAGTCGTAAGCGCCTTCTCTTATGGCGGCAATTGCTGTTTGTATTGTGCCGTGAGCTGTAATAATGACCGTTGACATCGTAGGGATTATGGTTCTTGCCTTCTTCATCAGCTCAATACCGTTCATGCCCGGCATTATCAGGTCGGCAACCATAATCTTGACCTTCTTCTGCTTGATTATCCGGAGTGCTTCCTCTCCACATTTGGCAGTCAGCACTTTGTAACCGATGCTGCTCAACCAATCGGAAAGGGATTCCCTCACTATGTCCTCATCGTCCACAATGAGCAATTTAGTCTTTTTCATTATCAATCCCCAGATATATCGAAAATGTTGTACCGGCGCCTGGGTTACTCTCTATTTCTATTTTGCCGTGGTGTCGTTCGATGATCCCGTGAACAACGGACAGTCCAAGACCTACGCCTTTGCCTGTTTCCTTGGTAGTGAAAAATGGAGTGAAAAGCTTCTTCAAATTCTCTTTCGGAATGCCAACCCCGGTATCACTGATGTCAATTCTAATAGCATCTTTGATTGAGTCACAGATTTTGACCCTGTTGGCAACTGACGTCGTTACTGCCAAGTCACCGCCATTGAGCATTGCCTGAGCAGCGTTGAGCACGATATTCATCAGTGCCTGCTGGATTTGGTCAAAGTCCCCCTGAATAAGGGGCAGACACTTCATTAAATTTTTTTTAAGCCTTATGTTCTCAAGGCTGATTTGATGGCCGACTATAGAGAACGTTGCTTCTATTACTTTGTTTATGTCGACTGGTCTAAGGGTCACCTCTGTTTGACGCGAGAAGTCAAGAAGGTTCTTGATTATGATGGAACACCTTTCCGTTTCTCGTGCAATCTTCTTGAGTTGTTCTTCGGTCTGCTCGGTCTGGAGTTTTTTTTGTTTGTACTTCTTAAGAAGAAGTTTGATATAGACCAGAATACCGGCCAATGGATTGTTGACTTCGTGAGCAACTCCGGCGGCTAATTGGCCTATAGAAGCTAACTTCTCCGACCTGAGCAATTCTGCCTCTGTTCGTTTACGCTCGGTGATGTCTTCTCCAGAGCTAAGAGTGCCAACGATACGGCCCGATTCGTCTCTGACTGTAGTGTTGTGCCATGCGATAATCCTTTCCTCCCCACCTCTGATAGAGATAGGATTTTCATAATATTCAACAGCCTTGACTTCTCCAGCCATCAATTTCAGGAAGACTTCTCTCACTTTATGCCTGGTCTTGGCCGGAATGCAGAAATCGAACCAGTTTTTCCCGATAATTTCTTCTTCTTTGTAGCCCAGGACTTCACAGCCCATTTTGTTGATGAGGGTCACTTTTCCCTCGAGATCGAGAGCCACGATTATAACTCGTGCTACACTGAGGTACTGTTGGGCCTTGTCTCTTTCCTCTCGAAGCTTTTTCCATAACCGCTTGCGTTCGGTTAAATCTCTGAAGATTTCTAAAGCGCCGATTATCTTATTATTGCTCGTCCGCAATGCTGAAGTTGTCACGTTTACAGGAATTTCCGTTCCTGCTTTGTTCCTAATAGTCGCATCATAGTTGAACATTGACTCTCCGGTTTCTAACGTCCTTTTTAGACGACATTTACCCTTGCAGAGATTACTCCTGAGGACTCTGTAACACTTTTTATTCAATACCTCCTCTCTTTTGTAACCGGTTATTTTTTCGGCAGCACGATTGAAAGAGGTGATTCTGGCGTCTTTGTCTATAGTAAAGAGTCCTCCATGCATACTTGCCAGGATATTATTCAAAAATTCCTTGGTAATCTCTTCTTCGATTTTCACGCTAACCTCTCCTTTGCAGTAAAAATGTTCCTTCACTGAAAACTCTCAGTTCCGATAGACCACCTTTCTCTTACAAGTTTAATCATTGCGAAATGTTTTTATCACCATAAGTTAGCAAATTACTCTCAAAATCGCAAGTATTCTCTATTGTTTCGTGCAGTTCCTGTAAACTTTAATGACCTTTGAAAGACGTATTTGCAGACCAATGAAATACACAGTGAGATTCACAAGCTCATTTCCTGGTCGAGTCCTCGGGAAATCGCTTCCCTCTTTCAAAAAAACTTATCATATAATTGTATCGCTCCTGTCGGTGAGGGAAGTTTTACAATAGACTTCTACAGAAAGGATTACATATGCGCGATACAAAACTTAAACCTTGTGGCCTTCTGCGTGTAAAGAAAAATAGAGCTGTATGTAAGTCTTTTTGGAATAAGAACTAACAAAGATAAGTTTTTTTCACTTGGCAATCTGGCAATTGTGTACTAAGCTTTGTGCTATGTATCCGGCACTAATTAGTATCTGTTGAGGAAAACAAAAACTGACGATGTTACCCCTGCACCTGCTTGGGCAGGGGTAAACTTGTCCCCGCGAAAGCGGGGAGCAGGGGTCCAGAGCGAAAAAGCTGGATTCCCACTGGAGTTTATCCCGCACACGATGCGGGGTGGGAATGACAAATATGGATACATAGTGGTGACAGTGTTAAGCATAATGAGCAAGGAGGTTTGAAAATGACTGAAAATACGAACGGGTCCCAAGATGAGAAATTCGTACCAACATGTCCTATATGTGGAGAAAAACATTGGCCTCACCACATGTTAATTCCTTGTTTTAATAAGCATAAGGCCAAGGCAAAAGCCAAGGCTGAAAAAAAAGCAAAAGCGGAATCGAAAAAAAAGGCCAAGGCCGAAGCCAAAGCAAGAATGCGGGCCGAAGCCAGAGAGAAAGCTGAAACCGAGGCCAAGGTAAAAGCTGAAAGAAAAGCCTATGTCGACACATTGGCCGAAGTAGAACAAAGCTTGAGGGCCGAAACCAAAGCCAGGGCCAAAGCGGAGGAAACAGTTAGGGCTGAAAGAGAAGCAAAACTTAAGGCTGAAGAAAAAACCAAGGCCTACATGGAAGCTGCGGCAAGAGCCGAGGAAAAAGCAGAAATCGAAGCCAGATCCAGAAATGAAGCAGAGCTCAAAGGCAAGTCATACAGTGAAGCACTAACCGAAGCAGAGCAGAAGCTAAAGACGCAAGCCGAAGAAACGACGAAAGCCCAGGCCATAGCCCGGGGCCAGGAAAAAGCCATAGCCCAGGCCCAGGAGAAAGTGAAGTCATATGTTCAGGAAATAGCTGAAATAGAAAGGCACCTGCAAACCCAGACGCAGGCCCGAGCCGAGGCGGAAGAAAAGCTAAAGGCCGAAATTGATGCAAGACAAAGGGCAGAGGAGAAGACAGCAGCCGAAGCACAAGAAAGGGCAAAAGCCCAGGCCGTAGTAAAGGCCCAGACGCAGGCAAGGGCCGAGGCAGAGGAAAAGTTAAAAGCTGAAACGCAAGCAAGACTCAGGGCCGAAGAGCGGGCCGAACTCGAAGCTAAACAAAAAGCAGAAATAAAAGACCAGTTGAAAGAAGTAACAAATGCCAGAGCCGGGAGAATAGCCAAGGCTGAAGAAAAGGCTGCAATCAAAGCGAGGGAAAAAGCTGAAAGCCAGGGCCATCTCAAGGCCAAAGCCAAAGCCGAAGAGCAGTTGAAGGCAGAAGCCCAGGCAAGGGCCGAGGCAGAGCAAAAGTTAAAAGCCGAAACGCAAGCAAGACACATAGCTGAGGAGAAGTTAGCAGCCGAAACACAAGAAAGGGCAAAAGCCCAGGCCATAGCGGAAGCCCAAGCAAAGGCTAAAGCGGAAGCCGAAGATAGAGCAAGGATAGAAGCCCAGGCCAGAGCCAGAGTCGAGCAAGAAGCGAAAACCGAACTTGAAGAAAAGGCAAGGGCCTGTGGAGAGTTAATGGCCAGGGCGCAAGCAGAATCCAAGGCCAGCGCCGAAGCCGAGGCCAGAGCCGAAGCTGAAAGGCAAGACAGAGCTGAAGCCCAGGACAAAGCGAACTCCTATGCCCAAGCAAAGGTCGAGACCGAAAGGAAGCTGGAAGCCCAGACTCAGGCAACGGCCGAGACAGAAAGAAAACTTCAAGCCCAGATTCAGGCAAGGGCCGAGGCGGAGGAAAAGTTAGAAGCCGAAATAGAAGCAAGACAAAGGGCGGAGGAAAAAGCTGCAGCCGAAGCACAAGAAAGGGCGAAAGCCCAGGCCAGAGCCGAAGCTCAGGCTACAGCCAAAGCTGAAGCGGAAAGTAGAGCCGAATCAGAAGCCCAGGCCAGAGTTAGAGTTGAGCAAGAAGCGAAAACCGAATTTGAAGACAAGGCAAGGGCCTATGGAGAGTTACTTGCCAGGACTGAAGCAGAAGCCAAAGCCAGGGCTGAAGCCGAGGCCAGAGCCGAAGCTGAAAGACAAGCCAGAACTGAGTCCGAGGAGGAAGCGAGGTCCTATGCCCAAGCAAGAGACGAAACAGAAAGGAAACTTCAAGCCCAGACTCAGGCAAGGGCCGAGGCAGAGGAAAAATTAAAAGCCGAAATTGAAGCAAGAAGCAGGGCTGAGGACAGGGCAGCAGCGGAAGCACAGGAAAGGGCAAAAACCCAAGCCAGAGCGGAAGCTATGGAAAAGGCCAAAATTGAAGCCCAGGAGCGAGCCGAATCAGAAGCCCAGGCCAGAACCAGGGCTGAGCAAGAAGCGAGAACCGAACTTGAAGCCAAGGCAAGGGCCTACGGAGAGTTACTTGTCAGGACTGAAACAGAAGCCAAGGCCAGGGCTGAATCCGAGGAGAGAACCAGAGTTGAAAGCCAAGCCAGATCTGAGGCGGAGGATAGAGCGAGGTCCTATGCTGAGGCAATAGCCGAGATAGAAAGCAAACTGAAAGACCAAACTCAGGCGAGAGCCGAGGCAGAGGAAAAGTTAAAAGCTGAAACTGAGACAAGACGCAGGGCCGAAGATGAGAACAAAGCCGAGTCTGAAAAAAGGGCCGGCTTTGAGGCCGAGCTGAAAGCAATAACTGACGCAAGGGCCGGGAAAATAAACAAGGCTGAAGCGAGGGCGGCAGCCAAAGCGAAGGCAAAAGCTGAAAGGAAGGGCTATCTCAAGACTATAGACAGAGCCGAAGAGCAGAGAAAGGCCGAAGCCAAGGCAAGGGCCGAGGCAGAGGAAAAGTTAAAAGCCGAAATTGAAGCAAGAAGTAGGGCTGAGGCCAGGGCGGCAGCAGAAGCACAAGAAAGGGCAAAAGCTGAAGTGAGAGCGGAAGCCCAGGAAAAGGCCAAAGCTGAAGCCCAGGAGCGGGCCGAATCAGAAGCCCGGGCCAGAGCCAAAGCTGAGCAAGAAGTGAGGACCGAACTGGAAGCCAAGGCAAGGGCCTATGGAGAGTTACTGGCCAGGATTGAGGCTCAAGCCAAGGCCAGGGCTGACGCCGAGGCCAGAGCCGAAGCTGAAAGACAAGCCAGATCTGAGGCCGAGGAGAGAGCGAGGTTCTATGCTGAGGCGATTGCCGAGACAGAAAGGAAGCTGAAGGCCCAGACTCAGGCAAGGGCCGAGGCAGAAGAAAAGTTAAAAGCTGAAATTGAGGCAAGAAATGGGGCCCAGACCAGGGCGGCAGCCGAAGCCGAACAAAGAGACGGCTTTGAAACCGAGCCCAGTGCAGACGCTGATTTCAAAACTCGAGCAGCTCCGATCGAAATTCATGCTGTTGCAGGAAACAATGGAAACTGTGACGGTTGCGGCAAGAATGATTCTCCGTAAGAGAAGTTAGTTAGAATTGAATCGGGCGAGCTGTTTTGTCCGGATTGCCTTAGTGCATTAAAAAAGTAATGCTCGTTGTAAAACCGGTGACACTCCTGCTTCATGGCCTCGGCCTGGGTGTGGTTATTGCCCGGCAGCTCGGTCTGTTTTCTTGTGGCAACGAGAAAGCCGGGAGAAGCTGCACAGCCTGCCAATCAGCGGGAGCCCGCTGCCTGTAGTCCCGAAGTCCTTTTACCGGCCCTTTGGCTTCCAAGAATCTTGAGCGCGTTGTCACGATATACTTTCCTAAGAACACTGTCACTCAGTCCCAGGCCATACAAGGGCCAATGGTAGCTGTAACGCTCCCAGGCATAGAAGTGCTCATCTGAAGATTCAAGAATCCGAAACGTAAGCCGGTACGTCCCTGTGCCGAATCTCATATCGGTTGCATATTGTCTGCGTCCCGGCACAGAAGAGCCCGTGACAAAAAAGTATTATA
This sequence comes from uncultured Pirellulales bacterium, assembly GCA_964444135.1. Classification (GTDB taxonomy): domain Bacteria; phylum Planctomycetota; class Phycisphaerae; order Sedimentisphaerales; family Anaerobacaceae; genus NIOZ-UU13. The sequence goes on along the minus strand of CAYUFX010000013.1, from coordinate 9,456 downwards.
GCATTCTTTTCACAGAAAATCCCCAACTAATTGAGGAGATATCTTCGCCTATACTGTTATTGAAAGTTTTTCCTGATTGATTTACGGCAATTTAGAGTCGCTATAGACAGCATAGAGTACGAATAAGGTGAGAAGTTCCAGCCAAGGCGAGTCGAGAAATCAGTTTTTTAATAGATTTAGCTACCGCCACTTCGTGTCTCCACTTCGCCCCCCACCAATTGAGTTAAGGCACAGTTTGAATATTGATGTCCAGTGGCTTATAGCTGGTGAGAGACAATTGGTGCGGGGCTTCGGTCGAAATGACATATGGTCTTTTCTACAGAGCAATTTCAACGGGGATTGTTGTCTTAGTCAAAGATATTTGGTAAAAAGACTGAAAGCTGGAAACGAACAGCGCCCCCGGGCGCTGAGAAAGCAAGATTCAGAGATTATTCTCTGAGCAAAAGAATGAGAGGAGCAAGAATGAGCAGAATCAAAGATATTATGCGGATAGTTATTTGTTTCCTATTTGGTACGTGCTTGTCCTTTGGCGCCGAAGGTGCTAAGAAGACACGAGGTTACTCAATACCGCTAATCGACCTTGCCACCGAGAGGCACCGCCAAATCGTGGTGGATAAGGAGCCCGGCCAGTATCTTGGCCATCCGACAACGGTACTGCTGGAGGACAATAAGACGATGATAGCCGTTTATCCGAAAGGTCACGGTCGTGGCGCTATTGTGATGAAAAGGAGCACGGACGGCGGCTTGACCTGGTCAGGAAGACTGCCTGTTCCGGAGAACTGGGCCAGCTCAAAAGAAGTCCCTACGCTCTATAGAGTTATCGACCCGCAGGGTAAGAAACGGCTTATCATGTTCTCGGGATTGTACCCTATCCGAATGGCGGTTTCAGAAGATGACGGACTGACCTGGACGGCCCTTAAACCTATCGGCGACTTCGGCGGAATAGTAGCAATGAGTTCTTTAGTCCGGTTGAAAAATGGGAATTATATGGCTCTGTTTCATGATGATGGCCGATTTCTTCATGGTTCCGGCAAGAGGGTGAAATTTCAAATATTCAAGACTATTTCTAAAGACGGCGGCTTGACCTGGAGCCGGCCCGAAGTTATCGCAGAACACCCCACGGCACATATTTGTGAGCCGGGTGCGATAAGGTCACCGGATGGAAAGCAGATTGCTTTGCTACTGCGCGAGAACAGCCGTAAATACAACTCGTTTGTCGTCTTCAGCAATGATGAGGGACAAACCTGGACCAAACCTATAGAGCTGCCCGGGTCGCTGACCGGTGACAGGCACACCGGCCGTTACGCACCGGACGGCAGACTGTTCATTAGCTTCCGCGATACCACACATGAAAGCCCAACAAAAGGTGACTGGGTCGGATGGGTAGGAACTTACGAGGACATCGTCAACGGTCGTGAAGGTCAATATCGTGTACGCCTGATGGATAATCACAAACAAGCCGACTGTGCCTATCCCGGTCTGGAGGTCCTGTCTGATGGCACGTTTATTGCTACAACTTACGGCCACTGGATAAAAGATGAGGCACCTTTCATTGTGAGCGTCCGTTTTAAGCTGAAAGAAATTGACGCCAAAGTTAGTGGTCTGTAACACGATAAATGTGTAGTGGTTATCAAGGGCGGTTACTACTCTGCGAAGTAGTTCGCTACATAGCACGAGTCGCGAACCGCCCTTACTTCATTTTTCTGAAGAACGTTAACGTGCTAAGGCCTCGATTTCCTCTGCGCTCAGGGCCACATCGTAGATGCGGACATCATCAATCAAACCGGACCAGAAACTGCCTGCATAGAGGTTTTTTGCCGCGCCAATGTACATACCCGCCATCCGAAGGCATTCCAGCCACGTAACCAGAATCCACATTGACCTCTACGCCATCTACATATAAGTGCCTATGCGACGCCGAGTCATACACAAGACCGACATGATGCCATTGACCATCTGTGATGACTGACTCTGACTCTAATGCGCCAAAGAAGACATCACTTAATCCGGTCATGAGCTTTCCTTCTGAGGAGTTTGTACCGAGCCACGTTCCGCCTAAACCTTCTGTCTGAGAGATAATCACTTGTCCCGGCGCACCGCCTTTAATCCAGGCAAACGCGCTGAACGCCCCCTTCGCCGGGTCCAGGATAAAGGGTGTACTAACATAATCATCAATCCCATCGAACTGTAATGCTCCATCTACCTTACCACCAGCAGGCTGCCAGACTGGTTCACCATGGCAGATGCCGTCATTGACATTGACACTTTCGTACGCGGTACTGCCCTCTGTCTGGTCAAGTGACCAGTGCGCGACGAGCGTAGAGTCATACACTTCCACTTCCGCTACTCTTCCTCTGATAGTACAATCAATGATTGTTGGTGGCTCATAGCCTTCCCAAAACTCAATCGCGGCGTTAGGTCTGTTGCTTCCAATCGTACAGTTTCTGATTGTCGAGGATAGATCTTTGCAAGAGATACATACATCCCCACCGGTTATAGTAAGCCCGGCAAGTATCCAGACTCCATCTCTACTGCCGGACAGAGTTATCACTGAGCCTTGTTGAGAGCCTTCAATAACAGTAGCTTCGACAACATTTGGATCATCGGGGTCCTGTGATCTAAGAGTCAGGTTCTTACCTTTGAACAAGATATTTTCCTGATAGAGACCTTGGTCGATCACTATCTCATCACCTTCGGAGGCCTCATTGATAGCAAATTGGATACTACTGTATGTCTTGCCGGTATTCAGATTCTCAATTCCACCATTATCAGCGGAAAGAGATATAAGGTATAAAGCTACTTGTAAATTTTCAACACACGTAGGGATTATTCTGCTCTCTGCAAGCACGAATCCTCCAGATGCAGGCGGAAGTTCGATGCAGAATGAATAAATGCCAAGCTCTCCATAGCCCCAGTCCCTCGTGTTACCACCGACCAAATACCCATTCTGCTCTGTCCAGGGAGTATATATTGCACCACTCGTTTCCTTAATTAAATTTCTCATTTTGAGGGTCATAGAATCCATAGGAAGAGCATCCGGGCACGGTTCCCAGGTATACCCCCACGGCATGAGTGTCTGTTGTCCATAATTGTGGTAGCTCATAAGAACTCGAAAATCATAGGCCGAAGCCAGGGCTCTTACAGCTTGCGTCTCTGGTTCCGAAAAAGCATAGGGACCTCGGTATGTTATACTGGAGGTACTTGGACTTGCGTCCGGGCCGCCCCACATGTAGCTATAATTTCTGTTTAAATCAACCCCAAACGTACCGTCGCCGTTATCTCTTCTGTTTTTTCGCCACTGCCGGTCCCTTGTCCGGCTGTACTCATAACCATCAGGATTGACTACCGGCACTATCCATATTTCGCAGTTATCAACCAGATGTTTGATTTCTGCATCGATGTCATAGTTATCAGCCAGGTACTGTGCGATGTAGAGCGGGACTTCTACAGATATCCATTCTCTTGCATGATGACAGCCCAAAAACAGCGCTCCAGGTTCTTTCTCATCTTCAGAAGGATTATCGCTGATTCTCACTGCCCAGATGTCTCGGCCTTCGTGTGTGTTACCTATGATATAAGTCTGAGCAACTCCTGAACCTTCGAGTGCTATAAGTTAGGTAATAACTTCATCATGGGAATGGTATTTTGCCGATGTAGGCTCAGCAAACAGAGAAATCTGTTCTTGTCTGATTTTCTCAGTATATTCATAAACATCTTCGGTAATTGTCTCAATAGTGAAGCCGCTTTCTTCAACCTGTTTTCGTTCATAGTCCGTTACTCTGATAATCAAACCGCCATCACGATATTCCCATATATCGAGGAACATATTTGCGAGCTTATTGATATCATCCTTGTCTGCGACCTGAGCCTTTATCAATATGCATCTATCGCTCGGAGGCTTGGCATACGATACCGGCGATAAGACCCCAACAATTAAACATACAAAAACAAAGCTAACATATGTTCTCTTAAACCATTCCATTTTGCACCTGCCTTTCTGCCCTTTTGGGCTCTAATGCCTTTGTTTTATCAAGCTTCGATAGAATCTATTCGACTGGTTCAGCTAAGGGAATTTCCTCAAACAAATGCTCAGCAAGGACGATGAGGTCATGGACATCGACGATGCCGTCGCCCCACGGCATCGGGCCAATATCACATAATGGATCATCTGTACCCCAGTTATCAACTATAATGCACATATCGGCAGAGTCGACAATTCCATCGCGATTCAAATCAACGATGGGAATGATTGGTGCCTGCCATATGTCCGAGGCACCATACTCTCCTGGACGATCGGACATGAAGTAGAGAGTTTTTCCATCCCCAGAGAGAGCTGGCCCACCATCGTAATACGACGAGTTGACCGGGGGGCCGAGATTAAACGGTTCTTCCCAAGAGTCATCTGGTGTTTTGCGCCTCGCGACCCATATGTCATGGGTACCGTATCCGCCAGTCCGATCGGAGTGAAAAAAGAGCAGCAAACCGTTGGCCGAGATATCGGGATCCCATTCCTGATATAAACTATTGACTGTCGGCCCAAGATTCGTGGGTTCACCGAAGGTGAAATCCGCCCTCGCACTCCCGTCGCCAAGCATAATAGCGGCATTAAATCCAACCAATACCAACCTCATTCTGTAACTACTTAACCATTTCATTTTACGCCTTCCTTTCTTCCCTTTTGTTAAAGGAATTCACAATAATTGTTAATAATCGCCAATGGAGAACCTTTCAGGCTCTGCCGAAAACTTGTTCACCAAACGCCTCTATAGTACAATCCGTAAAAAAATCCAAATCGTGCGCAAAATCTTTTAATTTATTAATTTATTTTCGGGAATATGAGCAGAGTTGCATCATTTGGATTATCTCCTCCAAAACGCTTTTAACACCAATATCGGTAATCAATGAATATAATTGGTATTAGACTTGAATTTAGTAATCTACCATCTGAACTGTATTTTTCAAGAGAAAAAAAAGATTTTCTGCATACGTGCCCACGACAGACGTTCATGCCTGAAATCATACCCGTACTCAGTTTGCTTATAGTTGTGATGATAAGAAAAGGCTATTTGAAAAAATCTCACAGAACGCCAGGCAAGTTATGAACGTTGTCCTAAAAAATATTATGGATTCCCGGCTGTAAAATCTTACAATTTTACACAATGGCAAATTATAGTTCTGTAATTTGAGGTATTTAAATGGATAGACGAAAGTTTTTGAAAGAGTTCGGTGCGGCAATAACACTCGCCTGGGCAGGTGACTTGTCGGCTGCTGGCCTTGGCTTTGCCGCGTTATCGCTGTCGGGTGTCTCTTCCTTTGCAAAGGAACGAAAAAAACCCAACATTCTGTTTATCTTTGCCGATGACCAGTGTTTTGAAACGCTGCGCTCAATGGGTTGTTACGAAATACAAACGCCAAACCTTGACAGGCTGGTTCGAAACGGCGTTACTTTTACGCACGCATATAATCAGGGTTCCTGGGTTGGCGCGGTGTGTGTGGCCAGCCGAACGATGCTCAATACGGGTCGATTCCTGTGGATAGCAAGAGAGCTTGAGCCGAAGCTGAAGGAAGAAACCAAAGCTGGCAGGTTCTGGTCGCAGTATATGAAGCAGGCGGGTTATGAAACTTATATGAGCGGCAAATGGCACGTTAAAGGTATTAAGCCGGAAGACATATTCGATTACGTCAAAGACGTTCGGCCGGGGATGCCCAATCAAACCCCGCTGGGGTACAACCGACCTATAGAGGGAATACCGGACCTATGGAAACCGTGGGATACGAGAAATGCTGGTTACTGGAAGGGCGGCAAACACTGGAGCGAAGTCCTTGCAGACAACGCAATTGAATTTCTCGAAAATGCCTCAAAGAGCAAAAAACCATTCTTTATGTATCTGGCTTTCAATGCCCCGCATGACCCCAGACAATCTCCGAAGGAATACGTGGAAAAGTACCCGCTGGACAAAGTGAAAGTTCCCGCCAATTTCCTGCCGGAGTATCCGTACAAAGACTCAATCGGCTGCAGCGCCAAGCTCAGAGATGAAAGGCTCGCTCCCTTCCCTCGAAGTAAATACGCTGTTAAAGTGAACCGTCAGGAATACTACGCGATAATCACCCACATGGACACTCAGGTCGGGCTTATTCTGGATGCCCTGGAAAAAACCGGCAAGGCCGACAACACTTATATCTTTTTTACTGCCGACCATGGACTGGCGGTCGGCCATCACGGTCTGATGGGAAAACAAAACATGTACGACCATAGCATCAGGGTTCCGCTAATGGTCAACGGGCCCAGTATTCCAAAGAACAAAAAGATAACCGCACCGGTCTATCTTCAGGACATCATGCCGTCAGCGCTGGAACTTGCCGGCGTTAAGAAACCGGGACACGTTCAGTTCAAGAGCTTAATGCCGCTAATCGACGGTAGAGCCGACAGCAGTTACGATGCCATCTACGGCGGTTATATAGACCTGCAAAGAATGGTCAGCACAGACGGTCCCGGAAGGGATGGCCAAGTCCATTACAAAATGATTTACTATCCGAAAATCGGTAAAACCCTTCTTTACAATCTCAAGGCCGACCCTCTGGAAATGAACAACCTTGCGGACGACCCAGCCTATACCGGCTTGATAAGGAAACTAAGGAGAAAGCTGAAAGAGTTGCAACAAGAAGTGGGCGACACGCTCAATATCGACAATCTCCCCTATCTCAGTTCTTCAGCAGGGCGTTAAGGTTTGTCCTTTGACTAATGGTCAATATCCACACTGGATTAGTGATTAGTGAGTGGTGAGTGGTGAGCATTCAATCCCCAATTGACCACTCAGTTTGAGAAAGGCAATAAGATGAAAAAACTATTGTTAAGTTTTTTTCTGGCGGTGTTTAGTTATCTAAGTACTGTTACTGCCCAGGAGGGTGTCCTGATAAAAGATAAGAGCCGGGAATTTTTGCTGCAGAAAAGATATTTAAACTTTCCAGTCAAGAACGGAGCCGATAAACGCCTGATAAGTCTTGTTATCAATGTCAAGGTGGTCCGGGAATTTGATATCGAGCTGGCTCCTGATGAGGCTGATTTCTGGGTGTTTCTGGATGTCCGCGAGTTTAGAGGGGAAAAAGCTATTCTGCACGTAGATAATTACGAGCCGACTAAAAGCAAAGGATTCGACTCTATCTACCAAGCGGATAGTTTTATCGGTGAGGAGAACCTGTATCGTGAAAAGCTGCGTCCGCAGTTTCATTTCACCTCCCGTCGCGGCTGGAACAACGACACCAACGGGATGGTCTATTATGATGGGGAGTACCACCTGTTTTATCAGCACAATCCCTTCGGCTGGAAGTGGGGCAATATGACCTGGGGACATGCGGTCAGTAAAGATATGGTCCACTGGGACGAATTAGGTGACGCTATTCATCCCGACCGTCTGGGGACCATCTTTTCCGGTTCGGCGGTGGTCGATGTAAATAATACGGCAGGATTCCAAACAGGCGATGAGAAGGTAATCGTATGTATTTACACTTCTGCAGGTGGAACGAATCCTATGTCAAAGGGCCAACCTTTCACTCAATCAATCGCCTACAGCAATGACCGTGGCAGAACATGGCAAGTTTATGAGAACAATCCCATTCTTGGTCACATCAATGGGAGCAATCGGGACCCAAAAGTCATCTGGCATATCCCAACCGGCCAATGGGTGATGGCACTGTATCTGGATAAACGCACGATGGGATTTTTCACATCCGGAGATTTGAAATCGTGGGAATTCCAGAGCGAGCTGAAGTGCTTTCATGAGTGCCCTGAACTTTTTGAGCTGCCGGTCGATGGTGATGAAAATAACAAGAGGGACCCCGCTTCGCGGGAATCCAAATGGATATTGTACGGCGGCAGCGGGGAATACTTGATTGGCAGCTTCGACGGCAGGCAATTCAAGAGCCAGGCAGGTCCGGTCCCTTTCCATTACGGCAATTGCTTCTATGCTTCTCAGACATTCAATAACATTCCCAAAAAAGATGGCCGGCGTATCCAGATAGCCTGGGGCCGGGTGGCGATGCCTGAGATGCCGTTCAACCAGATGATGCTGTTCCCCGTGACACTGTCTCTGCGGACAACCGAAGAAGGACCTCGAATGTTTGCCAGACCAATACGCGAGATTGAAAGACTTTATAAGCGTAAATGGCAATGGGAGAACAAAATCATTAAGCCGGGAGACAATCTGCTTTCGGAACTTTCTGGTGAATTGTTTCATATTCTCGTTGAGCTTCAAGTTAATGATGATGTACAGGAAACTGGATTTGTCATTCGTGATATTCCGGTCGTTTATAATGTTCAACAGCAGGAGTTGTCCTGTCAGAAAAAAACATCTCCTTTAATACGGGTGTATGATAAGATTCGCCTGGAACTTCTGGTAGATAGAACTTCAATTGAAATCTACGGTAACGATGGCAGAATCTATATGCCGATGGGAGTGATTCTTGCTGACAATTCAAAGTCACTGGAAATCTTCTCAAAAGGCGGAAATGCCGAGGTAAAATCTCTGGAGGTTTACGAGCTTCGTTCCGTTTGGCCGTAAGAACAAGTTTTTTCATTAGCAATAATCTCCTAAAAATGCGGGTTTTCAAGCCGGTTCTTTACATAACGGTTATTTTCTCATGCCTTGAAGCGGGTAGAGTGTCCCGATAAAAGACATCGGGACAGATTGGCCCATTCGACTGCGCTCAGGACAGGCTTTGATTGGGTTTGTTTTGGCTTTGTTTTTTTGGGCCTGAAAGCAGTTTCATTTTCATAATCCTCTATAACATATAAGTTTACGTTCATTTTGGGTTTTTCGGGAATTGGGTTTGTTTATTCGGACTGAAAAATCATCTTTTTTTCTTTAATCCTCTATAAAATATAAGTTTACGTCCATTTGGGCTTTTTGGAAATTGGGTTTGATTGGCTTTGTTTGGGTTTGTTTTTCTGATTTCACCAATTGTCCACTTTCACATATTTACTTGTAATAAAAGAGCTTACGTTGATTTTGGCGTTCTTGACATTGGGTTTGTTTTGCATAAAAAGGTCGATTTGTAGAGGATTCTCGACAGATGTAGAGGGTAGATGCTCGTATTGCGTATTGCGTATCTCATATCTGGTGGTACATTGTTCATAATTCATGTTTCATTAGTTAATATAGTTAATATGGATAAATTGGTTAAATTAGACTATAAGGTTGAGTGTTTCGTTGGACGGATGCGCAGCTCGTTTCGGTTGCGCTAAGCGTGTTTCGTACCGGTTATCGGGGTAACGGGTTATCAGGCAGTGATTATCAGGGTATCCGGTTATCAGGGCGATCCCTTCTTTCTTTTTGAATATTGACTATTTACTATTGACCCCCTTAGAGTATAAAGCACTCTAAACAAGGGGGCAGCCAAGCTTGACTGGGCTTTTTGGCGTGTATCTGCTGATACGAGATCCCCGACTAAGACATTCGA
>CAYUFX010000012.1:0-68214 GCA_964444135.1 uncultured Pirellulales bacterium | reverse complement strand
AGAGCGTCACGTTGCCAACGTGAATGTCGTGAGTTCAAATCTCATCACCCGCTTTCAGGAGTTTTCCCAGGGATAGGGGCCTGAAAACGCATTTTCTTGCGTATAGGAACCTTATAGTATCGGTGAGATACCGGCTAACGGGTAGTTTGGCGTTGGTTGCCGATACGTTTAGGAAATCGTGAAAACCTGGCTAAAGCCCGCAACTTCGTTTTTGCGCCTGCACTGGTGTTACTGCAGGTGCGAGCGAAGCAAAACGGCGGGTTGATGCCTTTTTTGTTTATTATTTCAGAATTGCACCCGCTTGTGCGGGTGTAAACTCGTGCCTGCCCGCTGCTTTTGCAGGAGTAAACTCATCCCCGCGAAAACGGGGAGCAGGCAGCAAAATTGTTCAGGAGCACCGAAATGGTCGAAGAAGAGCAAACCGAAGAACAAACGGCAGAACAGACTGCGGACAAAGCCCAGGAGCGAGCCGAAGAACAATCCACGGCACCGGAAGAAGAACAACCGACAGCACGAGAAGAAGACTCAACGGCACCGAAAGAAGAAGAAAAAACAGAAGAAATAAAAGAGCAGGAACAAGCCGCTTCCACGGATGAAGAGCAACCTAAGAAAGAGGAAGAAGAATCCGCTATGTCGAAAAACATAGTAACAATCGAAGAGGCGGGCCCCTGCAAAAAAAAGGTCTCCATAGAGATACCAGAAGAAACAATTAATAACGCCACTAATAAAAAATACAAAGAGCTGCGTAAAGAAGCTCTGGTGCCGGGTTTTAGAAAGGGTCGAGCGCCCCGCCGACTTCTGGAAAAAAGATTCGGCAAGGAGACAACCGAGCAAATTAAATTGAAACTGCTGATTGACGCGAGCGATTCAGCGGTCAAGGACAACGAGCTGCAGATAATAGGCGAGCCGGACATTGATTTTGAAAAAATCGAACTGCCGGACAAAGGCCCGATGAAGTTTGATTTTGAGGTCGAAGTGCGTCCCGACTTTGACCTGCCGCAACTCGAAGGTATCCCGGTAACAAGGACAAAACTGCAAGTTACGGACGAGCAAATCGATAGAGAGATTGAGCGATTACAAAGATGGTCAGGTATGTGGACACCGCGTAAGGATGGAGCTGTTGAGCCTGAGGACCAGATAATTGCCGATGCTCTTATCAAGGCCGAGGGAATCGAGGAAGAACAGAAACTCGACAACATCGAGATATATGTAAGGCCAAATGGTTTTGTCGGGCAAATCCCGGTTGAGAAGCTCGACGAATTACTGGCCGGAGCCAAAGCCGGAGACACCAAACAGATAAGCATCGATGTCCCAAAGACATATTTCAGGGAAGAATATCGCGGCAAAAAGGTGGATATCCAAATCGAAGTCAAAGATATTAAATGGCTCAAGCCCGCCGAGTTAGACGAAAATTTCCTCACGAGAATTGGGGTCGAAGACGAAAACGAGCTGCGTGAAAAAACCCAGGACATGCTGCAGAGCCGATTAGAGACACAAGCTCGAACCCAAATGAGCGAGCAAATTCACCAGTATCTGCTCGATAATACTGATTTCGACCTGCCGTTAGACATTGTTGCTGAGCAGTCAGAGACGCTGCTGCGAAGGCAATATACAAATCTGATGATGCGTGGCTTGTCCCGCGAACAGCTCGAAGAGCAGATGGAGCAGCTTCAGGCCAGCAGTGAAGAGCAGGCAAGGGAACAGCTAAAAACATTCTTTATTATGGACAAAGTTGCTGATAAGCTCAAGATTGAAGTCAGCGAAGAAGAGATTAACGGCCATATCGCCCAGATAGCCCTTCAGCGGGGACAAAGGCCCGAAAGAATGAGAGAGCAAATGGAACGCGACGGCTCGTTAGCTCAGTTCAAGTTAGAGGTACGTCAAAATAACTGCATCGCTAAATTACTCGAGACAGCAAAAATAACGGAAAAAAAGCCCGATAAGAAAGCCAAAAAAGCCCGGAAAACCGCTAAGAAATCGGCGAAAAAAACTGCTGTAAAGCCGGCCGAGGCTGAGAAAAAACAACCCAAAAAAAAGCAGCTAAAAAGGGAATAATATTACAAAAATGGGGTAAAAAGAGAATCAGCAAATAAAAATATCCGATAAAAACGTATCCGCTTGTCGGTAGTCTGCAAAGGGCGAATATATGTCCTGTGAAAGCCTCGGACAAGGCACAAAACACGAGTTGTAAAAACATGAATTTCATATAAGGAAGTAATGAATGTCTATTGAACATCATGCAATAAACATTGCGAGAAACAATATAGAGCCGTACCATCAATACGGCCAGTATCAGCGCTACCGCCAGATGAGTCTGGACGATATGCTGCTGGAGAACCGGATTGTCTTTCTGATAGGGGCGATATCGTATGAAAGGGCTGCTGAGGTCATTATGAAGATGCTGTATCTGGACAATCTCAAGCGCAATACTGAAATCAGCCTGTATATCAATTCCCCGGGCGGCAGCGTTGACGATACGATGGCTATTTACGATACGATACGCTTTGTTGGCTCGCCGGTAGCAACCTACTGCATCGGAAGAGCTCAGTCCGGAGCTGCTGTGATACTGTCAGCCGGCTCAAAAGGCAAAAGGTACGCCCTTCCACACGCCAAAGTTATGCTCCATCAGCCCTGGGGTGGTGTAAGCGGCCAGGCGGCCGACATCAAAATCCAGGCCGAAGAAATCCTCAAAGCCAAAATAATGATAAACGAAATCCTTTCAAAACACACCGGCCAGTCGGTTGAAAAAATCGCCGCCGAGACTGAAAGAGACAGATATATGACTGCCGAGGAGGCCCAAAAATACGGCCTTATCGACGAGGTGCTGCAGGAAGAAGATAAAGACAAAAAGAAAGATAAGGAAAAGAAAGACAACAAAAAGAAAAAGTAAAAACAAATAGTGAGTGGTGAGCGGTTAATTGGTGGGTAGTGAGTATCCAACTAACCGATTAACTAGTTCCTGTTATGGAAACAGTATTTGTCATTCCCGCGGAAGCGGGAATCCAGCTTTTTCGCTCTGGACCCCTGCTTTGGGTTCCCGCAAGGCGGGGTCCCTCGTAGGGGTGACATCGTCGGTTTTCGCTTTCCGCAACAAAAACTAACAAATTAACCAATCACCAATTAACCATATTGTGGTTTTTCGTTTTTAACTTTAAGTTTTTAGTCTTAGAGGTAAATATGATAGTTAATCAGAACCTGGTGCCGATAGTAATTGAGAAAAGTGGTCGAACCGAACGCGCGTATGATATTTATTCAAGACTCCTGAAGGACAGGATAGTTTTTCTCGGTGGACCAATCGAGGATGTATCTGCCAATTTAATCATTGCCCAGATGCTGTTTTTGAGCAACGAAGACAACAAGAACGATATCCACTTCTACATCAATTCGCCCGGCGGCTCAATCACAGCGGGATTTGCAATCTATGATACGATGCAGTTTCTGCGTTGCGACGTTGCGACGTATTGTATCGGGCAGGCGGCAAGTATGGCAGCGTTGTTATTAGCCGGCGGTAAGCCGGGTAAGAGGTTCCTCCTGGCAAATAACAGGATTCTTCTACACCAGCCATTAATAACAGGACAACTGATTGGACCGGCCACCGACCTGGATATCGAGGCCCAGGAAATATTGAGGCTGCGCGCCCGGCTTTATGATATATTGGCCAAACATACAGGACAAACCGTCGAGAAAGTTGAAAAGGATTGCGACCGGGACCTCTGGCTGAGTGCTACCGAAGCAATCGAATACGGATTGGCCGACAGAATATTGCAAAAAGCACCTGAAATCGTAAAGAACCAGGAGCAACAGGAGCAGGAATAGAGGAGCTGGAATAATGGATACGGATATCGAATTATCAGAAGTCAGAGGACAGAAATCAGAAGTCAGAAATCAGAAATCAAAAGTCAGTCTTTTGTCTTCTGTCCTCTGTCTTCTGTCCTCTGTCTTCTGTCTGTACTTTATTGTCGGCTGTGAAAACGCAAACAGTCAAAAATCACCATTGGTCGAGCAAATCGGAAACTTGACGGAGCAAAAAAAGCAGTTAGAGAACCAGCTCGAACAGACCAGGGCCAAAAACAAACAATTAACAAAACAAATGCATGTCCTCTCCGGCTTAGCTGAGGAAGTCAAGGGCGAAAACCTCTATCGCCTCCAAAAAATCAAGATTGGCAAATATACCAGATTTTTCGATAAAAACGATGACGGCACAAAGGAAAAGCTGATTGTCTATATACAGCCCATCGATGAAGAGGGTGATATAATAAAGGCCACAGGAGCCGTGGACGTCCAGCTTTGGGACCTGGATTCGTCAGAGGCGAACCAGGCTCTGCTCGGCCAGTGGCACGTAGAACCGGACGAGCTGAAAAAACTCTGGTTTGACACACTGGTAAAAATCAATTACAGATTGACGTTCGATATAACTGACAAGGTCAAAAGTTTCGACGAGCCGTTGACTGTGAAGGTAACCTTCACCGATTACCTGAGCGGCAAAGTATTCAAAGAACAAAAGGTAATCAAACCACAAAGTTCATGACTTGTATTTTACATTACGTGATGAATAAGAACCTGGTCATACCAAAGGACAAAATCGCTGATTTTTGCCAGCAGCATCATATCCGCCGACTTTCTGTTTTTGGCTCAGCCCTGCGGGACGATTTTGCTCCCGACAGCGATGTTGACGTGCTGGTAGAGTTCCAGGTCGGACATGTGCCGGGATTTAGTTTCTTTGATATGCAGGATGAACTTTCGCAGTTGCTCGGCCGAAAGGTCGACCTGCATACTCCAAATTTCCTGAGCCGATACTTTCGGGCCAAGGTACTTAGAGAGGCTGAGGTGCAATATGCTCAAAGCTGAAGACGTTACTCGTATGCGTCACATGCTTGACGCCGAACGTAAGGCTGTCGAGTTTACCCAGAACTGTGAACGTGCCGACCTTGACAAGGACGAGAAACTCGCACTTTCAATCGTGCGTCTTTTAGAGGTTCTTGGCGAAGCAGCCAAGAACACTTCCAGCCAATGCCGAGACACGTATCCGGAGATTACGTGGCGACAAATTGCGGGGACAAGAGACCGTCTGATTCACGGTTATTTCGATATCGACCTTGACATCATCTGGAAAATCGTTTCAGTTGATCTGCCCCCATTGGCAGCTCAACTGGAAAAAGCTCTTTCGGACAACAAACTGGGAGGATGATGCTTGTAGCATACATTAACCAGTGAAACTTCGATTCCACTTGCAAACTCAGCAACACTCTATAACATATCGCTATGCAGAAACTACTCAACAAGATAATATGCGGCGACTGTATTGAGGTTCTGGGCAAGGTTGATGAGCCATTTGCCGACCTTATCTTCGCCGACCCGCCATTTAATATCGGTTACAAATACGATAAATACTACGATAAGGTCAAAAAGAAAAACTACATAGCCTGGACAAAAGAATGGATGAGCATCTGCAAAAAGGTGTTAAAACCACACGGCTCCTTCTATATAGCGATAGGCGATGATTACGCCGCTAATGTAAAAATCATAGGCGACGAATTAGGCCTTTTTATGCGCAACTGGCTCATCTGGCATTACACTTTCGGCCAGCAGATGAAAACCAAATTCGCACGCGCGCACACGCATATACTATACTTTGTGAAGGACAAAGACCATTTCACGTTCAACGCGGATGTAACTCGAGTAATATCCGACAGGCAGAGGAGGTATAAAGATAAAAGAGCTTACCCTGAAGGCAAAATGCCGGATGATGTCTGGGATGAATATCCTCGTGTATGCGGGACATTCGAGGAGCGAACCGACTTCCCATGTCAAATGCCAGAAAGCCTTCTTGCCCGCATTATTCGCGTTAGCTCAAATGAGAACGACTGGGTTTTAGATCCATTTGTCGGATCTGGCACAACAACCATAGCTGCCGCCAAATTGGGGCGAAATTTTACAGGTATCGACATATCCGAAGAATACGTACGCAAATCCCAGGAAAGAATTCAGTCCTGTAGAAACCTAGCTATAGAAGGTGAAGGCAAACTGAAATGGAATGAACAACTCGAAGCAGAATTGAAATGGCTATACCACGAAAATAAGGTTCCAACCGAGCAACTTGAAGATGAACCTATGTTGTTGACGTTATTTTCTGAGAAGTTTAATAAACGCGTGGGAGCAACAAAAAATCCATTCCAACCGAAACAAATTATCAAACACTTAATCCAAATGAGAAAAAGTGCCAAACTCGGCCCATTGCGAGGTCATCCGATTTCAAGAAAGTCGAAAAAAACTAATTCGGAGAAAATATTATGGCAAGTTGGGAAAAGCATAAAATAGAAAAGTTAAAAATCCATTATAGACAATTTAACAAACCGAGCGACCAGATAGTAAAAGATAAAGACCTTCTAGAGAAATTTACTGAATGGTTCAATGCAAAATTTACACCTGATGAGGAGTTTACACCAAAGGAAGTAGCGAACCAACTTTTTAAATTACGTAAAAGTGGAAAACTCCCACGTCTAAGAAGTTAAAAAGTTGAAAATTACCAAAATATCCATGGTACAAAAGTTGCCAACTGCTATTTTTGGCTTTATAGCCAGTGCGGCTATGCTGACGGTGATTCAGGCACCGATAAGCTGGTCTGGATTGGCGTGGGTGTCGCTGGTGCCTTTTATTTTGGTCTGCTCGCCGAATGCCAAGCCCCGCCGTTTGATTCTTGTAAGC
This sequence comes from uncultured Pirellulales bacterium, assembly GCA_964444135.1. Taxonomy (GTDB): domain Bacteria; phylum Planctomycetota; class Phycisphaerae; order Sedimentisphaerales; family Anaerobacaceae; genus NIOZ-UU13. Next base: position 61,509 of record CAYUFX010000012.1, on the reverse strand, counting down.
TACATCATTTCACTTTGTTACTGGCTTGGTAATTTATACTGGTTGATTCCGGTGACTATTGTCGGCTGGATTGCTTTTTGTCTGTACACCGCTGCGCTTTGGCCGATACTGGCACTTTGTCTGCGCTTCTGTAGAGCAAAGAAAATCCCGCTGTTTCTTGCCTCGGCGGTATTGGTTGTCGGCATCGAACGGATGCAGGGTATCTTTTTAGGTGGTTTTTTCTGGCGGTTTCTGGCACACAGCCAGTATCGCAATATTGCACTTATCCAGATAGCGGACATATTCGGCACGGCTGGAATATCATTTCTGATAGCGATGGTCAATGGCTTGCTGGCTGAATTGATACTCGATGCCCGATGCTCGATGGGTGGCAGCCTCAAATCCGAAGGATTTGGGGATGGCTTGTTCCACTGGAAGAATATTTTCAAAATTAGCAATTTAATAAAAACTGCGGTGGTATGTTCCGCCGTGATTGCCACCATTATCTACGGACGATGGAGAATAAGCCAGGAAGACCAATGCATTCAGCCCGGCCCTTATGTTGCATCCTTACAGTCGAACGTTCCTCAGTCGGTCAAGAGGTCATTCAAGTCCAGCGAGGATTTATTCAACGGATTGATGGAGCAAAGTAAAGCAAGTGCACAAGCCGGTGCCGAGCTAATCGTTTGGCCCGAAACGATGGTGCAGGCAATGTTAAATCCCGAAGTGTTGCGGCTTTTGAAACCATCAGATTCCTGGAACGTTTTCGACAAAAGGCTTCGCGAACATTCGAAAGATACCGCTTTTGTGCTGGTGGGTGCATTAGGTGGTGTGCCGGAAATCGGGGAGAATTTAGAAGTCCATTTGGCCAAGAAATATAATTCGGCTTTTTTATACAACATAGATGGCACAAAGGCTCCCGAGAGCTACAATAAAATACACCTGATTCCCTTTTCGGAATTTATGCCGTTCAGGAAAAGCTGTCGTTGGCTTTACAACTTTTTGATGAAGTTTACACCCTACAATCACGACTATTCGTCCGATGCAGGCAGCGAATATACCGTTTTTGAAATGACAGGCCAGGGCCCAGAAGTCCAGGCTTACAAATTCGGCGTAATGATCTGTTACGAGGACACCGTCCCTGAGATTGCCCGAAGATTTGCACTGGACAAGCAGGGAACAAAGAGGCTGGACTGGCTGGTGAATATAAGTAACGACGGCTGGTTCGTTCGGTTCAAGGATGAAAAAGTCCTGCCAAGCGCAGAACTTGCCCAGCACGCAGCTATTTGTGCCTTCAGGGCCGTCGAAAACAGGCTTCCCATCCTGCGAAGCGTTAATACCGGAATAAGCTGCCTTATCGACAGTTCCGGAAGCATAAGATACGGTTTTTTGGCCGGCAATTTACCTCCTCAGACTTTGGCAAGAACAGGTATGCCGGGTTGGTTCCTCGACAGAATAATGATAGATAAAAGAACAACTTTTTTCAGCAAATTCGGTGAATGGTTAGGTTTTTGCTGTGAAGTTTGTCTTCTTTTGCTCATAATGGTATCGCTTTCGGGAAGATTCTTCAGGACCAAAAAATTCAAAACTCTTTCAGCAGGGAAGCTAAATGGAACATGAGCTAAAAAAAACTGAAACACTTGGTTCCTTATACAGAAGTCAGAAGACAGAAGTCAGAAGTCAGAAATCAGAAGTCAGAAGCCAGTTCTTTGCTCTGTTTTCTGTCCTCTGTCCTCTGTGCTCTGTTTTCTGCCTTCAGGCCTTGCTTTTTGCTTGCTTAGCAGTATTTACTTTCGGATGCGATGAATCATCGCAAACAACATCTCGTGATTTCAATGCTACGAACATAGGTGCGCCCTGGTCAAAAGCTCTGGGAATCATCCAGGAGGGTTTGGCCGACAACGACCCATTAGTCAGGGTTCGCGCCCTCGAAGTGGTTGCAGACACCGAGCAATTCAGACTTATGCCTCAGGTACATCAACTACTAAATGATAAGTCTATGCCGGTCAGATTTGCCGCCGCTTTGGCTGTCGGTGATTTGGAATATTCCCCTTCGAAAAGGTCGGTAAGTCAATTACTGAAAGACAGTGACGCAAATGTCACGACTGCCGCTGCTTATGCGATGATTAAGCTTGGCTCTGCTCAGTATCTCGAATCACTCCGAAATGCAATAGCCAGCAGCGACCAGACGGTCAGGGCCAACGCCGCTTTTCTATTAGGCAAGAGCGGCGATAAAGGCTCCTTAGAGCTCTTGTGGCGTACCATGCAAAGCAAAGATTCAGAGGACAGGGTCGTATATCAGTCGGCGGAAGCCATAGCAATGCTCGGCGATGAGCGGATATATCCGAAGCTTTGGACGATGCTTATAAGTGCTTATGCGGACGTGCGACTTATGGGTGTAGGGGCAATGGGCAAGCTCGGCACGCCGGAGGCAAAAAATGCCCTGATTAGAATGCTGGATGATGATATCTTAGAGATTCGGCTGGGTGCAGCCGAACAGCTCGGTGTGTTCAAAGACCCCATCGGCGAACCCAAAGTCCTCGAAGTGTTCGAGAAAAACCTTACCAGCAGCCTTGATATGGAGGCCGTCGAACGTGTAAATATGCTGACAGCGCTGGCGATAGGCCAAATTTGCACACCTACTTTGACAAAATTTCTGCCCCAATTGCTGCAAAATGAGTCAAAATTTGTCCGTATCGCTGCCGCAAAAGCCGTTTTGCAATGTACAAAATGACAATTGACTCCTGAAAATCCTATGTTATCGGATTTAGCAACGTTCATTTTTCATCGTCCATTTTAATTTAGGCTATTTGCCAAAAATAACTTGACCTTTCCGAGCTTTAAACGTAAAATTGTAATATATACAGATAATATCAGGGCTGGAGGCCCTATTTTGCGTGCCTATACCAATCGAGTTCAGGCTCACAAATAATTGGTGCCGGGCAAAATAGAGTTTCTACAAACCCTTTTATCGCGTTTAGGATGCCCTCTCGTAGGGTAATGGGTGTATTGAAAAGAAAACACAAAGTTGACGAAAGGAGCCTGTTTTGAGTACGCTTACAAAGATATTAATAGTTCTGATGACGATTTCCTCGATTTTTCTCTGCGGTATCGTCGTAACTTATGTTGCTAATGCTGAAAACTACAGACAAAATTATCTTGACCAAAAGAGGGAAAAAGATGCCGCAGAGCAGATTAAGGAACAAGCCGTAAAAGATAAAAATAAAACTATTGAGGATGCAGCCGAGCGGGAACGGAAGCTAAAAAGTGATATCGGCGCCCTTGAAACCCAGCTCGGCCAATTAAACACCAAACTCACCGAGGCTGAAAGACAAGTAGCGGCTTTGATTGAGGAGGCGGGTAAATGGAAGGCCATAACCAGAGACTTTTACGACACCAATGACAAGCAAAGGCAGTTGTTGGAAGATACCCTCGCTAATCTAAAGACAATTGAAGCTGAGCAAATCGATTCGGACAAAGAGCTCAAAGAAACCACAGCCGCTCTTATTGAAAAAATGGCAATAATTACAACGCTGGAAAAACAATCGAAACAACTGCTCGAAGAAAAGACAGCTTTGCAAAACGAGTTAGACAAGCTCCTCCAGCGAACCGGCAAAGCGATTGTAGCTCCGGAACCGGTTACAACGGTAAAAGAGAAAGCTCAGGTAGCTCCCCCAACGGTAGATATCGGCTTGGAAGGATTAATAGCAACGGTGGACCTGGAAAATTCTCTGGCTGAGATATCAATCGGCGCAGCAAACGGTGTCAAACAAAATATGATATTCCACGTAACTCGGGACGATAAGTTTATTTGTGACATTGTAATTTTAGACGTTGAGCCTGAAAAGGCAATCGGCACCCTGGAGCTTATGGACGTAACAAAGGAACAGCCTAAGGCCGGCGATAACGTCAGTACTAATTTGTAGAAAACCCAAAAGATGTGTTTATACTTTGTGAGGCTGATATATGAGTCCTAATGGGCAGGCTCGCGGCAAAAAGGTAACAGTACCGGATAACCTCTATACGATTATTCTTGCTTTGGCGTTATGTGCAGTTCTGGCTACTGCCGCGTTTGTCGCTTACCAGTGCTATACGCAGTACGGCACGATATTCCAAATCCCAACGTAAATTTCACTATTGACAATACCGCTCTTTATTATATAACAATAGCCAGTTGGAAATTGCGGTTTCCTAAAGTCTTTAAACTGGAATTCAAGAAAGGAGTCGAAAGTGGTGCTGGACACAATCTTAGGTTGGTTCAGTATGGATATGGGTATCGACCTCGGTACCTGCACTACCCTGGTTTGTGTCCGTGATAAAGGTATTGTCCTCAATGAGCCCTCCGTAGTAGCTGTCCGCAAAGGAACCAACATTGTCCTGAACAACGGCGAAGCTGTGGGCCTGGTTGCCCGTGAAATGTTAGGCAAAACGCCGGGCTCGATTAGCGCAATAAGACCTCTCAAAGACGGCGTAATCAGTGACTTCGAAATCACCGAGGCCATGCTGAGCTATTTTATCAGGAAGGTGCACGGCAGGGGTGGTCTTGTCAGGCCTCGAGTCGTAATCGCTGTGCCGAGCGGAATAACTGCTGTTGAGCGCCGGGCCGTCATAGATAGTGCAGAACGGGCAGGTGCACGCAAAGTCTATCTCGTCGATGAGCCAATGGCGGCAGGTATCGGTGCTGGACTGCCGATTACGGACCCTACCGCCTCGTTGATTGTCGATATCGGCGGAGGAACGACGGAAGTGGCTATAATGAGTCTGGCCGATATCGCCACCTCAGAGTCAATTCGTATAGGCGGCGACGATATGGACGAAGCGGTAATCAACCATCTTAAGAAAACTTACAACCTGCTCATAGGCGAACCAAGGGCTGAAAAAGTCAAGATACAAATCGGCTCCGCCGCTCCGCTGGAAGAGGAATTGACGATGGAAGTGGCCGGCAGAGACACCATCTCCGGTCTGCCGAGAAAAATCGTTATTACCAGTGAGGAAATCAGAGAGTCACTCCGCGACCCCATCGCTACAATTATAGATACGGTCACCGCAACGCTGGAAAAGGCCGAGCCGGAATTGGCCGCCGACCTCATCGACAACGGCGTGCACATTTGCGGTGGCGGCTCACTGCTGCGAGGTATGGACACCGTGCTGGCAAACGCTACCGGCCTGAAGGTCGAAATAGTCGAGGACCCGCTAAGCTGCGTAGCTCGAGGTACCAGTGTCTATCTTGAAAATCTGGAGTTGTGGAAGGATACAATGGACCATAACGAATATGGATGGGAATGATTCCTCATCCATCATGCGTAATGCGAATTATCTGAGAAACTAAAAATACGCAATACGTCACTGGCTGGTCCGCTTCTGTCCGGCGGAACCACAATACAAAATGGCAAGGAAGCAAATAAGAGTCTCCAGACGAATGTTTTTTACCTGGTTTATGTTAGCCGGGTTCATCTTCCTTTTCTCCCCAACATATCTGACGAATAAATTCCAGTTTGCTTTTCACCACATTTTCAGCTGGCCCTTAAGCATTGGCAGAAACATTTCACTTTCAGCAGGTACTCACCAGCCACTTGGAGATATCGTCAGTCGGGATGAATACGAAAGACTCCTAAACCATCTCGCCAACGTTACGCAGCAGCGTAATGATGCATATGAAGAGGTTACAACGCTATCCAAAATGCGCAATATACCCGGCTGGGAACGCATGGGTTTTGTGTTTGCTGATGTGATTACCGTCTCTATCGACGAGCTGCGTAGTGAGCTTATCCTCAACCGCGGCGAGGATGACGGCCTGGCTAAGGGCCAATTCGTACTGGCCGACAACAGCGTCATCGGAACCATATCCGACGTGGACGCACACACCGCCAAGGTCAGGCTGTTTACCGACCCAAAATCCAGCACAGCGGTAATAATAGGCGGCTCAGATTGGCTCATGCAAGGCAATGGCAACAACTTAGCAAAGGTAGAAATGATAAAGCAAGAAGTCAAAATCGACACAAAGGTTATGGCCAGTAAAAGACCTGGCTTCCTCGATACTCCCATAATTATAGGAAAAGTGGCTCGATGCGAACGCAATGCCCAACCTTTGGTTTGGGATATAATGGTCGAACCGGTTTGTGACATGCAAAAGGCAGAGAATGTACATGTAATCGTGATGAATCCGCCAGAAGAGCGCTAACGTGCCTAAAGTGAGCTAAAGTTAAAAAAACAAATAACTTTAGACACTTTATGCACTTCAAACTTCAGGCACTTTAGTTCAATTGTTATTAAGTTGTGCTGTAGCGCTGTTGTGCGATAGATTTTGAAATGGGAACGGCTGAGGATATATAAATGCGATGGTTCCGGTTTGCAGTTTTAGTTCTTCTTGCTACGGTGCTGCAGGCCAGTTTTTTTGCAGATTTGAATATCAAGCCTGATTTGCTGTTAATACTTTTGGTATTCTTTGCTGTTTACTGCAATACGACGGATGCCATCATAACTTCCTTCACAATAGGATTCGCAGCCGACCTTATTGGTCGCACGATGGGCCCGCAAATGATTAGCTTTGGTCTTTTCGGCACGGCTCTGGCCTACCTGCACAGGGTTATTGCTATCAGAAAAATGACTTATCAATTCCTTGCGATATTCATCACGGCCCTTTTGGCCGGGACGCTGGTTTATTTCTTAAACTTTATAAAGGGAGAGCCAACTCCACCAAACATATACTCTGCTCTTTTCGGAATAGCTCTGTACTCGGCCCTGGTGGGACCGTTTTTATTTTTGCCGTCAGCCTGGTGGATGCGTATAAAGATTCATCGCTTCATCCGACGTTAAACCCTCACCTCGAAAATGCCGAATTACGAATCGTAGCACGTATCACTAAAGACAAAATACGATGTATGATAAGCGAATAAAAATCTTTGTTATCCTAAGCACACTGCTCTTACTGGTCTGTTTGATCCGCCTGGCACAAATGCAGCTGCTTCCAACCTCTTCTGTCCAAAGTGATATCGAGGAGCTAAAACGCCAAAGAGGTCAATCCCAGGAGCTTAAAACCGTCAGAGGCAAAATACTCGACAGAACAGGCGAAGTTTTAGCCACCGATGAACCACAGTTCCAGCTGTGTATAAATTACAAGCTCACGTGTTTTATGGACGACCGCATCCGGGACGCCAGATTATTAAGTGCCGCCGACAAAGAAGATGCTGATGCTGTAGCCAATGTACAAAAAGAGCTAAACCTCGGTCTGGCAGATTTGAACCAGATAATCAACAAGTGTGCCCAATTCAAAGGAGTCAAACCCTCAGAGATAAAAAAAGAAATACAGAGAATAAATGATTATATCTGGAATCAGCGCACGTTTCAGGCCTGGCGGCGCAATTTTCCTGATTCCGAAGTTTTTAACAAGTACGACTTAATCAGCATCCCAGATTATGAAGCAATAGCCGACTTTGAAACGAAGGAACCAAACGAAATAAAACGGCTTCGGCTTGTCAACAAAATCGATATTGCTGATATGCACGACCCAAAGCCGTTGCTGGAGTTAAAAACCGATGACGATATATTTGCCGCTCAACTGGAGTTTTTAAAAGTCGATGATATTCAGATTCTGCCAAAAGCACGAAGGACCTACCCGTATGGTACGGCTGCCGCCCAAACTATAGGCTGGGTCGGGCTTGTAACACACAGCGAAGAAGATAAAGGGCTCTTCGCAAATGACAAACTATCAAGCTATTTGAGCGGAGAGATTTGCGGCCGAGAGGATGGAGTTGAGTATGTTTGCGAAACCATCCTTCGCGGCAGACGAGGGGAGCTCGTTTACGACATAGACAGTCAGCTTATAAGTCAAACCAGGAGCCGGTTCGGCAAAGACGTCTCGCTGACGCTGGATATCGAGCTTCAGCAAAGAATAGAAAACTATCTGACCACATACAAACATGACCCGAACTGCGGACCAGGAATGGCAGCAGTTGTCATTGAAGTTGCAACAGGTGATATTCTCGCTTTGGTTTCGATACCGGTCTTTGATTTGAACCGTGCCAGGTATGACTACGACGACCTTACTAACGACCCCGCTAAGCCTTTAATTAATCGAGCAATAAATAAGCGGTACCCGCCCGGCTCAGTTGTAAAGCCGCTGATTCTTATCGCCGGGCTTGAGTCCGGCAAAATCACCCCGGAGGAGATTATAGGCTGCCCCGCTCAGAAGGCCCCAAAAGGCTGGCCAAGCTGCTGGTTATACAACAGATACAGAGCCGGCCATGACGACAGGTGGAAAAATTACGCTCGCAACGCCATTAGGGGCAGTTGCAATATTTATTTTTCCCGCCTTGCCGACAGAATCGATCCCCAGGTCCTTCAGCAATGGCTCTTTAAATTCGGCTATGGGCGAAACATATTATTCCCACCGCTTTCCTTTGAAGAATCCGAACTCTTCAGAAACTTTCGCCAATTGCAGGGAGTAATCTCTAACACTATCCCAAGGGAAACAATCACAAGTTTTGAGCAGGTGCCCCCGCTCAGTAAAAGTGAAAGAAGATGGTTCGGCATAGGCCAGGGCAATCTGCGGGTTACACCTCTGCAGGTAGCAAATGCAATGGCCGCTCTCGCCCGAGGCGGTACATATAAACCTCCCCGACTGTTTATGGATAACACCTATGAATTCGACTTTAACAAAATCGACATTGGTATTTCACTACAGACTTTAGCAGTAGTTTATGACGGCATGAGGGCTGTCGTTAATGAGACCGGCGGAACAGCTTATAGTACATTCGAACCGATTCTTACAAGTCTTGCCGAGCAGGACACAAAAGTTTACGGCAAAACCGGCTCAACCCAGGCCCCGGAAAATGCCTGGTTTGGAGGCTTTGCAACTGACAGCCAAAATCGGAGCATCGCAATCGCCGTGGTCGTCGAAGGCGGCCAGCACGGCTCAAGCGACGCCGCGCCTTTAGCCCGTGACATCATCCAGTTCTGCATCGACGCCGGATATGTGGGGAAAGCAGAGACTCAACCGAATTTACCAAATCCTTAGTATGCCGATTATACAACTTAAGCAAGCGATATACTAATCGGGCTATGAAGTCTGTTTAAGACCTCTTGCAGTATCCGGAAGAATTTATCGTTGTCCGGCCAAATAATCCTCTCATCGCTCGCCCCGTTAGAAATTTTCCCTTTTTGCCCCATTAGGAGTGAGTCGCCAGCTTCTAACGGGGTTTGTATCATATTGCCCATTGTAGAATTTCTAACGGGGCTCGGCATAGGCTTATCGAGTTCATCGAGAACCCGAGCCAAAATCTCTTCATTCAGCTTTTCAGAGGTGGGACTCCGCCCAAGGCGGACTGTACCCGAACCCTTCCCCCGCAACGGCATAGATTATCTTTGCCATTTCTTCTTATTCAAATTCAGATACAGGTAAATTGTAATTGATAATGCTCAGTAGAAAAGACTACATGTCATTTTGACCGAAGCCGAAGGCAACACAATCGTCATTTCGAGCGCAGCCGAAGGCAAAGTCGAGAAATCTATTAAACAATTTTTCCCTGTTTATTCTTCTCAGAAATCTGCCCGGGCATACCTGTATTCAAGATAGTTAAGAGTTTTTTCGACTATTTTACCCACCACGGGAGAGGCTACCACTCCGCCGGTATAGCCCTTGCCGAGTATCTTGTTCGGCTTGCGGATTGAAACCAAAACCACTATCGCCGGGTCCTCCACCGGCGCACCGGCTATAAAGGAAGCCACATAATCACTGTCCGAATAACCTCGTTCATCGCTCTTTGCAATGTTTGCTGTTCCCGTTTTTCCGAACACCTGCCATTTGTCCAATTTGGCTCTTTTACCCGTACCCTCATTAACCACACCGACCATAGCATCGCTGACAATCCATTCGGCGACTTCCGGCTTGACCACATAACCCACCGGCGGCAGAGGCCGCTTTAGCTCGGTAATCTCTCCATCGTTGTCAACAATTGCTTTGACCAGGAATGGGCGAACGATACGACCGCGATTGGCAAGTATGCAGAAAGCCCGAACCAACTGAATCGCAGTTACAGTAATTTCCTGACCAAAAGGTATCCGGGTTACGCTGTATCCCGTCCATTTGTGCGCAGGTCGCAACAGCCCATCAGCCTCGCCGGGCAAATCAATCCCTGCTTTTTTGCCGAAACCGAAAAGTCTCAGCCCTTTATAAAGTTTGTCTTTGCCGAGCCTCTGTCCGATTTTGGCCATTCCTATATTGCTTGACTCAACCAGAATCTCGCGCAAAGTCAAATCACCGAACCCTCTTCGATATTCACCGATTCGTCCAAAACCTCTACCGGAATAGTTTCCGTTTTCGCAGAATATTTTTTCAACCTTGTTCACAGCGCCCGCATCAAGTGCAATTGCTGCCACGAGCGGCTTGATAATACTGCCCGGCTCGAACTCATCGGTTAAAATCCGGTTGCGACGATTATCTGGGTCGGTCGAGTGGGCCTCGGCAGGGTCGAAATCAGGCAGCGAAACCATCGCCAAAATTGCCCCGGTCTTCGGCTCAACCACAATCGCCACAGCCGACTCGGCCTCATAGTTTTCGTATTGCCTGACAAGCTCATCTCTGGCAAACTGCTGGATAGTAGCATCAATAGTCAAAATAATCCCGACGCCATTGGTTAAAACGGCGTTCTCCACATCGTTATTATCCGCCGGACTATGCTCACGAGGCGCCGGGCGAATGGGCCGGCGACGTACGTCTGCAAAGAATATATCCTGTGCCGCCGAACCGCTGAGCTGTTTGTCGTACTGGTACTCAATGCCATCCAATCCCCGATTATCAAGGCTCGTAAAACCAACTGCATGAACAGCTAATCGACCCATCGGATAATGCCTTTGCCAATCAGATTCGACGCCGACAGCGCTAGAAATTCTTCGGGCGGCATCACATTCACTCGGCTTGGCATCCGCCTTGATTTTTACATATCCCGGGTTGTTGCTTTCGTTGATAAGTTTACAGATTTCGTGCGCACCCATACCCAATATCGGCTGCAGCTCGCTCGATAAATCTTTGAAGTCTTTGACCCTTCGAGGCTCAACTTTAATGAACTGAACCTTATTGCTCGCAGCGAGTACCCTGCCGCGACAATCAAGAATCACGCCGCGCTGAGGCTTGTAGGGAAGCCGTCCTTGCTTTTGTTCAAGACACTGGCCAATATAATGGTCGTTCCGCAAAAACTGCAGATAAAAGCATCGCCCTGCCAGCGCCAGAAATGCGCCGATAAGAAGCAAAGAGAAAAGAATGGTAATTCGAACGCTTTTCAACTCTTATTCGTTGGTATTTATTCCGTCAAATCGCCGCGAAAGCGCAGCGGGATTTATTAAACCTTCCAATAGCAACTGTTTCGTGCCAAGCTCCTGTTTTAATCGGCTTTGTTCGCCTCTGCAGGAGCAAAGGTCAAAGAAAATCCGATTGTTGGCACTACGCAGATAAACGGCAAAAACCAAAACAGCCGTGAAACAAAAAACAACAAAAACAAGATGAAATCGGGACCTCATATAACGCCTAAAATATAAATTCTAATATCCGCCATTTCTATCGAGCAGGTATTCTCAATTGCATCCCAACAGCAAGATAGTCCTCGTTCCCTAAAATATCAGCATTTAGCTCGCTTATCTCCTTGTAGCGAGTGCCGTCTCCAAGCTGCTCAACAGCAATTCGCCATAAACTATCACCTTCCCGTACAACGTATTGTTTGCTCCGTCTCACGCTGGGTGCCTTAGATGTCTCAGCCGAAGTAAGCCTGCGGCCGATGGATTTCACTTTATCGAACAGTGAATCCGAAAATACGCTGTCGGTTTTATCTATGAGCGGCGGTATAGTAAGCGTTTGCCCGACATAAATCTCATCGAGTGATTTCAACAGTTTACGATTGGCTTCGAATATCCGGGCAACGTTTATTTTCTTATTACCCTCATCTGGGCCGTAAAATTTTTGTGCTATAATAGCCAGATTATCACCTTCGCTAACGATATAGGTCTTTGGCAAAGCCAGCTCGACGGACCTGGGTTTATTGACTTTGTTTTTCTCATTGGTTTCCGACAACAGAGCAGACGGCTTGATCCTATCAATGGGAGTTTCTACAATCAAGTCATCCTTCACAGCCAAAGTGCCTTCCGGCAAGGGCATTTCGAAGCGAACTGCTCCCTCGTTTTTTGAGACGACCGGTACTTCATCAACACGTTCTTGTGTGAGCCGCCCCACACGGTCGAACACTCCCTGAGCTTTACGTTCCTTAGCTGCAATACCCATCGAGTCATCCGGCGAATTGACCGTATTAGTTGTCAGCTCATTATTGTTCGTGTTACTGCGAAAGCGCGGCAGGCCGTTAATTATAAACGCAATTATAAATATAAAGACTAAACCTAACAGCAACCCAATCTTGGCATCGGATGTCATAATGAAAACTCCATATTATTGTTTCTGTGCAATCCTTAATTTTGCGCTTCTCGCCCGACGATTTTCAGCAATTTCCTCTCGCGTCGGCACAATCGGTTTCTTCGTAATGACCCTGTAAATATTGTCCTTTCCGTTTAGCTTAAAATCGTTTTTAACTAATCTATCTTCCAGACTGTGATAGCTAATGACTGCTATACAACCATTTTTGTTCAGCAGCTCCGGCACCGAAGCAAGTAGCTTCTTCAAATTCTCCAGCTCGTCATTGACAGCAATTCTCAGGGCCTGGAAAGTCCTGGTTGCCGGGTGTATCTTACTTTTTCGGCCTCGCCGGGCACTTCCCAGCGCCTTACAGACTATCTTTGCCAGTTGGCCGGTCGTTGTTATCGGCCCACTTTCTCGTTCCCGCACGATAAAGCGTGCAATTCGCCGTGAGGCCCTGTCCTGGCCGAATTTGTATATCAAATCAGCCAGGGATTTTTCATCTGCCTTATTAACTATATCGGCAGCGGTGCTCTTTAATCTTTTGTCAATTCTCATATCCAGCGGCATATCTTGAAGAAAACTGAGCCCCATCCGGCTGTCAGCCAACTGTGCCGAACAAAGCCCCAAATCGGCCAATATGAAATCGACTTTATCTAAACCCTGCTCATGGACTTGCTCGCTGATTTGTGAAAAATTCGAATGAAGCAAAATAACCTTACAGGCAAGGTCTCTTAATTTAAATTGGGCCCTTCGGATAGCATTTTTATCAACATCCAGGCCTACGATAACTCCCTCAGGGCCCAAGGTCTTGCCGAACAGATAACTATGACCTCCATGTCCTATGGTCGCATCGACCATGCTGCCATCCTGTGGCAATTTAATCTGCTCGGCCAATATCTCAGCGAGAACCGGAATATGCTCTATTATCGAGCCATTCACTTCTATCGTGTCGCATATATCGTATATCACATCGCGCATATCGTATCGGCCCCAGATGCACGGGGCCGCGATACTCAACACGCATTACACATTACATGTCAGAAAACATTCATTGTGTTCTTCCGCCTTTGAAGTTTCTGTACATCCGGCGAAAATTCAATGCCGGAATAAGTCTCGTCGGTTTCCTTCAATCGTTCCAACCGTTCTCCGAGAATTGCCAGGGAGGCGAAGGTCCGTTCATCAACCTCCCTTTCACCGACGAGACTTCCGGCAACAATCCGACAATGATTTGAATCCGTTCCAATCATTCTGCCTCCATTCTAAAGATTAAATATCTTCGCTTTGCTCGTGCAGGACAATCTGTCGTGCCTGCGATGCCTGTTTCTGATATTGAGCCATATGGTCTGAAAGATATTGTTCCCAGCTTTCACTGTTCCAGAGCTCGATATGGTCTCTGACACCGATAAGTGTAATCTGGTCTTTCAATCCGGCCCTCTTTCGTAATCTTTCATTCAGGAGCAATCGGCCCTGGCCGTCCAGCTCCACCTTACTGGCCAAAGCAAAGCTGATTCGCTCGAACGCTACAGCCTCATCAGGCGCGGTAGTGCCGGGTGTAACCGCAAGGGCTATCTGCTCGAAATACCTTTCGGGGTACAAACAAAGTATGCCGTTGGCACCGAGTACAAGATAGAAATTGCTGCCGTGCTTATCGACATCAATCTGACTTCTCAGCTTGTTCGAGATGAGGACTCTGCTCTTGTTATCGACAACGTGAAGATATTCGCCTGTTAATAAAAGCATGGCATTAGTCCCACTTGATATATTCAATATGGGAAATCGTACCACTTCCTACCACTTTGTCAACAAACAAATACACTTTTTTCAAAATTTATGAGAAATTTTATTATAGGACGGCCCCTGAAAGAATCTAATCCCCGCAAACAGAAGTGCTTACGAAAATATAATGCTTTTGGCCGAGCCAATTATTTTTTGCGCTGCCCCGACCGTTTTCCACAACGCCCTGTAAATTTCGCAACAATTCATCCAAAACCACAAGAAAATCCGGGCGATACCATAGAAACACTTAAAGTGAAAAGACTCTAAAAACAAAAGCGGGCGATGGGAATCGAACCCACATACTCGGCTTGGAAGGCCGATGCTCTGCCATTGAGCCACGCCCGCGGTACAATTGATTCCACCTACAGCGTTTATTCGATATTGATTATTGATTATCGAGTACTGTTTACTTACAATTCGGCAATCGAAATATAGGCATTTAACAACAAATAGTCAATGGTAAACTAAAAATGAAAATTTCCGAAATAGCCGCGATAGCCGAGTCAGCCTCGATCCAACTGGCGGTGACAAGGACCGATGTAAAGAACAACGCTTTAGCCGAGATTGCCAAAGCCTTGAAGCAACACAGCGCAGAGATAGTCTCAGCTAATAAAGAAGACCTGGTCACGGCTGAAAAGAACAATCTGGCTGGGCCTTTACTAAAACGTCTAAAGTTTGACGAAGGTAAAATAGCTGATGTATGTACAGGTATCGAGAGCTTAATCAAACTCGACGACCCTGTCGGTAAAACAATCACCGCTACCGAGCTTGATAAAGGGCTCGAACTTTATAAAGTCAGTTGTCCGATTGGAGTTATCGGCGTTGTTTTTGAATCCCGGCCGGACGCCCTCGTGCAAATCTCAACGCTATGCCTAAAAAGCGGAAATGCCGTCCTGTTAAAAGGCGGAAGCGAAGCTGCAAAAACCAATAAAATCTTAGCTGCGACAATCTCCGAGGCAAGTGTAAAAGCCGGACTACCTAAAGGATGGATTCAGCTATTGGAAACGCGTCAGGATGTTGCTGAGATGTTGGCCTTCGATGAATATATCGACCTGGTCATTCCACGCGGCTCAAATGAATTCGTTCGTTATATTATGGACAATACAAATATACCCGTCCTCGGACATGCTGATGGTATATGCCACGTCTATATAGACAGCGATGCCGATTTGGATATGGCTGTGAATATCACCGTCGATTCCAAGTGCCAGTACGTCGCAGTCTGTAATGCTGTGGAAACCTTGCTGGTAGATAATAAAATTGCTGAAAAGTTTCTGCCGAAAGTCAAAACAGCCTTAGAGGAAAAGGGCGTAGAGCTCCGTGGCTGCGAGAAAACAGCATCAATAATCGACGTTAAGCCGGCAGTCGAAGAGGATTGGTCAACCGAGTATCTGGATTACATTATCTCGATAAAAGTCGTTGATGGTCTTGACCAGGCGATTGAGCATATTAACCACTATGGCTCCGGACATACCGACAGCATTGTTACCACTGATAAGAAAAAGGCCGAGAGGTTTATGAACCTTGTCGATTCTGCAAATGTGCTCTGGAACTGCAGCACGCGCTTCGCAGATGGCTTTCGCTACGGACTCGGCGCCGAAGTGGGTATCAGCACCAACAAGCTCCACGCCCGTGGGCCGGTAGGCTTGGAAGGTCTTGTCATTTATAAATGGAAACTTGTCGGCACAGGCCAGGTCGTAGCCGATTATGTCGGCAGCGATGCAAAAAAAAAATTCACACACAGGAGATTAGTGAATTATAGATTGGTGAGTAGTGAGTGGTGAGTAGTTATTGGTGAGTGGTATGTAGTCAGGGATTTAGCCACTGATTTACGCAATACGATATACGAGACACGGACAACGAGATTATGCGGGATTTTAGTGAAGCAAAGCGAATAGTAATAAAAATCGGCACCAATATTCTGACGAAAAATAGCGGGATAGATGCCGGCTATGTTCGTCGGATTGCCCGGCAGATAAATTCACTGCTCAAAACCGGCAGGCAGGTCGTTATCATCACCTCCGGCGCTATCGGTATGGGCAAGGGACAGTTAACAGGGTATCAGGGTATCAGACTTCGGCGAGCTCAGTCGAGCCGGCCATCAGGTATGAGAGATGTCCAGTCTGGACTGGCAGGCAAGGTAAAAGATATAAAGATGCGGCAGGCCTGCGCCGCTATCGGACAGCCACTACTTATGGCTGAATACAGAAAGTCGTTTGCCCGCTTCGGTATTACCGTCGCCCAGGTTTTGCTGACCGCCGAGGTGCTAAATAACAGAAGAACTTATCTGAACCTTCGCAATTCCATCGAGACACTGCTTGAATTGTCCGTGGTGCCCATCCTGAATGAGAACGACAGTGTAAGCACCGACGAAATCGGCTCAGCCTTCGGCGATAACGATAAACTAAGCGCCCTGGTCGCCAGTAAAATCGACGCCGACCTTTTGATTATGCTCAGTGACATCGACGCCCTTTACGATAAGGACCCACAAAAATTCGCAGACGCCAGGCCGATACACGCCGTTTATGAGATAACTGCCGATATTATTCGAAACGCCGGAGGCAGGGGCAGCACCCACGGGACCGGCGGAATGAAAACCAAAATTGAAGCGGCAAAGATCGCCTCCAACGCCGGCTTTCGGATAGTCTTAGCGGACGGCAGAGTGAAAAACATCATCGGCCGTATTATGGCAAGTGAAGAAATCGGCACGGTCTTTATGCCGAAACGGAAGCTCTCAAATCGTTCGAGATGGATTCTCAACAGCAGTCCGGCCGGGACGATATTTATAGATGAAGGTGCTATGCAGGCAATCCAAAATAACAAGAGTCTTTTGCCCAGCGGAGTAATATCTGTTAAGGGCACATTCGAGGCCGGTGCGGTTGTTATGTTAAATGATAATGCCAAGGCCGTAACGAGTATCGGCAGCACTCAATTAAAAGAATTAGCCGGCAAGCACAGCACTGAGATAAAAAAGCTCCTCGGCCCCGGACATCGAGACGTAGTAGCAATACCTGAAGACATTGTAATCATAGATTACTAAAGAGCGTAAACGCACAGGAATATAAGTGCATAAGCGAACAAGAGGAAAATGAGAATATGGTTCTCTTAGGGTGCGGGAACTTCAAAACAATACACTTCCCGTTATGGCGCCGGGCTGCATTTGAAAATACTGTATTAATCGCTCCCCGAGCAGGTTGAGGGCAAACTGGGTCCCCGCTACAGGCGTGCGGGGATAAACTATTTCTTTTTCTTGGTTTTCTTTGCAGTTTTTTTCTTTGTTGTTTTTCTCTTGCCGGTGCGACAGCCACATGTATTGCATATTTTCGTATCCTTCCGATTATAATTTTCTAATTCGGAATACGCCAACAAAACGAATCTATGTATATCAAATATAATAATCGGCTGAACAAAAGCAAAAAAAACAAAAAAAAGTAACAGAAAAAGGACAAAACTGTAACAAAATGGTAACATTTGGCCGGCATAATTGCCCCTGTCAAACCTAAATTTTAAAGTCGTCGGGAAAATTACGAAGATTGTTGCGAGTACTGCGAGACACAGAAAATATCAATTGAAAGGGAAAAAAATGAAAAGTGGTATGTTCACAAGAATATTGCTGTATTGTTTGCTATGCTCGTTAATCGCTGTTGTAGGCTGCTATATCCAAATAAGAGGATATAGTTACCCTCGGGCAAGATATGAAAGGACAGTGCAGTTATCCAGGCCGATGTCGGCCGGCTCTTTATTTTCGGCCAAGAGCAACGACGGCTGGATAACCGTAACCGGCGGCAAGGTTGCGGATTGCAATGTTACCGCCACGATTATCGCCAGGGCTGATTCGGATGAAAAAGCCAGAATAATCGCTGAAAAGACAAAGCTAAAACTTGAGCAATTCGGCTCCAAGCTAACGGTAAAACTTGAAAAGCCGATACTGATGACGAACCAGAGCGTAGATGTTCAGGTCGAGGCAATGGTACCGAAGAGCTGCGATGTGGAACTTGACACGGATGATGGGGATATTACGATAGAAAACGTAAAAGGAAAGATTGACATAAATACCGACGACGGTTCAGTGAACCTTTCACGAATCAGCGGAGATATAAAAATCAGAGGCAACGACGGTTCAATCAACGTTCAGGAGTTTAATAGTGATGTAAACTTGCAGAGAGCCGGATGGCTCGACATCCAGACCGATGACGGTTCGGTAACCATGTCACGAGTCGTTGGGGACATA
Source organism: uncultured Pirellulales bacterium (assembly GCA_964444135.1). Classification (GTDB taxonomy): domain Bacteria; phylum Planctomycetota; class Phycisphaerae; order Sedimentisphaerales; family Anaerobacaceae; genus NIOZ-UU13. The sequence goes on along the minus strand of CAYUFX010000012.1, from coordinate 43,126 downwards.
AAAGTCAGAAGTAATGATGGCTCGACCAGAGTCGAAGAGGTTACCGGTAATGTAAATATTCAGAGCGATGATGGAAGGATCACAGTAGTTTACGCTGAAGATGCGGGCGGTGTTTGTAATGTCTCATTGGTTACAGACGATGCCACTATCGACTTAACGGCCCCGGCGAACTTTTCTGCGGACGCTGAAATTATAACGGACGACGGCTCAATAAACACGGATTTGCCGATAAAGGTTACCGGAAAATTAGGTAAAAGCGGGATTAAAGGAACAATCGGAACGGGAGAAGGCAGGCTGTACATCAAGACAAACGATGGCTCAATCAGAATAAGATAATATGCCTGATATATTCCCGAATTTAACTCGGTTCTAATATAAGCAGAAAACCAGCAACGGACTCGTACAAGAAAAAGCTATAGAATTAAGGGGACAGAAAAATGAAGAAAAATTATCCAATCGTATTATCTCTCGGCCTTTGCTCACTGCTTGCTGTCAGCGGGTGCGTTATTCATATCGGTGATTGGCCCCGGGCCAAATACGAAAAAACAATAAGACTCAAGGCGCCTTTGGAATCCGGTTCAACCGTTGTGGCTAAAACAAGCTATGGCTCTATAAAAGTAGGTGGTGCTGACATCACCGATTGCAATGTGGTCGCTACAATTTCTGTGCAGGCTCTTACCGAAGAAGAAGCCGCTGAAATTGCTGAACAAGTGAATATACAGCTTGAGCCGACCGGAAAAACACTAACGGTCAGGGCAGACAAGCCGCACGTGAAAAATAACCGCTCAATAAGCATTAGCTACCAAATAACTATCCCTATACAAACTAACATCGAATGTGCCAGCTCATACGGCTCGCTCGAACTGGCTGATACCAGCGGCTACGTGAAAGCACATACCAACTACGGCTCGATTGACTGTGACAGCATTAACGGCCAAATTCAAGTGGATACATCTTATGGCAGTATCGATTGCAGGAAAATCATATCTGACGAACTAACTGCCGGCTCAAGCTACGGCAATATCGACATTGAATATTCGGATTCGGCGCCGGCTGAAATACAAGCAAACGTAAGCACATCGTACGGCAGCATTGACTTTACAGCACCGCCCGGATTCGCCGGACAAGTTGAACTTGCAACCAGCTACGGCTCGATAAAAACCGACCTGCCGATTGTAGTCAAGGGCAAGATAAGCAGCAAACGAATAGAAGGAACAATCGGTGAAGGAAACGGAAAGCTGAGTTTGAAGACCAACTACGGTTCTATAAGAATAAGATAGTATTTTCGATATATTCCTGAATTCAACTCGGTTCTTTTACAAAACGGCCTGGGGTAAGGTTTTTGTTACAGATATGATTCTGTCGTATGGATGTTTTTTTCTGTTACTATAAGTACTTCGTGTGCCTTATTTATGAAAGAGTAAAATGTACACATCGAAAGAGATTTTTGATATTATATGCTATTGAAAGGCGTGAGAGTATTTGCAGATTGTCAGATAGGACACAAAGTGGCAGTAGCTAAATGTAAACCGATTTAGGAGAAGCGAGAAATGAAACATTATAAACTTAGTGAAATTGCTCTTTTTACCTCGCTGGCCGTGACGTTGATTCTGCTTGTCGGCTGTGTGGCAACCGAAAGTAATGTGCACTACAGCGGCGTTGAAAATTCACAGCTAAGGCAGATAGAATCCGGCAGGACAACAAAAGACCAGCTTTTGGCGATAGTCGGTGAGCCTACCGAAGAAAGTATGACGGAAGATGGGAGCGAGATACTCAGATACAGATGCATAGAGAAAAAGGACAACAGATTTGCCATGTTTCCGCCACCCATCGCTATCGAAGATAAAAAGGAAATAGAACATATCGTTGTGTTTAAGCTCAAAGACGGTATTGTGCAGCGGTACTGGAAGGAAAGATAGCAAGCTGCATTGAGTTGCCTTTTATGAATGCTCCGAGGGCCGAACATATCAATCATAATTGGCAGAACTTACTTACTTGATTGAAATTTGGGATGATTTTTGCGCAGCCAATTCTCGTAAGTGGTTATCAACAAAAGAAAATTTTTTGAAATCAGTATTTTTGCAGACAGACCTCTGTGATTTGATTGATTTTTTAAGTAGCGGGCATCGCGTAATTTGCATTGACAAAAAGTCGCTGATTGTTAATAATCGGCGGCTGACAGCCTGAGCCGGAGTGGCGGAATTGGCAGACGCGCGGGACTCAAAATCCCGTCCTGGCAACAGGGTGTGGGTTCGAGTCCCACCTCCGGCAGTTACTTGTAATTCTTTCGTCGTGAAGCTTATCGCGTTTATCGTTGTCATTCCCGCGCAAGCGGGAATCCATGTTTTTATAGAAACAGACAAGATATCGGGATATGAGATTAAACTATTCTCCAGAAACATATTCTCTATATATCGATCTTGCAGAACGGTCGAGCACCGAGAGCAAGGAAGTTTCCGAAGGGATTGTTCTCGACTACGATGCCGAGGGCAATCTTGTCGGTATCGACATCGATAATGCCAGCAAGAAACTTGAGCTAAAAACGCTTGTGCTGAATAAACTGCCGACTGAAATACAGAGCCTTTCAGCGTAACTTTACTCTCTTGGCAGCAAAGTGTGGGTTCGAGTCCCACCTCCGGCGGTCATTCATCGTGCTGGATGCATATAGCGCATTGAGTAACAAATTCAAAATGAAAATGCCATTCTGGAAATCTGCTCTTCGACAAGAGCCGAGAACAAGTTTCACAGAAATGATATTTTGTGGTTCTATTTGACCACAAAGGGTAAGAGTTCGCGGAGCTGGTTGACGATTTGGGATATTTTATCGATGGTGTAATCGACCTTCACTTTTGTGGGTAACAGAAGATGAAAAAGCTCTATTTGCTCGAAGCATCCTTTACTGAACAGACCTTTTTGCAGAATGGGCCTAAGAGAGAATTCTGCATGACTTTGGACATTTGAATTTTGTGCTTCTGACCATCCGACAAACCTTCAAATTCCTTCAAAATTTGCTGCTGAATATCCCGCTTCATCCGAACACAATCGAATTTTTTATTTTTCATCATTTCCAACCACCTCTTTCGGTGAATAAATGCGAATCTCTTTGTATCCGTTTATCAGATTGATTGCCTGGTATCCAGCTATTTTTTCATAATGCACAATGTGCTTGAAATTCCAGCTAACAACAAAATCTACATCCGCTATAGATGCCGATGCGATATGCTCGGCATCGGCTTTAGCTGCCGGTTCAACAATCCGTGCCCCCAAATACGCATCGCGTAAACGAGCAATTTCATCACTAAATTCTATTATCTCCACGTTCTCTGATGGCAATTCAGTCAACACTTTTTGAACATAATCAGGAGCTCCTTCAAGCTCTCCAAGAGTCGTAGAGGAAATTACAAGTACAAACTTGCCTGCTTTTATGTCTGAAAAAAGCGATTTGCTTTCTTCGGCGAATTCGTCATCAAAACAACCTCCAAAAACTGAAGTATCCGCATAAACACGAAATTGTTTCATTTACTAACTCCAAAAGCTCAGAAAGAATCCATTCATTCTATATCGAATATATTACTACAAAGCGTTTTCTAAGGCAATAAAAAACGTTAAGAGAGCTGAAAAACAGAGTAAGGACTCTATCAGACTTCTACGCATTTAGGTCGCTACAAAAGGGTGAGAGCTCACGGAGCTGGTTGACAATGCCCGGCATTTTTTCGATTGTGTAGTCCACTTCCTCTTCAGTATTGTATCTGCTCAGACTGAAGCGAATCGAGCCGTGGGCGGCGGTGAAGGGTACGCCCATCGCACGTAATACGTGGCTGGGTTCGAGTGAGCCGGAAGTGCAGGCTGAGCCGCTGCTGGCACATATGCCGTATTTATCCAACATAAGCAGAATCGCTTCGCCCTCGATATACTCGAAGCTGATATTAGTCGTATTTGGCAGTCGATTTTCCTTGTTGCCGTTGAGGCGGGAATCAGGGCAAGCTTCCAGTATTACTTTCTCAAGCTTATCACGGAGGAATTTAACTTTGTTATTTTCCTGCTCGATATTATGTGCTGCTAATTCACAGGCTTTGCCAAGGCCGACGATTCCGGGTACATTTTCTGTGCCGGCTCTTCGCCCTGCTTCCTGATGGCCGCCTAACATATATGGCGACAGCCGCGTGCCCTTGCGGACGTAAAGAACACCTACGCCCTTTGGCGCGTGCAGCTTATGGCCGGAGAGACTGAGTAAATCGATATTGCTTTTCGAAAGATTCAGGGGTATCTTGCCGATCGCCTGGACCGCATCGGTGTGGAACACCGCCCCCCTATCGGCAACCAATTCGGCGATTTTTTCAATCGGGAATACCACACCGGTCTCATTGTTTGCATACATTATCGTCACCAGAGCGGTATTATCATCGACTTGCTCCTCCAGCTCATCAAGGTCAAGCCGACCATATTTATCCACACCAATCTCCACAATCGTATAGCCGTGATTTTCCAACTCGCGGCAGACGGCCAGCACAGCCAGGTGCTCAACTCTGGTGGTTATGATTTTGCGTCTGTGAGGCCTGGCAGCCAACGTGCCTTTGATAGCGGCGTTGTCACTTTCGGTTCCACCGCTGGTAAAAACAATCTCGCTCGGCTCGCAGCCAAGCAAATCGGCCACCCGCTCGCGGGCCCGGCTGATTCTGCGACCGATTTGTCCGCCGAATGTATGCATGCTCGAAGGATTACCGTAAAGCTCACAGAATAACGGGGCCATTTCTTCGAGCACCGGTTCGGCAACTTTTGTCGTAGCGTTGTTATCAAAATATATGGTCTTCATTTTTTATTCCCTGTGATTGTGGGGTTGTTGGGCAGACTCTCTGTCTTCTTCGACGAAAAGCTCCTCGGAAACAAATTCCCTTAACTTTGCTTCGACGACATCTTTCATTGTAAACTCGGTCAGTCTGCACTGGGCACACATGCCCCTGAACGCAACGATTACTTTATTTCCTTCGACGTCTATTAGTTCGATATTGCCTCCGTGAGCCCGCAGGGCCGGCCTGATTTGCTCATTTATTGTCTGCTGGATTAACTGAATCTTCTGAATGTTGGTTAGTTTGCCTGCCCGTCGAGGTGTCGATACCGGCGCTTCCGTTATTATATCGCCTTGTATCTTTTCTATGATTTTTTCGATTTCGCCCTGACATCCACCACAACCGCCTCCCGCCTTGCAGTAATTCGTAACCTCTTCAACCGTTGTCAGATTGTTCTCGCGTATTACTCTTTCGATTTCCTTGTCGGTTACGCCGAAACAGGTGCAGATAACATTACCTTCGAGCTCATGTTTTTTCTTTCCGCCGCTTTTGTAGTTTTCGATTGCCGCTTCAAGCGCTTCTCTGCCCATAACTGAGCAGTGCATCTTTTGTTCGGGCAGGCCACCAAGATATTCGGCAATATCTTTGTTCGTTACTTTAGCGGCTTCATCCAGAGTCAGGCCTTTTATCATCTCGGTTAATACAGAGGAAGTTGCTATGGCACTTGCACAACCAAAGGTCTTGAACTTTGCTTCGGCGATTCTGCCCTTGGCATCGAGTTTGAACGTCAGCTTCAGGGCATCGCCACAGGCTAAGGAGCCGACCTCCCCGACGCCGTGCGGGTCCTCTATTTCGCCGACATTGCGTGGGTTGAAAAAATGGTCTTTTAATTTATCCGTGTACTCCCACATAGTCTCGTACTCCGTACAAATCCGTCATCTACTATTCTTACATTTGACTGGTTTTTAGTGCCTGCTCGAAATCGGCTATTATATCATCAATGTGCTCAGTACCAACCGATACCCGAATATAATCGGCTGCTACACCGGCGGCGAGCTGCTCGGCTTCGCTAAGCTGCTGATGTGTTGTGCTGGCCGGGTGTATCACCAAAGTTTTGCTGTCACCAATATTGGCAAGGTGGCTGGCTAATTTTACATTGTTAATAAACCTAATACCAGCTTCTTTGCCACCCTTGATTCCGAAACCAAGTATTGCGCCCTGACCGTTGGGCAGATATTTTTTCGCCAATTCATAATCAGGATGAGATTTTAGGCCTGGATAATTCACCCATTTAACGTCCTTCTGTTTTTCGAGCCACTGTGCCAGTGACAGTGCATTTTCAGAATGTCTGGGCATCCGCAGATGCAGCGTTTCCAGCCCCTGCAAAAACAGAAAAGCATTGAACGGTGACATACAGGAGCCCATATCCCGCAGGAATTGAGTTCTTGCCTTGATAATATATGCCAATTCGCCAAATGACTCTACGTATTTGACACCGTGATAACTTGGGTCCGGCTCAGTCAGCTCAGGATAGCGACCGTTTGCCCAGTCGAATTTACCGGAATCTACTATCGCCCCGCCGATGCTTGTGCCATGACCACCGATAAACTTGGTACAGCTATGAACAATAATGTCAATGCCGTACTCAATCGGCCTGAACAGTATAGGTGTGGTGACGGTGCTGTCACAAATCAAGGGCATACCGTTTTTGTGCGCGATGTCGGCAATTTTCTCGTATTGGAGGATGTCATTTTTGGGATTGCCGATGCTTTCTATATAGACCAGGCGGGTGTTATCCTTGATTGCTTTGGCAAAATTTTCCGGGTCTTTCGGGTCAACAAAGGTAACTTCAATCCCCAGTTTTTTGAAGGTCTGGCTAAACAATGTAACCGTACCGCCATAGAGTGAGCTTGAAGATACAATATGTTGGCCTGTTTTGCATATATTCAAAACGCCAGCCGTTATAGCCGCCATGCCGGAGCTAAAACAAAGTCCGCCAACCCCGCCTTCCATTGCAGCCAACCGTTTCTCTAACACATCGGTCGTGGGATTCATCAGGCGCGTATAGATATTGCCGAACTCTTTAAGCGCAAACAGATTTCCGGCGTGCTCCGTATCCCTGAAAAGAAAGCTGGTAGTTTGATAAATAGGCACGGCACGACTGAGCGTATCCGAATCAACCTCGTGGCCGGCGTGCAGAGCCAATGTCTCCAAACGGTATTTAACATTTTCATCCATTGTTCATTCCTTACTTGTTACATAAATTACCTGCTCGGCAAACAGATTTGGCGCGAATCTTACCGGGCTAAGACGGGTTTTAATCAATGGAATCTTTTTTTCTACTATGACGTTCAATCTTTTGCAAAATTGGTCGAAATCCTTTAGTGATAAACAATGTATATATGGAGAGTTGTGCCACTCAAAGGGCAGTTGCTTGGTTACCGGAGCATGCCCGCACAAAAACAACTGTGCTCTGCACCGCCAATGAGCAAAGTTGGGAAAACTCACAATCACCTTTCTGCCGACCCGCAATAATTCAGTAAATACCTTTTCCGGATTTTTGATTGTCTGCACAGTTTGTGACAGTATTACGTAATCATAACTTTTATCCGCGTATTCCCCCAATCCTTGTTCGACATCAAGCTGAATAACGGACAGCCCCCGATTTACACAAGTCAAGACAAGGTCCTGTTCGAGCTCGATTCCTTTACCCATTATGTTCATGTCGGCTTTAAGATTTGCCAACAGTTCCCCATCCCCACAGCCAATATCCAGAACCGTACTGTTAGGCTCTATCAGCGACTCAATCAGTTCATAGTCAACTCGAATTCGGTCAGCCTGATTGAAATCGTGTGTTTGCTTATGCTCCTGTGCTCTTTTATCCTTACGGTCTTTTTTCGCTGCCAATTGATGCGTAGCCTCTAAAAAGCCGGAAATAAAAGAGCCAAGCACTTCCGGCTCTAATAGGAATGCATCGTGACCGTATGGTGATGTAATATCGCAATAACTAACATCTTTGTCGTTAGCAACGAGCGCATCAACTATTGCCCTGGATTGAGCAGGCGTAAAGAGCCAATCGCTCGCAAAGCTAATTACCAGGAATCTGCATTTGGTATTTGCAAAGGCATTCTTTAGAGACCCGTAATCTTTTTCCAGGTCGAAATAATCCGCCGCTTTGGTTATATAAAGATAGCTATTGGAGTCGAATCTCTCCACGAAGCTTCGCCCTTGATAGTCCAGGTATGTCTCAACGGAAAACTCAGAGTTGAAATCGTAACTGTAGCTGTCGGCATTTCGCAACTGCCGCCCGAACTTTTCGCGCATACCCTGTTCGGATAGATACGTTATGTGCCCAATCATCCTGGCAATTGCCAGACCTCTGTCTGGGCCTTTCTCGTCCGTGTATTGCCCGCCTTCAAAATTTGGGTCTGCCAGTATCGCGTTCCGGCCCACCGCATCAAACGCAATCGATTGAGCTCCAAGGTACGTGGTCGTGGCAGCCGGTATGGCAGCTTTGATAAAATCAGGATACTCAATCGCCCACTGCAAGACCTGCATCCCCCCTATCGAACCTCCAATCACCGCTAAAAGCCCTTTAATACCGAGCTTATCGAGCAAGAGCTTTTGAACCTTGACCATATCAGCTATAGTTATAATTGGAAAGGCCAGGCCGTATGGTTTGCCTGTTGATGGATTAATGGAAGACGGCCCCGTTGTCCCGCTGCAACCGCCGAGAAAATTTGAGCAGATAACAAAATACTTATTCGTATCGATTCCCTTGCCGGGCCCGACCATTACATCCCACCAGCCGGGCTTTCGGTCATCAGAATTATTGAGGCCGGCAACGTGAGCGTCGCCGCTGAGGGCGTGGCAAATCAAAACAGCATTGTCTGAAGCCTCGTTAAGCTCGCCGTATGTCTCGTAGGCCACATCAATAGGGCTTAGTTTCTTGCCGCACTCCAGCTCTAAGGGCTGCTCCGGCTCAACTACCCGCATAGTCTTAGTCTGCACGACACCAATGGAATTTTCTCCAACGTCTATCATTCTTATCTCACTGGTAGAATCTCCACCATTTTGTCCAGGGCCTTTTTCGCCTTTTTCCTTATCGCTTCCGGTATAGATATTTTGTATTGCATATCTTCAAGTGCCCAGACTATCTTCTCCAGAGTAATCTTTTTCATATTGGGACAGATAGCCCTTTCGCTGGCTGGGACAAATTCAGCTTCCGGGTTCTGTTTTTTCAGTGTATGAATTATTCCTATCTCGGTGGCTATTATGAACTGCCTTGCCGTGCTTTTGGCGGCAAACTTGAGCATCTGGCTGGTGCTAAGCATCTCATCTGATAGTTCCTTGACCGGCTCGGTGCATTCCGGATGTGTCATTACAATCGCATCCGAATATTTCGCCCTGGCGTTCTTAATATCATCCACAGTTATCACCACGTGTACGTGGCAATAACCGGGCCAGAGCACAAGGTCTCGGCCAGTTCTTTCAGCAGCAAACCGACCAAGATGCTGGTCCGGCACAAAGATAATTCGCCTATCCTTCGGCAAAGAGTTTACTACTTCAACCGCGTTGGCACTTGTGCAGCAGTAATCGCTCTCAGCCTTGACCTCTGCAGAACTATTAACATAACAAACCACCAGGGCATCGGGATGTTCCTGTTTTAGCCGGCGTAATTGTTCGGCAGTTATCATATCAGCCATTGGGCAGCCGGCGGATTTGTCCGGCAGAAGAACGGTCTTTTCCGGTGACAAAATAGCAGCGGTTTCGGCCATAAACTGCACACCGCAAAACACGATTACGTCGGCATCGGTCTCGGCCGCCTTTATACTCAAACCCAAAGAATCGCCGGTAAAATCAGCAAGGTCCTGTATCTCGCCGGGCTGATAATTGTGCGCAAGTATCACCGCCCTGCGCATATCCTTTATTCGTTTGATTTTTTTAAGTAACTGTTCGTTCAAAATATACCCCTCAAATAGCAACACGCCAAATACGAAATCCGAAGCACGAAATTCGAAACAAATACAAATGACCAAAATACAAAATTCAAAACAAATTAAGCGATGTTTTGAACATTTGATATTTGAATCTCGAATTTGTTTCGGATTTCCATATTCGATATTCGAATTTCAAACTATAGTTTTTCACTTTTAGCTTTAAGTTCTAAGTTTCTTGTGTTTTGTATAAACCAAATCCGCCTTGGCTACAGTAACGGTAACGCCGGCCGGTACCGATTCTTTTATCCAGACATTACCGCCGATTACCGAACCCCTCCCGATGACTACATTACCTAATATCGTCGCCTCGGCGTAAATTGTCACATTGTCCTCTATAGTCGGATGCCTTTTGCCGCCTTTTATTATCCTTCCTCTCTCGTCTTTCGGAAAACTCATAGCACCGAGAGTGGTGCCCTGATAGATCTTAACATTGTCTCCTATGATAGTAGTTTCGCCTATCACGACACCGGTGCCGTGGTCGATAAAGAAATTTTTGCCTATTCTTGCGCCCGGATGTATATCTATACCGGTTTTGGAATGTGCACACTCGCTCATTATCCGCGGAATTAACGGCACCTGTTTGACATATAATTCGTGGGCAATACGATAAGTTGCAATCGCTATGATACAGGGATAACTTATCACAATCTCCTCGTAAGATTTCGCCGCAGGGTCACCGTCGAAAGCCGCACCAACATCCCCCTTCAACAACTCCCTGATTTTAGGCAATTGAGACAGTAAATGCAGCGCAGCATCTTCCGCCATTTTTCGACAGTCACCCGTATCGCAATTCTGCATCCTGTACTGGCATTTATAAGCCCTTTCTATCTGTTCTGTAAGCTCCGTATAGACATGATACAGGATGTCAATAACAATAAAATTGACATTTGATTGTGTAACCTTTCTTTTGCCGGTATAACCGGGAAAAAGAATCTCCGTAAGCAGCTCAAGAACCTCTAATATCTTATCGCGTACAGGAAGATTAGAAACATCGATGAAATTTATGCCGGAATCGTCCTGGTAAGTCCGGGCAATATCTGAAACCAAACCTGCGATTTTTTTATCCATTAACCTTTTATCTGTCATCGTCTCACCCCTTATTAAGTGCAAAGGATTTTCTGCTACTCATACATTTCGGTGGATATATATCTTTCACCGGTGTCACAGATAAACGTAACTATGACTTTACCTTCATTTTCCTGTCGTTGCGAAAGCTGTATCGCAGCCCACACATTTGCACCGCCACTTATACCCGAAAGAATACCTTCCTTCAAGGCCAGCCGGCGCGCTGTCTCAATAGCGTCTTGATTAGAGACCTGGATAATCTCATCGATGATGCCAACATTCAGAACATCCGGCACAAATCCCGCCCCTATACCTTGTATCTTGTGTGGGCCCGGTTTGCCGCCGGAAAGTATCGGTGAATCTTTCGGCTCCACGGCTACGACTTTTAGATCCTTATTGTTCTGTTTTAAAACCTCGCCACAGCCTGTGAGGGTCCCGCCGGTACCGACTCCAGCGACAAGAATGTCAACCTTGCCGTCAGTGTCAATCCAAATCTCCTTTGCGGTGGTCTCCCTGTGTATTTGCGGATTTGCAGGATTTTTGAATTGCTGCGGCATAAATGAATTTGGGTTCTGGGCAACAAGCTCTTCGGCCTTTTCAAGCGCACCGACCATGCCCAGCTCCGCGGGCGTGAGTACGAGCTCGGCGCCGAACAGCTTTAATATCTTCCTTCTCTCTATGCTCATCGACTCAGGCATAATCAATATCAATCGATGGCCTCTGGCTGCACAGATGAAGGCAAGGCCTATGCCGGTGTTGCCGCTGGTCGGCTCAATAACGACCGTGTCTTTGGTTATCAGTCCCTGTTCTTCTGCGGACCTGATCATCGACAAAGCAATCCTGTCTTTCACACTTCCACAGGGATTTTTAGACTCGAGCTTAGCCAGAATAGTCGCTTTGCCGGAGCCAAGCTTGTTGAGCTGCACCAAGGGTGTAAAGCCAATCATAGCCGTGATATCTTCAAATATCGCGTTCATAAATTTTTGCCTTTCAACCTTCTAAATTTGATAATTTAACGTTTTGTTTCCTTTTGTCCCGTTGACCAAATCCTGGAGCGTCACAGATTGCAGGACATCTTCAATCGCATTCTGCACCTTCACCCAGAGGTCTCTGGCCGCACAGTCAGCGGCCCGAACACAGTAATCCTCGTTTTCAACACATTCGACTGTAGTTACGGTGCCTTCCAGGCAATGTAAAACTTCACTAAGTGCAATCTGCTCCGGAGTTCTGGCAAGCATATAACCGCCTTTTGAACCCCTGATACTTCTGACAAATCCCGCTGCCTTTAGAACAACCATCAATTGTTCGAGATATTTGACAGATATATCCTGCCTCTGAGCAATGATTTTCAACTGCAAAGGGCCTTTATTGCCGCTCATTGCCAATTCTAATATGGCCCTTATACCATATCTGGTCCGGGTCGAAAGCTTCATAAGCGATTTCCTATAATTCCTACTAAAATAGTAGAATAATATACGTTTATATCCATTTCCAGTGCAAAAGAAAATAAAAATTAGAAAAAAATTTTAAAATATTCAACAACTTTTTATTTTAAACCCTTGACGACACATAATCATTCCATCCGTCCGGAAAAAACATTTTTTTATGCGGTTCAAGGGTCAATTCGCTTGACAGCTTAACGAACTATTCCTAAAATGAACGTAGTTCACTTTGTTGCTATTTAAAAATGGGGCACTAAGAATGGCAAAAGGTTCACCAAAAAAAGTGGTGTTTATCTCTTCATTCCCCCCAAGAAAATGCGGAATTGCGACATTCACATCGGACCTTATCAAAAGCACCGCTTCGGCCGCCAAAGGTGAATTCGAGCCGCAGGTAGTCGCAATGCAGTCTGGAGACCAAAAATATAACGACCCGGTCAAGTTTGAAATCCGCCAGAATGTTAAAAATGATTACATTTGTGCGGCCGATTATATCAATTTCAGCCATGTTGACGTGGTCTCCGTCCAGCACGAATTCGGTCTTTTCGGCGGTGAAGCCGGTGCATATCTGAGTTTGCTGCTGAACAGACTAAAGGCACCCATAATAACAACCCTTCATACAGTCACTGACGGACCAGAGCCGACTTACCACAAGTCATTGGTGGATGTCTGCAACGCCTCTTATAGAGTAATCACTATGAACGAACGCGGCGTCAGTATGCTGCGGGACATTTACAATATACCTACCAAAAAGATAAAATTGATTGCACACGGTATACCGGACCTGCCATTCGTTGACAGCAACTACTACAAGCACAAATTCGGTATGGAAGACCGAAAAACTATTTTGACATTCGGCCTGCTCAACAAGAACAAGGGTATCGAGGTGATGCTCAAAGCGATGCCGGCTATAGTCGAGGCCGAGCCTTCGGTTATGTACATAGTCCTGGGTATGACACATCCGAACATACTCAAACATGAGGGCGAGTCATACAGATTCAGACTCCAGCAAATGGTAAAGGACTTAAATCTTCAGGAACACGTTATCTTTCACAACAGGTTCGTAAGTGACCAGGAGCTTCATAACTTTTTGTGTGCAGCAGAACTCTACGTTACGCCATATATCAACAAAAAACAACTGACCAGCGGTACTTTATCATTTGCGGTCGGCGCAGGCAAGGCGGTTGTCTCCACCCCCTACTGGGCGGCTATGGAACTGCTGGCCGACGGCCGAGGAAAGCTGGTACGATTCGGGGATTCGAAACAAATAGCTGAAACAATAGTGGAAATACTTCAGAAAGATTCGGAGTTTTATTCTCTGCGAAGACGGGCCTACGAGTACGGCAGGTCCAGAACCTGGCCCAAAATCGGGCAGGCATACTGGAGATTATTCAAGGCAAAACGACTGCCTCTGCGCATCGCCGCGAAAACCACCGTATCAATAGAGTTACCTGAACCTTCATTAGACCATGTACAAAAGCTAACCGATGATACCGGTATATACCAGCACGCCAATTACACAATACCAAACCGCGAACACGGCTACTGTACGGATGACAACGCCAGGGCGGTAATAGCAATGACAAAGTATTACGCCCAGTATTCCGAGCCGCAGGCGCTCCATCTTCTCGATACATATTTGTCCTTCATCATACATTCCCAAAGCAGCGACGGCACAATCAGAAACTTTATGAATTTCAACAGAACGTGGCTGGACCATGAACCTCTAAATGATGCCTTTGGTCGAGTACTATGGGCGCTCGGAACGGTTATGGCACAACCACCAACTCCGGCATATCTGTCCATTGCCAAAGGCCCATTTGATAAATCAGTAGAACACATCCAGAAACAGCTTCCAAGGGGTATGGCTTATTCGATACTCGGCATGTGTGATTATCTCAAACAGTTCCCCGGAGCCAGTGACATAAAACGCCAACTGGAAATAACCGCAGACGGACTTATAACCCAATTCGAAGAAAATAATTATCCTGAGTGGCAATGGTTTGAAGATGTTCTCACATACGATAATGCGGTTTTGCCGCATGCCCTATTTGTAGCCGGCCAAACTTCCGAGAATAAGAAATACCTCGAAATTGCAGAAAAAACCTGCGAATTCCTTCTGGAAAATACCTTTAACGGTGAATATTTCAGATTCGTCGGCTGTAAAGGGTGGTACGATCGGGGCAAGACACGGGCCAGTTTTGACCAGCAACCTATAGAGGCCTCAAGCATAGTTATGATGCTAAGGGCCGCTTATGATGCCACTCAAAAAGAGAGATTTCTGACGCTTCAGAGAAAAGCCTTTGACTGGTTTCTTGGCCAAAATGAACTGCATATTCCGCTCTATAACTTCAGAACAAAAGGATGTTATGACGGCCTTGTTCCCGACGGTGTCAATACCAATCAGGGCGCCGAAAGCACGCTCAGCTTTCTGTTGAGCCTGCTGGCGATAGTCGAAAGTTACGCTATAGTTGACAAAATCCAGGGGCGTAAAAAAGGTGTTTCCTCAACCCGGACAGACCTCATAAAACAGATAACCGAAAAACCCCAACCAATAAAAAGTATATCTGCCAAGACCAAACCCAGGAAAAAACAGGTCGAAGAACTGACCTGATATCGCAGCCTGCATTCATACCGGGCGTCATAAAAATCGAGGGGGAGAACAATCAAATTATTTTATCGTTCCAAGACCTCAGCGCCTTTCTCCCCAATCCACTGAATATCGCCGCCTAAACCCTGGACGGTCTGGCAGCTTATCAGGCAAAAGGCCATGACAATTAAGGCAATTACCAGAAGCACTCTTCTGACCATCTTTTCAGATTCTCCTTTATCTGCGATAACCTTGGTTTCGCACTATGGCCGAAGATACTTGTTAAAAAACGTAAACAGTTTGATAATATTATACTTATTATCGGTAAAACCGAAGGATATTATAGAATAAAAATACGGTAGCCCAAATGAAAGTTGCCAGCTTTAACGTCAATTCCATACGTGCCCGCCTGCCTTTGGTGCTCGCGTGGCTGGCCGAACATCAGCCGGACATTTTGTGCGTCCAGGAAACCAAGGTTCAGGATAACGATTTCCCAATCGAGGCGTTTAAAGAGACCGAGTACAGATGTATATTCAAAGGCCAGAAAAGTTATAACGGCGTGGCAATTTTCAGCACAAGTGAAATCGCAAATGTAAAATATGGTTTCGATGATGAGCCGAAAGACCAGGCTCGCCTGATTAAAGCGGAAATTAACGGTGTAATTATCGTCAATACTTATATCCCACAAGGTTATCTGCCGGACTCTCAAAAATTCGAATATAAGCTGAACTGGTTTGGCCGTCTGCTGGCGTTTTTCGAAAAGAACTTCAAGCCCACCGACCCTGTTCTCTGGGTGGGAGACCTCAACGTAGCACCGCAACCGATAGATGTTTATGACCCTGTAAACTTATCAGGGCACGTCTGTTATCATCCGCAAGTTCACGAAGCGCTCGAAAAAGTCGTTCAGTGGGGATTCGTCGATGTTTTCCGGATGCACTGCAAAGAAGCCGGGCAATATACATTCTGGGATTACAGACTAAATTCATTCGAACGCAATCTTGGCTGGCGCTTAGACCATATTATGGCAACAAAGCCCCTGGCAGAGAAATGCACCGATTGCTATATAGATAAACAGCCACGTCTTGCTGAGCGTCCAAGCGACCATACCCCCATTATTGCAGAGTTCGACGCGTAAATAAAGAACGCTCCCGTTCAGACTCTTATGAATCTAATCCTGCCCCTGGTGCTATTATTCCTGTCGACATAAGTTTAAGCTTTATTACTTGGCTACGCAGACGCAGAACAATATAAAACTACCATCCACGCTTTCCAGATTCTGCTGAGGAATCGAAAAATTGTGGGTTGATTTATCACCTATTTTACTATAATTCTATTGCTATGATTGAGAACAAAACAGTATTAGTTTTGGGCGCAGGTGCTAGTGTTCCCTTTGGCTTTCCCACCGGCCAGGGCCTTAAAGACCAAGTCTGTGCCCAGACACTTCAGTACCCAGAAAAAATACAGCTTTTGGAAACGCTCGGTTTCGATAAAAATGAAATCGCTCGTTTCAGAACAGCTTTGGAAAATTCAGGACGTTCATCAGTCGATGCGTTCCTTGAATACAGAGAGGACTTTTTAGACATTGGCAAGACAGCCATTTCTGCTACATTACTGCCTTTTGAGAAAACCACCGGTCTCTTCAAAGTTTGGATTACGAAAAGATAAAATAAAAAAGACAATTGGTACGATTTACTCTTCGGTATACTTTCTGATGGCATTCCATTTGATGAGTTTGACAACCACAAACTCTCTATTATAACCTTCAACTATGACCGCTCAATCGAACACTATTTGTTTACGTCTCTTCAAAACTCTTATAATAAGACCGATGAGGAATGTGGGGAAAAGCTGCGTAAAATGGAGATTATCCATGTACATGGCAGCTTAGGTCCTTTAGACTGGCAAATCCGTCCTACTGGTTTGAGATCGGTTCCGTATGATTCAGGTACGAATCTGGATATTATAGAAATGGCAGCGGAGAACATAAAGATTATCCATGAGAGCATTGCTGATACACCAGAATTTACTCAGGCTCGCAATGCAATACTCAATGCCCACCGAGTATTTTTCTTGGGTTTTGGATTTCATCCAACCAACATGAAAAGATTAGAGATGAGAAAAATATATGAGAAAGGCATCGACGCAAGGGGAACATCACAAGGTTTGAGCTATCAACGCAAAAGAGAGATTAATCGTCTGAATCCTAACCTTGGTTTAATATCAAAAGCTGATGTTTACGCCTTTCTTCACGAGCACGTAAGCTTTGGCGAACTGCAACTTTGAAAGAAGAATGTAGATAATATACGAACAAGATTGTAAACTACACGCAATTCACAGAATTCCTATCAGCTTTCAATTTAAAGAGCCTCAGTGGCCATTTAAACGACGAACTCGTCTTGAGGAGCATATTCCCTCTTTTCCGATATCGCCCCTCTTTCTTTCTGGAATTTTTAGGACTGGACCTACCGGAATATCCAAACCAGTTCGCGCGTACGAAACGTGCCATTCCCAAGAAAGAGTTTTTCAATTCGGTTGGCTCGGAGTACAATACCGGTGTGAGCATTGAAAAACCAAAATATTCGGCAATTACCTTAATCGTTCATTGTTAAACCGGATGGAAAAGAAAGGAACTTAATTATGGCCACATTCATTACCTTAGTGAATCTTACCCAAGGGGGAATTCGAGATTTTAAAGATTCTCCCGATAGAGCCGCCAAATTCAAATCCATGGCCGAAAAGGTAGGAGTGAAAGTCAAGGAGGTATATTGGACAATGGGAGTTCATGATGTTGTGCTTATCTTGGAGGCTCCGGATGACGAAACCGTAACTGCAGCAATGCTAGGCTTGGGATCGCTTGGCAATGTAAGGACACAGACGTTGCGAGCCTTTAATTCGTCGGAGATGAAAGAAATTATTTCTAAAGTACTAAGCTGATTAACTGATACGTCTTTTGGTTTCGAGCATTTCGGAGCCATGAAGCGGATTGTACGGGAAACGTTCAACCAAGAAAGATTCTACAGGCCACAGAATTTCATAATGGGGCTGCGCGCACTCGTCAACTGTCGTTTTGTATCAGGGCGTTGGTAAGAAGAATAACTTCCTCTGCTCGGCTTGCCCCGCACCAATTATGCACGAGCCTAAGCTCAATTTGTGCGAGATGAGGCTGCGGTGATGAGGAGGAAACACAGGCTTTTTTTCTTATAGTGTGTAAACACTCTGCTAAATGTTTTCAGTAACGATAGTAAAATCGCCATTTTCAAAAAAGATGTCCTTTACTCGAACGCCTTTAATATTCTTTTCTTCGAGTAGCTTTTCAATATCAACAGAAATATTCGGATATTCAAGTTTCATAAAAGCCGGTATTTTGAGTTTAAGTACCTGATTAAGCCAGCTTACGGCTTTGTTTAAATGGTCGCTGACAATAGTAAGCTCAAATATTGCATTGTTATTATCAAAACTTACGTATCTTAACGAAGCAGGAATAAATGGCAAAATGAATGAGTTAGTCCTTATAACGAAATGGACTCTTTGGCCTGTGACTCTCGCACGTATTATCTGAGGAGGTAAAAGCTCATTTGAAATCAGGATTTTTAGAAGCTCATCAAGACTAAAAGTTATTTTTGCCATAGTTACCCTGTCGCGGATTTTCTGAGGCCCATTTTTTACTTTTGATAATCCCGGCTCTATATAAAACCAATTCAGCCGGTTTCTCCTATCAGATTAAAGCCTAACCTTTTCTTGAAGCACGCTGTTTATGATGTATCTCGCGAGAGGTTTTAGAAAACACAGAACCATATCGGATAGCATCCTGGGGGCAAACATTCAGGCAACGTGCACAACTGAAGCAATCAGCGGCAAATAGCTTATCCAATACTCTGCCTTTGGCAGCCTGGGTTGGGCAGGCACGGTCGCACGCCCCACAGTCCGTGCACTTGTCAAAATCGATATTCACTCTCATTAAGCTGAACCGTTCTGCAATCCACGAAATAAAACCAAAAGGGCAAATAAGATGACAAAACGGCCGGTATATAAAAAACGATAGAGTGAGAGACATAATAACTGTGACCAGAATCAGCCAATGGTCGAAATCCAGATTGAACAGATTAAACGGGTTTAGATAATGGTAAATCACAAACCCCTTTCTGCCGCCGATAATACCGAAGAGAAATAACAGCATTACAAAAAACAATCCCCCCCTTATCGTATTCGTCAGCCAAAATGGCGCCTTGAACCGCTTCATTTTACGGAGTATAGGAAGGCTGTAGAACAATTCCTGCAGCGCACCAAACGGGCAAGCCCATCCACAGATAAGCTTATTCCCGATGACGGCCAATACAACAAAAAAGACCAAAGCAAGCAATTTGCTGGCTATAGACGGATATAGCCCTACCATGGACTTAAAGACTTTGACTGTCCCTTCCATTGGATTCGGGGATTTACCCAGCACGAAACCACATACAATCACGGCAGCAAGGAGGAATATGATATATGGGATTTGCGGATACCATAGTTTGCGCTCGGAGATATTTGTATTATCCGGCCGACCAAGGCGAGTCAGATAGACCAAACCGAACAGCACGATTGCCGCAAACAGGTAATATTTTAGTCCCGTCGAGTGATGGGAAAGGATATGTTCAGCCGCATGTTCCAGTTGTTCCTGGGATATCCCCAATTCGTTGAGTGGTTTTTTCTTCGGCGTATCCAGTGGTAAGGCAAGCTCACGTGCCAGGCCTTTACCGGTGACATCCAGTTTTGGGGCAATTTCCCGGATACTCATATTTACCGTGAATTGGTTTGGCGCCTGAGTGGACCCGACAGGTTCGTTTAATATGCCAAGGGCGCTAATTAAAAGCACCGCTGCTACGCTCACGATAAACCACATTTTTTGTCGTGGTGATAGTTTTGCCAGATATGTATAGGCCATTGTATTGAATCCTCTATCAATATTTTGAAGATATTAGTGGAAAAAGGTTCATTGGAACAACATATTTTTTCGCTACTACAATATTATCAAACCAAACCTTGCTGATGTGGCCGGGGTGAGCTTTAGTGATATACAGCAGAATCCACCTGGGGAACCAGGATTCGGACCTGGACTAACTGATCCAGAGTCAGTCGTGCTACCGTTACACTATTCCCCAAAAATTCATTCCTCGACCCAGCAACGCTGGGTTCCGATTAAAACCCGCCGTTGGCGGGTCGATACCGGATGCCCGCTGCTCGATCGAGAATCGAGCTCTAATCCACTTGATACTATTTATTCTTTTTTATCGGCAATTCCGCCAAATTCAAGCAATTTCCAGCCCGCCGGCAGGACTGCCGCCGCTAATGCTATCTTCAAAAGGTCGCCGACCACAAAAGGATATAAGCCCACAGCTGGCACAGCCCTGTTGATACCCGTTAGGCAGCACAGCCAGAGCAAACCAAAAGCATAAATGACGATATTGCCCAAAACCATCGCCAAAACTGTAGTTCCAATCCGCCTGTCCCATCCCTTTTCTGCTAATAATCCTGTGATGTACGCAGCAGGGATGAAACCAAGCAGATACCCGCCGGTCGGCCCTATTACTACGGCAAAACCGCCTCCCAGCGCAAAGACGGGCAATCCCGCCACTCCCTGTACTATATAGGTAAGAACACACAAGCTGCCTCGCCAGCTTCCAAGCAGCGCCCCTATCATTAGGACAGCAAAGGTCTGGCCGGTAATGGGAACAGGGCTAAAGGGGAGCAGAATCTTGACCTGGGCACATAAACCAATGAGCACAGAACCGCCAATGACTACGGCAATATCATAAAATACGGCACGCCTTCTCTCACAAGGTCGTAGAAGGTCAGCTATAGTTGCGCTGGCCAGCATATCTTCTCCATTAACAATAATTCGATGCCCGTCGTGTCTCGCTTGGCGGAGCCAAGACGCGACAGACTCCCACAATCTTTGAAAGCACTATATCCTGCCGGTCATTATATTTGAAACTCCCTGTTGAGTCAAATGACATATTGCGGAGCTTTTATAATTTTGAAATACACATTGTTGGCCAGCAAGGCAATACATAATCAATAGTCGATGGTCAGCTAACAAAGGATTCTATACCGAACAATCCTTTTTCAGCCATATTTTTCATCTCTATAGCGGTGAAAACTCAATTCCGGGATATTCTTTTTCCGGGTTTTTATTGCAGAAAAAGCCGATTTGATGTATAATGCTTTCGCAAAACATCATTGAGAAAGCAGGTAACTACGAAACTCAGGGAATAGAATATTGACCTTGCGCATCAAATCGATATACAAAATGTCGATAGAATTGGAACGTGGTTATATGAACAAATCAAGAGGATTCACGTTAATAGAGTTATTGGTCGTTATCGCCATTATTGCGTTATTGATGGCGATATTGATGCCGGCACTCAATCGGGCAAAGAAACAAGCAAGGTCAGCGGCGTGTAAGATGAACCTGCACTCATGGGGACAGGTCTGGTCAATGTATTGCAACGATAACGAGGGCTATTTCTGTATGGAAGCTGAAGGCTCCAGCGATTGGCCGCGTGGGAACTGGATACTGGCACTTAGGTCTTTTTACAGGACAAGAGCGGGTATTCTCTTATGCCCGATGGCAAAAAAAAGGCTGGCCGAGGGGGCCAACTATGTAAGCCATGGTGGTCCATTTAAGACCTATATTATGGGAACAGGCGGAATAGAAAACCGGCGGGAAGAAGGCAGCTACGGAGCAAATTGCTGGCTTTTTAATGCACGGCCGGGGCAAGATGTAATCCAGCAACGCCCGGTTGAATGGAATTGGAAGAGCACCGATGTAAAAGGCGGAAACCAAATATCTGTCTTTGCCGATACTATGTGGCGGGGAGGTGGGCCCTTCTATCAGAACAACAGTCCTCAGTCCATCCGGATTGCCCCTCCCGAATTTGATGGTCAGTGGGTGGCCGCCAACCATGAAATGAAGCATTTCGCCATCAACCGGCACAATGGATCTAATAATCATTTGTTTTTGGACTGGTCTGTTAGAAAAGTGGACATTAAGGAGCTGTGGAAACTCAAGTGGCATCGGCAGTACAACATAAACGGCGGCTGGACAATGGCAGGCGGGATTATGCCTGGTGACTGGCCGAGCTGGATGAGGAACTTTAAAGAATACTAACAGAATTGGCCGGTCTCTTAAGTCCGTCGAACAATCTACCTAATCTTTCGCTGAACCGAGCGATAAATCCCATGATTGCTGGCACGGATAAATATTCTCCCGTCAGAAAGAGCAAAGGTATTTCGCCAACAATTCATTGTGGCTCATACTATCAACAGAGCAGTGGGAAACTTTTCTTCGAAAGAGGTCTCATAATCGCCGGAACCTTAAGACACAATCAGACACTTACGTGGCATAAAACGGCCAGTGCCCAAAGCAAGTCTTTTTTAGCTATGACCTTTGTTTCGTATCTTTCATTTATCGGTATCAGGTGGACATCTGTCTTTGTCGTTCTTA
Organism: uncultured Pirellulales bacterium; assembly: GCA_964444135.1. GTDB lineage: Bacteria > Planctomycetota > Phycisphaerae > Sedimentisphaerales > Anaerobacaceae > NIOZ-UU13. The sequence continues at coordinate 20,759 of CAYUFX010000012.1, read as the reverse complement.
TGAGCTTACAGGTAACACCTATTTGATTCGCAACACGAGCGATGCTAATTTGTCCCTGCGCCGCTGGCACCGAGGGGCTTAATATCACAATATCACAATCATTTATCCTTGGTGACATACTGTCACCGTCCAGATGCAGAGCAAAACTGTCAGGGAACAGCTTATGAATCTCCTCGCACTGTACAAATTCAACTATCTGCTCCTGCTCTTGCCCACAAACCTGAATAAGATTAGCCTGCTGCTTGCTTATTCCGTCCACCAAAGGCCTCGCCTTCAAATCAACCGAGACTATGCCATCTACAGAACCAACAATCTCCCTGCCTATATGCATTTTCACCAGCTCATCAAGCTCTGTAATAGCTTTTTTCGGTTCCGGGAGAAGTGTCTGCTCCCAAAAATGCACCATCCCCGCCGCGGTTCGACCAAGCACAGGTATCCATCCAGGCCTGGCCGGTTTGGACGGTAGAACCCCGTATCGAAATCCTCCTACAATCCCTTTTTGCTCGCATAATAGCTCAATAAAAGCCAAAACCGCTTCTGTCATCTCAGGATTGTCTGTAAACAACTTGTCTAACCTTTGCAAAAGTCCACTATTTGGCCCAGATTCAGGTTTTTTTCCAGTGCTTCGACCGGTCAGCAACCAGTCCAAATCCGCTCCTGTAACCTCACATATTTTCAGCAGAATCTCTATCGGAGGGATTCTGTTGTTTTCGTAATAGTTGTAAGTAGAAGGACTTATGTTCAAAGCGCGTGCAAATTTGCTTTTACCTCTACCGCCTACATATTGCTCACGCAGAGACCTGATCCTCGCAATTATCGCTTTTTCGTCATATTTACTCATAATTTTTACGCTTTAGTAAATTTTCTAGTTGCATTCTTTCGCGTATGCGTTAATATTTTAAAATAACTTTCAAGATTATATATTTTAGACCTAAATACGTACTTTGTCAAGAAGGGAATTGTAAAGAAAATGGCAAAATCTACAAAAAAAGCAAAAAGAGCAACTTCATCAAAAAGACCAAAACACATGGAAAAACCCCCAGCAAGCAAATCAAAAGCAGCAGAATACGTAGGCCATCTTTTAGAATTACACAAGCTGCAAGGAGCCATTCTGAACCGATTGCACAAAGAAGTTTAATGAAATACAGGAGTACCTTGGCTATCGCTTCAACTTTTCGACTGCGCTCAGGGCAAGCTTGCAAACGACGGCTAAACAGCATCCGATACATTGCGAGGAAAAGAAAATCCCCGGTAAAATCGGGGGCTAATTTTTTTGAGCAATAGCGAATTCGCCCCTCCACAGGCGCGCCTTTGGTATCGACCAAATTACGGGGTCAGGCGTTTTGTGTTTGTATATTGGATTCGGCGGCGTTTTGTTCGCCGGGTTTAAAAGGCAGCGGTTCTGCAAACTGAACAGCAATACGTCGCAAAAAGCTATTTACGTTATCAACCCGACAAACATGAGCTGAACGTGTGAAATTTGCCATATCGAAGGAATCGTCCGAGCCATAACGTGGGACACTAAAACGAGCTGTTATATGCTGGCCAGGGTAGGGACAACCATCGCTGGCGTAGCAGGTAAACGCAGCCCCCCTGCTGGAGACATCAACCATCTGACCCTGTGCAAGCATCTCGTTAGGGTCTTCGGCAAACCAGATTGGCCAATAATAACGTAGTCTTTGTTCTGTTCTTCGCTCGTTTTGCTTTTCCATTATAAACACCCTTCAAATCTGCAGTTTTTGTTTTAATGACTTTCGAATCGACAGATTTGATGGCCGACTTTACAAGGGAACGCCGAGAAAATCGCAACTGAGCTAACTGATAAGGGTATTTTGCGGTTTTTTGGCTTCTTATTGTGGAAAATCGGTTTGAAGCATTTTTTATAACTTTTTTAACCTTTGTTGAGGATACTCCTATAATCAAGCGCTGAGTTAAAGTAAGGCTCTGTAGAAAAAATGATTTTACTTAGACTAAAATGGCCGGTTCGATTGTGTTATAGATGACGAACGTTCGTTCCAAGACAAAACACGTAGGATTTAGATGATAGAAGATAAGCTGCTTATATGGAGATTAAAGCGCGGCAGCAGTGATGCTCTCTGCCGTATCTATAAGAAGTACAAGGACAATTTGCTAAGGCTGGCATCGGCTCTTTCGAATGATCAAAACGCTGCCGAAGATATTGTGCACGATTTTTTTGTGTCTTTTGCACAATCTCCGGAAAAATTAAAGCTTAACGGGAGCCTAAAAAGCTATCTGGCCACATGTGTAGTAAATCGTGTCCGCAATGCCAATAAAACAAGGCAGCGACAGGAAACTACCGGCCTGAACGAAGCAGACTCAACCGTATCGAATTCGAAAAAACCGGAACAGTGGATTATTGACAGCGAGCAATTGAGGCAGCTTAACGACGCCCTAACTCAGCTTCCGGAGCAGCAGCGAGAGGTAATTATCCTGCATCTTCAGGGAGCAATGAAATTCAAGGCAATCGCCGAACTGCAGGACGTTTCAATTAATACCATCCAGAGCAGGTATCGCTATGGACTGGATAAACTGCGGTCAATTTTAGACAGTGAGGTTAAATTATGAGGCCGACAGAAAATATAGAAAAGCTAATTAAGAATATAAACATCGATACAAATGCCAAAATAGATGAAGAAGTTCTTGGTGATGTCATCGAGGCATTTGAAAAATCGAAAGTCAAAAAAACATCTGCAATAGAGCAAAAAATATGGAGAATAATTATGAAAAGCAGAATGACAAAATTGGCCGCGGCGGCGGTGATAATAGTAGCTGTGATAATATCAATAACCTTTTTGGATAAATCCGTCACACCTGCTTATGGAATAGAACAAACAATTGAAGCTTTTAAGAATGTCCACTCGGTTTATGTTGAAGCAACGAGTCGAAACGAAAAAGGTATATCCTATAATATTAAGATGTGGGCTCGGCGAGGGGAAGACGGAAAATTCTTTTTTGGCGACTTTCGCCAGGAAAGTAGCTATGGAGACACAATAGTCGCCAATGAAAGAGAAAACCTCACGTACTGCTATTACCCGTCAACCAAGGAAGTTTACATTTATGAAGGATTAACAGTGACGATTGGTAGCTTTTTAGATATAAATTTCTTTTTGTACCTTCAGGAAGAAATGAAAGATGTAAAGACGGAATATGATAAGGACGAGGTTACGGGTAAAGAGATAGTTTCTCTTTCATTCAAGGGAGCAGAAAAATATCAAAAAAGCGCAGGCAAATGTGGTGTGATTATTTTTGATTTAGAGTCAAAATTACCTTCTCGCATGAAATTATGGGATAATCCTGATTTTAAAGGAGACCCGTTTATAGTGTGGACTTTGCTCGTGTACAACCCCAAAGTCAGTGAAGATATTTTCAAATTTGAGATTCCGGAAGATGCTATAGTAATAAGAGACTAAAATAGTTGAGCCTTACGGAAATATTTCCACGTGTATTCGCAATACGGCCGGGCCGGTTTGGCTCGGCCTTTTTGCAAATCAACTGCCAACTTCCCGAACAAATTCGGTAAACTTTTGACCTCGCTGCTCAAAATTATCGAACATATCGTAGCTTGCGCAGGCGGGGCTTAATAAAACGATATCGCCGTTGACTGCAAGACGAGCGGCCAATTGGACGGCCTCGGCGAGAGATTCAACAATCTCGATATGTGTTTTGAGTTCTCGGTCTTGAGTCTTGTGTCTTGAGTCTTGTGTCTTACATATTGCATCTGCAATTTTCTGGGCGGTTTGGCCTATGAGTATAGCCGCTTTGGCATTTTCTGCTATGTTTTGGCCGAACTCATCGAAGGGTAAATTCTTATCATATCCGCCAGCAATAATAATCACAGGCTGCTCAAAGGCTTCAAGGGCACTAATGGCACTTTGTGGTGTCGTAGCCTTGGAATCATTGTACCAAGATACGCCGTTTATTTCTTCAACAAGCTCAAGTCGATGCGGCAACGCCTTAAAATCAGGCAGGGCCTTCTTAATGCTGTTATCGTCAATGCCAAAGTGCCTCGCTATAGTTATGGCGGCGGCGAGGTTTGAAAGATTGGCTCGGCCAAGCAAGGGAAAAACGCTGCGAATCTCTTCACTGATATCGTTAGTTGAAAACTTAATGCAAATTCTGCCGGTGTCCTTGCGATATTTTTCAAACCATTCGGCGGCAATTTTGTCTTCGGCGTTGAAGATGGAAACAGCCGGGTAGTTTTCAGTAGGGTGGGGCTTGCCCCACCAAGTTTTGTTCGGTGGGCTAAAGCCCACCCTACGCACCTGAAACCTGAAAATATTTTCCTTAGCAGCGCAGTAATTAGCGAATATTCCGTAGCGGTCAAGATGGTTCGGTGTAAGATTTGTTAAGAGTGCGACTTTTGGTGCTTTTTGAATTTCCGCTAATTGCTCAAGCTGAAAACTCGACAGCTCCAGGACGACCAAATCTTTTGCTTTAATTTTATCCAGAACAGTTAATAACGGCTGATTGCCGATGTTGCCGCTTAGCCAAACATTCTCGTACGTCGTATGTCGTATGTCGTATATCATATTTTTAAGTAAATGGTCGGTAAGGGCGGCTGTTGTGCTCTTGCCGTTGGCACCGGTAATGCCGATTATCTGGGCAAGGCAAAGTTCAAAGAAGATGTTTATCTGGGACGTAACAAATTTGTTGTTTCGACGGGCAAGTTCGAGAAACTCATTATCGCCGGGCACGGCAGGATTGGCTATGATAATGTCGGCTTGCTTAAAATCAGCAGGGTCGTGCGAGCCGAGATGAAATTCTATATCAGGAAATTCTTCGAGCTTGTCTATCGAATCGCTTAACTGCGCGGCTGGGGCCAAATCCGTTACTATCACTTTAGCACCGGCTCTAACGGCGAACTCGGCGACATCGACTCCGCCGCCAAAACGCCCCAAGCCCATAATTAGAACTTTCTTGTCAGTAAAAAAATCTTTGTTCATAATTTCTATATAAGGGACTAAAAAAACGGTTATCCTATATTTTCTTCCGCCTTGTACCCACGATAAATACAAACAACACCGGCTGTCAACTGATTCGCCTGTACATTTATAAAACCGGCTTCTTTCATAAGTGCGCAAAAGTCGTCAGCGCTATAAAAATTCTCAACAGTTTTGCCAAAATAACTATAGGCATAATCGTCGCCGGAGACCACACGACCCAGCAGGGGTACAAAATGGCGCAAGTAGAACAGGTAGCATTTTCTAAATATTCTGTTGGCAGGCAAGGAAAATTCCAGTATCAAAGACACACCGCCCGGTCTCAAGATTCTGTGCATTTCTTTAAGAGTCTCAAATGTATCGGCGGTGTTCCTGATACCAAAAGCAATTGTTACTGCATCGAAGCTGTTTTCAGGCAAGGGTATTGCGGCTGCATCAGCCTGTACCAAGCTGATATATTCTGTGAGTTTGTGACTGTTTATTTTCTGACGGCATATCGCCAACATATTTGCAGACATATCGAGTCCAACAGCTTTAGTGATGTTGGGATTTTCGTGAAATAATGAAAACAACAGGTCGCCCGTGCCTGTTGCCAGGTCAAGAATTTCCAATTTATCCTTTCCGCTCGAACTTAGACATTTAGCAACTTTGCGACGCCAGAAAAAGTCCTGCCCGAATGACAACAAGTGGTTAAGAAGGTCGTAACGCGGTGCTATCCGGTCAAACATTCTGCAGATATCAACTTCATTTCTAAAAGTTTTGCAGGTTTGAGAGGTTTGCAGAGACATTTTTCTTGTTTCAGATGAAGTCTTGAGTTTTTCCGCTATGGTTCTACGTTTTGGGTTTTGCGTTTTATGTTTCTATATCAACGTCTGCATAGCGTTTGCCAAATCGACCTTTGCGTCAATGACGGCCTGCTCGATACATCTTTTCCAGTCGTCGCCGAACTGCTCTTTGTATTTAGGCTTTTCATAAGCATAGATTATTGAGCGTGATGCGTTGATTAAAGCTCCGGTGCCGTCTGGTTTGCAGAACCGGACACAGTCGGCAGCTTCAGCGCCCTGAGAGCCGTAGCCTGGGACGAGGAACCATATCTTGTCATACTTTTTGCGCAGGGCAGTTGTTACCTGCGGCGCAGTACCGCCCACTACCATCCCTACATTACTGTAGCCGTTGTTTCCGATTCGTTCGGTTTTATTGGCGATTTGGCCGACGACTTCGGCGAGCTTTTCGTACATTGTTTGGCCATCAGCGCTGGTAAAATCCTGAATTGCGGCAGCGGAAGGATTGCTGGTACGAACCAACACAAAAACACCTTTTCCCTGCTTGTCGGCCATGTCCGCAAAAGGCTCGATACCATCTGTTCCCGCGTATCCATTGACGGTAATGGCATCGGGGGCAAGGTTGTCTTCGAGGCCCGCCAGTTCCGGATTTTCGAGATGAGCAGCGGCGTAAGCTTCTGCGGTGTGGCCAATGTCGCCTCGTTTCACGTCGCCGATTATTTCCAGGCCCAACTCGTCAGCCTCGGAAATCAAGGAATAGTAAGTCTCCAGGCCTTCCCAGAGATACTTTTCAAAAAACGCAATGTTTATCTTCACGGCAGGTACCATCGGCGCAACGATTCGCATTGCCTGTGTGCAAAAATCGAAGATGGCATCGACCGCGGCGGCGGCATCAAACTCATCGTTCATCTGGCGATGGCTTCTTATCGCAGAGGGCAGCCTGGTGTAAACAGGATCAAGCCCGACAATCAAAGAAGTTTTCTTGGTTTTCACGGCATCGCAGAGACGGTCAGCAAAATGACTTGCCATATTCTAAATCCTCATAATTGGAAAAAACTTTTAATAAACATCTGAACCACTATAATCATGCAAATGGATTTGAGCAAGACAGAAATACAAAGTACAGAAATAGATTTGAAAATTCGCAAAAAAGCGAGATTCAAAAAACTGGTCCTTTGGCTCCTGGTCGATTTGGCAGTAGCGGCTATTATCTTCGCCCTACTGTTATACAGGCCCGGTCGCTATAAACCGGCTGACCCCAGCTCCAGCAACTACAAGCGGGGGCAGGTCAGTCCATATCTGACACACGACTTATCACCTAAAATTTATAACGGTGCTCAACGTGCCAAGCCATTCGAGCTGGTCATTACCCAGAAGGGGATAAACGATATAATTACTCGGGGCAACTGGCCAATGGAATCCGAAGGCGTCCTGCTTTACGCACCTGCAGCACTTTTTGTCCCGGGAACCGTCGTGCTGATGGGAACGGCAGATGTCAAAGGAGTAGAATTTATCATTACTATTGAGTTAGAGCCCAAAATTGATAAGCAGGGGCTTTTGAACCTGGAGGTGGCGAAGGTGAAGGTCGGAGCTATGAATATTACGCCCCTTGCCAAGATGTTGGCCAAAAAGATGTACACGCAGAGGCTTGACGATATACCTATAGACAAAGAGGCTGTGCAAACAAAAATAGTTGCTTCATTGCTTACTGATGAGCCGTTTGAGCCTGTTTTCAAGGTTGACGATAAAAAGGTGCGAATTGAAAAAATAGTTATTGCAGAGGAAAAATTACTGCTGCGTCTGGTTCCAGCATCGTAGCACACTTTTTGGTCTGAACCTCGTGGTTAATGCAAAAGAGGGTTTTGGGCTCCGAAAAAGGCTATTTTATACGGACGTTGGCGGTTTTGGGTCACTGAGCCTTTTTTTGTTTGCCTCAGATTTGGGCTAAAAATTATACAAATTCGACAAAAAAATAATTGCTATCGAGGTATTTGACGATTATTATAAGAAGTTTGGTTATAAGGATTAACAGCTACCAAAGCTAAACTTTGAACTAAAGAGGCGCTTAAAATGGTTTTGACAGGATTAGCAAACAGTGCAAAGTAGGCGAGTAACAATTGACCTGCATGGCTTTGCTTCTGTGCACATGGTGGCTTGGAAATCGGTTTTCTGCTTCAATGTCGGAAAACGAACGAGGTTTTTTAATATTGGAGGCAGATGATGTAGCGTAACTGTAAACTACAACCTCTGTTCGTTTTGGGCGTGGCGGGGAGCCCGTTTTGCAGGGAATCCCCTTATGAAGTGGAAACGTGTATAGTTTCCATTTTTTTTTGTCCGAGACCAGAGATTGGCTCCGGGCGGGAAAAAGAAAAGAAATCGGTGCTGGATTAAAGAGAAAAGACAATGAGCCAGGAATTACTAAGAATCGTGGAAAACATCGCTCGCGATAAAAATATCGACAAGGAATCGATATTTGTTGACCTTGAAGAAGCTATGGTTTCGGCAGCGAGGAAGCACTTTGGTGAGCCGGAAAGCAATATAGTAGTAAAAATCGATCGAAGCAACGGTCAGATCACAGCCTCCAAAGACGATGAGAAAATCGATATAAAGCGGCTCGGCCGAATCCCCGCCCAGACAGCCAAGCAAGTGATGATACAGAAGATACGGGCTGATGAAAGAGACAGTATCTATGCCGAGTTCGTTCAGCGAAAGGGTGAAATTACAAGCGGCACGGTTGTACGATACGAAAGTGGAACGGTAATTGTTAATCTGGACCGCTGGACGGAAGCTTTTTTGCCAAAAGGCGAACAGATAATGGGCCAGACACATCGGGTGGGCGAGAGAATTCGATGTTTGATTCTTGATGTGAAAGAGACCTCGAACCAGGTCAAAATTATCCTCTCTCGCACCCACCCTGATTTTATCCGCCGATTATTCGAGTTAGAGGTGCCGGAGATTAATGAAAAAATTATCGAAATACGGGTACTTGCGCGAGAAGCAAGCTATAGAACGAAAGTTGCGGTGGTCTCATTCGACGACAAGGTTGACCCTGTTGGCGCGTGTGTGGGTGTCCGGGGCAGCAGGATAAAGAATATAGTTGATGAGCTCGGTGGAGAAAAAATAGATATTGTCCGCTGGAATGAGTCATCTCAGGTGCTGGTGGCGAATGCGTTGATGCCGGCAAAAGTCAGCGAAATCGCCTTGTGTTTTGAGTTGGGACGAGCAACAGTTGTTGTTGATGAGGACCAGCTCAGTCTTGCTATCGGTAAGCACGGGCAAAATGTCCGGTTAGCTGCCAGACTGACCGGCTGGGACATCGATATACTAACGCCGGAAGAATACAACCAAGGCGTCGAAAGATTGACAAGCTGCGTAAAGACTGTGGAAGGCGCTGACGATACGGTGGTTGATAAGCTGATAGCACTTGGCGTCATATCACTCGGGGACATTTATGATGTAGGGATCGAACCACTGATTAATGAGCTGAAGATTGACGCTGAGACCGCTGAGAAACTAGTTTCAGCGGCAGCCAAAGAAATCGAACGTCTGGAGGCTGAATCGAAACAGAAAGAGGCGGAAAAGCAATTAGCCCAACAGACAAAAGCAGCAGATGCAGCAGATAGCGAACAATAGCCATATCTCGAACGAGATATGATGTATCAAATACGGTTGAGATTGGAGATTAATATTTGGCCACTACAAGAGTTTATCTTTTGGCCAAGGAGCTCGGTATAAAAAGCACTGCCATCGTGAAGAAGTGCCAGGATGAGGGTCTGGACGTAAAGAACCATATGTCAGTGTTATCTGCCGGCCTGGCAGCGACCATTCGGGAGTGGTTCAGCGAAGGTGACAATATTACAACTGTTGAGACGGCTGAGAAGGTGGACCTGGAAAAGGTCCGAATTAAAAAGAAAAAGAAAACGAAGGAAAAACCAGCGGCAAAGGAAATAAAAGTTCAAAAAGCCAAGCGGGCAAAGCCGGCGGCCAAGCGAACGAAGGCAGCAGCCGAGACAGCTACTGCAATAGAAATAGAAGCTGAAGCTGAACAAACAGAACAGGAAGCTGCAGTAACTATAGAGGCCGCGGTAACTACAATAGAAGAGCCCCCACCAGCCGAAGAACAGATAACCGAAACACCGCCAGAGGAACAAGAGCCGGAGCCGATAGTACCTGCCGGGCCTATGCTGGAAAAACCTGAGCCGGCCCGACTGAGTGGACCACAAGTTGTTCGAGTCGAAGCACCGGAGCCGGTAAGACGCCGACCAAAGCCTAAGCCGAGACTCAGATATGATGCACCTGTTACCGAACCTTTGATGTACACTCAACAGAACCAGGAAGAGTCGATTTCGGCTCTGGACACGGAAAAGAAACAATTACCAAAACGACTAAAAGAAAGAACACATGGGCGAAGGCGAGACGGGCGGGATTTGGAAACGATAAGGATGCCTAAAACCAGTAGCAGATGGCGACAAAGAGATATTGAAGAAAGACAAGCCCGTCTTGATGCGGCCGGGGGTGAAGGCCTTCGATTAAGACCGACGCGTAAGATCGCTTCCAGGTCCAAGCAGAAACTTGCTGCGCCTGTCAGGCCCAAAAAAGCCGTTATAAGCGAGCCAATCACAGTAAAAGATTTATCTGCAGCACTGGCGATTAAATCAACGGAAATCATCCAAAAGCTAATACAACAGGATGTAATGGCCACGGCGAATCAGGTGATAAGCAGCGAGGTTGCGGAGCTGGTTGCCCTGGAGTTCGACACTGAGCTGGTAGTGGAGCACCAAAGCACGCTGGAAGAACGGATACAGGCCGATTTTAAAGAACGTCAGAGAACACAGCTCCAGAAACGTGCTGTTGTTGCTGCGATGCTCGGACACGTTGACCACGGCAAGACAAGCCTTCTGGATAAAATCCGGTCAACTCACATAGCAGCCGGTGAAGCAGGCGGCATTACACAGCATATCGGGGCCTCTGAAGTTACCTGGGACAATAAAACAGTAACATTTCTGGATACTCCGGGGCACGAGGCCTTTACAGCAATGCGTGCCAGAGGCGCTAATATGACCGATGTTGTGGTGCTCGTGGTTGCGGCTGATGATGGAGTGATGCCACAAACAATTGAGGCCATAGCCCACAGCAAGGCAGCGAATGTGCCGATTATTGTGGCATTGAATAAAATAGATTTGCCGGGCTGCGATATAAATCGTATTTACTCTCAGTTCGCTGAGCAGCAGCTAACTCCGTCTGAATGGGGAGGCCAGACGGAAGTCGTCAAGACCAGCGCAGTTACCGGTGAGGGTTTAGACGACTTGCTTGAATCTTTGGATTACGTGGCTGAATTGCTTGAGCTTAAGGCCGATCCCATAATCCCAGCGACAGGATGGGTGATTGAGGCCAGGATGTCGGCAAAGAGCGGGCCGGTGGCGACTCTGTTAATCAAGGAAGGCCGACTTAAAAAGGGTGATGTGGTACTGGCCGGCAACACCTACGGCAGAGTAAAAATGTTGAAAAACAGCTACGGCACAAACATAAAGACAGCTACAAGCTCTATGCCGGTGGAGATAACGGGCCTCAGCGATGTCCCGCAGGCCGGTGACAGATTTTACTGTCTGGATGACATCAACAAGGCCAAGGCCGCCGCCGAGGAAAACCAAATCCGCTCAAGAGAGAGCTCGCTGGCCGAACGCACGCAGGTAACATTAGACAACTTATTCAGCCAGATAGATGCGGGCAAAACAGAAGCATTAAATCTTATCATCCGGGCCGATGTACAAGGCTCGGTGGATGTCCTGAAAAAATATTTGTCCGAGCTGAGCGTCGAGGAAGTAAAGATTAATATTCTGCATGCCGCGCCGGGTGGAATTACAGAAGGTGATGTCGTGCTTGCCGAGGCGTCGAATGCCATTATTATCGGCTTTAACGTTGTCCCCGAAGAACACGCATCCAAGACTGCAGAAGCCAAAGGCGTTGAGATAAGGCTCTACAACGTCATCTACCGAATAACCGAAGATTTAGAAAAATCGATGGTCGGTCTGCTTGAACCGGAAGAGACAGAGAAGGCACTCGGTAGAGCTACGGTAAGAAATACGTTTAAGATCTCCCGAATTGGTACGGTGGCCGGCTGCTATGTCAGCAGTGGATACGTGAGCAAGAATGCGAAGATGCGACTAATACGCGACAACATTGTGCTCAAAGACAACCTCAATGTAGAATCGCTAAGGCATTTCAAGGATGACGTTCGTGAGGTAAAGACGGGCCTGGAGTGCGGGATTAAGATAGCAGGATTCGATGATATTAAAATCGATGACGTTCTTGAGTTCTACGAAATTGTGAAAGTAGCCAGAACCCTTTGAGCTGGCAATTAGTGAGTGGTGAGTAGTGAGTAGTCAACTCACCAATTAACTAATTAACCAATTAACTAAACTATGGCGACTCGACGGCAGGAGAAAGTAGCCCGTGTGGTGAAAGAAGGCGTCAGTGACGCTATTGCTCACCATCTTAGCGACCCCCGCATTGAGGGTTTCGTGAGCGTTACGAGAGTGGAAATGGCAACTGATTTGCGCAATGCCGATGTATATGTCAGCATTTTTGGCAAGGACGAGTCTGCTCAGAACAAGACTTTCGCGGCAATAACACACGCGAAAAGCCGAATACAATCTCTGGTAGCCGGTAAATTGCAGAGCAAATTCTGTCCTGTATTACATTTTTACACTGATGAGAAATTCAAAAAGACGTTAGAGACTATGAAACTGATAGACCAGGCAGTCGGTGAGCTGGAAAAAAAGGACGCCGAAGAAGATTTGAACGACGAAGAAGCGTGAAGCGAAATACGAAATTCGAAGCATCTCTGCTTCGGCGGGACTAAAATTGTCCCTGTGAAAACTGGGATGTGATATTCGGACTTTTACGCTATCGGCAAGAGGCTGATATGAAGAACAGCAAAGAGTATTCCAAAAAAATACAAAGGTTGCACCGCTCACTGAGCCGGAAACATCCGAAAGTACAAAAAGTTATCCACGATGAACCGACGGACGCAATTATCTATGCTATCATTAGCTCAGAGCTGAGCGAGAAGGAAACAGAATCCGCAATTAAGAAATTCGCTGATTATTTTGTTGACCTGAACGATTTGCGTGTTTCGCGAACAGAAGAAATTGTTGAAATGTTGGGCGGGGATACACCTGTTACAAGGAATATAGCCTTGACAATCACGATGGTTTTAAGGGCTATCTTCAACGAATATCACAAATTGAGCTTAGAGGTATTGAAAAAAACAGGTAAACGTCCCGCTCGTCAGATTCTTGAGAAGATGGAAGGTACCAGCCGGTTCGTAGTCGATTATTGTATGCTCACGTCTCTGCAAGGCCACGCCATACCGCTAACCAAAGAAATGATAGAATATCTCAAAAGCAAGGAATTAGTCTATCCTGATGCTGACGAGCAGCAGATAGGAGGATTTTTAGCCAAGCAGATTTCAGCTAAAAAGGGATATGAGTTTTATGCCCTGTTACGGCGCGAAAGTGAAGCAAGCAAGAGCAAAAAGAAGAAAAAAAGCACAACTACTTCCAAAAAAAAGACTAAAACTAAAAGCAAAAAGAAAACTACGAAAAAAAGAAAGAGTAAAAAAATGAGTGGTTAATTAGTGAGTGGTGAGTGGTCAGCTCACAAATTAACCAATTATAAGATGTGAAAAGATGTCAGAGCAGATATTAAAATTAGGTATTCCCACAGGCAGTTTGCAAAAGGCAACCGTCGAACTTTTTGGCAAAGCCGGATTCCACATTGCCGATTCCGAAAGGAGTTATTTGCCTAATATAGATGACGAACAAATCCGTCTTATCATGCTGCGAGCCCAGGAGATGGGCAGATACGTGGCCGATGGGGTTCTTGACGCCGGCATAACGGGCTACGACTGGATAATGGAGAATAACTGTGATGTGGTGGATGTCAGTGAGCTTGCCTACAGCAAAGCCACGAACAATCCAGCCAGATGGGTATTGGCTGTGCCGGATGAATCGAAGGTTAAAAGAGTAAAGGATTTGGCCGGGGGTATAGTTGCAACCGAGCTGGTTAACGTAACAAAAAAATACTTCGCGGATAAAGATATCGACGTAAAGGTTGAATTTAGCTGGGGCGCTACCGAGGTAAAAGCTCGGCTGGTAGATGCAATAGTAGAGCTTACAGAGACCGGCAGTTCCCTACGCGCAAACGAGCTGCGCATTATAGATACTGTGATAACCTCTACAACAAGGTTTATCGCAAATAAGCAGGCTTGGGACGATAAGTTCAAGCGACAAAAAATAGAAAATATCTCCATATTGCTCAAAGCAGCAATCGAAGCCGGCAGCAAAGTCGGCTTGAAAATGAATATAAAAAAGGACCACTTAGAATCGATACTGAAGATTCTACCTGCTGAAAAAAGCCCAACGGTTTCGTCTCTGGCTGACCCGATATATGTAGCGATAGAAGTGATTATCGACGACAAAATCGAACGGTCCTTGGTTCCGGCATTGAAGCGGGCGGGCGCAACGGGAATAATTACATATCCTCTCAATAAGGTTATACACTGACAATTGATTCCGCTTCAAATCGATCACAGTCATTTTTGTCTATAACCCGATATCATTTCAATAGTTACAGCGTTTTCCAAATCAAACAACCGGACAGCAGTGATATTGCGTATTGTGTCGGAAAAGTCCTGCGTCCTGCGGGGCTTTTTTTAGATTTGACGAATTAGAAAATGCCGGGTAGGCTATAGTGTGCAAGTCCGGAAAGTTTATTAGGTTCGTTGGTCTGGGCAATTTGTAATTATGAATTGAGAATTAACAAGCGAGGCGAACGATGGTAGAATTTAATAGCGATTACGAAATTTTACAAAAAGCGATCGATATGGAGGTGGAGGCCTATGAATTTTACCTGGCATTGGCCAACCGCGTGGAGTCTGAGCAAATGCGCAAGACCTTTGAAGATTTGGCAGAAGAAGAGTTAGAGCATAAAGCCAAGCTGGAACTGGAAGTTATGAAGGTTGGCAAAACCGTGGTACCAAAGCAAGAACCGTCCCGACCTGAAGAATATTACATCTTATCAGACAGCCGGACACCGTTGGATATGGATTACAAGGATATGCTTATGTTAGGTATGGAAAAGGAAGAGTCATCTTTCAGGACTTACGTAAATTGGGTGGCAAACGCTCACAGCGAGGAACATCGAGAAATGCTCTTGGCTTTAGCCGAGGAAGAGGTCAAGCACAAACTTCGGTTCGAAACTGAATACGATTTGCTGCTAAAGAAAAGTTGAACTAAAAGTCGCATTGCAGTTCTGGTTTCTTGCGTAAATAAATAGAGAAGAACAACCGGCTGCTGAATCAGTTCATACAAACACAACAAACTAAAATGAGATGTAAATGGTACAATGTCTGTCCGCTAAGGGAATTTGAAAGGCAAGGCAGGCTGGATAATAGGTGGGCAGAGAAATACTGCAAGTCTGAGTCCAACTGGGAAAACTGTAGAAGGTACCAATTAGAAGACCAGGGCATTGCTCACGCTGATAATATGTTGCCGGATGGACAGATTGACGAGACTTTACGATGAAATTGGGACAAGAGAAACCCGGTCAATGACGGAGTAACAAGATTGCTACGCATCGCTTTGCGATTCTCACAACGACTCTTGCCGGAAAGCCTAAAGCAACACATCGGGGACAAGCAAAGAACAGGTGAGCCTCCTGTTGCAGACCCACGAGTGGGTACCTTTCTCAGAGAAACGCTTTTAAGGATGGAAAAAGGTTTATTGAAGCAGATAAATAGCCGAAATATAGGTTGGAAGTTACAAAGGTTTAGTGATAGAATATATTGCACGTCCCATAAATGTATTAGTTTAGGAGAAATAAGATGAAGCGATATGTTATGAGCATGATATTGGCAGCCATATTTGTGCCCGCGCTCGCGGTCGCCCAGGAGGAAGGGCCGCAGAACATCGACTTCCAGATGGAAATGCGACAAAGGGAAATGGAGCTCCAACAGCAGGAAGCCCAAATGGACATCGAGCGAAGGATGCAGGAGCTTGACCTGGAGAAACGCAAGATGGACCTGGAACGTGAAAAGCCGAAGGACATCGATATCCAGATGGAAACGCGTGGAAGGGAAATGAAACTGCAGCATCAAAAAGAACAAATGGACATTGAGCGGAGGATGCAGGAGCTTGACCTGGAGAAACGCAAGATGGAGCTGGAGCACATGCGAAGACCGAAAGAGCATCCAGAACATATTATGAAGGGCAACGATGACGATGATGATAATAATGCTCTGCATCCATTACTGCTGCTGCTTCTGGTTGTCCATATCCTTTGCGCGGTCTGGGTGTATCAGGATATACGCCAGCGTGCCGGCGGGTCCGGTATATGGATAGTGATTGCGCTTTTAACCGGGCTGCTCGGGACATTAGTTTACGCTGTCGTTCGGCTCGGCGAAAGCCCAAAAAGCACAGCGTGAGCAACAATAATTGAATCCGCCGCAGATAGAGCTGCGATATTGATTTTGCCACAAGCGGGGCTTCGTTATCGACTGTTGTTTTGAGCTTAGCGGGGCAAGACTTGCGGCCAGTGGCGGGGCTAAACGAAGAAGTCCTATGGACTACTTTCGGAGAACACATTTGCCCCGCCGCCAACCCAGGGCGGACTTAAGTCCGCATGGTTTAGATATGGATATCTATAATCTTGTCAGT
Source organism: uncultured Pirellulales bacterium (assembly GCA_964444135.1). GTDB lineage: Bacteria > Planctomycetota > Phycisphaerae > Sedimentisphaerales > Anaerobacaceae > NIOZ-UU13. The sequence continues at coordinate 4,298 of CAYUFX010000012.1, read as the reverse complement.
TTTGCAGGGATATTTGTCCTGATCGGCTTTGCATGGATTCTGTCGGCTGATAAAAAGAATATGAACTGGAGGGTTATCATCTGGGGGATCGGCCTGCAGATACTAATTGCTCTGTTCATCTTCGTTGTTCCCGCTGGGTCAAAATTATTCCTAATTGTCAATGACATCGTAGTAAGCATTCTGGATTCTGCGTCGGCCGGTGCAAAGTTTGTATTCGGAAGATTAGCGCTTGCGCCGGGGCAGACAAGCGAGACAGGGGAGGAATCGCTCGGCTTCATTTTGGCTTTTCAGGCGTTTCCTACGATTATCTTCTTCTCAGCCCTTATTGCGATTTTATACTACCTCGGCATAATGCCTTTAATCATCAGGGGATTCGCTTATATATTTACGAAGCTGATGAAAATATCCGGCGCCGAATCTCTGGTTACCGCCAGCAATATTTTTGTGGGGATTGAGTCCACTCTCACCGTTAAGCCATATCTTAGCCGAATGACCGACTCTGAAATCTGTACTATTCTGACCGCAGGAATGGCTACGGTTGCGTCCAATGTATTGGCGCTTTATGTGTTTAGCTTGAAAACACAATTTCCCACAATTGCCGGCCATTTGGTTTCGGCATCTTTACTTTCCGCCCCGGCGGCACTTGTTATGTCAAAAGTTATTTTCCCCGAGAAGCAAAGCCCGGAAACATTGGGCATAAATGTTCGTCCCTTTTATGAAAAGGAGAAAAGTCTTTTCGAAGCGGTCATCAACGCCGCCAACGCCGGGGTTAAAATGATTGTCGGAATTGTGGCCCTGCTTATAGCGGTTTTAGGCCTCGTTGCATTAGCCGACCTGTTGTTGTCCGCTTTAGGCGCAAAGGTAAATCTGCTCCTCGGCATCGAATTTCAGTGGACCTTGAAGAACATTTTCGGCTACATATTTTATCCATTTACATTAGTCTTAGGTATTCCCCCATCCGATGCGGGAGCGGTTTCCAAAATTATCGGCGAGCGCCTGATTGTTACCGAAGTTGTGTCCTATAAAGACCTTGCAGCAGCTTTGGAGCAGAATTTACTGCAGCACGAACGCTCGGCTGTCATTACTACATACGCGTTATGCGGATTTGCCCACCTTGCCTCGATGGCCATTTTCGTTGGCGGTATTAGCGCATTGGCTCCCGACAGAGTCCGTAATATAGGAGGGGTCGCGCTCCGCGCACTATTGGCGGCAACGTTGGCCTGTCTTTTAACCGCCTGTGTTGCCGGAACGTTCTTTACGAAAGGCTCGATTTTATTGGGTACCTGATTATGTTCTTAAAGTATTTGAAGGATTGCCGGGAATTCGTAGCTGGTGATGATTCAATTCTGCGGGAGCTTTTGCACCCCGCCCATCCGATGGGCGGGGATAAAACACCTCTGCAAATTCGTTATAGCTTGGCTCACGCAGAGGTCAGGGTCGGCCAGATGACCAAACCACATAAACTCCAGAATGCTGAAGTGTATTACATAATAGCCGGACAAGGCCTGATGCACATAGATGAAGAATCTCTCGAAGTCGGCCCTGATTGTGCCGTTTACATCCCCCCGCAAGCGCTCCAATATATTGAAAATACAGGAAATTCCGATTTGAAATTCCTGTGCATTGTGGACCCCGCCTGGCGAGAAGAAGATGAGTCCCGCCCCTCCACGGTGCTGGATGAGCAGGTCTTCGACAGAACGTAGGGGCAATCCCATGTGGTTGCCCTGATACCTATGTCATCCTGAGCGCAGCGCAGTCGAAGGATCTGGTACACGAATAAAATTAAACTCCATTTCGCCAGAATCTGCAACGCGGTTGCCACAATATTTTTCCCCACCCCAGCACCGCCGGTGATAATATTTAGCCCCGTCCTCTGGGCGGGGGTGCAAACGCGAGGAATGCTTTATTCTTCACCGCCACCTGTGGGCGGGGTCATATTTCGTACCATTTTGAATTCGACATTGGACATTCAGACTCGATACCTGCCCTGAGCATGGTCGAAGGATCTAAAATAATAAATTGGAAGTGGTCATTGCGAGCGCAGCGCGGCAATCCAAATCAAATAATCAATAGTAAATAATCAATTAAATGGCTGCCACTCTTCATGTTTTCAGTGGACGATAGTCCTGCCCTATTTTACATTACATTGTAGCAATTTGTTAAGCATCAAATGGTTTACCGATAAGTTCAAGTAAATGTCTTTTTTCTTCAGGTGTTAATTTTCGAGATCTTTCTCTCATTTGTTCTCGTATTTGTTTGAAATATTCACTGACATTAATCAATACATTTTTCCCAGTATCTTCTCCAAGACGTCTACATCTAATATATACGTTGTAATTGACATTAGTTTTGGGATCAACGATATCGATTCTATGTTCTTTGGGAAATTGGTTATCAAGAATAACTCGAAAATCATCTTCCTTGGATATATATTCGAAGGCAGATTCAAAAATGACTAGACGCCCAACCCAATCTAGAGAAAGTTTCTCATATTGCTTATACCGTTTTGTAGCCACTTCATTGCAAATGATGTAAGCTTCTGTTAGTACAGTATAGGATTGTTTCGCTGATTGATGTATAAAGGTAAAAGAGAGTTCGAAAAAGTCAGATCTATATCCCCAATAAATCCCCCAATCTACATAATATTCATCTTGCGTAATGCGACCCTGATTACAATTTGTCACTCTGGCGATTGCATTTAATACTGCTGTAAGTCCTGAGTCAAAATCTGAACGGAAATCGGCATATAGCTTGTCTCTAAGAAAAATCGGAATATCACAGTCCTCTAAAAGCAATGGTAGAACAATTACCTGCTTTTCTTCAAGTTCCCTTACTAATCCAGCAGAAAGTTCTCTCTTACACCACTCAGAGGCAACTGATGCTTTCGAAAGAACCACGAGTAAAGCACTTGAAGATTTTATAGCATCCTGTACGCGACTCACAATTGAATCGCCAACGCTCAATTCCCATGTATCAACCCAAACATTGGTATTATGTCTTACAAGATTGGTGGCCAGCTTTTGGACAAAGTCATTATTCTCATGGGAATAACTGATGAAGACAGGCATACTATATTCTCATTTTACTGACTTACTTCTAAACATAATAATATACAACACAAAATCCCGATACCGTCTATCGGGACTCATTTTATGCTACCATTATACACATTCCCCTTGCGAAGAAAAGTTTACCCTGAGCCTGTCGAAGGGTCCTTTCTATATCACCAAACTGATTAAAAATTTATCCGCCTCAGGCGTACAATCAATGTTATATAACGATTAGCACTGTGGACGCGGGGCTTCCCCACCGTTCGTAGAATCGACATGTTGGGTCTCTCCTGAGGCATTATCGTAACTGTCAATATACTTACACAATTCAAGAGCTAGACTTGTAAGCCTGAAATTAGGTTTAGCATCTACACCACTTCCGTCAGTATGTACTCTTCTGGTAATTAAGTGCTTCTTAATTAATTCCTCTTCATATATTTCTACAAGGGACGCATGGCCTAATCCCGATTCCTTCGCAATAGCATCCAGCCATAGGCTAGCTGCACTGAGATTAGGCATTTGTCCTGACCTTGCTATTTTATAAGTTGTATTGAGAACAATGATCTCGCCAGAAGACATGCCGCGACATAATCGAAGAAACTGATACGGAAGAAGACTATTACGATCAGAGGCTGTCTCCGTTGCGGCGACAAGAAAAATTCTCTTAAGCGTTTCAAACCTAATTTCATCTGGTGAATCTTTATCAATAAACTCAAGCAGTTCTTGAAGGCAAGTATGATGTTGCTCTGTCTCTTGGTAGTCTTTAGGGATTCGACCTTTGTCACAATAGTCTTTCCATTCAGCAAGGAATTTTGATAGAAATTGTCCTTTACGAAGATACTGGAATATATGTCCAACAGAAAAAGCTAATTCTTTCCTATCGGAAGCTGCGATTCCGGTTATACCCTCCGCGAGGCACGTAAGTGTATCCTTAATTACATCACCGGTATTCTTATTCCACTTAGAAAGATTTCTCTTGTTCATGTCATGTCTCTACATATTATAATAATATACAAAACTTATTTTTACTCAAACCTACTTAATTATTTCCAATGCAACAATGTCTGTAAATCAACAGTAAAAATTTCCGCCTCTGCTAATTCAATTATGACCGGCCTTATCATCAAAAGCAAGAAAAATTTCAGAATCCCGCCCTGAATCCTAAGCGTAGCCGGAGTAGTAGTCGAATGATAAAGGGGTGCGACCAGATATTCTGGCAGGGCTATGCAGCCCGTTTTCGCAGGTCCC
>CAYUFX010000011.1:0-71917 GCA_964444135.1 uncultured Pirellulales bacterium | reverse complement strand
TCTTTTTTTCTGTAATCCTTTGTTAAAGTTAAGTTTACGTTCATTTTGGCCTTTTGGAAATTGGGTTTGATTGGGTTTGAATTGGGTTTGTTTTGACCAAGTGTCCAATTGTGTTTATTTTCATAATCCGTTATATTATAGATGTTTACGTTCATTTGACTTTTTCGGAAATTGGGTTTGTTTTGCATAAAAAGGGTTGATTTGTAGAGGACTCTCGACAGATGTAGAGGGGGATTTCGTCAAACGGATGCGCAGCTCGTATCGGTTGCGTTAAGCGTAAATCGTACCGGTTATCGGGGTAACGGGTTATCAGGCAGTGATTATCAGGGTATCCGGTTATCAGGGCGATCCCTTCTTTCTTTTTGAATATTGATCCCATTAGAGTATAAGGCACTCTAACGGGACAAGCAAGCTTTGCGGGGCCGGCTGGGTCTAAGTCCTTGCTGCGCTGCAGCTTACGACATGCAAGCTGAAATGTTATCTATCGCCTGCTGGCGGTTTATGTTTGCCTTTCGGCAAACATGTGGGTATTTTAACATTATTTCAAACATTGTCAACAAAAAAACGGCCAAAAAAGAAGTTTTTTTGATCATAATAACCGCCCAGGAGGCAAGACCGAACTTGGTATAATTTCATCTTTAACATTATCCCATTTTGCTATCCTTATATATCTTTTTTGAGGACCATACTCTAAAACATCAAGCCGTCCATAATCTTTTAGTAATGTAATTAACGGGTCAGTTGGTGGAGCAGGAGAAGCAAGAACAGACAAAATGGGATTTACAACTATACTATAGCCTAAAAGTTGACCTACATCCCTTAAAGTCAATTGTTTGACCTTACATTCAACAAGAGCTATATATCCTTTTTCCTCATTTGATATTACTCCAGTAATATCTACTTTCACATCCCAAGCATTAAATTCTGGAAACAAACTTTGCAGACCTAAATCACTTATCAGTCTTGAAAGTTTAATTTTGTGGGAATCAAACGCACGCACATTCATGCGTTTATAATGTTCCCTTAAAATCCTCTCTAACCAAGTGCGAGCTGGTTCATAAAGTTCGACTTCATTCAATCTTCTTCTCCTGCACTAAATAGTTCCCTTTGTGGTCCTTTTCTGCCTTGTTTACAGCCCAAAGCTCTGCAAATTTTATAATAACTATTAAAGTGTTTTCCACACAAGGACTCTGGTAATCTCTCACTACATTCATCTTCATGACGCGGCTTCCGGCCACGAAGTTTTTTTGTTTTTGGATTACAAACTCTTGGCCTTGGATCTCCGCGCTCCCTATTAAAGTTTACCATTTCTTCAAATATTCTTTGCTTATATTCGAAATAGAATCCTATTGGTGCAAAAGCTTCGGCAAAAATACGGATGCGAGTCTCTTTTGTCCAACTACTCCCTCCACTTGGTGCACGCAAATTAGGATGCCCCCAAAGTATATTGCTTACAGGAACGCCGAGGTGTTCCTGAAGTAATTTACACAATTGAATTGGTAAAATCCAATTACCAAACTGAACTTGTATAACTATACGCTGGCGTTGACTTTGATCTCTATCCGCGTAACTTGGCTCACAAGATGTATCTGCTATACCGCGTAAAAATTCTTTTTGGATGTCTGAGTCTGAATCGAATATTATTTCCGGCACTTCAAATTCAAGATAGTTTGGTTTTCCACCGGTTATAAATCGGAGATCTCTCCAACCAATAGTTTCTCTTGGAAATACTGCATAAAGGGAAACTTCATGGGTTTTTCTTTCAACTCTTAAATCTACTTCTAAAAGTTCACTAATACGAGCCCGAATGCTATCTAAATTTAGTTTAGAAGTATCCTATAAGTATCAGCAGAAAAATCGGCTTTTCCTTATGAATCAGAATAATCTTCCAGGTGGGAATATCGAACCTGGGATAACTTCCTTCCTAACATCATGCCATTTAGCTATCCTTATATGCCTTTTTTCGCGCCCGTACTCCAATACATCATGCCGACCATAATCTTTTAACAACGTTATTAAGGGATCAACAGGTGGATAGGGAGAGATAAGCATACATAGTATAGGATTCACTGCTCTAGCATAGCCTAACAGCACAGCGACATCATCTAGAGTTAACTTTTTTGGTTCAAAATCAATAAGGGCTAAGTATGCTTCTTGTTTGCCTTGTAAGATACCTGTCACGTCAACTTTCACATCCCAAGCGTTGAATTCTGGAAAAAGCTTTTTAAGGCCCAAGTCCGCAATCAAACGGGAAAGTCTAGTGTTACCAGACTCTATTGTCTGTACCTTCATTGATTTATAGCGCTCAGTTAGCACTCTGTGTAACCAAGTCGCGACTAGTTTGTTGGTATTATCTTTTCTCATACAATCACTCAGATAAAAGCTAAATCTCTGAATTAAGATCTGCTCTACTCTAATCTCATGCAAATTTCATTCAGCGTCCGTGTAAACCTGCAATCCTAATTTGAGATGGATCTTTAGATTGGATCATGCTAATATGCTATTCACCAAATACGGCCTCCGTGAATGATTTCATGATGATAGTTGCTTCAAGTATTTTGTCAACTTCCTCAGGTTCAAGGAATATGATCTTGTCAAGTAATGGTGACCGTTTGACTTTTAGCCTGTCGAGCATTTTTTCTTTTTGTTTTTCGTCCGTAATGACAACTGCTTTTTGTACAACATTTGCAACCATTTCTAATCGTTCTATAGCATCCGCCATGCTTCCTGAAAGCTGGACTTCAAATGGATATTGTATTTTTCCTCCAAAATGGACGAATCGGACCCATAGTGAATCAACCTGCCGACTCTCTTTCAGTTGGCTCGATTTTGGAAGAATGTCATTCAACTTTGCACGATTTTTAACATCAAATTGAAAGAATGCTCCAATCAAGCTTAGCTTGTCTTCGATGTCATTATGAGTGATTTCTTCTTTTTCGATTCGGGTTGTTGCGGTGGATTCCAATTCGATTCTCCGCAGTTGGGACCCCTTTCTGGAAACGTAATACTTTCCTGTTATAAAATCAACTAGGTCAAGTGACCTTAGCCAGTCAAGGCGAAATCTCAACTGGCTGTTCAGATGTTGCTTGCTCCACGAATGGGGTTCACTTTTCACTGAGTTGATGTACGCAGACCATGAATCTCGCAAGTTATCCCACTTTGCAGGTTGAATTTTACCCAGAATTTGGAGTATAATATCAAATGCGAAGAATGTTTTTGAGAATAATCTGTAGAAGATAATTGGATCCTTCGCTGTGAGCACTTTGTATCCAATTTCACTTAGTTCGTGTCTCTTCTTTTTGCGTTCAACTAATCCCATTCCTAAGAAGAGAACAGAGACTACCTTTCGTGCAAAACTATTACTGAGATGAAATGTACTTTGCATCCATTGGACGAAGTTGGACTGTACTTGTGTTTCTGTGCTTATTTCCTGGAGAACATTTATAAGGCTCGAGTATTGCTTTTCCACCGGACCGAACATGGGATAGCACAGGAGCCTATTTGTCTTAGGCTGTTTTGAAGTCATGTCGTATCCTGTATCATTATCGAGAGAAAAAGTACGTTAGAGTAAATGAACTCTGCCCTGCCTGGTTGGGAACATTGCAGGATGTTCTAAGCGCATTTCATCGCTTGTCTTCCTAATATCTTTCCAGACACTTATTGAATGAGAGGTCCATTCTCTTCCATCAAGGTCATTTGCACGTTGTAATTTTCGGGTGTAGCTTGACTTTTGAGCAGACGGTCGAGTTTTTTTTGCTCCAAATAATAACATCTGGTCTTTGTGAAAACTTTCTGTTTCTAGGTTCTGATTACTATTATGCAATGTAGTCGAATTTGCCATATTATCTTTTTTACAATTTGCAGTTACTTGAAAATGATTCTCGCCAATTTTTTCCAGTCCGATTTCGTCACCAGGTTTTAATCCATGAAGTTCAAAAAAACGCCTTATGGCTTTGCGCTCAGCGAATATTCCTTTTTTTTTGTCAACACGGGTCTTGATTTGACCCACTCCTTCAAATTCCAATGAAATCTCGACGTCACAGACTTTAATGCCTTTAGGTATTAAACTATTAAACTGACGAATTCTTATGTAATTATTATGTATGTTCCCAGCAGTAAGTGTTATTCTCTCTGTTTTGGCTAACACAGCTTTAATCCCCGAATATTTTCATCTGGTAAACTAAGATTTCCCATAGAAATACGAGAAAAACCAAGAATACTCATTTTACTCAAACTATTTACCATACAATAACGAATCATGCAATTTCCGTCAAAATAATTCTGTGCAATCTGTGGCTCTTATCTCGTATCTCCCTTCGGCTGCCCCTCGACTACGCTCAGGGCTACGGCCTATTCAGGGCAAGCCCTGGGCAGGAATGACAAACGGACGATTCAAAGAAGCATTCCGCCCCTTGATGTTTCCGTATTTGGTTAGATAAAATAGGGTAATAGACCGTAAAAGGCAAAGAAAAATCCCCCCAGCACAGGGGTGGGTAAAAAGGGACAGAAGTGACCACCACCGCGCGGGGTGGGGGCTATATAAAAGGACGGAAAGATGATTGTCCGATTGCTTTTATTTTTGTAAACGTGCAAGCTCGTCCTTGCACATCTTTAACTGGCCGGGGTCGGTGAGCTTTTCACACGCGGCCTGGAGGTGCTTTATGGCCAGCTTCGGCTGATTGAGATAACGGCAATACAATATACCCAACATCAGCTCGACCTGCTCGGCGTATTCATACGTGCTGTAATGAGTTAAAAACTGCTCGTAGGCCCGTGCCGATTCGGTATGTTTGTTATCGCCGGCGAGCTGGTTGGCAATATCCAGCAGATTCTGACGGGGCAGAATCTGCCCGCTATCGTGATTCATCAGCTCCAGATAAAGAGCTGCGGCAGCCGACAAATTGCGTTCGGTAATCCGCCTGCTAATCTCGTTACGAAGCTCCTGGGATTTTTCATCTTTCTTTTGTTCAGCGGGGCTTTTGACCTCTTTGACCTTTATCTGTCTGGTTTCTGCCCGGCCGTTGAAAGGGTCATAGCCGGTCGATACCGCATCACGATATTGACGCCTTCGATTCCATTGTTTGAGCATAGCCCAAAGGTCGAAACTGCTGGTGCTGATTAAACCAGTCGCGAGCATAACTACCATAGCCGTAATGCCGAAGGTGTATCCCGCCAGATGTGCGTCATAGGCAACGTAGGCTGTGTAACGGATGATTACATTATCGATTATAATCATTTTAAATACGATAAAATACAACGCCGGAACTTCTATAGTACCAATGAAGAAGAACCAATACAGGACGGTTATCAAGGTTTGAGGGAACAGGACCAGATAAGCGCCTGTTACAGCGGCGACGGCCCCGCTGGCTCCGAGAACATCGGCCCCGCTAACCAATGTATGGCCTATACCGCTGAAAACCGCACCGGCCAAATAAAAACACAGATACCCGATATTGCCGAGCTTGTCGTTGACATTATTACCGAACAGATACAAAAAAAACATATTGCCGAAAATATGCATCAAGCCGCCGTGTAAAAAGGCGTAGCTTACAAACTGCCACAGTTGCGGCCTGACAGTAGTTAGCATAAAGTGCTGTACCCAGGGCCGAAATTCCAGATTACCTGTTACGGGGCTTTGTTGGTATTCCAGAAGAAAAATTAACGCATTGGCAGCTATCATCGCGTAATTTGCGTATGGTGTCCGTCTCGGCCGAATACTTGTCCGAATAGGTAATAGCATAGTTCAACTACAAATTTAGTAGATTGATTAAAGTCAAAGGATGGCTTATTGTAATGACGATAAGCAGACATGACAAGACATAAAAAAAGGACGGCGGTCACCGTCCTGTTCCGGAAAATTAAGCCTTACGAACAGTTTTCCTACCCTGCGGAAAACATCGAAGCTTGCAACTCTTTGACAGCCGACCGGTTTCCCCCCAGCCAGCAGGTCTTGTTCTCTAATAAAAATATAGTGGACTCAAGTATGCTAAAGACAAGCAAGCCTCTCAGAATATTGATTCTGTCTGATTTAGCTGGCAGATAACTGTAATACAAATTGCTCCATTGCAACAGGTGCTTTTGTTTGGCCGGTCTTTATAGCGTAGTCGGTCTCGGCTAATTGCTGTAGGTACTCGCCGATTTGTTTGAAGCTCATTTGCTGCAGTTGTGCGAAAAATTTATTTTCATGACTCCATAATCGAAATTTATCTGTAATTTCCTTTTGTCGAACACCCTTTTTAAGCAGCAATTTGGCATTAAACATCCTGCGGAAATGATATGCAAAAGCCCCGACAACAGAAAATTCAGTTGATTTGTCCTGTGCGAACATGCCCCTTAATCGCTCTACCGCCCGGCCGGGATTGCCCGCGATGACGGCATCAATTACCGCAAAGGCATTGAACAAGCGATTATGGCCTATGAGCGATTCAATATGCTTGGGCGTTATAACCTTTTCGGTATCTGCGAACAAAGCCAATTTGTCGATTTCACTGTACAGTCGCGTCAGCTCATCGCCGGTCAGCTCGATTAAAAGTTCGGCAGCGTCCCTGCTGAGCTTTTTATCGTGTGCGTCGTTTGTATATTTTATCAGCCGCTGCGGCAGTTCACGGCGAGTAGGCTGTGTGATATTAATCAACTTGCCTACCTTAGCCAGTTTCTTAGCCAGTTTGGTTCGGGCGTCCCAACTGCTTACGGTCAATATAAGCCGTCCCGTAGAGCAGGGGTTATCGAAATACTTCTCAAGTAGCTCACGGTTTTGGGATATGAAATCACCCGCCCTCTTTATAAGAACAACCCGCTTGTCGGTTAGAAACGGTACCGTCCGCAGCTCGTCCAGGACCTCTGAGACCAAGACCGAATCAGCCTCGGCGTCAAAAAGTCCTGTCGCCCTTTGCGACGGCTCCAATAGCTCATCGAGAAGTTCCCGGCAACGAGCATTGACAAGGGAATCTTCTTTGCCGGCAATTACGTAAATCAGCTCATCCATGAAAATCCAAATATCAAAAAGTGGTGAAATGTTAATTCTATTTGCGTCTTTTCTTGGTGCTCTCCTTTTTGGTTTTAGATTTCGGCTTAGTTTTCGGCTTTGATTTAGCTTTAGCCTTTGGTTTTGACTGCGGTTTCTTATTAGTGCCGGAGTTACTTTTTGTATTGTTTGCGTCCTCGGCAACTATCTTTGCGGCTGCAACAAGTTTATCGCCCGGTTTGAGCTTGATTAAACGCACACCCTGTGTGTTTCTGCCAATCGAACGGATTTGGTCAAGTCCGGTCCGAATAATCATCCCGGTGGCCGTTATCATCACTAAATCATCCTTGCTCTGAACCGCCTTGAGCGCAACCACTTTGCCGTTTCGGGCGGTTGTTTTTATGTTTTTCAGACCAACTCCACCTCGGCTCTGCGGCCGGTAATTCTCAAGACCTGTTCGTTTGCCGTATCCGTTCTCGCAGACTGTGAACAGAGCGGCTTTTTCTTCGACAATCACCATATCGACTACAGCATCTCCGGAACGCAGCTTAATGCCTCTGACCCCTCGCGAGGCACGGCCCATTGAACGGACCTGGTTTTCGTCAAAGCGTATGGTCATACCATCGCGCGTCCCTAATACAATATTGTCGTTCCCTGTGGTCAGCGCAACACCAATCAAATCATCCGTTGGGTCGAGATTGATGGCGATCACGCCGGTACTTCTCGGGTTGCCGTAAGCTGATAGTTTGGTCTTTTTCACGAGGCCGTTTTTTGTAGCCATAACGAGCTGCCGCTGTTGTATGTCCTCCTCATTTTCACCGTCGAAACTGCTGACGTTGATTATTGATGCGACTTGCTGATTTCCCAGCTTTAGAAGGTTAACGATATTTCTGCCTTTGCTCTGTCTGGACATACTCGGGACATCATAGACCTTCAGCCAATAGCATTTTCCGCGATTAGTGAAGATAAGCAGATAATCATGCGTCGAGGCAACGAACAGATGCTCAATGAAATCACCTTCCTTTGTAACCGAGCCGATGATTCCTCTGCCGCCTCTGGCCTGCCTGCGGTATGTATCAATCGGCAACCGCTTAACGTATCCGCTGTGACTGACTGTAACAATAACTTCCTCTTCGGCAATCAAATCCTCCACATCGAGCTGCTCAACCTTGGCCGTAATTTTCGTCCGCCTGGCACCGCCGTATTTTTCCTTTATTTCGTAGATGTCTTCGCGAATTATATCCAGCAAAAGCTGCTCGTTGGCCAATACCGCCTCATAACCCTCTATCTGCTCGGTCAGGTCGGCATACTCTTGGGCCAGCTTTTCCATCTCCAGACCTGTGAGCCTTTGCAGTTGCATTGTCAAAATTGCATCGGCTTGCGGGCCGGTGAGGAAATGCCTGCCTTTACTTTTTTCCTTAACAAAAGCCTTGGGAAGGATTTTCTTCAGCGTAGCCAGCTCAGCCAACCGCAAAGGCTTTTCCATCAGGTTCAACTTCGCGGTCGGAGTATCGGGTGACTTTTTTATCAAGTCGATGATTTCATCAATGTCACTAACAGCTAAGATAAGACCTTCGAGAATATGGGCCCTGTTCCTGCATCTTTTCAGCAGGAATCTGCTCCGCCTGCGGACAACGACCTTGCGATGGTCAATGAAGCAGTCGAGCATCTCTCTTATATTGAGGGTTTCAGGCCTGTTATCAACCAGTGCGATATTGGCGATAGCAAAAGTGCTCTGAATAGAAGTATAGCGGTACAGCTTGTTCAGCACGATTTCGACATCAGCGTCTTTTTTAAGGTCGACGACAATCCGCAAACCGTGACGGTCCGATTCGTCTCTGACGTCGGCTATTTCCGGAAGCGTATTATTGTGTACACAAGCCGCAATTTTCGAAACGATAGTGGTCTTGACGACCATATAAGGTATTTCGGTTATTACGATTCTTTCCTTGCCTCTCTTGGTTGTTTCGATATCTACTTTGCCCCTGACCGTCAAATGCCCGCGACCGGTCGTGTAAGCGTCAATGATGCCCTTTTTGCCACAAATGATTCCGCCTGTTGGAAAATCAGGGCCTGGCAGTACCTTCATAATGTCCTTAAATCCGCAGTCCGGGTCCTCAATGACTAACAGCAAAGCATCACAAATCTCGGTAATATTATGAGGCGGAATACTCGTGGCCATCCCGACCGCGATACCGGTAGAGCCGTTGACTAACAGATTTGGAAACTTCGAGGGCAAAACCGTCGGCTCTTCACGGGTCTCATCATAGTTCGGCACAAAATCGACGGTGTCGTGCTTAATATCTTCGAGCATTTCCATAGCCGGCGCTGCCATTCTTGCCTCGGTATATCGCATAGCCGCCGGCGGGTCCGAATCGATACTGCCGAAGTTGCCCTGCGGGTCAATCAGGGGATAACGCATATTCCACTCCTGACCCATCCGTACTAATGTCCCATACGTGGCCTGGTCGCCGTGGGGGTGATAGTTTCCGCCGGTATCGCCGACGATTTTAGCGCATTTACGGTGTTTGCTTCGCGGCCCAAGGTTCAAATCGTTCATCGCAACCAGTATTCGCCTTTGCGAAGGTTTCAGACCATCACGAACGTCCGGCAAAGCACGCGAAATTATCACGCTCATCGCGTAGTTGAGGTATGAATTCTTCAGCTCATCGAGGATATGCATGTCCTCGAATTGTTCCTGCGGTTTCTTGACTTCCTTCATAAGTTTTCTGTTATCCTTAATGCTAAATCTTGTTCGCAAATAGATTACCTGCAACCAACCAAAAAGTCAAGGAATACTAAGAGCCTATCCCAATAAACCGCTCTATTGCGGCCGGCTGCAAAGCCCGATGCCTGCGTTGTCGGCCAAAAACGTTCTCAACGTGGAGCAAACCACGCCTCCGAGCATTTTTGGCCTGCCGCCTTGGCCTCGAACTTTTCGCTCGGCCTCATAACGACCCGGTTATTCGGATAAGCTCTAATGATTTTGAATGGGCGTGCACCCCAATTTTTCCCGCCCAATACAAGCCTGACCGGCCGGAGCAGATTACCGACCGGCACAAGCTATTATCGGTGCCAAAAAGGACAAATAAAGAACATTGACGAATTTTTCACGTATAGAATTAAATTATTCTAACCGATAATAATTTATAGAGGAAAAATGAAGATACGAAAAGTGACAAAATATATCCGCAGGCTCTGGAAAGAATGGCGAATGGCCGTTCTTTTCTTAGTTTGTGTAGTAGTACCTGTAAAATCAAGTTTAGCAGACTGGAATTGGGTGCCGACCGGCTCGATGAATCCCACTATACTTGAAGGTGATTTGCTCTATGTGGATAAAATAGCCTATGACCTGAGATTTCCTCTTACTTTGCATCGGCTTGCAAAATGGTCGGACCCCCAAAGAGGCGACATAGTAGTTTGCTTTTCTCCCGACGATGAAACTCGATTAGTCAAGAGAATAATAGGCCGGCCGGGTGACATAATCGAATTAAGAAACAATATACTTCTTTTGAACGGAGAACCGGTCAGCTATACAAAAATCGACCCGAAATACACAAAATATCCGCCCAGCAGTCAAAAAAGAAAATATATACTGGCGATGGAGGATTTGAACGGAGTAACTCACGCGGTAATGAGCACCCCTTCGATTATGGCAGTGCGAACCTTCGGGCCGGTCACGGTACCTCAGGACAGCTACTTTGTTATGGGCGATAACAGGGACAATAGCAGGGACTCAAGATATTTCGGATTCGTGAAAAGAAAATTCATAGTCGGAAAAGCAAAGGTGATAATTGGTTCCCTCGACATTACCGACAAATATCAGCCCAGATTCAAGAGGTTTTTCGCCTCTTTGAAATAGCTTTTCGGGCCAGGTCATCTATCAGCCAGAGCCTTGTGCAAATAACTTTGCCGTCTCGTCGTTCAACAAAACCCAGAGTGTATAAGCACCGATTAAGGTTCCAATCGGAATCAGGAACAAATACAAAACGGCAATTATCATAACCAGAATCCTCGCCCAGCCCCTGTGTTTTAGAAGACCAATTCCCCCGATAAGAACCGGTAAGGATATTATAATAAAAAATATAATTATTGCAGAGGCAACTATCATGGTGATTATCATTGCGTCCGGGTCTCCTGAAATAATTCCTCCGCCGGCAATAGCTAAAAAAGCCATACATGCAAATAATAATCCCATGACACCAAATCCAATATTGAGCACTGCCACAAGAGTGATATGCTTTTCCATTTACCTACCCTTTCCTATCATAATTCACATTTCATGTTATCCGCCTTTTTTATCCAAAATCGCTTCGATTTCATCCATAGTTCGATTCATTGCCGCCATTGTTTTATTGAACGGCTCAGCACCCGTCATATCCACTCCCGCCTTTTTCAAAAGCTCAATTGGATAATCGGACCCACCGGACGATATAAATTCAATGTATTTTCCGACCGCGCCTTTTTCTTTACCCAACACTTTTTCAGCCAAGGCCGTGGACGCAGTAAAGGATGTCGAATACTGATACACATAGAAGTTGTAATAAAAATGCGGAACGTATGCCCATTCGACCGTATATAGGTCATCGATATGGCAGAGACCCTTGTCGTGGCCGTAATATTTCTTAAGTATCTCACCATAAATTTCGTTCAGGACATCGCCTGTCAACGGCTCACCACGCTCGGCCTTTTCGTGAATACGCAGCTCGAATTCGGCAAACTGAGTCTGCCGGAAAACCGTTACTCTGATTCCCTCCAAATAATTCATCAGCAAAGATAATCGGGTGTCATCATCTTTAATTTCTTTGAGCATTTTGTCAATCAGCAGGGCCTCATTAAAAGTAGAAGCCACCTCCGCGACAAAAATCGAATAGTCGGCTGTCGGATAGGGCTGGTTCTTATTGGAATAATAACTGTGCATCGTATGACCCAGCTCGTGAGCTAAGGTGCTCACATCGTCATACTGGTCGTTGTAATTCAAAAGGATGTAAGGATGGACATCATAAGCGCTGCCGTTGGAATAAGCGCCTGCACGCTTACCCGGCGTCGGATAAACATCTATCCATCGCTCCTTAAAGGCCTTTTCAACTACACGACCGTAGCTGCTTCCTAACGGTTTTACTGCGTCAAGCACAAGCTCTTTTGCTTCATCGAAAGTATATTTCAAATCAATACCTTTAACCACCGGTGCATATACGTCCGAATATTTCAACGTCTCTACGCCTAACATCCGTTTTTTCAAATCCAGGAAACGGTGGAATGAATCAAGGTTGCCGGTTACATTTTCAATAAGAGCCATATATACTTCTGTCGGAATATTATCCGAATCCAACGCGCTGTGAAGCGAAGATTCATAGCCGCGTGTGCGAGCATAGAACATATCCTTCTTTACATTCGCATAAAGCTGCGTACCGAAAGTACCTTTGAACTTGGTAAACGTGTCCCAGAACGCCTGAAATACTGCCTCGCGGTCCTCTCGATTGGGTGAGGCTCGATATAGGGAATACCCTGCCTTGGTCAGCTTGGCCGTAGTGCCGTCACTTAATGTAATCTCAGGATAAGGCAATTCCGCATTACTGAAAACCCCATAAATCGTGGATGGGCCATCGGCCAACAAGCCAGCCTCCGCCAATATTTTCTCCTCCTTTTCTGATAGTGTATGGGCCTTCTTCCGCTGTATGTCATACAAAGCCATCTTATAAATCTTCAAACCACGCTCTTGTTCAATAAACTTATCGATAGTCTCCTTATCCATCCTGGCGATTTCCGGCATAATAAATGCCGCCCTGGTGCTATAGTCGGTACGAAGCTGCTGCATCTCCTGCTCCATCCCAAGGTACTTCGAATTCCGCGTATCCTCGTCGGATTTCATATGCGCATAGCTATACAGGCGCCCAAATTCTTTAGATACTCGGCTGTCAAACTCCAAACAAGCCAATAGCTCAGACGCAGAGCCTGCTAATTTGCCTTGGTACTTTGTAACTTCACCAAATTGGGCAGCCAGCTCCTGCTTGGCATTATTCCAAGCCTGGTCCGAAGCATAGAGGTCTTCCAGTTTCCATTTGTATTGTTCGGGAACTTCCGCTCTTTCACGAGTTTGGCCTAAAACCTGAGCCTGAGAAAATCCAAAGACTGTAATCAATATAATAATGACGTTCAGGACTTTGTTCATATTTGTCTCCTTAGGTATAAATCTTTTTATAAATTTTCATTGACGTCTTTGTTGAATGTAGGCTGCTTAACGAGCTAATATATCTTAACGCCTACAGCCGCCCATTGTCAATCGTGCAGCTTCGGGATTTCACGAGCCACGCTTGAGATGTTCCTGAGCCCAGATAGCAATGCCCGAGCCTGTTAAAAGAACCACCCCGAAAAGCAATTGAAGGCCGTTCAACGATTCCCTGAAGACCACAGAAGAAATCGCAAGTACGATGAACGGCTGCGCCAGCATAACAAGCCCCGGAATAGTTGCCCCGATGCGCCTCATCGCAGCATAGTAGAGCGTATGGGACAGTGCTATGGCCGTCGCCCCTGAAATCACAACGCACGCCCACTGCCAGGGGCCCATTTTCACGGAGTCTCCTATCTGACCGAATAAAAGGGCGAGCACACAAAGCCCTGCAACCGTATATATGCTTATCACTGAAAAGCATTGCCGGGAGTCAATATCCTTAAAAGCAATCTTCGCAGAAATCGTATATACCGCCCACATAAAAGCCGTCACAAGAGCAATAATTATACCCGTCAGGGTCCTGGTCGCGGCGAAATCTTCCTTATAATACAACACGCCGGCCACGCCCACCCCCGAAAGCATCAAGCCTGACCAGAAGCGTTTGCTTTTTACTAATGTCCTTTCCTCGGGAAAGAATATCAGCGAAAAACCCGCTATCCCGATAATAGATGATTTCATCAACAGAGCCATAAAAGCCGGGCCGATATAGTAATAAGCGCAGGCGAACAAACTCTGCATAACAACATTTGCCGCACCCGGCACAACAGCCCTTCTCCAGAGGCTTGTATCGAGCCGTTTTGTTTTGATGGAAAAGAAAAGAAATGGCAGCCAGACGAGAGACGCCACCGAATATCGCAGCAGGTTTTGTGTCCACGAATCCAGATAGCCCGTGAGGTATTTTATAAATATCGGCCCCAATGCCCAGAAGCTCAGCGCCCCAACGCACGCAAAAGTCGCCGAGACGTCAACTTTCCGAATATTACCGTGCTCACTCACTAAGAAACTCCAGACCTTTAGTCAATGTTTGGCCACAATATAAGCGCAACACCACACCTAATCAATATTATTGTGCAGAGGAGCATTGGGACAAAGGCACAGAGGTCAGAAGGCGGATGACAGACAAAGAGGGAATATCGAATTTTCGATAACCGATTTTATTTGACGGTATTGAAAAGGAATGCGTAATTCGAGGGATTTTCCTTGACGGCAGAGATGTTGATTTAGTATAAATAATATTGACTAAGATTGTACAAGCGGATTCTAGGCCTCTGAGGTGTGGAAACCTTGTAGTTTTCCGAATAGAGGAGGAATTATGCATTATGCGGGACACAAAGTTCTTCACGAGAGCTTCGTATTTCGCAAGGAAGATATTCTACATTTCAATTAACAACCTATATTTATTTTTCGAAGGAGGATTATTATGTCTAAAAAATTGATTTATTTATTTGCTTTTGTTCTGGTGCTCGGCATGGTTCTGACGAGCGCAGCTAATGCAGACCTCATCGGCTGGTGGAGGTTTAACGAGGGTTCCGGTGACACCGCCATGGACAGTTCCGGCAATAATCACGATGGGACGCTGCTTGGAACGCCGGAATGGGTAATCGGCCCGCCGGGTTTCGGCGGCGCAATTGCTTTCAACCCGGACAATTGCATAGGAATTGACTGTGGAATATTCGACCCTACAAATGGGACGGGGCAATTCACTGTTGCCCTCTGGGCGTTCTGGGATGGAACTGGTACCTTTCAGCATTTTCTCACCAAGTCAGCCGGATGGGGCGCAGATACCATGATGTTCCAGTTCGAGTTATGGGGGGCACATACGAATGCCGATTATACCGACAGAGTGGGTGTTTCGTATGAACCTGCGGGGTCGGTTGCCTTCTTTATTATGCCTAAAAACGAATGGGTGCACCTTGCCATTACGTTCGATGGAAGCAATGCCGTAATTTACTTAGACGGGGTCGATGAAGAGGGCCCTAAACCATTCTCAATTGGTCCGGACGTGGATGCACAGGTCGAAATCGGATATAACAGTAACCGTCCCACTCTTAGTGAGAGAACTTTCCACGGGACACTTGACGAAGTCCGCATTTATGACTATGCCCTGACCGAGGCCGAGATTCAGGCTGTTATGCAAGGCGGTGAAAAAATTCCGTATGCCTTGGGACCCACTCCGGCAGATGGTGCCATGCATCAGGATATGGGGGTGAGCCTTAGCTGGCGACCGGGAGATTTCGCCGTCTCGCACGATGTGTACTTCGGTGACAATTTCGACGATGTCAACGAAGCCAGCAGAACTAATCCGCAGGATGTACTGGTCAGCCAAAACCAAGAGGGTACTACTTATGCTCCTCCCGGCCTTCTCGAATTCGCCCAGAGTTATTACTGGCGGGTTGATGAGTTCAATGACGCCGAGCCGAATAGTCCGTGGAAAGGAAATATATGGAGCTTTACGGTAATCGACCATTTTATCGTGGACGATTTTGAGGACTACACCGATTTCTCGCCCAACATTATATATGAAGCGTGGTTAGACGGTTGGGAGGTCGAGGCAAACGGCTCTACTGTCGGCTATCCCGCTCCTCCTGCTGCCGAGCAAAATATCGTCCACGGGGGCAAGCAGTCAATGCCGTTTTTATATGACAATAGTGGTACAGCAAATTATTCAGAAGCTGAACGGTTGTTTAGTCCCGCGCAGGATTGGACCAGAGAAGGCGTTGGAGTATTGTCGCTGTGGTTCAGGGGACATCCGGCGTATGTCGGCGGCTTTACTGAAGGCCCGACCGGAACATATACGATGGTCGCCTCGGGCACGGACATCTGGGGTAACTCTGACGAGTTCCACTTCGCCTTCAAACAGGTCACCGGCGCAAGCGCGATTATTGCAAAAGTCGAGAGTCTGGAGAACACAGATCCTTTTGCCAAGGCCGGCGTGATGATTCGCGATACGCTTGAGGCGGGGTCGCGCAACGTGGCGTTGTTCATAACTCCTGAAAACGGGGTCCGGTTCCAGTTTCGCAACACCACAGGCGGTATTACAGACAGGTTTTTCGAAGAAGGTATTACCGCTCCTCAGTGGGTAAAATTAGAGCGTACAGTAGGCGGACTTGTCAGGGCCTATTACTCAGCGGACGGCAGCACGTGGACACAGTTGAATCTGACGACGGTCTCCATGAATACACCTATGTACATAGGCTTAGCGCTGACCAGCCATAACACTGCTCTAACGTGTGAGGCCAAATTCTCCAACGTTACCAGCGATGGTACGGGCCAGTGGGTCAACGAGGACATCGGGATGCTCAGTAATGAGGCTGAACCGATGTATGTGTCTGTGGAAGATGGCAGCGGCACGGCTGCAACGGTGTACCACGATGACTCCAATGCTGCATTGATAGACACGTGGACGGAATGGAATATCGACCTGCAAGCATTCGCAGATCAGGGCGTTGTTCTGACCGATGTCAGCAAACTTTCTATTGGCTTTGGCGACAAGGAAAATCCACAACCAGGCGGTTCAGGTACAATGTTCTTCGACGACATTCGGTTGTATCGGCCACCAGAACCAGAGCCGGCACCTTAAGAACCTATCCGAATAACCCGCTCTATTGCGGCCGGCTGCAAAGCCCGATGCCTGCGTTGTCGGCCAAAAACGTTCTCAACGTGGAGGAAACCACTTCTTGCGAGCCTTTTTGGCCTGCCGCCTTGGCCTCGGACTTTTCGCTCGGCCTCATAACGACCCGGTTATTCGGATAAGCTCTAAGCCTGGATTTAGGTAGCCGCCCTTAGCGGATTTCACCCGGAGCGAATCCCACTACCCATTCCCCGATCGGAGTCGAGGACAGGCATCGCAGACACAAGCAAAGAAATACGGGGACAGATATTGGGCCGTCGCTGTGCCGACGACGGTTAAACGGTATTAACCCTCACTACAAGGGTGAGGGCTAAACGAAAACCCTATTATCGTATATTATCGGAATATGTCCGCCATAGTTGGTTTCTGTCAAGGCCTTGCCGCACTGTCTCATATAACAGTGAAAAATGCAGAGTGCTTTATTCGGTAAAAAACAAAGAATCCGAGCTTCCGGACGAAAGAAAAAGTCCTTAGCCGGGCAGGTAACTGAAAAGTCGGTGTCCGTTTTTGTCGATAAAATTGAAACTGAAGAAAAATGTTGGTCCGAAAACGAACATCAGCCCAATTTGAGGGATATAAATATAAGCATTCCCAGCCCCATGTAGGGGGATTCAGGGTAGGATTTTGCGTATTTGACAGAATTGGCTGAGTGTGATATAATATAGTTTGATAATTCCGCCTTCGAAAAACTATGACGGACAAGACGGCGGACAACCGATGCTCGAAACTCGTAACTCATCGGGGCACGAGTGATAAATTGTAGCTTTAGTACATTCTGAAAGTAGATTTCGAGGTAAAAGATGTTTGAGCGTTTTACAGACCGTGCACGTAAGGTTATGGCGTTGGCCAACCAGGAGGCCCAGCGATTTAACCATGAATACATAGGGACCGAACATATCCTGCTGGGACTGGTTAAGGAAGGCAGCGGAGTTGGTGCTACGGTTCTGAAGAACCTTGATGTGGATATAAAAAAGCTTCGGCTCGAGGTTGAGAAGCTGGTCAAGAGCGGCCCGGATATGGTTACGATGGGCAAGCTGCCGCAGACACCGCGGGCCAAGAAGGTTATTGAGTACGCAATCGAAGAGGCGCGTTCACTTAACCACAATTACGTGGGTACCGAACATATCCTGTTGGGTCTGCTGCGGGAGAGCGAAGGTATAGCGGCTCAGGTTCTTATGAATCTTGGCTTGAAGCTTGAGGATGTTCGTCAGGAGGTTCTGAATCTGTTAGGAGCGGGAGTTGATAACGGTCCTGCCGCCCTCGGGATGAAGATGAGTCCAACGGTAGGCCGAAAGGCGAAAAGCAAGACGCCGGCACTGGACAGCTTCGGCAGAGACCTTACACAATTGGCAGACGACGGTGAGCTTGACCCGGTGATCGGCAGAAAGAAGGAGATTGAGCGGTTAGTGCAGATACTCTGCCGACGAACGAAAAACAATCCGGTTCTTTTGGGCGAAGCAGGAGTCGGCAAGACCGCTATTGTCGAGGGCCTGAGCCAGCAGATAATCAACAAGCAGGTGCCGGAAATCCTCAAGGGCAAGCGGATGGTGGTGCTTGATTTGGCGATGATGGTGGCCGGGACGAAATATCGCGGGCAGTTCGAAGAGCGAATAAAAGCAGTTATTAACGAGGTCAGAAGGGCCAAGAACGTTGTTTTGTTCATTGACGAGCTTCATACGCTTGTGGGAGCCGGTGGGGCTGAGGGCGCTATCGATGCATCGAATGTGCTTAAGCCGGCCCTTGCCAGGGGAGAAGTTCAATGTATCGGTGCTACTACTCTGGATGAGTACAGAAAGCATATCGAAAAAGACGGCGCTCTTGAGAGGCGGTTTCAGACGATAATTGTCGAGCCGCCTTCAAAAGATGAGACACTGGATATTCTCAGAGGACTTCAGGACCGCTATGAGGAACACCACAGGGTCCACTTTACCGACGAGGCCCTTTACCAGGCGGTAGAGCTATCGACCAGATACATCACCGGCAGGTGCCTGCCCGATAAAGCAATCGATGTCATCGATGAAGCCGGTGCACGAGTTCGACTCAAGAATATGACACCGCCGCTGGATTTGACGAAGATAGAGGAAAGAATAGAAAAACTGCAAGAAGAAAAAGACGATGCTGTCAGAAACGCTGACTATGAGCATGCGGCGTCACTGAGAGACGAAGCCCAGCAGCTTCTTGACGAAAAGACGCAAATGCATAAAAAATGGTACGAGGAGAATAAAGAAACGACCGGCGTCGTAGATGCAGAGACTATTGCGGAGGTCGTCAGTAATATGACCGGTGTGCCGTTGACGAAACTGGAGAAGAAGGAAACCCAGAGACTTCTGGAACTTGAAGTTGAGCTGCATAAGACGGTGGTTTCGCAGGATGAGGCAATCAACGCTGTGGCTAAAGCGGTAAGACGCAGCAGAAGCGGCCTGAAGGACCCGAATCGTCCGATGGGCTGCTTTATATTACTGGGTCCAAGCGGTGTAGGAAAGACACTGCTTGCACGAGCCCTGGCGGAGTTTCTGTTCAGCGATAAGAATTCCCTTATCTGCCTGGATATGAGCGAATTTATGGAGAAGCACAATGTGAGCCGATTGGTGGGTGCACCTCCCGGATATGTGGGCTACGAAGAAGGTGGACAATTGACCGAAAGGGTCAGGCGCCGGCCCTACTCTGTTCTGCTGCTGGACGAAATAGAAAAGGCCCATCCGGATGTTTACAATATACTTCTTCAAATTATGGACGAGGGCAGGCTGACCGACAGCTTTGGACGAAGCGTTGATTTTAAGAACGTTATTATGATTATGACGAGCAACATTGGTGCCGAGCTGATTAAAAATCAATCAGGCTTTGGTTTCAGCAAAAAGAGCCCTGAGGCGAATTATGAGAAGATGAAAGATACCCTTCAGAAAGAGGTTGAACATCACTTCAGGCCGGAGTTCTTGAACCGGGTTGATGATACGATAGTCTTTAAGGCGTTAACAAGAGAAGACTTGCAAACGATTGTCGGTTACGAGCTTGCGAAGGTGTTCAAGCGACTGACCGACCACGGCTTTAAACTGGAACTTAGCGACCAGGCAAAAGAATTCCTCATCGATAAAGGTTATAACCCCGAATTCGGTGCAAGACCGCTACGAAGAGCCATTGAACACTATATAGAAGACCCTCTCTCGGAATTTGTGTTATCGGGCAAATTCAAAGGCAAAAACCTTATTAAGATTGATGTGCAGGACGAAGAGCATTTGAAATTTGAGGGTTTTGAAGTAACCGAGCCAAAGGAAAGTGAACCTGCCGTTGCAAAATCAAAGTAGAGGCAACCCCATGTGATTGCCCTAAAGCGTTGTTATTATCAGTGATAGGGCGGCCACAACGGGCCGCCCCTTACTGTTTTTTATTCTTTATTCTTTCCGTTTGAGCATATCTGCTGCCGCGAAGGAGAAAGCTCCACCTCTGACTGGTAACAGGTAAGTCCATCGCTTAAATTTTAGGATTTTCCAGTAATTTTATGAATAGTTTCATAGAAACTATGGGAAAGATTGTAGGAATTCATAAGAAGTTTGGGTATTATACCACTTGCGGTGTTTAGATATTTTTTCAAAAAAGTTAAAAAGGGAAATTTCAATGAAAAGGAGGCCATAAGTGAAAAGCCGATTTATCTTTCTGTTATCAATATTAATGCTTCTTCTATCTGTCAATGAGGCATGGTCTGAGGAATACACAGATGCCTACCTCTGGCTGGAGGAGATTGAAGGCGAAAATGCTCTGAGCTGGGTCGAGGATAAGAATAAAGCTGCACTTGCTGTTTTAAAAGCTCAACCAATGTTCGAGGAAATCTATCGAAATGCGCTTGAAATTCTGAACTCTGACGAGCGCATTGCCTATCCCCAGATTCGCGGGAAATATATTTACAATTTTTGGCAGGATGAAAATAATGAACGCGGCATCTGGCGACGTACGACTCTTGAGGAATACCTTCGACCGTCACCGAAATGGGAGATTCTGTTGGACATCGATAAACTCTGCCAGGATGAAGGTGAACAATGGGTTTACAAAGGAGCCGCCGGATTATATCCCGACTATACGCTTTATATGGTCTATCTTTCGCGGGGCGGCAGCGACGCCAGAATCGCACGTGAATTTGACGCCAGCTCTAAAAAGTTTGTAAAGGACGGATTTTTCCTGCCTGAATCAAAGGGTTCAGTGTCCTGGAAAGACCGGGATACGGTTTATATTCAAACTGATTTCGGTCAGGGGAGCTTAACCGAATCAGGCTATCCTCGCATCACAAAGATATGGAAAAGAGGCACACCGCTAAGTGCAACCCAGACTGTTTTCGAGGGCGAATCGACAGACGTGGGTGTGAGCTGCTATGTCATTGATACGCCGGAGAGAAAGTATGATGTTATTTGGCGGGGAATTACTTTTTACAAATCACATGTTTATGTGATTGAAGACGGCCGGCACATCAAATTGGACATCCCTGAGGATGCCGATTTCGGCGGATTCTTCAAAAATCAATTGCTTGTCCGACTCAAATCAGACTGGACTTTGAATTCGAGGACTTACAAACAGGGCTCATTGATAAGCATCGATTATGACAAGTACCTGCAGGGAGACCGCGCATTCAGTACCATTATAGAACCTGACGAGCGGTCAAATGTAATCTCATTCTCCAGCACCAGGAATATTCTCTTGGTGAAGATGCTGAACAATGTTAAAAGCGAGTTGTACAAATTCCAACTCAAGGATGGCTCCTGGTACAAGGAGAGAATCAATGCTCCACAATTTGGAACCCTATCCCTTGGTTCGACAGATGAGCAATCAGACCGGTACTTTTTTACCTATGAAGGTTTTCTGACTCCGACCAGTCTGTACTACGTGTCCGACCCAGAAGATATGCAGAAGGCTAAGAGCCTGCCCGACTTTTTTGATGGCAGCCATTTAGAGGTGAGCCAATTAGAGACCTTCTCAAAAGATGGCGCCCGCATCCCCTATTTCTTAGTGCAGCCCAAGGGGGCGAAAATGGATGGTTCAAACCCGACGCTTCTGTACGGGTATGGCGGCTTCGAGAGTGCCCAGGTTCCCTATTACGCCAGCGTTCTGGGCGCGGCGTGGCTTGAAAGAGGCGGCACGTATGTCTTGGCCAATATTCGCGGCGGGGGGGAGTTTGGCCCCAAATGGCATCAGTCAGCACTTAAGGAGAACCGCCAGCGGTGCTACGATGACTTTATCGCTGTCGCAGAAGAACTGATTAAACGCAAAGTCACTTCGCCGCGACATTTGGGTATCAAGGGAGGTTCCAACGGTGGATTACTGGTAGGCGCTGTGTTTACTCAACGGCCGGAACTATTAAATGCCGTGGTTTGCCAAGTCCCATTACTGGATATGAAACGTTATAACAAATTGCTGGCCGGCCCCTCGTGGAAGGCTGAGTATGGTGACCCAGATATTCCTGAAGAATGGGCCTACATTAAAAAGTATTCGCCTTACCACAATCTATCTGGCGATAAAAAGTATCCACAAGTTTTTTTCTATACCTCAACCCGGGACGACCGCGTGCATCCGGGGCATGCCCGCAAGATGGTGGCCAAAATGGAAGATATGGGTCATAAAGTCTATTACTATGAAAACATGGAAGGTGGCCATGCTGCGGCGGCAACGAATAAACAGCGGGCCCTGAAAGAAGCCCTTACTTATACATATCTCTGGATGCAGTTGAAATAGCGCTGATAGATAATTGCGACTCGCCCCCATAGGGGCAAGATATCCTCTGGATTAAGCACCAAATTACTTACGGTTTTATCTTTACGATGCCGTCTTGAATAGATAATTTGCCTTCGGCGAACAGTCTTATGGCCTGCGGATATGCGATACACTCCTGCTCAAAAACTCTGGCGGCAAGGGTCTCAGGGGTATCGTCATCCTTGACCTGGCAGGCTCGCTGGACGATAATTGGTCCTTTATCATATTCGTTAGAGCAAAAATGCACTGTGCAGCCACTTATTTTGCACCCTGCTTTTAATACCGCCTCGTGGACGTGGTGTCCCCACATGCCCTGCCCGCCAAAACTCGGCAGCAGAGCGGGATGTATGTTCATTACGCGATTTTCATATCGGTCTGGTATTTTCCACAGGCAGAGCCAGCCACCCTGGACGACGAGGTCAATGTTTGCGGCAGCAAGCTCTTCTTCGATGCGTTTGCTAAACTCATCAATATTGGAGTAGTCTTTTTTGCGGATTATTTTTACATCAAGCCCGGCATTTTTCGCCCTTTCGACGCCGGCCACTGTTGAACGTGAGCTTATTACAAGGGCGACTTCGGCATTTAGCCGGCCCTGTTTTATATATTCGAGGATATTCATCAATGTCGTACCGCCGCCGCTGATTAGCACGCCGAGCCGAATCGGCTTTTGGTTTTTTGTGACGAGTTCCGGTTCGTTTTCAATATCTGTGCCGAGATTTAATGCCTGGTTTACGAGTTTGTCGGCTTCTTTGTTTTTCTCCCTGGGGATGTGCCGGACCTTCCAGTTTTTAAATGCGCCGAGCAGATTAAGGGCCTGGCGGAAAAGGGGCCTGATTTGCTCACTTTTTACCTTGTATTGGCCGTTAATTTGCCTGACGAGCAGCTCGCTGTCACTGAAAAGCATTAGCTGTTCGGCGCCGATTTGCTTTGCAGCTTCGAGAGCTTTTACGAGACTGGTATATTCGGCTATGTTGTTGGTAGCCTGGCCCAAAAAAAAGGCTTTCGCCTGTAGCTGAGTCCCGGCTGAATCGGCCAGGGTGAAACCGGCAGCGGCAGGGCCCGGGTTACCTCTGCTGGCGCCGTCTATATAGGCGATTATATCGTTCCTCATTTCTCGCATCTCTTATCTCGATATTCGTGCATCGAAGCTACCTTGAATAAGTTTTTAGATAATAATTGTTTGAGGCTTCGCCTGAAGCCTATTTTATTCCTGGATTCCCGCTTTCGCGGGAATGACAGATTGGTACGATTGTCGAAAAACTTTGTAGCAATGGCTAAGTAATAAAAGTTAGATATGTTCTTCGCTTCCAAGGACAAGTATCCTCGTGCAATTGGGACAGCGGATTATATCGTCCTTAGTCATAAGCAGATTAACACACTCGGCGGTAATGCCCATAAAGCAGCCCCCACAGCTATAGGCCCCCTTTTTGCCTTCTTGTTGTTCAATGACTGCAACAGCCTGGCCATCATAGGTTTCGGTGACGCGTTTGAATATCTCCAGCGGTTTGTCGGGTATGGTCTGTGCAACCTGGTTCCATTCAGCCTGGATTTTGTCGATTTCGGCCTGGTATTTGCTCGCCAGCGTCTCGACTTCGGTTCGGAGCTGCTCGAGATGTTGTATTTGCTCATTTATCTGGTTTTGTATTTCTTTGCATTCGGCTTCATCGGCCTCAATATTTTTCAGTAATTCCAGAGATTGTGATTCTATCTTGGAATTGTCGGCTTTGGTTGTGTTGAGCTGAGTGAGGACTGCGGAGTATTCTTTATTTGTTTTTGCGATGTTGAGGGAAGCTCTTAACCTTGTTATCTGTTCGTCTCTGGACTTGAGCTCCAATTCGAGGCGGTCGAACTGGATCTTACTCAGCTGGATCTCCTCCTTTTTGGCTTCAAGAGCATTTTGGAGGGTTCTGATTTGATTTTCCTGAATAATTACGTTTCTTCTGCACCTTGTAAGTTTTGCTTTTTCAACCCGCAGACGATTTTCAACACTTTGAAGTTTAATCAGCCCATTTAATACAGGTCCCATTTACGCTCCTTTGCCCAGCTCTTAAATTTTCAAAACCTTTATTATCTCTACTCACATTTTAATCTGCAACAAAATTTTTTCTGTTTTTTTCGTGATTGACAGTATAATATCAATCGCAAAAAACAGATGCGCCCGACAGTAAACCTATTGTGTAAAAGAAGAAGCAATTACCGTTCCCTTACGATTACGGCTCTGTTTTGGAAAAACGCGTATATTTATTTTTTGTGATTCGTATAATTGCCGTGCTATGAAAGATTTGCTGAAAAAACTCATTCAGGCTGAAAGCACACCGCAGAAGGGCGAATTAGCCGCGGCGGAAGTAATCTCGGCCGAGCTTAGCCGTTCAGGGATAGATTCCCAAATAGATGCCTGGGACCAAACCAGAGCGAATATTATCGCACAGGTAAAGTCCGACGGGCACAAGGACGCGTTGCTATTTGCCTGTCATCTCGATGTTGTCGGGCCGGGCGAAGCGAAGTGGGAAAAATCCCCTTTCGAGGCGGCTGAAAGCAACGGCAAAATTTACGGTAGAGGCTCGGCAGATATGAAGGGTGGCATCGCTGTGGCCGTTACCGCTATCAGACAGATTGTCGATTCTGACATAAAGTTACAGGGCGATATTGTATTTGCAGCCGTTGCCGGCGAAGAAACCGATAGCTGTGGCGCGAAAAGATTTATTAGTGACCATGACCGGTTGCCCGAATTTATCGGCGTGGTTATTCCTGAGCCGACGGATTTTGCGATTGTTACGGCGCATCGGGGGATGCTGTGGCTCGAGGTTACAACCAAAGGCAAAGCCGCTCACGGCTCGACGCCGCAATTGGGTGTAAATGCAATAATTTCAATGCGCTCTGTGCTGGATGAGCTGGAAAATTACGAAATCCCTACCGAAGCCCACAAGCTGTTGGGCGAGTGTTCTATGAGCGTCAATACTATTAGCGGCGGGGAAGCACTTAACGTTGTGCCGGATAAGTGCAGCATCGGGATAGATATTCGCACTTTGCCGGAGCAAAATCATCAGGATATTATTACCGACTTGGAAAAAATCTTTGCGAAGTTAAAATCCAAGAATCCCCGATTTGAAGCGGAGGTCAGTGTGGTACGTCAGGTACAGCCTTTAGAGACCGATTGTGGCTGTGATTTTGTTAAAGACTTTTGTTCGGCTGTTGGGACAAGTGAAACCAAGGCTGTTGGTTTTACAACGGACGGCCCTCATTTTGCTTCGTTAGGCGCACCGGTGGTGATTTTTGGGCCGGGCAAGCCGCATCTTTGCCATAAGCCGGATGAGTATATTGAAATCAGTGACATGGAAAAAGCAGTTGAGCTTTACAAGAACATCATTTTGAAGTTTTTGTCCTGATTGTTGCCCTAAGGACTTACTGTTAATAAACTTAGCAAAGCGCAATCTCGACAATATTCTGCGATATTCGTAATAAATCCGTTGGCTTTTTGGGCTTAATCTGGTATGATGTATATTTAATAAAATAGGTGTGGATGTATAGTCAATTTGCTGGGGAGGATATGGCGTGAAAACAAAATACAAAGTGACTTATCAACCATTTTGGTTTAATTGTGGCAATATATAACAATCTTTATACGTCCAAGAAAGGGGACAAAAGAATGA
The DNA here is from genome assembly GCA_964444135.1 of uncultured Pirellulales bacterium. Lineage (GTDB taxonomy): Bacteria > Planctomycetota > Phycisphaerae > Sedimentisphaerales > Anaerobacaceae > NIOZ-UU13. Next base: position 45,707 of record CAYUFX010000011.1, on the reverse strand, counting down.
GTAGAAAATTGTTCTGTTTAACGATTGCGGTAGTAGTTATAGGCACAATTTTTGTATCGGCGTATCTGGCGTCAGCCGCTCCGTCTGGAAAGGGCAACGACCGTGTCATAAGCAAGATAACGTTTATCCACTTCAAAAAAGGCCATGCGAAACCACCGTGGGCAGGAGGTGATAAAGGTGGTGGCAAAAAGGAAGAGGAAGGATTTTACAGTTACATCGCCAAGGGAGCAAAGTGGAAGGAAATCGAAAATTATTTCTTGAATCCTGCAAATAACGATGGAGCATCAAACACTCTGGTCAAAAATGCTGTAGCGGAAGGTATGGATGAGTGGGAGACTCCTGAAGATAAGACTTTCATCATCTTTGGTAGTATAAAAATCAATAACACCGTAGAATACAATGACGGTGCCTACCGTGGTTACAACACTATTTCTTTCGGCATTTATGACAATCCAGATGTGATTGCCATAGCGACTGTCTGGGGTTACTTTACTGGTCCACCATCTCAGCGTGAAATTATTGAGGCTCACATACTAATGAATGACGACTTTGAATGGGGTGATGCCATGGCCGATGGCTCTGACAATTCCTCTATTATGGACGTCCAGAACATCGTTACGCACGAGCTTGGCCACTGCGCCGGCATGGGTGATGTATATGAGCTGGCGGCTGCCGAGGAGACAATGTACGGCTATTCCAGCGAAGGTGGGATTAATAAGCGAGACCTCTATAAAGGCGACATTACAGGAATCACACAGCTTTATAAGTAGCAACAGTTGCGCCATTTCTGAAAAAGCCTTCCTTCTCGGACGGAATTTCAGCAGTTGTTCGCAACGGGGCGATAAGAAATTCGATACGAAGATAAGCGATAGCAAGATCCCCCGATTTTCGGGGGATTTTTTTGTCTTTTAATTTCCCGTTGTGATTTTCACTCCGGAGTGGATACAATTATATCAATAAAAGTTAAAAAATTGCCTAAAGAGTTGCACATTATACTAACTGGAAGAGCCTGGTTTCCTGCTTTCGCAGGAATAACAAATTCAGGTAATATGCAATTATTAAATAGAATCGGTATTAGCTGGTGATTTATGGGGGTAGGCGGCACGTCAAAGAGAGAACGGATGCGGGAAAATCGGTGGCCGAGATTGAGGGCTGCGAATAATAAAGATTGCGAAAAAGTAACGGACTTAGTCTATAGCATTCTGAAAGAATATAACCTCAAGCCGGACCCGGCGGCCACAGACACCGACATCAAAGATATTGAACATAGCTATTTTGAACGAGGCGGGACGTTTTATGTGCTTGAAGAAAAGGATGGCTCAGTAATTGGAGCTTATGGGCTTTATCCGGTCGATGGGCAAACATGTGAGCTTCGTAAAATGTATTTACACGGCTCGTACCGGGGTAAAGGATTAGGCAAGTTATTGCTGGAAGATGCTTTGTCAAAAGCAAGGCAAATCGGATTTAAGAAAATGACTCTGGAAACCGCTTCGGTCCTGAAAGAAGCGATTAATTTGTATAAAAGCTACGGATTTGTCGAATACGAGCCGGAGCATCTATCAAGCAGGTGCAACCAGGCTTTCATACTCGAATTAGAATAATACTCTGTCACAGAGCAATTGATGGATTGTCATTCCTGCGGAAGCAGGAATCCAGAACTAAAACAATGGATTCCGCATCAAAGCTTGCCTTGAGCAAAGCCGAATGGGTGCGGAATGACAACGCCTCAAATCAAGCATGATAGATAATAGAGCCTAATAAAGCACATCAGTAGTATCTGTTCTACATAATTGCCCGGCCAATCATAAATCAACTGCACTTTTAGTTCCGAATCAGCCGATTATAATAAATGTCTTATGTTGAAGCGATTTTGTGTCTGAGTTTAGAATTCGAACTGGTCTTTAAAAACGGTCTTGAAATCATAGACATCTTTGAAATCATCGATTGAATCTGCTGGTTGGGCGCTCATCCATTTGTGCTTTATCATAAGATAAACGATTTCGCCGAAATCACGTGTTGTTTTAATGCCCCAGGCATTCAAAACCGCCATTGCCATTCTGCCCCACTTTTCGAGAGCTAATTTCCTTAGTCCCTCGCAGAGGACCTGGCCGGTAACGTGTTTGGGTTCGACAGGAATTTTTTTTGCCGCATAGCCGAGTCCTTCATAAACGAACCTAATGCCCGGCGGGCTGAATCGGCCATCTTCTCCGGCAATTTGTTCGAGATTCTTTTTCATTTTCAAAACATGTCTGGTGTTCTGTCGCTTATAATTTGTGCGATTGCCATTCCGCTCCCATTCAGCTTTGCTCAGGGCAAGCTTTGATGCGGAATCCAGAGAACTCATGATACTGAATTCCTGCTTTCGCATGAATGACAGCCATCAATGAAGACGCAAGAATATTCGTACGAGTATTACAAAGGTTCGGTTCATATTAACTTTTCTATTGTAAAACTTTTGTAATTAAAGGTCAATATTCATTCCATTATCGCAGAATTATGCCTGTCTGACTAAAGAAGCTCTTGACGGACTGAGGTTTATAGTTGAAAATTCAGTGATGGGCCGGCCAGGTTAACGTTGAAAATCCTATTTGGAGGTGATGTCCTATGTTAAGAACAGTTCTTTGCCTGGCACTAATGCTGAGCAGCCAGAGTTTATTAGCTCAAAGAAGCGATTATTTTAACGCACCCTATGGTGAGCTGCTTGCCGGTTCGACAGAGCGGGTCGGTTTATGGTGGGCCTCGTCCGGCTGGAAAATAAGTCCGGACAAGCCGCTGCCTGAAACAAAAGGCCGAACAATTGTGATACATGCCGCCCGGAACGAAGCCGAGGCTGCGCAATTAGTAGTTCGGCCAACAGTCTCCTTGAAGGATTTTACCGTGCGCACGGGAGCGTTGACCGGGCCCGGTGGAGCAGCTATTCCTGCGAAGAACGTGGAAGTGCTCAAGGTGCGATACATCAATGTCACGCAGCCAACCGACAAGAGCTCAGTGCCCGGTCTTTGGCCGGACCCACTGCCTCCGATTAACGAATCTTTTGAGCTGGAGGCGGGTAAAAATCAGCCATTTTGGATTCGCGTCAAAGTCCCACGCGAGGTCCCGGCAGGAGTTTATACCGGCAGCATTCACCTTATTGGGCAAAACTACAATGCCGATGTTAAACTGCACGTCGAGGTCTATGATTTCGTTCTTCCCGACCGGATGACCTGTACGACAGCTTTTGGCTTTTCCACGTCCAATGTGTTCCGCTATCAGAAACTCTCCGACTCTCAGCGAAGACGGCAGGTCCTCGATAAGTACTGGGCCAGCTTCAGCGCCCATCATATCTCGCCCTACAATCCTTCGCCGCTGGACGAATTGAAAGTTACCTGGCCTAAAGTTACTGAGTCAATTAAGCCCGAAGAGCTCAAGCCGGTGTTTGACTGGACCGCCTGGGACAAAGCGATGGAACGAGGAATCGATTACTACCACTTTAACTCCTTTCGGCTCGGCATCCCGGGCCTCGGCGACGGGACTTTCCATTCCCGACGTGAGCCAGAGCTGCTCGGCTTCAGCGAGGATACGCCCCATTACAAAGCCGCCTTTAACACCTACTGCCGCGAAGTCCAGGAACACCTGCGCGATAAAGGCTGGCTCGACGAGGCCTTTATCTATTGGTTCGATGAGCCTGCCCCAAAAGACTACGAGTTCGTTATGAACGGATTCGCCAAGCTCAAGCACGCAGCCGGCGACATCAATCGTATGCTGACCGAGCAGGTCGAGCCGAACCTAATCGGCGGACCGAATATCTGGTGCCCTGTCTCCTATAACTATAAGCACGAACCAGCCGAACAACGGCGCCAATACGGTGAAAAATTCTGGTGGTATATTTGCACCGGACCCAAGGCGCCCTATTGCACTTTGTTCATCGACCACCCCGGTACCGAGCTGCGAGTCTGGCTCTGGCAGAGCTGGAAACGCAAAATTGACGGCATCTTAGTCTGGCAGACAAACTACTGGACCAGTCCCGCCGCCTATCCGGACCGAGAAAATCCCCAGAACCCCTACGAGGACCCTATGGGCTGGCGCTCCGGCTACAGCACACCCCAAGGTGATAAAAGACCATGGGGCAACGGAGATGGTCGATTCATTTACCCGCCTGAATCCGCTGCGGATGCCCACCCAGCCGAGCCGGTCCTCGATGGGCCGGTCGAAAGCATCCGCTGGGAAATGCTGCGTGACGGCATCGAGGACTACGAGTACTTAGCTATTCTGAGCGGATTGCTCAAAGCTAAAAAGGACAACCTCACCCCACAACAGCATAAAAAATACACTGCTCTGCTTGAGGTGCCGGAAAGTATTACAAAAGATATGACGACTTTCACTAAAGACCCGGCCCCCATCGAGGCCCGACGGGATCGGATAGCTCGAGCTATTGGCGCACTAAACAATTTATGAACTGATACCTCCGTTTTTTGCTTAGCTTTCGCGAAGCTTCTTCAGCAAACTCATTACAAACACAGAGTCCTATAACTAAATTGTTCTTGTAAAAAAATGTCTGTTTACTATACTACTAATGCGGTTTTTGTGCACCAACATTTATTAATATTTAAGAACCTCTATCGAAATGAAGAAAAACCATGTTGTAAGCGTATATTTAAATATTATAGGTCTTTTGAAGTGCTCTGAATTTCTTAAGATTCTTTGAAAGGGAATAATATGGAATTTATCGGTCCTTTCCACGAATATCCGGAAGCAGGACAATTATTTCTGACGTTATTCTTTGTATTTGCATCTGTTATGGCTTTGACAGTGCTCATCATAAAGTTACTTATATTCTGTAAGATATTTTTCAAGGCCGGTTATAGCTGGGCACTCGGGCTGTTAGTGCTCGTGCCGATAGTGAATATAATTATGTACTTTGTATTGGCCTTCGCCGATTGGCCGGTTGAAAAAGAACTCCGTTTACTTAAACAACAGCAGGTAAAGCCGGTAACGTAACGTCAGATTATTCCAACTCATAGTGGATAGTAAAAGAGTAAAAACAAAATGCGTATATAAGCTTAAACCGTTTACCGACCTTCTTTAGGAGGACTTGTTTTATGACCTCGCAACAGCCACCAATAATAAGTGTGATCGACCCTATCAGCCCGGCTTTCGAAAAAGTAAAGACAATCCTATTTAAACCTTTCGACCTGGGCAGATGGTTTGTTATCGGTTTCTGCGCCTGGCTGGCATACCTGGGAAAAGGCGGTGGCGGGGGAAACGGAGGAGGCAGAGGAGGTGGGCCTTCTGAAGCCCGCGAGGCCTTCGGTGAGGCAAAAGTGTTTGTCTTAGAGAACCTGGCCTGGATAATTCCTGTAGCCTTAATTGGAGTGATGTTGATAATAGTGATATGGCTTGTTCTTACCTGGCTGAGCAGCCGAGGACGATTTATGTTCCTCCACTGTGTTGCTGAGAACAAGGCCGAGGTCAAAGTTCCCTGGACAAAATTCCAACAACACGCCAACAGCTTGTTTTTGTTCAGAATCGTATTAGGCTTAATAGGTTTCGCAGCGATAGGACTGCCCTTGCTTCTGGCCGGCGGCCTTATCGCTATAATGATAGCCGCTAACTTTCCAGATGTAGCCGGTGTGTTAGGCATTGTAATGATTGTCCTTGTGATTGTTGCAATCGCAATTGTTTTCGCTGTGATTAGCAAATTTACAATGGACTTTGTCGTACCAATTATGTTCCTACGTACAACAAGCTGCGTAACCGGCTGGCGGGAATTCCTGACAATCCTCTCTGTAAATAAAGCCCGCTTCGCTCTGTATATTCTTTTTCAAATTGTCATAGCATTAGCTATTGGCGCACTTGTTCTGACAGCAGTTTTTGTAACCTGCTGCTGTGCCGCCTGCATCCTGGCGCTGCCATATATCGGGACCGTGCTGATGTTACCTGTGCTGGTTTTCAAACGGGCCTACTCTCTGCTATACTTAGGGCAGTTCGGTCCTGAGTTTGACGTCTTCAGGCCCGAAACCGAAATGGTCTTACCAGGTTGAAAAACTCCTGATTTGCCAGCAGAATCAAGTATTGAAAACCGGTGCTGATTTCAGCGTCATTAAGACAGACGAAGGAGATACTAAGGCTTCCAGGCAGAAGCTCTCTGCATTATATTATCCCCCACAAATTTAGGGCAACAATATCCATATAAACAACAGGTGGAGATTTTCGTTGCAAAATATCTCTTACTTTCTGATAATCGAGGATTGAATACCGGCAGTTGGAAACCAATTATATGGTTTTTATGCTACATGGACGTGCATTTTGGACATTCCCGGCCCCGCACCAATTAAAATTCGGTCGTGGTGCTCCAAACCACGTGCAGGCACAGGACTTTCACTGCGGGACAATTGGTGCGAGGTGAAAAGCAGTACTTGATAAGTCTGAAAGAGGACAAATCGTGATTAACAAAACAGGACAGAACAGAACAAAACTGTCAAGAATATCTTGCTCTTTCATCGGAAGTGCATTTAATCTTGCATTGAGTCAATTTCCCAATACAGTACGGATCGAAACGACTAATGCCTGTAACGCAAAATGTGTCATATGTCCGCATCGAAACATGCAACGGCCGGCTCATTACATGGATGATGCTCTTTACAACAAAATAATAGATGAATGCTCCAAATATAACTGCGGCAATGTTCATTTGCACAATTTTGGCGAGCCATTACTTGATAAACGCCTATCGGAAAGGATACGGTACGCCAAGGAAAAAGGCCTTAAAAGAGTGATAATATTTTCAAACGGGTCTGTCCTTACGGCGGACAAAGCTCATGAGCTTATCGATGCAGGGCTTGACGAGATTAAAATAAGTTTTGACGGGACTACAAAGGAAGAGTTTGAGCAGATACGGTTTGGGCTTAAGTTTGATACTATCGTAGCTAATATTAAAGAATTAGTTAATATCAGAAACCTCAAGAAGTCCCCATTGAAAATAAAAGTTGCCTGCTGCAGCACGTCGGACAAAAACGAAACTATACGAGCTTTGGAGAATTGTGTGGACGATTTTTCCTTTGGCAAGGTCCACAACTGGACCGACTCTGACATTAATCATGCAGTCAGGTCAACAATAAGAAAACCATGTTCAAGAGTATGGCGAACGTTCACCGTGCTGTCCAATGGTAATGCCGCTTTGTGCTGCTTAGACTACGAAGGTCAAGTTATCTTAGGGGATGTAAATAAAACATCGGTCTTTGAAATTTGGAATAACAAATCCTATAGAAAAATAAGGCTGCTCCATAAAACAGCTCAGCAAGACCAAATAGCAATTTGCAAAAACTGCACTAAATCTTTTTGGTAATGGTGCTTAATAAGCGGGACAGAAAATTATGTTGCAAAGTAATGTCGTATAGTATAAGCAAGAAAAATGGTCTTTACACTACACAGATATATATTTCGGGAGCTTTTAAGAGTTTTTGTGCCGACGGTGGTGGCGCTGACATTAATTTTGAGCTTGGGCAGTATTCTTCAGCCGGTCCAGGAATACGGCGTAGGACCTCGGCAGGTAGTGCACCTTATGGGCTACTTTCTGCCGATAACGCTGACTTTTGTACTGCCGATGGCGGCATTGTTCGCAGGGACTCTGGTTTACGGAAGGCTTACAAGCGATAATGAGCTCGACGCCTGCAGAGCAAGCGGAATAGGCCTGCTGACGCTGATTTATCCGGGGCTGGCACTGGCAATTATGGTGGCGATTGCAAATCTGCTTTTGAGCTTCTACGTAATGCCGGTTTTTATACATTCAGCGGAAAGGGCCCTTAAGGCCGACGCAAAACAAATACTTTTCCGCAATATCCAGCGGAGAAGATATTATAAACTGCCGCCTGACGACCGGTTCTTGATTTACGCCGACGAGGCCGACCCGGAGCACGATGCGCTTTCAGGCGTGGTTGTTATCGATCGGAAAAAGTCCGAAATAAAAAAGATAATTACCGCTGAAGGCGCGAAAGTTAATTTCAAGCCGCAAGACAGGTTCAACGAAGTGCAAATAATTGCATATAGGACAAATCAGATGGGTGCTGAGGACGAGGGAGGGGCGGAATGGGTGTCGTTGACGACGGAGTTCGGCTCGCTGTTGGGCGACGAGATAAAATTCAAGAAAATAAATGAAATGAAAAAAATCAAAGCTGACCTGATGCAGTTTTATCCGATTGCAAAACTGGCAAGCGAAACTTACGCACAACTTATCACAGATCTGTTAGCACAGGACATTAGGACCAGAATAGCTAATGGTACGAATAGCTTTTATGAACTGCTCAGCGAGCCAAACTCGGTTAAATTTACTGCAGGTCAATGCAAGACGCAAGAGGAAGGAGAAGTAGAGTTATCCAACGACGTCGTGGTTATAGAATACGATACTGACAGCAAACGGCCTTTGCGCACTTTGAGATGCACAAAGGCTTCGCTGCACATCGAGGGCGATAAGCTGGCGCCGACTTTGACGATGGACGTCTATAATGCAAGGACGGAAGGCTCAGAGCAATTAAAAATGCGGCATATCATTCGCGGTTTGATTCCACCCATTGCCGTAGAAGCAACAGCAAATAAATTCAAAACCGAAAAAAACGGCTCTTTGTCATTGAGGGTTGAAAAACTGGCTTACGAGCCATTAGGAACACAACTAAGTCCGGAATTGACACAATTGCAAAATGAGCTTAAGAGAACAATACTGAAGACATTGTTGCGAATTAAGATTGAGATGCATTCCCGGCTGGTGTTCGGAATAGGCTGCATCTCAATGATACTGATCGGCATTGGCCTGGGTATAATAAAGAAGGGCGGACATCTGCTCAGTGCTTTCGGTGTAAGTTGTGTGCCTGCTGTGGTGCTGATAGCATGCATAATAAGCGGCAAGAACACCACGAAAAACCTTTATTCGCAGCACTTTTCAGGAATAGCATTGATGTGGGCAGGTTTGTTATTTTTGTCTCTGCTGGTTGTTGTTATATATCGAAAATTATTGAAAAACTAAAGGTTGTTTATGGTTCACTATTTATGGACCTGAAATTTTGCAAAAGTCTTGATAGAATAGGCGACATGAAGATATTAGACAGATATGTTATCAAGAATTTCCTAATTGGCTACGCAATCGCCTTTTGCGTTCTGATAGGATTACGAATAATCATTGATTTGTTCGTGAATCTCGACGAATTTACCGAGCACATCGAGCTTGGTACTCTGACTGTTATCAAAAACATATTGATATTTTATGCTCTCAACAGCACACTGTACTTTCGTGATTTCGCCGGAATGATAACCGTAGTAGCGGCGGCCTTTACGTTTAACAAGATGGTCCGCTACAATGAATTAGTGGCCGTGATGGCTTCGGGCGTTAGTTTGAAGCGCGTAATCGGGCCGATACTGCTTCTTGCACTGCTGTTGACCGGTGTGCTGGTAGTAAACCACGAACTTATAATACCGCCACTTGCGGACAAGCTCGTGCGCCACCAGAATGATATTCCCGGTCAGGAATCCTATGGTATTTGGTTCGTCCCTGACGGCAATGGCTCACTAATTTGCTCTGCAAGGTTTGATGTAGAAACATCAACGCTGCAGGAGCCGACCATAATCAGACGTCGTAAGATAGCCAATTCGCGTATCTGGGAGGTAATCGGCCGGATAGATGCCGAAAGGGCAGTTTACAACAGCGAAACCAGCAAGTGGGATTTCACTAACGGGCGATTCATAGAAAAAGGTTCCATTAAAGGCCCCCAGCCGATATCTTCTTACACCAGTGACATTACTCCAAAGGATATCCCTGTCAGGCATAAATCCGAGTACACAAATTTGTTGAGCTGGCGACAGTTAGCTGCCCTTGTAGTGCAGGCGTCTCAAGGAAAAATCAAGGATTCGCGCCAGCTTTACAGCCAGAAGCACTTTCGTGTTACCGAGCCGATTATCAACCTGGCAATGCTTATGGTGTGTCTGCCGATTCTGGTTTGTCGTGACCCGAAGTCGATGAAGTCAGCAGTTGCGATTAGCTTTGCTATGGTAGGTGCGTGTTTTATCACAACCTTTATCTGCAAAATGCTCGCCCCGGAGGCGAGTATCGGCAGTTTTTATCAAATTGGATTTTATGCGTGGCTGCCGGTCTTCATCTTTCTGCCGATAGCTTTTATCGAGCTGGATTCAATGAAAACATAAATTCATTGCTCGTGGCACAATTTATGAGATAATAGTCCCTATTCTCAAGTGCTAAAAATAGAACTTCAGTTGTACCCCAAGCACACTAATATCTTTCCACTCCCTACCGGACTTGCTCGATTGCCAAAGATAAAAGATGTCGGTTCTGAAATTTTCTGATAACTTTAAGGGAAGTCCAAAATAAAGCCTGTTCCTGTCAATATTATCATCGTTGAGTGTAACAAAGACCTCATCGGCCAGATAAGGTTGCAATTTGCGATTGGTAAGTTCAAACGGCAGTTTTACCGTAACTTTGTTTCTATACCGCCAGACGTCATTTTTATTTTCTCTATCCCTATATTCAAATCTTGACCTATTACTGACGTCGAGATTAAACAGTTGACCTTTCAATGTAATATTAAAATGAGGCCGGTTTTCCTCCCGCCATATATCTTTGCTGTCTTTCTCAAATACATACCTGAAGTTGAATCCCAGATCTAACCAGTCCGCCAAACCTGCATATACGAATCCCAAGTCCGAGTGTTGATAATACAGGTTTCCACCGTCGTCGCCGAGCCGAAATTCTTCTTCAAATTTGCCCTTCCAGTCTTTGTTAATATCAAAATATGCACTCGCTGTGCTCCAGAACTGAAAACCTTCATCGTCGTAAGCAAAACAAGGTGTGCCAAAAAAACCATATATTAAGATTGTAAGCAAGCAAGCTGCAATTTTTTCTGTCTTACCCATATGGTTTTTCCCTTCATCAAATAAGTTTAGAATTTATAATCTTCAGCTTTATGTCGGACAATTTTGCCTTCCATCATGTAAATAACATCTTCAGCTATGTTCGTGGCATGGTCCGCTACACGCTCGAGATGCCTCGACACCGAAAGCAAGTGTATCAGAGACTCTGCCTTCTCTATATGAGCACGAATCTCATCCTGGACTATTTGAAACATCCGACAATTCATAGCATCAACTTCATCGTCAGCAGCACAAACCTCATACGCCAATTCAGGGTCCATATTCACCAAAGCATCGAGACTCTTCCGAAGCATTGACTGAGTTTTTTTAGCCATCTCGCCAAAATCAAAAGGAAGGTCTATTTGGGGCTGGGTGGCCAGAAATTGACTTCGTTCAGCAATATTAACTGCCAAGTCCCCGATTCGCTCTAAGTCATTATTTATCTTCAAGGCAGTAATAATAAACCGTAAATCGATAGCAACAGGCTGATACAAGGCCAGCATCTTCAAACACTCCTCCTCCACATCAACTTCCATGTGATCGATATGCACATCTGCTTCGATCACTTTCCTGGTCAGCTCTATGTCCCTTGTTTTGATTGATTGCACCGCCTGCAAGAAGCTTTTTTCAACAACCTCGCACAGAGATATCAGCATCTTTTTGAGCTTTTCGATTTCTCTTTTCAAGTGTACTGTCATGATATCTTTATCCCTTTATCCAAATCTTCCGGTAATGTAATCTTCGGTTTTTTCCTTTCGTGGTTTGGTAAAGACTTGCTTGGTGGGGCCGACCTCTATGAGATATCCTTCATAGAGGAAAGCTGTTAAGTCGGAGACACGAGCGGCCTGCTGCATATTGTGTGTTACAATTACGATGGTATAGTCACTGCGAAGCTCGTCGATAAGGTCTTCTATTTTCGCGGTAGATTGTGGGTCGAGAGCCGATGCAGGCTCATCCATTAGCAGTATCTCCGGCTGTATTGCCAGCGCCCTGGCAATACAGAGTCTTTGCTGCTGCCCACCGGATAAATCCATTGCATTCTTATCCAGACGGTCTTTAACCTCATTCCACAGTGCCGCGCGTATAAGGCTCCTTTCCACGATTTCAGCAAGCTTTCTACGGTTTTTGACGCCGTGAATTCGTGGACCATAGGCCACATTATCAAAGATAGATTTTGGAAATGGATTGGATTTTTGAAAGACCATCCCGACTTTCTTCCGCAGACTTACGATATCGACCCCGCTTCGATAGATATCTTCATCATCTATCAAAACGCTGCCGCTGGTGCGTGCTCCATCAATGATATCGTTCATTCGGTTCAGTGTCCGAAGAAAAGTTGATTTACCGCAGCCTGACGGACCAATCAGGGCCGTAACGTTCCTGGCGGGTATGTCCATCGTAACCTTAAACAGTGCTTGCACGTTACCATAATAAAAGTCCAGGTCCTTAACCCGTATTTCTACTTCCGTGTCATTATTAGACTTATTATCTACCATCGGCGTTTCTTCCTAATACGGATTCTTAGCAATATCGCGGCAAGGTTAACCCCGAGGACCAATGCCAGAAGCACAAGTGCCGTTGCATACTGCATCGGCCTGACCTTATCCGCTTCGGGATGCTGGGTTGCCAGGATGTAAAGGTGGTACGGCAGCGCCATTACCTGGTCGAATATAGACCTTGGCAATTTAGGCAGATAAAAAGCGGCAACTGTCAGCAGTATCGGCGCGGTTTCTCCGGCAGCTCGTCCGATACCCAGGATAGAGCCGGTAAGCATTCCCGAAAATGAATATGGCAGCACGTTTTTGTAAATGGTCTGCCACTTTGTAGCACCCAGTGCAAGACTGCCTTCTCTTAAAGACTGAGGAACAGTTCGCAGAGCTTCCTCACTGGATACGATAATGGTCGGCAATATCATACATGCCAGCGTAAGACAGCCGGAAATTATAGATGCGCCGAAGTTCAGAAATATTACAAATAAACCAAGCCCGAAGAGCCCGAAAACTATTGATGGAACACCGGCGAGCGTTATTATGGCAAGGCGTATAGTGCGGGTGAATCTTCCCTGCTTTGCATATTCCGACAGATAAATTGCAGTTGCCATACCCAGTGGAAGCGCCACGGCTATAGTGCCCGTCACCAGATATAAGGTACCTACAATTGCCGGCAGTATTCCTCCCTCAGCCCCGCTGCTTCTCGGCATTTTGGTCAGAAATTCCCAGCTCACTGCCGGCAGACCATTCCAGAGTATCTTAAGAATTATGGAGGCAATGATAAATACAATGAAATAGGTCATTGCCCGCATTAACCAATAGGCTGCTCGTTGTAATACTGCCCTAAGCATTATCTTACCCTATGTTTCTTTAAAACCTTTTGTGCGACTATATTTAATCCGAATGTTGCCAGCAGCAAGACGATGCCGACACAAAATAAGGCCCTGTAATGGTTACTTCCAAAAGCGACCTCGCCCATTTCCGCTGCGATGGTGGCGGTCATTGTCCGCACTGAATCAAACGGTGATGCGGTTATAATTGCGGCATTGCCGGTAACCATCATCACCGCCATAGTTTCCCCGATAACCCTGCCCATACCGAGCATTACAGCCGCGGTTATTCCCGGAAGTGCCGCCGGAACCGTTACCCTCCATATAGTCTGCATTTTACTTGCACCCAATGCCAGAGAAGCCTGCTTATAGGATAGAGGTACGCTTCTTATAGCATCCTCAGAGATAGAAATTACCGTCGGTATCGCCATCAGCGCCAATAGTATTGCACCAGCCAAAGCAGTTAATCCTGTCGATAGTCTAAAACAGGCCTTTACCAAAGGTACTAATACAACCAGGCCAAAAAAACCAATAACAACGGATGGGATTCCAGCCAGTATTTCTATAAACGGCTTGAGTATTTCTCTCTCAGTGGGCCTTGCCAGCTCTGAGATATACACCGATGCACCTATACCAAACGGCAATGTCAGCAGCGTTGCCAGTGCTGTAACCAAAAGTGAGCCCGCAACTAAAGGCATGATACCGAATGACTCTTTCTGGAAGGATACAGGTATCCATCGTTTGCCCAGAAGCTCTTTTAATCCCGGCTCAATAGCAAACGGCCCGGCCTCTCTGCCTAAGAACACAAATATGCCTGCTACAATCAGAATGCTCGTTGAAGCTGTGGCCAACAATATTAGTTTTACGGCTTTTTCTTTCCAAGCAACTCTCATTGTTTAATCGCAATGTATCCGGTCTCTGTTACTATTGATTGACCTTCGGAGCTAAGGCAAAAATCTATAAATTTCTTTATTGTCCCATCCGGTTCACTGTCAAGGTAGAGATACAGCGGTCGGGCGATAGGATACTGTCCTGATTTTACGGTCTGGTCTGACGGTATAACAGCAGCGGATTTGTCATCGGCTTTAACCGCTATGATTTTCACCTTGTCTTTAGCTGCAAGGGCATAACCTAATCCGACATATCCTATTGCCCATTTGTCCGTAGAAGCCGATTGTATAATCGCCGATGTAGCAGGAAGTAGTTTCGCGTCCTGCATGTAATCTTGCTTTTTAAGTACCATCTCTTGGAAAAATACGTAAGTTCCGGAACTCGACTCTCTGGAAAGTACCAAAATTTCTTCATCAGGGCCACCAACATCACTCCAACGAGGACAGTCGCCTGTGAAAATTTTACCTAATTGCTCTATTGTTAGCTCGCCAATAGGATTGTCAGGATTAACTACTACCGCGATTCCATCCCTCGCGACAACAATTTCATTTGGATGAATGTTTTTCTGTATAGCCAGCATTAATTCGTTATTTTTTATCTTTCGCGAGGCCGCACAAATATCGGTCGTGCCGTTTAGAAGTGCGGCTATTCCTGTCCCTGAGCCACCTCCGGTAACCGAAACTTCAGTACCGGGATTTTCCTGCATGAATGTTTCTGCCCAGCTACTAACAAGATGCACCATAGTATCAGAGCCTTTAATGGTTATATATCTCTCTTCGCTTTCGGCTTGATCATCTCGCTTTGAACAACCCGGTATCGCCACGAACACTATCATTGCCATAACAACTAAAGTAAACATTTCCCTTACAAATTTACTTACTTTACAACTCATTTTTCTATCCCCTACAATATTTCTAATAGCCATTAGAGTTAGTTGGTATATTGCAAAACATTATATCATCGAAGGTTAACTTATTACTCATCTGCTTTTTCATCAAAATAGTCAAGGTCACTTATCGGCAAAATCACGGAAGTTGCGATATTTACCAGATGAGCCACAATGCGCTTAAAATGCCTTGCAATCAAAGTAAAAGATACCGCTTCGTTGACTGAAAGGTTGCTTTTTGCTATCTGTTCAACAATACTGTCACAGCGTTTTGCTATTTTATGCTCGACATCGAATGCCAAGCCGGCTTTATCTATATCCGCTTCTATAAACGTTTCTTTTGTCTGTTCAAACAGAGCAAGAATACCCTTGTCAATATCATTAAAATACTGTGAAAAGACTGATTTATCTATGGGCTTTTCGAGAAGCTCGGTAACTTCATAAAGGTTCTTGCAATAGTCACCCAGCCTTTCCGCATCTTTTACAACACTCATTAACAACAAACACGCGGGCACCTCGACTGTTGGCTGAAGGGAAAGATGTTCAACAATTCGTTTGCGTATTCCTTTCTGCAAACGATTTACCTTCTTATCTACCTCGTAGATTTTCTTCTTTAAATCCGGCTCTTCGACGCTATCTAACAAGCGGCGGCAAACAGCTTCGAACATACATTTTGAGTCCTCTAACATATCCCTGAATTCCTCAAGAACCTGAGATAGAAAATCTTTGCCTTTCCAAAAACTTAATAGATTTTTGAACATATTCGTTTTTCCTATTTGAAACATTTAGATATAAAAATTAATAATGCCGGTATAAAGAAAAATACACTCAATACATAAATAAATGCGTACCTTCTTTTGTTGTAAGCCAGGTTTCCCAGGGACTTGGCAAGATTTATCGGGATCATTCTAATAGCTCTTATTGGGAAAACAATCAAAACTCCTATCGTGTTAAACAGAAAATGTTCGAATGCGACAACGATTGCCGAGATGTTTCCAGTGGCAAATGACGCGAGTATAGCAGTGGTGGTCGTCCCGATGTTAGCACCCATAGTTATTGAGAATGCGGTCTCGATTGCAATAACGCCGGCAGCAGCAAGAGGAACCAACAATGTGGTTGTAACGGAACTGCTCTGAACAATAATTGTAAAAATCAGACCTGCAAAAAGGCCTAACAACCTGCTTCTGGTGACGACGTTGTCCAAAATAATCTCTGCCCTTTTTATGACCAGGGACTTCATGACCTTCACCAGGAAATAAAGAGATAGAAACAACATTAAAACCGACACAATTAACACAAAAATATACACATATATTTCACCGGTGAACAGGTGCTTTATCAGAAATTGCATCATATTCCGGATAAAATGCACTGCCGGTTCTGTAGCCAGTTTAATCGGGCTGGTGAACTTAATCCCTCCAACATTTCCGAACAAGGTAGCCATTCCATGAGCGCATTTTTTAATAAATCCCGTGGCCAATTCCAGCGGAAGTAAGAGACAAACACAGAAAAAGTTAAAAAAATCGTGCATGGATGCTACGCTTATAGCGCGCCTGAACTCATCCCGCCGCGTCATGTGTGCCAAAGAGACGATTGTGTTTGTTACGGTGGTCCCAATATTGGCGCCCATAACAATATAGACGGCATTATCGACAGTAATGACTCCGGAGCTTACCATGCCCACAACAATCGATGTCGTGCACGACGAGCTTTGAATTGTACTGGTAGCTAATATCCCGATGAACAAAGCGACAAAGGGATTTGATGTTGTTCTGATTAGATTTTCAGCAAAGCCCTTGCCAAAGCCTTTGAGAGCGGCTCCCATTAGGCCGATGCTCACCAGGAAAAAATAGAGCAGTCCTATCACTAAGAGAATATGGGAGAATGTTTTAACTTTATGCTTCATATACTTTTTACAGTACACTTTGAGCGTGAAGAGCGTATGAAGAAAATGTGAAAATTTAGTGAAGACGAAAAAAAGTGCTCTATTTTTTCGGTAGTGTAACGGAAACCGTTGCACCTTTGTTTATCTCGCTTTCAATATGTATTTCGCCATTGTGGGCTATGACGATGTGCTTGGCTATTCCCAGGCCCAGCCCCGTACCGCCAAGCTGGCGTGAACGTGCCTTATCAACACGGTAAAATCTCTCAAAAACCCTATCGAGATGTTCCTTTGCTATCCCTATTCCATTGTCCTCAACAGTAACGGTGATTGCATCTTGTTGCTCAAGAAGTGAAATATTAATCCGGCCGGCATCTTTGGTGTATTTTATGGCATTGTCTATCAGGTTTACAAAAACCTGTTCAATTTTATCGCTATCAGCCTTAACTCCAAAATCATCGCCTTGTGAATTTATACTCAATGTTTGCTGCTTTGCATCAAGGGCATGACCGAATCCCATCGCAACCTCATCTATAAGATGCCTCAAATCAAACTCCGTTTTTTCTATCGAGTTTCTGGAAAGCTCGAGTTCGCTCAGGCTCAACAAATCATTTATTATGTTTTCAAGCCGGCTTGTATGCTCCTTTATGATCGAAATGAATTTGTGCGCCTTTTCTTTGTCATCCATTGCTCTATCTTGAAGCGTTTCTATATAGCCTTTAATCAAAGTCAGAGGTGTCTTAAGCTCATGTGATACGTTAGCAACAAAATCCGTCCTTACCCTGTCCATCCGCTTAAGACTCTCAATCTTTTGCTGCAGCTCATCGGCCATTATATTCAATGATTTTGCTAATTCGCCCAGTTCGTCTCTGCTCTTAATTTTTACCTTCCTGCTGAAATCTCCTTTGGCAATCCGTTGAGCTACAATCTGCATTTGGCTAATTGGAGAAATTATGCTCCTGGAAATAAAATATGCTACTGTCAGGGCAATCACAACGGCAATGAATGCTCCCAACAATACCACTCTGTATATGGTCTGTATTTGAAGCTGGACCTCGGAAAGCGGCAAGGCAAAACGTACAATCCCCAAATGTTCATCACCATCATTTACACGTATGGCAACATACTTCATATTATAATCCAAAGTATCGCTGAAACGAGTACTCTGGCCAAAACCGTTTTCAAAAGCCCTTATTACTTCAGGCCGATCAGCATGATTTTCCATCAAGGATGGGGTGGTTTCCGAGTCCCCTATAACTTTGCCCCGCCTATCAATAACTGTAATTCTCAAATCTAATTTATCAGCCAAAGCTATAATCTTATTTTGAATGTCTTCGCCCCTGCCCTCAATTAAATCCTCCTTCAGAATATCGCCGACTAATACGGCATTACTTTGTAACTGCTCAGAAATCCTCTGTTCAAAGTGGTCTCGCAGTTTCAAGCTTACAAAAAAGTTCAACACGAAGACCGCTATAATAGTCAAAAGTACAAAGGCGCCGAAGAATTTCCAGATGATTTTGCTTCTCATCTATACTTCCTTAGGACTGGTAAAGAAATTAGGTTTCGTTTTTGGCTGTGCGAGGACAAGGCTGGCAAGGAAGTAAAGCGCAGGCCTACTGGTTGGTAGTCCGAGTTTTGCTGACACCGCCAGCTGAAGCCGCAGCCAGCCAAAAATGGAAGATAATTTATTTACAAGTCCTTAAATCTGTAACCGGCACCTCGAATAGTCTCGATGTAATTCTTTGCCTGACCTAATTTCTGCCTCAATGATTTAATATGTGCATCGACTGTCCTGTCACAAACAATGGTGTCGCCACCTGAGACTGCATCTAAAATTTGATTTCTTGACAACACAACGCCGGGCCTTCGAGCCATAACCTCCAGAAGCTTAAACTCCGTAAAAGTCAGCGAAATTTCTTTTCCGCTCACGGTCACCTTATGCCTGGCACCATCTATGACAATATCTCCTCTTTCTATCTTTTCGGCGAGCCGGTGTTCATGACCTCTTCTCAAAATTGCCCGAATTCTTGCGATTAATTCTCTTGGGCTGAAAGGTTTTGTTACGTAATCATCCGCACCTAATTCCAAACCCACTACTTTGTCTGTCTCTTGTGATTTTGCACTCAGGATAATAATTGGTATATCCGCTGTTACCTGGTCGTTTTTAACGATTCTACAGACTTCGAAGCCGTCTATAACAGGCAGCATCAGGTCGAGAATAATCAAATCCGGCCGTTCTTTCCTGGCCAATTCAATCCCCTCTTCCCCATCGAAAGCAGGTACAGTCTCAAATCCTTCCTCCTTTAGATTGTACCTGACCATCTCGACAATATCGCGGTCATCCTCTACTATCAGGATTTTACCTTTACCCATTATTCGTCTCTCGTTCTTGCCTACACCTAAAGATATGTCATCTCAGAAAATTGTGCCCGCTTTTTAACGATTGGACTGGGCTAAAGCTGAGTTTCACCGTTTTACCGGACCGGCGTTCCCGGCTTTTATAGCATCGCGGATTTCTCTGTTTATCCTGAGGCTACACCACTGTCGGCCGCACATTGAGCAGTAATCGGCTGATGGTAATTCCTCTATACCAATTTCTTTACAGGCCTGGCGGTGCATTTTTTCCGCCGTTTGGGGGTCGAGCGATTCGGCCAAATGCGTTTTCCAATCCAGATTTGTCCGGGCGATGCTCAGCTTTTTATCCCGCTCGGCAGTGCCTTTTAAACCGCGAGCAACATCGGCGGCATGGGCTGCAATTTTTGCCGCAATTACGCCGGCTCGAACGTCATCGGCATTGGGTAGGCCCAGATGCTCTCTGGGCGTAACATAACACAAGAACGATGCGCCGTAAAAGGCAGCGGCGGTTCCGCCGATTGCTGATGTTATATGGTCGTAGCCGGCTGCTATATCCGTTACCAGCGGGCCAAGAACATAAAACGGAGCATTGTGACAAATCTGCTGCTGGATTTCCATATTGTATTGTATCTGGTCAAACGGCACGTGCCCGGGACCTTCGACCATAACCTGACAGCCCTTTTCCTGGGCCCTGGTAGTAAGTTCGCCGATGGTTCTTAATTCTGCGATTTGTGCTTCGTCGGTAGCGTCGGCGATTGCACCGGGTCGAAGACCATCGCCAAGAGAAAAACAAATATCATACTCAGCCAATATGCCACACAAATCATCGAACATTTCGTACAGGGGATTTTGTTTGTTGTGGTATAGCATCCATTTGGCCAATAGCGCCCCCCCTCGGCTGACGATACCCGCCACCCGGTTCTCAAGCAAAGGCAGATGCTCCCTTAAGACACCGGCGTGAATCGTGAAAAAATCAACGCCTTGTTTGGCTTGTTTTTCGATTATCCCCAGAATTATTTTGTCGTCTATGTCCTCGACATTTCTGCCCTTTATCATTTCATAGATTGGCACTGTTCCGAAAGGTACCGGGCACTGAGCAAGTAGTTTCTCACGAATTTGGTCAAGGTCACCGCCGGTACTCAAATCCATAATCGCATCGGCGCCGGCGGCAAGTGCCGCTTTCATTTTTTCAATTTCTGCTTCTATCGAGCAGCGGACAGTGCTTGTGCCGATATTTGCATTTACTTTTGTGATGAGCACCCGGCCTATACCCATCGGCGTCAGATTGCTTTTTAAATGCAGCTTGTTTGCAGGTATTACCAGCCGGCCGGCGGCAAGCTCATCACAAATAAGTTGAGCATCAACATTTTCCACCTCAGCGACAAATTTAGCCTCTTCGGTAATCGTCCCTGTCCGCGAGTTCTCTAATTGTGTAGCCATTGTTTTTGATTTCCCGTTAAAAACAAAAAATCGCTCCTGCTCCGAAGCGATTCACTCTGTGGCTGTCAAATTTCGCTATCAATCACTTTCCTACGCAGGCTTCTCAGAAATCTACTGATTATCCTGTTCAGGTTCAAAGGGTTTTTTCTCAGGCCTACTTTTCCCAAGGCCACCCCCAGTGAACAGCTTCTATTATAGTTTATTGCATCCGTCAGTCAAATAAATATTTAGTAAGCATGTCATTCCTGTGGAAACAGGAATCCAAAAACCGTAGCAATAGTATGGATTCCCGCTTTCGCGGGAATGACACAGAGAATCAGTCAGTTTAAGTAAATATTAACTTTTGGCCTTGTATGCTGTCCGTTATCTTTCGCGCCGGGACGCTTTTTGGCGCCGTTGTAGAAAGACATGAACGCCTTTTTTGTTTGACGTAACGATGTCGGGCCTGCCGTCGCCGTTCAGGTCGGTTACCTCGAATTGTGTTCCGACGCCGGAGTTGTCGTCGATTTTGTGCGTGACGAACTCGACCCGGCCATTCTGCGGGCGGCGCAGCTCGAACCAGTAAAGCACCGCCGGCTCGTGGCCGCCGGGGTCCTTGCCCTGGTGTGCGAAATATCGCTTGCCGGTAACCAAATCCTTGACGCCGTCACCATTGATGTCAACGAGCCGTATCGCGTGCGTCTGAGAAAACTCCTTAAAGATAAGGTGCTGCTCGAACTGAGGGGTGTCTGTTCCAAGCTGCTGCTCGAACCACCAGATGCCGTAATCATGTGCCGAGCTGGTAATTACGTCGCCATCGCCGTCGGTATCGACATCATAGACAAGCATATCAGCACAGTTGGGCCCGAGATTGGCCGTGTGGAATTTCCAGTTTGTATTTGTTCTGTCCTGAGGCGCTTCCCACCATCCTTCTTTGATAAGCACATCGTTTCGGCCGTCCCCATTGACATCGCCCGCGCCTAGGCCGTGGCTGTATCTCTCTGTACCCGGTGCGTTGGGGCCCTCGGAGATAATGTGCATATCCCACAAACCTTCAAGGTCGTTTGGCACACTGAACCACACCATTTGGCCCTTAGGGCGAACGGCAAAGACCAGCACGGGTTTGCCATTGCCCAGCAGGTCAACGAACAAGGGCGTCTCATTGCAGGCGCTATTGACAACCATTCGCTGCTTCCAGTGGCCGGGCTTATTCTTCGGATTTTCATACCACCAGCACGGTTCGCCGGGCATCCCGATGATAATCGAATCGGCCCAGCCGTCGCCGTTTACGTCCTGAGCGAAGTTGGCAAAGGTCTGGCTGTAACCTTTCGAGCCATCGTACTGGCCAACGGGGCGAATTTCGTGCATCTTCCAGTCCGGCGCTGCGTACCACACGTCACCTGCGAGGATGTCCGGTTTGCCGTCGCGGTTGACATCTCCTACTGCAACTCCCTCAGCGCGGAACGTTTCATCTATGATGACCTTTCTAAATCGCACCTGGCTATATACTGTAGAGATACTGCATAAAAACGCCAACACAACCAAAAGAAATACCCATTTTGTTTTCATAATGACCTCCTGTTTTGAAATATGTTGCGAATTGGTTTTATTATAGTTTATTGCTTACGTCGTGCAAAGAAATATTGACCTGAATTACTCTGGAAATTTTTTACAAATAGGATGAGATACTATACGTCGAAAGAAATGATAAGATGAGGAGTCACATATGAATCCCTTTGCAGAGATTATTGTCGCCGCGAGCAGATTGCTTTGTCCTCAAACGTTACCCGCAGATAGGTGGGGTTAGGTCAAACCAGGGCTTCGCCCGTTCGAGCTGACTGGCCAAACAGAACAGCGTGGCTTCATCGCCATAACGGCCTGCAAAATGCATACCAATGGGCAAGCCTTCATCGTTCCAATACAACGGGACGGACATAGCCGGCTGCCCCGTAGCGTTGAACAAGGGTGTATAAGGTATGAATTGAAAGACTTGGTCAGCGAGAGCATCTATCCCTGCGAGCGCATTGATCAGACGCCCGGCATTGAGGCTCCCCAGCAGTTTCAGAACGAAGGCTTGGGTGCCCTTAGGTTGAAGCGCGCCTCTGGCCAGTGGTGGCATAGCCAGGGTGGGGGTCAGAAGGACGTCATAGTCTTCGAAGAAGTGGCCAATTTGCCTGGCGCTGCGCTGTAGCAGACGAATGGCCTTGGAAAACTCGGCGGCCGTGATTTGTCTGCCAAGTAGACCGACTGCCCAGGTAGTAGGTTCGAAATCCTTGAAGGTTGCCTTCCGGCCGAGCAGTACCTCTGCCTCTTCTATGTCAGCCCTGGTTTCGCCGCAAACCATCGTCAGGAAGGCTCTGGCAAAGGCTTTGCCATCGACCTGTGGTGTTGCTTCCATGACCTCATGGCCGAGGTCTTGGCATAGCTTGACTGTCGTTTCCAAACCCTTAACGCAGTCTTCATGAACTACGCCGGGGAGGAACGGCTTTGAGGTGAAGGCGATACGTAGTCTCCCTAGATCTGTGCCGACTTCGTCAAGGAAAGGACGTGGGGGTGACGGAGCGTAATAGGGGGCGCCCACGTCTGGTCCTGCAGTGGCATCAAGCATGGCGGCACTGTCGCGCACGGAGCGGGTCAGAACATGGTCGCAGGCCAAACCATGCCACGCTTCTCCAAGATCGGGGCCAAGGGGATTGCGACCACGGGTCGGCTTAAGGCCGAACACGCCGCAGCAAGAAGCAGGAATGCGGATCGACCCACCGCCATCATTGCCATGGGCTAAGGGCACCATGTAAGCGGCCACAGCGGCGGCAGAACCACCACTGGAGCCGCCCGTGGTTCGGGTCAGGTCCCAAGGATTGTTGGATGGACCAAACAGTTCTGGCTCGGTCACCGGCACCAACCCGTACTCCGGCGTGTTGGTCTTGCCGACAATGATGACACCAGCCGCCTTGAATCGCTTGACCATCTCGCTGTCGTGGTCGGGCACAAGACCTTGATGGAACCGACTGCCACTGCGCATAGGCACGCCGGCATAAGCTGCCAATAAATCCTTTAGTAGAAACGGAACACCTCTGAAAGGACCTTCAGGTAAGTCTGCATCGGCTGCCAGGCGGGCCATATCGTACATCTTGTGAATCACTGCGTTGAGTTGTGGATTGAGCCTTTCAATGCGACTGATCGAAGCCTCGACTAACTCACTTGGCTTGATCTCTTTTTTTCGAACTAACTCGGCCAATCCGAGTCCATCGTATTTGTCATACTCACTGAAGTCACTCATGCTCCGAGATTCCCTATTTACACCACTTGGTGATACCACGAAGCCTTCCAATTATATTACAGTAACAAAAAACATCTTCGAATTACAATAGTTTTCTGCGTTTTGGGCGTGATTGTAACTACTTTATAATTTAAGTTTACGATAATGATGGTGAATGTGAACATTTGCGGGTTAATATGCGGCGGCTGGTTTTGGTTACAAGGACATCATCTTCTATTCGCACGCCGAATTTTCCGGGCATATATACGCCCGGCTCGATGGTAATAACCTGGCCGGCTTGAAGAGTGCCCTTGCTTTCGACTTTGAGGAAAGGAGATTCGTGAATTTCCAGTCCGAGGCCGTGTCCTGTGCCATGGCCGTAAACGGGCAAATCGCTTTTGTCGATTACCTCTCGGGCGGTGGCATCCACGCGCTTCATTTTGGCCCCCGCCTTTATCATTTTTATAGCAGCGGCCTGCGCCTGCTCGACGACGTCGTAAACCTTTTGATAAAAGGCGGTCGGCTTGCCAACAATAAAACATCGGGTAATATCGCTGCAATAGCCTTTGTGTTTAGCTCCGAAGTCAATCAGGACGGTATCTTTTTGTTTGAGCTTCCTTTTACTCGGCTGGTGATGCGGGCGGGAGGCATTTGGGCCAAAGGCAACGATTGTCGGAAAGCTGTTCGTTGCTCCGAGTTTGCGAATTTTAAAATCGAGCATGCCGGCCAATTCATTTTCGGTTACGCCCGGCTTTATGTATCGTAGGGTTTGCTTGAGGGCTTGAGCTGCTATTGAAGCAGCGGCCTCGATTGTTTTAATTTCTGTATTGTCTTTACTGCTGCGGACGGTTTCAATAATATTCGCAACCGACCTGAACCGGGCTTTGACGTGTTTTTTCAACGCTTCAAAATACGCCAGCGAGGTTGTCTTTTCAACGGTTACCGTTCTTACTGATTTTAGTTTTTTTACCAGTTTAGCTACTAATTCAGACATGGAATTGGAACGCTCCATTATGGTGCAGTTTGGACATTCTCCTCGCGCCTGTTCGGTGTATCTGCTGTCGGTTAGAAGATATACGTTACCTTTGGTAATTGCCGCCCAGCTATCTTCACCCATAAAGCCTGTCGTGTAAGTTACATTGGCCGGCTTCGTTACTATAAGGAACTTTATCTTCTTTTTATTCAGCTCGCGCCGAATTGCCCTGATGCGTTTTGTCATTACATCTCTGTTCATTTGTACTATTCTCTTCTATCGGATTTTCGCAATGCTCATTTACTTTGCTTTATCTTTCCTTGAAAAACACAGGCCCTCCGACGGGCTATAGGAACAATTGATTAACAACAATCCGAGAAAAAATAAAGTCTTTTTTACCGGAATGTTTGGCTTTGCGTGGTTTTATTTTTATATTTTTTTAATAGATTTCTCCAGTTCGCCCCCGTGCTTTCTTGCGAAAGCAAGAACGGGGGCTTCGGTCGAAATGACATACTGTTTTTTTCTACAAGGCAAATCTGGATATGCAATAATTACATTGCAGGCCGGGAGTCGGTCAGGCAAAGTTCTACAAGCTCGTCGATTACTGCTGTGCCCGCGCACATTACCTTGTCGGCCCCGCCCCAGTAAAGCTTCAATGTCCCATCGTCCTCCGGCACAGCACCGCAGCTAAAGACCACATTGTGTACATAGCCAACCACCTCCCACGGGTCTTCAGGTTGTAAAATCCATCGATCTGCGATGCCAAGAATTTGTGCCGGGTCATCGAGCTTATGAAGAGCAACGCCGAGCCGATATACGTGGCCATCCATTGTTGGAAAGACGCCGTGATAGATATTCAGCCAGCCTTTATTAGTGCGAATCGGCGGAGCGCCCGGGCCGATTTTCGTCGCGTCCCAGTGGTAAGGTACGGGTTTCATTACCAGTCTTGAATCGCCCCAGTGACGCAGGTCCGGCGAGTAGCTAATCCAGATGGACCAGGGACTGATATCCGAATGAGGCCTGTCAAGTTTGACATATCTACCACCAATTTTTCCCGGGAAAAGCACGGTATTTCTGTAATCGGCCTGCGTGATAAAGGCTATTCTTTCGACCGATTTAAAATTGGTCGTCTTAGCTAAGCCGGTCCGAACTCCATTTGCCGAATATGCGCTGTATGTTATATAATAAGCATCTTCCAGATATGTAATGCGCGGGTCTTCGACGCCGAACTCTTCATACTCACAAAATATCGGCTCTTTACTCGGCGTAATAAAAGGCTCCGGACCGGCCTTGAAATTAAACCCATCATCGCTTTCCGCTATCCCGATTATGGATCTGCCGGTATCGAGGTGTGAGCGAAACAGCATTATATATCGGCTGTCAAATTTCGTAACCCCCGCATTGTGAACCGTCTGAACCGGATAGGGTATATCATCCTTTGTCAGGATAGGATTATTTTCGTAACGAGTTATCAGCTTCTCTCTCATCGTTAAAGTTCCTATGCAAATTTATATATAGAAAAATCCTGTTCTTACCGTGTCAGGATGTATTCGGCCAAGTCGGCAATTTCTTTTTCGCTGAGGTTCGAGGTCTCGCCGTGCCGGTCGTCTTTGTTGAACTTTGTCAAAACTTCTTTGATTGTCACGGCCCTTCCGTCATGAAGATATGGAGCCGTCCGCCATATTTCCACGAGCGTAGGCGTGTCAAACTCCTTATAGTCTTCTTCGTCCGTGCTCGTGCCGACGTCGTATTTACCCATATTGGTATAAAGCTGCCCCGAATGACACAGCGCGCAGCCCGCTTTCTTGAAGAGCTTTTCGCCGTTCTTAGCTGCCTTGCTCAGCTTGCCGCCGACAAGATACGGGCTGGCAACAGGCGTAAGAGACTTCAGGTACTCATCGATATACAGTGCTTTCCCCTCGGTAGCCTCGGCAAACTGGATGTATTGAAGGCCGCTGCGGACCGCAGCTTCGGCATTTGCACGAACGCCGGTAATCATTGAAGGCGGAGTCTTATGTGCCAGGAGCAGACTCTTGGTATTCTTCGGATTAGTTACTCCGTCGTTTAGCAGGTCCCAGTTCAGCGCGCTCGCACGTCCGTCGCCGGTATGGCAGCTTGTGCAGCTATTCCACATCTGGAAGGAAAGCGAAGCGTCGTTAAAGAGGGCCTCGCCTTTGCGAACCGTTGTCACGTCTCTAACTTTACCGAGCGGTATCGATTTGGCTCCGGGCTGTGTATCGGGGTCGATATCGACTATGCCGATACTGTCTGTGAAATACTCTGCTATATACACCTTCGTGCCGATGACAGCGAGGCCGCGGGGCCCGATACCGGCCAGTTTCAATCTACGACGAATGCCCACTATGAATGTAAGGTCGTTCGGCACATCATCTGCCGAATACGAGGCATCGGAAAACTTCCTGCTGGCTTTTGAATGGATTTCAGAAGTGAAGCTTCTGGCAGATTGAGTCGGCAGTAGCCTCGAATGCAATCCTTCTCGGTCAATTACGCTCAGCTCGTATGTGCCGGCATGGATTATCAAGATGTTCTTGCCGTCGGCCGTACAAACTACACTATATGGATTGGCAGCTCCAAGATCAACGTCATCAACAAGAACGGTATTGACGAACTTGCGCCCCGGCACATCGATGATGGTCATCGCATTTGTGTTTATCCAGCCCTTCTCAAGGAATGTCACTGGAAACTGATAACGGGCAAGGACATGTGTAACATAAGCGTTCCTGCCGTCCGGCGAGATGATTATCCCGCGAAGATTCACGCTGCCGTTGGGCAGTTCGATATTCTCGGAGACCATCTTTGCAGCCGTGTCGATGACCGAGACAACCGAAGCAACATAATCGGCGTTGGCGGCGCCGGCCGGAAGATGATTGGCAACAAACAGAAATTTGCCGTCCGACGTAAGCGCGGCAGCAACGGGTTCACGCGTCACGCCAATCGTAGCGACCTGTTTTTTTGACCCAAGGTCGATGACGCCGATGTTGTTGTTGAACTGATTGCAGACATAAAGCGTTTTGTCGTCAGGGCTTCCAACAACCACAACAGGCGTATGGCCCACGGCGATACTGTCGGTCACCCTGCCTCCGCGAACGTCAATGACCTGCACCTTCCCTTCAGGCACCGCAGAGGTCACATAGAGCTTGTTCCCGTCGGCAGAAATCGCAAGACCGACAGGATTCTCCGCAACGGATATCGCCTTGGTGACCTTGCCGGAAGCGATATTAAAAACCGCAACCTCCTCGGCAGCGGCCTCGGCAACATAAAGCACCTTCCCATCACGACCGGCAACAACAGAAATCGGAGATAGATAATCTCCCGTCTTTGCGAGACCCTTCTCACCCGAAAGAACAATTACCGTCAGCAGCACACACACCGACATCGAACATTTTACAAGGTACTTTCTCATTGTATCGCATAGAGAATTGTTTCAATTTTTTCCTTCTCTGCGGAATATTTCCTCATAGACTTTTTCGTAGCCCTCCACCATCTTATCGATAGTGAAATTCTCTTCCACTCGCTGCCGGCAATTTTTGCGGTCTATCTGCCCGATTTTGCCGACGGCTTCTACCGCTTCATCGACATCATTAACCAGAAAGCCGGTCTGCTTATCCGCGATGACCTCACGGCAGGAACCTAAATCCATCGCGATAACCGGCACGCCGGCAGCCATAGATTCTGCCATCACCAGGCCGAACCGCTCAGGAATCAGGTTCAAATGAAGAACCGCATACGATTCTTTAAGAAGTGCATCGCGCTGCACAGGATTAATGGGGCCTATGTATAGAATCGAGGATTGATTGAGGTGCGGCTTGACGAGTTCATCGAAGTAGTCCTGGTCCTGAATTATTCCTGCCATTATCAAATCCATACCACATTTTTTTGCAACCTCAATTGCAAGATGTGTCCCCTTATCGTTATGTATTCGTCCATAATGGACGAGCTTATCGCCCGGCGTTTCTCTAAAGGTAAGGTTGGAAAGGTCAATCCCGTTGTAAACTGTTGCAAGATATGGCAATCCGGGGTCCCTGTCGGAGTCACTTATGGAAACATAGTATGTGTCTTTATGGTCGTGATAAACCCGCAGTATGTCCGGGTCGGAAAAACCGTGTATAGTCGTCAGCATCGGTGTCTTTATAAATGGAAGGTAGGTCAACGGCAGATAATCGAAATTGTTATGAATCAAGTCAAACTCATCCGCCCGCTCCATCACCTTAGAAATGTGCAGACACGTGGAGACCAGCGGGATTTGCGTTTTATCTTCTTCATAACCTCTCTCGACCCAGCCCTCAAGCCTCGCGCTCGTTACAGACTCTTTCGTAGCAAACAAAGTCACATTTTTCCACCCGCGAGCCACTAATCCTTCTGTGATATTGCTGGCAACGGTTTCCCAGGCACCATAGGCCCTCGGCGGCGTCCGCCAGGCCACCGGTGCCAAAACAGCTATTCGTTTGTTCTTAATATCCATATTGAAAAGTGCCTAAAGTGAACTAAAGTACCTAAAGTGAACTAAAGTGCCTAAAGTGAAAAGATAATCCATAATTTTAGGCACTTTAGGCACTTCAAACTTTAGCTCACTTCCTTTCTTCTTACTTCTTCCTTTATTCTCTCGATATGTCCCCGGCCCAGACCTTTTACTTCACAGCCGAGTTCCAAATACCGATGGATTTTCTCGTCGTCCAGTATGCCGAAGCAATCAATCACCGCCAGCGGTCCACCCGCCCAGTTAACTATTTGTTCGGGGTCAAGTTCCAGATAAGGTTCATGCGGCACCGCCAATATGACTGCCAAGGCACCCTTAAGCGCAGCAGCAAGGTCCTGCTGAACCCGAATATTGACTAATTTATCCTGGTTCTGGAAAAATCTCGCTCGTGAGTGTCCCGGTGCCGGATAAGTATCCTGTTTTTCCAGCTCGTACCAGTGTTCAAGATACGGGTCGTGCACTCTCATCTCGGCTCCCATCTCGGTCAGCTTTCGAACGACTATCTCTGAGCCGCTGTAGCGGCTGTCACCGACATCCTGCCGATAACTTGCCCCGCATAGAAGCACGGCCGCGCCGGCTACTTCCCGACCCATATTTTCAAGGGCTTCTTGTGTTAACGTCGCTACGTGAAGACCGCGCGTGTCGTTGATGTCGATTGCTGCTGTTGTTATCCTGAATATATCATCATCGAATCCGAGAATATGCTTATATGCCCAGTATCCGAGTCCGCCGTCCTTTGGCAGGCAGTATCCGCCGATGCCCGGACCTGGAAATATGATATTGCTGTGAGTGGGACGGACCTTGATAGCCTTGATGACCTTAATCAGGTCCACGCCGTTGCGCTCTGCGAAAAGACTCCACTCATCAAGAAATGCCAGTATGGTTGCACGAAAAGAATTCTCGACGATTTTGGTAGTCTCTGACTCAATGGGGCGGTCCATAACTGTCAGCGGAAATTCTTCGGTGTTCAGCACTTCTTTGAGGAACTTCTCGACACGTTTTCTTGCCTTGTCATTACAGCCGGAGCAGACCCGCCAGAAATCCCGTATCGACGAAACGTAATGTCTGCCGGGCATGACCCGCTCGAAACTGTGGGCCAGCAGTGGTTCTGTATCTATACCGCGCTCGGCAAAGGCCTTTTTCATAATCGGCCAGGCAACAAGCTCTGTTGTGCCCGGCGCCACGGTCGTTTCAATCAGAGTAAGGCAATTCGACGGCACTTTCCCACCGATGGTTTTTATTGTCGCTTCCAGCGCGCTCATTTCCACTTTGCCCGTCCGCATATTGCCGAGGTCGTTTTTTGTATAATCACACTGGACATCAACAACCACACAGTCTGCTAACTTGAGGCAGTCACTGTTGTAGGTGGCAGTGAGCGTTTTTTTCTCGAGCACGCAGCGGGCAATCATCGGCTCGACTTCTGGGTCTTCGGCCTTAACAGGTGATATGCCTCGACTAAGCAGTGGAATCTTCCAGTAGCTGCGGACGCTGGGCCGCTGACAGCCGATGACGAACTTGCTCGGTTCGCCTCTTTTCTTATCAACGCTGTCAGCAATAATGGCCGCCATAACCGCACCTACAAAGCCAACGCCCATTACCACAACGATTTCTTTGTCCTCGTTTCGTGCCGCTTCTACGAGCGACTCAATACGTTTAAACTCGGCTGCGTACTGGTCCTCCTCAGGGATAGCAAACCTTTCACCTGCAGGACTTACTGAATAGTTAGCCATTTCAAGTATCCCTTCTGATAGTTTCTGTTCGTCTCTCGTATTCTATATTGCGTATTTGCATTTGCTCTATACTGCACACAGACGCTCGGCTTCGAGCGAGACGAAGGCACGCACGACGAACTGTCGCCGGAAGTTTACCAATAATTTCTCACATATCAAGTTTTTTCTCTGCGATTGCGGTCTTCTCATATCTTACTGTAATCCAGATGCGATTTCCTCTTGCATTATGGACACAAAAATGATAGTATCTTTTTAATACTACAGCGCAATGTAATCGCGAAAATCCGTTTTTTTTATTAAAATCCGAAGCACCAAATGGTGAATGGTTAATTAGTGAGTAGCGAGTAAAGTATTACAAATTAACCAATTAACTACTCACCAATTAACAAACTTGGTATTTCCTGGGCTGGCTCTGCGGCTGGACCGGAGGGTAAGAATGAAAAAAAACTGCTTATTAACTTCGGTAGTTATCTATTTAGTTCTCACATTTAGTGGCGTAGCTTTACCCCAGGAGACATCGTTCGAATATCCATATTATCTGCTCGATGTGTATAATCCTGACGAGGATTGTTGGTATGGTATGGATATAGACGGCCGCTGGCCCGTGCCGGTAATCCCGGAAGAGTTGCTCATTGGTCATCCGCCCTCAGAGCTTTCCGGCGTCACAATACCCACGGACCACTGGGTCGAGTTGAAGTTTCGCGGCAAAATCGTCGATGGCCCGGGAGATGATATATTCCTTATTGAACTTGACGCCGTTGACGAACAAGCCTTCGTTTTTATTACGGACGGTTCCGACCGGGAGTATTTGCTTGGCTACGCTTTGGTTCCGGATATCGGCTTCTACGAACAAACCGAAATCGGCTTCGATATTGCCGGTATTTCACTGCCGTTTGTACCATCTACAATACGTATCGTTGGATTAGACCTTAGAGGAGGCTCGCCAGGCTTTGATTTAGCTAACGTACGTGCGCGGATTAACGCTGATTGCGGCTATACCGCCTGTAATCCAACCCCCCCTGATGGCGTCAAAAATGTACCCCTAAATACCGTCCTGAAATGGTCACCCGGACGTTCAGCAGAAAAACACATTGTCTATATCGGTACCGCCCTTACTGACGTGGACGAAAGTGCGACCCCCGTCAGCGTACCGCCACAGCCGCAGGATGCCAACAGCTTCACCCCCCCTGCCCTTGAACTAAGCAAAACTTACTATTGGCGTCTCGATGAGCTCAATGATGCAGATGTCAACAGCCCCCGGATGGGCGATATCTGGAAATTCACGACAGCCGATTATCTTGTAGTGGACAATTTCGAGTCATACGATAGTTCCAAAAAAATATATCATACCTGGACACAAATCGACCAGGCATATATCTACCTGTCAAAAAAACCTAAGCCCGTTTACAAATGCCGGCAGTCAATGGCATTTCGCTACTACTACGACCCTGTTTTTTTTTCTGAGGCCGCATACACATTCAGCTCTCCGCAGGATTGGGCCTCAGCCGGAATCGCATCTCTGGAGCTGTTCTTCTACGGCCAGGTAGATAACGATACCAATACGCAGATGTATATCGCTCTAAGTGACGGCGATGTCAATAAAGTCGTGCCGTACGATGGCGATGTCAACGACATCAGCAGTGAAACCTGGCAGCCCTGGAGAATCGACCTGCAAAACCTCGACCTGAACTTCAGTAACATCGAAAGCATCTCTATCGGTTTTCGTAACCACCCACCCGAATCACCGGGTCTTGGTATCGGCACCGTATTCTTCGATGATATCAGGCTGTATCCATCCAGATGCCTTCAAGAGAACAAGCCGGACGCCGATTTCGATGGCGACTGTGCCGTTGACTTTCAGGACCTTCAGGATTTGGCAAATACCTGGCTCGATAAAGGATATAAGATTTATCCGGCAGCAGCTCCTAAAGCCCCGGTCGCCTGGTATAAGTTTGACGGCAGCGCCGACGACAGCGCCGGCAGCGCCCACGGCCAAATACACGGCAGCCCAGCTTATATCGAGGGCGTCTATGGCCGGGCAATCAGCTTCGATGGCTACAAGGATTCTGTGGAGATAACCGACGCTCCCTTTTTATTTGCAAGAATCAGAACCGCAATAACTATTGCCTTCTGGCAATATGGCACAGACTCAATCCATCACACCGATACGCTCTGCTGCTCAAACTACGCTTATAATATTTATGACCCCACGATAGCCATCAACCTCGGCTGCTGGTATAACCCCCGCCGTCTTGCTTCACAAGGGCGAAGCAGCGGGGGCAAATATAATTGGGATTGCGGCTCGCCCTGGTCTTTCGACAGCCGTCTTAGTGGTAGCCACAAATACAAAACCGAATGGTCGGGCCGATGGAACCATTGGGCATTCACTAAGGATGCCGGAACCGGGAAAATGCAGATTTTCCTCAATGGCCTCCTTTACGACAGCCGCACAGGCGCAAACTCAATCATATCAGCAATCACCTCATTTGAAATCGGCTCAGGATGGTACGGCGGCTATGACGGCCTAATCGACGATTTCCGAATTTATGACTATACCCTCTCACAAGCCGAGATTGTCTATGTCGCTACCAACGGCACCGGCATCTTCGACCTGCCGTTGCTCTTGCCGGCCGATTTGAACAGCGACAACCGCATTGACTTCAAAGACTTCGCCCTCCTCGCCGACAACTGGCTCGATAACCACCTCTGGCCATAACCATTCTTTTTATAAGACCAAATTCCTCTAATCAACCTGATCGCTTGCCATCATTGTCATTCCCGCGCAAGCGGGAATCCAGTTTCTTTATTCGTTATTCGACATTCACCTTGTCATTGCGAAGAGCGCAGCGACGAAGCAATCTCGTTTTGAATTTCTGATTTCGGTTATTTGAATTTGTTTCGAGTTTAGGATTTCGTGTTTTGGTCTTCCCGGCATTGCCGGGATTTTTCCCTTGCCTTTCCCGAAAATACACCTATACTTCTAACAAAGCGTAGCGGTATATGAATTCGTAGGGTGTGCACTGCACACCATTATTTGCTTTTGAACATTTGAAAATTCGCATTTTGAACTTGTTTCGGATTTAGTGCTTTCAACATACTGTAGGGCCGCTGAACTGCACAACCTTAGGAATACAAGATTATGAATAGAATTACCCTTTTAACACTTATCGTAACCGTTATCCTATTACAAGCAATTGTGACCAGTTGCGACGACAAACCTTCAGCTAATTCCACCGAAAGCGATACTGCCAATACTGAACAGCAGTCCCAGATGACCTCCAATGTCAAGCCTCCAATTGCTATTTGGATGACTCCAAACGGCACGGAATATAGGATACTGAGCGTTGGTGAATTGTTCTTTACAGACGAACAAAAACGTATGCTTACAATCAGATTTCTCTCGAAGGATCCAAACGACGAAGTCATCAGGGAAAAAGAGTTCAGTGATATATACGTCCTCGCCGCACAGAATCTCAATCTTGATGGTTTTGATATGGTTGGCCTTGAAGCCGTTGATAAACCTCCTAAAAAGTTTGGCATACAGAAGGTCTCTGGTTATCGTGATAACAAAACCGTAGATGAAGTTAAGGAGATTGTCGAACGGAGCGCGGGTATACCCTAACAGGTCGCTCCAGCGGACCTACAATGATGTGGGCCGCTGAGCTTTTCGTTATTCGAAAAAATATTTATGAATAAAAAACTTATAAGAAGCATCATCTCTATCCCGTCAGGTTGGTTTGTTGCTTTTTTCGGTTTTATAATAACGATGATAGCAATTGCTATCTTTAACGTGGAGACTTTCCAACCTGACGTGCAACTTTCAGTTGGATGGCTATTGATTATTCTATTAATATCATCTATTTATGGAATAATCGGAGGATTTGTAACAGCTTTTATAGCACAAAGGAATGAAATTATACACACAATTGTACTTGCTATTTTTTCTTCATTAATCTCTCTATACTTTACGTGCACATCTAAAAGTACTGTAAGTACTGTGCCAATTTGGTATCAAATACTTGGATTGATATTATTAGTTACGTCATTTATTTTGGGCGGATGGTTGCGAATGAAACAGCGAATCTTGTTATTTAAAAGATCAGAAAGTATGATAAGAGCAACAAAAAACTTGCGATTTTTAATAGCGATTTGTACTTCGTTGATCATTTTCATTATTGTTGTATTTTTTGGAACGGCTTTAGGAGGAATAGGACTTATAAAGGTACAGCAAATTTTATTCGATGAAGATCATCTTGTTATAGGTTTATTTCCTGTGCTTATTGTATCTGTCTTCTTAGCATTTATCTTGTCTCGATATATTTTCAGGAGGATCAAAGAATAATAAGTATAGCCATCTATTAATGGCTGGGGACAGTGGACAGAAAACGGTGACTAAACATAATGACTGGAGAATGTGAATATGGCAAAAATACCACGACAATGGGTTTACAGCCCACGACCTGCTTCACGCATCCCGGATTCGGTAAGGAATGAAATTACAGCCAAGGCGGACGAAATCGTCGAGACCGTGTTTAAGCCACGATATATAAAGCCGCCGCCCAAGAAGCCGAGGTTCAACTACATCGTCGATATCTATACGAAGTGGCATAAGAATTGCCTACACTTCCGCGCCAAGTACGCCTCTCCGGGTCCCAATGCACTATCGCCGTTTTTCGAAGACAGCTTTACGCGACTTGCATACATGGCGAACGGGCGTTTCAATTTGGCGTACATGCGACACACAGGCAAGTGGCAAGAAGTGTTCACCGACCTTTCGATGGAAGAAGCATTTGACGAGATTCGGAATCAGCCTTTTTTCCATCCTCCAGGTTGAGCAGATTGTAGCCACTCCGCAACTGAGATTTTGGATCCTTCGACAGAGTTTACCCTGAATTAGCCCAAGCCCCGCCTGTTTTTGTCGCTCGTCACTGCCTCCCGTCTTCCTTCTCTTGTTCTTCTACCTGATACCCTGCTGTCCTAATAACCTGCACCCTGATTTTCTGATAACCTGATAAACTTTTTCCCTCTTTCGAGTATCCTGTATTTCACCAGTTTAATTTTCTGTGTTTATTCACTCTGCTTTACGCAGCTTTTGGATTTGCACTTCGCGGATTTGCAGTTCTGTGGATTTGGATGTAGGCTGTCCTTCAATATACAGCCCGATTTTTCCTTTTCCTGGCCTGCTCACCCGGACAACGCCGATTTCCTCTCCGTTGAGCCAGACCTGGATTCTATCACCCTCAACCTTGACCGAAAGGGTATTCCAGCCTTCACGGTCCACAAGGTCTTCGCTCAGGTTCACCAGAGCCAGTCCCTTTCCCTGCACATAAACGCTGCCGGTAAAGGCTAAGGGCTTCTGACTCTCGAATATCTCAATCCGCGCCCTTTGCTCTGGGCCTTGCTCTGACCCTGTGCCGCGCAGCCGGATACCGGCGTGGATAGGCCACGCAGCCTGGAACGTTACCGCCAGCAGGTAGTCTTCATACTCGGCCTTGGTCCAAAGAACACCGCCTTTGCCGTTTGCCCCGGGCCTCGCAATGATTCGGCCTCGCTTAACGCCCCAGGAAGCGCTGCCGGAAGGCTGCCAGCCAGCAAGGTCGCGGCCATTGAAAGCGGTAATCCATTCGACAGCTTGCTCATCCTCGGACGTGTTTATCGGCTTGGTGATGTTATGTGTGCCGTGGCAGTCTGTGCAGACCGAATCATGCGTAACCGCCCGGCCGTTCGGACGGATTCGGCCGTGCCATTTCTCTAAAAAGGCCTCCACCGCCACAGGGTCTATGTGGTCCGCAAGGCCATAAACACTGCGTTCTCCGCCCGGCTTGTGGCATGAAGGATTTGAGCACATCTTATTTACCTCCGCCCGGCCAAACAGAAGGTCGGGCTGCGTCATCAGCATCTCATCGTGCATGTGCTCAGTCGATAAGCCGTGGCATTCATCACAGGTAACATCCATATCCAGATGGTCTGTCGTGAGCTCCTCAGTTTTAAGATCGGGATGGCAAACGTAACACTTGGTGTTTCCACTCGTTTTTTCAGCCTGCTGCTCCTCTGCAAAACAAACGGTGAACACACATGCAAAAGCGGCAAAAACAAGTATCCCCCCCGCAAGATACAAATTAGTTCGATTATTCAAGCGCACTGGTTTTCTCCTTGTATTAGACCAAATATGTGTTATGCAAAATTGAGGTTAGGCATACTTTGAAAAGAAAAAATCGTTTTTTGATTTTTTCTTTTCAAACAGTAAGTTATTGTGTAATAAGCAGTTAGGTGATTATTTAAGAAAATCAAAAACCTCATTTTCTTAAATAATATATGCCTAACCTCAATTTTGCATAACTCTTTAGACCAAATCAAAGCAGCCCCCGCTGCTTCGCTTTTGCCTGCACCTGCCTGTACCTGTCGGTTTCGCAGGCACGGGTGCGAAGCAAAACGGCGGGGGCACCGCCCACTACCGGTTTAAATCCTGCACCGGCAGGTAGGCTTGCGTGCAACCGCCATTCTGTAAATCATCAAAGTTCTGATTTCTGATAAAGCGACTAAACGACTTCCCAGTCGCGCAGCCACTCGTATTCCCGGGGCAGATTGGCCCACTGCTGCTCGGTAATATCCATCAGCCATTCTTTGTCCGCCGCCGATATTCCAAGTGAACGCGTGTACGAAGCGCGAGCGGCGTTCTCAACTTCATAGACCGTTGACAGCCCCGGTATTGTGGATGTAATCGCTTCGTTCGCAAGGATGCACTGAAGCGTCAGCCGGGCCAGGTCATTCTCCGTCTTGCTGCCCACGCCCATTACCGGGAACTTAACTTTGCCGTAGCTCTTGAAGAGACTGCCGCCGAAGTATGGTTTAATTGTAACGACTCCCACATCTCGCTCAAGGACCACCTTAAAGATACTCTGCGTCTGGTCGGACCCGTGGCCCGGATTGACCTCTTCGATATTATCCTTAGTTGGGGACTGGCCCTTGACTTTGGTCTTTGCACTGCAGGGGAATATCAACATCTCGAACTCCGGGTACTTGCTAATAACATGCTCGAACCAGGGACGGCAATGAGAGGACATGCCAAGATGCCGAACCTTGCCGGCTTTGTGCAGCTTCTGGAAGGTTTCGATTAAGGACTCAACTTCGGGGTCGGTATTGAGCTCATTGGTCCCCAGTTTTCCTGCCATTTTGGCCTGTGGACGCCAGATGTCGAGGTAGTTGGTCTTCAGCAGTCGCAGGCATGTTTCGACGTTGAAGGTCTGGTCTTTGACGTTGCAGTAGCTCGGATTTCGGGGGCCGAGGTTGTGAATATCGGCGCCGACGTACATCTTATCGCGGCGACCTTTAAGGGCCTCTCCATAACATAGACACTCAGCAGCGGTGGTGATGTCTAAGTAGTTTATGCCTGAGTCGATGCTGGCGCTGACTACATCGGTGCGGTTCTTAGCAACATCAGCCGGCACTTCCTCATTGGCGAAACTGTCCCAGTATCGGCCGGCGTTGCGATTCTTCCAGTGTCCGCCCAGACTGACCTCGGAGACCATCAGGTTCGTTTTGCCTAATCGGCGGTAGGTCATTTTGGGATGGAAATTCAGAATCTTTGACGTATGGACGAACTTGCTTGCAGCCTGTCCTTCACCCGCCAGCGCAACGGCAATTGTTCCCGCAGCCACAAGAGAAGTATTACGCATGAAATCTCTTCGTGATAGCTTATCGTCTTTCATAGATTCTCCTTTCTAATTCGAGTTGGTTTTGACATTATTCGTTAAATTGATTTGATGTTTTTCCAGTAACCACCTCTGATGTTAAATAGCCATAATTCAATGCTAAATATGATGGCACAATCGCGTATAAATGTCAACCCTATTTCCATCGTTTTTTGGATGTCGTTTGCGTGTGTCACAAATTAGATAAAGAGTTAATCAAACACAGCCTTTTGCCAAAACTTTCAAAAAATCCTTGCAAAATCGGTAAATTTTGTATTAGAATACGATTTGTGATGAAATTTAATAGGAGGATTTCCAAATGAAAAAGGAAAGAAGCACCATTCTGTTTGCGCTGGTTGCGCAATTCGTCTTATTATGTCCTGTCAAAAGCATAGCCCAAAATATTCCACCTATAGTAGATGCAGGCTCATCGCGATATGCGGCCCAGGACCCAGTTATTCTCAACGGAACCGGCTCTTATGACCCTGACAATTCCGGCATCTTGAGCTACACATGGCGACAGATTTCCGGTCCATCTGTTGTAATTAGTGATGCCAACACTGTCACTCCCACTATTAGTGGCTTCGTCCAGACAGATGAAATTCAGGAATGTGAATTTGAACTTGTTGTCAGCGATGGAGAAATGACAAGTCTGCCTGATACCGTTAAATTCATCATCGTGCCGGATTTCGGTATCGACAAGTTGATACACCTTAATCCTCCATTTGATCCTGACAAACCAACGTTGATTAGTTTCGACGGCCTCGGGGGTTGCGGTAATGTTGGAGCAGATCTATCCTGGTTTTATGACTACCATCGTGGAGGATGGAACGTTTTAAATGAAAAGGTAAACCACATTACCTTTGAGAGGTTTAATCCTGCTAATATAAGTCAGATCAGTGATATGTTCATTGTATATCTTTCCAGTCAGGCACCGGACTATAAACAACCAATCCAGAGCGACGGAACCAGTGCAGGTGGGCAGCCCGCCATTGACATTGGCATATACCTGAATGAGACCTACGCGGATGCTCGATATGCAGTGAACCGTGTTACTTTGTTTGATGCTGCGGGTTATTGCCGAGAGTATGGTCCAAGCATCGAGCGCTTCCTCGCCAGCGCCGTGGATGGTGAGCAGTGTTGGATCGACAGCTATCCGGCCACGTTGCCGGGTTCTTACGGCATGAAGAGGGATTACGGCTTTCAAGTCAATGTATTGACCGTTTGGTTTGACTCAGCTACGGGACCTTTTGGTCTCCAGTACAAACATGAGCTTCCCGGATATTTGTACGGGAACTCTTTCATAGATCCGAACCTGCAAGAATTCAACCACGGTGTCATTGCTGGTGCATACTGGTCAGTTATTGGGCCGGGCAAGAACCTCCAGCTTGCATCGACACCGGACGTTGAGACATATAAGTTCACATGGTATGGAGATGAGTTTTCCGGCTATATGGATTTCTATGATGAGCCCAACCACCCCCGGCAGGTTGCCAGAGCCCGTCACGCTTCTCGTCTGGGGCGATCCCTTGGATCCCAACGGTATCGTCTTAACCTGTAAGGAAAGTGAAAACGCCGTTGGTTACCAGCTTTTGTTTGGCCCTGATCCTTACCGTGTTATGGATTACGATATCATCTCCGATACTTCAACTCCACCCAGCGAGGTCATAACTACACTGCCCTTTGACGAAACCTGGTGGACGGTGAAGGTACGTGACCAGTATGGCTCGACTATATATGCCGATCCAAGGCGTGTCAATGCTCTTGTTTTATCCTTGCCGATCAAGAATATGACCACAGGAAGGACATTTGCTTATATTCAGGATGCTATCAATGACGCTGCACCCAGTGAAGAGATTGAGATCACGGAGGGAATCTATCGCGAAAACGTTGATTTCCAAGGTAAGGGCCTAATGATCAGATCAACCAATCCAAATGACTCGGCCGTTGTGTCAGCTACTATTCTTATCTTAAAGGAAATGGTAATAATAACCTGGTGACTTTCTCCAACAGTGAGGATGAAAGCTGTGTCCTTTCCGGTTTCACGATTACAGATGCAAACAACGGTATTTATTGCTCCGGTGCGTCACCCACAATTGTCAATTGCAGCATTGCCGATAATGTCAGTGCTGGTATAAAATTATACATGGGTAGCAATCCAACGATTTCCAATTGCATCATCGCCGGAAATGGCAATTCGGGAGTAGCAATGTTCAAATTCACCGCTGGGCGTACCATCCTTGTCAACTCTCCAACTATAGTCAATTGCACCATCGTAGGCAACTCCGAGATTGGCATATCTGAAGGGACACCTTCGGTCCTCGACTCCATCATTTATGGCAACGGTGTTCAAATAGAAGGCTCTTCTTCTGCAGTTAAATACAGTAATGTCCAGGGTGGTTGGGCTGGAGAGGGCAATATTGATGCCGATCCATTATTTGCAGATTCGGACAACGGCGATTATCATTTGAAATCACAGGCAGGCAGATGGGATGCAAATAGCCAAAGCTGGGTCATAGATGAGGTAACAAGTCCATGTATTGATGCCGGGAATCCAGGTACTCCAATTGGTTTAGAGCCATTGCCCAACGGCGGCATTATCAATATGGGAGCTTATGGAGGCACTACCGAGGCGAGCAAAAGCCTTGCAAAATAAGGGCTATTATAGTATGAAGACAGATAGCCTTCTTGTATAGTGTCGTCTGTCCCTTCGACCCTTCGACTACCCCTTCGACTACGCTCAGGGCTACGGCTGATTCAGGGCAGGCTTTCTACGCTCGGAATGACGTTTGCGTATTGCGTATAAAAAAACCGCCGAGTAAATCGGCGGGCTAAATATTTTTGGATTCCGTAGCAAGTACGGAATGACGACAACTTGTCAGGATTACGAAGGGACTTTGTCAGGTTCGGGGTCTTTGATAAAGGGCTTAAGCGATTGCGGCTCAGCGACTTTGCGATAGCCCAGGGCTTCTATGACCTCAAAGACCTCCGTCCAGGTTGGAAAACGTTTATCATTTTTTTGCTTATATTCATCGATGGCTAAAAGAAACTCAAACTGCTCATCGGACATCTGGCCTTGCTCGGCGGCTTTTCGTTCATCGGTTAATCGTCTGCCCGGCCCTCGCCGCCGGTCCAGCCCTAAACGCCTGTCAACAACACTTTGCCTGCGGTCCTGA
The DNA here is from genome assembly GCA_964444135.1 of uncultured Pirellulales bacterium. Taxonomy (GTDB): domain Bacteria; phylum Planctomycetota; class Phycisphaerae; order Sedimentisphaerales; family Anaerobacaceae; genus NIOZ-UU13. Next base: position 3,737 of record CAYUFX010000011.1, on the reverse strand, counting down.
CCTTTGCGACGCTCTGGAATATGTTTTTTATCCACTAAAAGTCCTCTTCAAAAAGCTCATCGTCGAAATCGCCGTCGTCTTCGTCTTCCACTGCGAAATCATAGAAATCATCATAAGCGTGCTGTGACTCGATTATTACGTGCGCTTCATCAAGAAAATCTTCGGGAACCATTACGGCGATTTCCTTGGTACCTAATGGTTGCTCTTGCTGTTCACTTATTATTGCAGCGACATCGTTAACTTCCAGCAGAGTTTTGTACTCTCTTGCCTGCTCCATATCCTCGGCAAAGGCAACAACAACGTACCCCTGCAGTTTAGCCTGCGATCTATGACCTTTTTTGGAACGCTTTGCCATTTTATTCCTCCAAAACCAACTCTCGTTCTAAACGCCCCTTTCTGCGTTTAGCTTTCCCCTGTTAATCTATCCCAGCGTACCTGGATAGGCCTTTAACAATCTCTCATTCGTGTATTTTCGTCAAATTAGACTCCATAAATTATAAAAAATTACGAACTTCTAAGAAAAACTTTAATTTATGGGCTCTGACTCTCGCGAGCATTTTTTAGCTGTCTGCCTGGTTATTTCAAAAATTTAGTGTTTGAGCGGATTTTTTTGTTGCAAACTCTGCTGATTGTATGTAATAACAGCCCTCAACGATGTTCCGGTCTTAAGGATTTGATGCCGGAGTAATTACAATTTAACTTTTTTAACAGGGAGGATTTTAGAATGGCAAATAAAGAATCATTGATTGTAGCCAGCAAAGTTAAGGCCTACATCAAGAGCAAAAAGATGATGACCTCATCCGATGCCCTCGGGGCAATCAGTGATAAGGTCTATTCTATGCTTGATGATGCTATAGCTCGAACTAAGGCCAACCGTCGCAGCACAGTCAAGGCACAGGACTTATAAATCTGGTTAGAAGCCCTTTGTTTTTTAACTTCTAACGGGAAAAATGAGTTATGAGCTAACATCTTTTTGTTACGTATGTTGCGTTTGTTGCAACGCCATGTAAATGAGCCGTTCCGTTGTTAAAAGAGCGGAATGGCTCATTTTATCGGAACAAAAAGGGTCCAACAACAGACTTTCGACAAAAAAACCTGTGGTTGAAGGTGCAATTTACAGCGTTCTTTTTAGACTCAAATTGACCATTTTGGTCCCAATAATCATAATCCTTATTGTCCTCAAATTATTTTAAGCCTGCCAAAGGACAAACAGCAGTAATCACACTTTTGACTGGCCAAGAGCCCATAAAATATCTCATATCAACGTCAAAATTTACGTTTTTTGGAAAATTTATTAACCTCCAGCCGTGAAAACTCCGATTTATAAATAGGTGGTATTAGGGTAAATAGCGTATTTTTACCAGCTTTCGGTCAAGAGAGTGTGATTTCTTGCCGAAAAACACCTTACTGACTGAGAGTAGACGGCTTTGCTAAGCAACCGAGCAGTGTGCTTATAACGCAGGGTCAAGGAAGAAGTCTATTGTAACTTCTTGCTAAATAAACAATTACAAAAATAAACCAAGGGAAGCACATGAGAGTTTTCATGTTAGGTTGGGAGTTTCCACCGTTTATCAGCGGTGGTCTTGGTACAGCCTGTTACGGGCTTACCAAAGCGATGGACCAGCTCGGCATGGAGGTTACCTTTGTTTTGCCAAGAATGGTCGAGAGCAGGTATGCGACTCATGTGAAGTTACTAAGCCCGGACTCCTGGACATCCGCTGCTACATTCATGTTCAGTGAGATGAAAAACGTAAGATTTCACGCAATAAGCTCGCCATTGCAGCCATATTCATCACCGGATGTGTACCGTCGGCAAATCGAAGAAACTTTGAGACAAAAACAAAAAATGCAAGGCGGCATCATCAGCGCAGCCAGCCGGCTCATCGGGGGCGATGACTACAGCAGAGATATGTACACTGAGGTCCATCGTTATGCTGCGGTTGCCGCTGAATTGGCTAAAATTGAGCAATTTGACATTGTCCACGCCCACGACTGGATGACCTATCCGGCGGGAATTGCCGTAGCTGCTATAAGTGAAAAACCGCTGATTGTGCACGTACATTCGACGGAATTCGACCGCAGCGGCGAGAACGTCAACCAGATGATTTACGACATCGAGCGGCAGGGTATGGAGCGGGCAGACAAAGTCATCGCTGTTAGTCATTTTACCCGCAGTACGATAATCAACCGATACGGTATTAGCGGTGAAAAAGTGGAAGTAGTATATAACGGCGTAGAACGCAACGGAAACTGGTCTTTGGCCGAAACCGGCATCAAAAAAAATGAGAAAATTGTCCTGTTCTTGGGCAGAATCACAATGCAAAAAGGCCCAGAGTATTTTCTCCAGGCGGCCAAGAAGGTCCTTGAGATGATGGATGACGTCAAGTTTGTTATGGTCGGCTCCGGCGATATGATGCACCGCTCGATTGAAATGGCAGCAGGACTCGGCATCGGACATAAGGTGCTGTTCACAGGCTTCTTGCGCGGCGAAGACGTCCAAAAAATATATAAAATGGCTGACCTATACGTGATGCCTTCGGTATCGGAGCCGTTTGGAATCGCGCCGTTAGAGGCATTGAACCACGATGTGCCTGTCATAATAAGCAAGCAAAGTGGTGTCTCAGAAGTTTTGATGCATGCTCTGAAAGTTGACTTCTGGGACATCAACGAGATTGCCAACAAGATTTTAGCTGTACTGAAATATCCACCTTTGCAAGAGACGTTAGCAAACCACGGCAATTTTGAGGTCAGAAAACTACGATGGAAAGACGCAGCGGCCAAGTGCATAAGAATCTATGAAGAGACACTGGTTGCGGTTTGAGGGTATCACGCAAAGAATAAACGCAATACGAGATGGAGACATCCGCTTCTAACAGGCGGATAAGAGACTATGCCTTCGGTATGTTTCTATTTTCAAGTTCATCAGCCCCTGCGGCTAAGACACTATACGGTCTTTGACAAAAACGACCGTTATTTTGACGATCACAAAAATGCTTCTATATGCCGGAAGGTTGCAAATAAATGTTATCTTCCCGCGAATCGATTGATTCTTGATTTGATACGCCAATTCGACGGACGGTTCAAGGTGGCATACAGCATAACCGGCGTCTTATTAGAGCAGCTCCTCTCATTTTCGCCGGAAGTTATGAGCACATTTGACGCCCTTGCGGAAACCGGCTGTGTAGAATTCCTGGCTGAGACGTATTATCACAGTCTCAGTTTTTTATACTCGCGAGATGAATTCGTAGAGCAGGTAAACAAACACATCGAAACCATCGACAGTTTTTTTGGTCAAAAGCCGCGGATATTTAGAAATACGGAATTGGTCTATAACAATGATTTGGCCGCCCTTATTGAATCAATGGGCAAGTTTGACGCGATAATAACCGAAGGGGCAGACCACATCTTAGGCCATCGAAGCCCTAATTTTGTCTATCAGCCCAAAGACTGCAACAATTTGAAACTGTTACTGAAAAACTATCCTCTGAGTGATGACATTGCCTTTCGATTTTCAAATCGTGACTGGACACAGTGGCCTTTGACGGCAGATAAATTCGCCCACTGGATAAGCAATGTCAACGGCAACGGCAATGTGGTCAATCTGTTTATGGACTATGAGACATTCGGAGAACACCAATGGGAAGATACCGGCATATTCGATTTTATGAGGCATCTGCCCCACGAGGTTCTCAAGCACCCGGACAACAACTTCAAAACTCCAAGCGAAGTAGTGCAAC
>CAYUFX010000010.1:0-76533 GCA_964444135.1 uncultured Pirellulales bacterium | reverse complement strand
GCCACCGTCAGCTTTCGGTAGTATAGGCGTAGGCTGGGGTAGTAGTAGTTTTCCTTGGCCTACCGGTATTCCCGACCCCCTTATGCTTTCATCAGGCAGCATCATCGCCATACCGGCTCCCGGCGCGATTTTGTTAGGTAGTATCGGCGTGGGTCTTGTCGGGTGGCTGCGAAGAAGAAGAACATTGTGAAAAGATACAATCAATGCTACAAAAGCAAAAAGGGCAAAGTCGCATGACTTTGCCCTTTTTTGTTATGCTCCCATTAAAACTTAACTTTTCCCGCTCCTGCCCCGGCCTTCGCCGAGACGAGCCGGATTTATTCGGCCCGATGCGGAAACGCACGCTTCTCCGCAAGGAGTCCTTAGGACTTACAGGCGTGATTAATTCCGGCTCTCAACCAAGTGACGGTTCCCGCCAGCTTCCGACACCGTCCCACCAGGCACCAATGTAGTCAACAACAGACTTATCTTGGTTGCTCTGTCCGGCGATGGCTATTGCCATATCGCGAAGCTCCCGCATACAACTTAGTCCCCCAATTTGCCACGCATCGACGCCTATACCAACCGCTTCACACTCTACGTGCCTAAAGTCCGTTTCATTAGTTGTCAACAGTCCGGCGAGCTTTTCAGCCTTTGGCTTCAACACCTCTCGCCAGTGGCCCTGCTCCGATTCGGCCTTAGCTAACACCTCCGTCAGCAAACGCTCACGATTTCTTTGTCTGCTTTGGCGCAGCGCTTTAGCTCGTGCCAGCCGTTCAGTACAGTGTTTTCGGCTTACAGGCAGCAACAGCATCTCCAGCAGCCCAGCCAAAGGATCGATAATCACCCAGACCAAAAATGTTGTCCCCAAAGTTCCCAGTGTGATTCCCAATACGAATTGGCCGATTGTGCTGACGCCTATCATTCCAAGGCAGCCCGCCAGTCCACCTAAAAGAGGTGTTATCACATAAAACACCGCATAGTAGCTCGTGCTGGTTAGTGGGTGTTCAATTTGCACTTTCTGACTGCTGCTAATCCCTCTGTAAATCGCAAATAAATACAGGCTAATCAGCAACAGAACTATTAAGACACCGTGCCCGGACAGCGAGAATACAACCCACCAATTAACACCTGCCTGGCGTAATGCTAACATTAAAATATAAACAACACAAACGATGAACCAGACCGTGCTGGCAAGATGAACTGACTTCAATGTCTTATGCCCGGACATGATGATATGTCCCCTCACAACGATGAATTGAAAACTCTATCAACTTCTACTATACAACTCGGTAGATGGAAAACCTACCTATAATACCCACCGCCACCATAGTAGCCGGTTCCCCAAGGCTGCTGCATATAATAGGCCCCGGAAAAGGCCCGTGCAATCGGCCGGAGCACCTCTTCTAACTTCAAAGACACAACCGCCAACACAGTCGGCGGCACATAAATTATATCGCCTTCCTGCAATAGAACGTCTTTACTCGTATCGCCATGAACAACCATACGTTCAAAGTTAACTTCAAAGATTTTCGGCTTAACATTTTCATCTCTCGACGGTCTTATTACCTGGATGCGTTCTTTCCAGGCCATAGGGTTGAGCCGCGCATGAGCAATAGCGGTTAATGCCGTATCACGGCCGGTATAGATTTTCGGCCCGGGCGAAAGAACTTGCCCCAATACGTAAAACACTTTACTTTGGTACGCAACGATCCGAATATCTATCGGCTTTTCACCTTCTAATTTGTAAAGCTCCAAAACCTTTCCCCGCAGGATATTTGCAAGCTGGGTGGGAGTTCTGCCCGCTGCTTCCATTTCGCCCAAAGTTTCAAAGCTTATCTTGCCATCCGGGCGAATCCGCTGCCGTTGCTTGTCGATCTCCGGCACCCTTGAGCAATGTACCTCAACCTCGTCCGGCGGCTGTAAGACATAACTTTCGGCTGTAACATCGACCTTATCCGGCATTAGAAATGCTTCTATGTCTGCCGGATTAGACGAAAAGCAACCTGTTAGACTAATCGTAATTAGTGACAAAAACGCCCCTGATATAAGCCGTTTGTGCTTCATTGTCATTCTCCATTTTTTTATTTGTTCTATCAGATTTCCCGCATATATATATATCGGTACATCTGAAAGCAAACTATAATCAAAATAAATTATGCTCAAGACCATTTATTGCAATCGCATTAGTTTTTAGAGAAGAACGGCTATAATTATTTCGCCCGTTTTTTTCGGACGATACGTGATTTTCTTTTTCGATAAATTCTAACCGTGATTGGGATGAAAAAGGTGGTAATTATTCCGGTGAGCTTTGCTTATTCCACCTTACGAATGGGACTCGCCTGGTCATATTTGATAGAAATTTCTCTTGCATCATTGACAAATCTCAAGAGCATTGCAATTTTGCTTTTGACGCGGGCCTTTCGATAAATATTTCTTGTGTGAGTTTTTACCGTACCGGGTCTTATACGCAAATACTTTGCTATGCTACCATTTTGCAGACCCTGGCAGATCAACTCTGCTATTTGGCACTCACGAGGTGTTAAACCATATCGCTTCTGCACATATGACCACTGCTTTTTGTTAAGCAATATTATTTGGTAGTGTTTGTCGCTGGAATCACCACCGGCGACATTATCGATTGATGGATTTGGCAATTCGAGCATGGTTAACTGCCCTCCCGTAACTGTTTGAGCAAACGTTGTGCTTCGGCCTGGTCTGCCGTTAATAGACCTCCGATACGGCCGTCCAGCTCCAAAACCCGGTTCAGACATTCAACTGCTTTGTCCCTTTGTCCGAGTCCGGCAAAAGCTCTTGCTAAATGAAAACGTGAAGCGACAGACGCTGGTGTTTCGTTCGGATAGAGTTTAATACACGTATTGAAATCCTCGACGGCTTTGTCTAATTCGCCCAATCGGTAATACGCGACACCGCGGGTGTCGATTAGGTCAATATAGTCAGGTGCTATCTTTAGCCCCCTCTGGGCAAGCTCGAGCGCTTGCTGGAACTTCTCCTGCTCTTCGCACATTATCCAGGCCAGATTGTTGATGACGGTTAGATTGTCAGGCTCAAGCTGAAGCGCCCTTTGATAGAGCAAAACCGCCTCGTCAGGACGGCCAATGGTGTATAATAGTATAGCGAGGCCAGTGATGGCCTCAATAGAATCAGGATCGTTCTTCAGTATCATCCTAAATATATCTTCGGCTGTTTCACTGGCCTCACCACCATCACTTGTCACCAGGTTCCTGGCAATATCAATGAGCGTACGACTATCTTTTGGGTGCTTTTGGTACCACTCAGCGACCTTCCGGCTGAGCTGACTCCATAATTGGTCGTCTTTGAGTAACTGTACTTGCGCTAATAGCAGGCTTAGGTCATTTGGTTCAGACCGAATCAGAGAGTCAAATTCCTTTTGAGCATCCGCCTTGTTGCCATTCTTGTGTAATGCTACCGCAAGGGCGATATTTATTTTTCTCTCCTCAGCAGTGCCGATGCGAGAGGCTAATTGTGATTTGAGAAGATTTACAGCTTTCTCAGGCTCGTCTACCGCAATATATACGTTGGCCAGATACAATGTGGTATCAGTATTGTTCGGGTCCACTTCACGTAACACTTTGAGAGTTGGAATCGCCAGGATTGGTGACCTGACTGCCTCGGCACGAGCTTTCAGCAGAAGTAACATCCTATCGTTGGGTTTATGTGCAAGGCCTCGCAACGCGGCATCCATAGCTCTTCCGGCCTGTCCCTGCCTGAGCAAGATTTCTCCCAGAAGCACCCAAGCCCTACTGATTTCGGGTTGGTCTTCGGTCATCTTTTGAAGAATCTGTTCAGCATTTTCGATTGCCGGAGCTGTTCCTTCGCTAAGCAGTGAACCTACTTTGAACAGCTGTAAGTCGATATCATCAGGATTTGATTGGAGAGCTTCATCAAGGATGGTCTTTCCCTGAAGAACGCGGTCACGTGAGCCCGAAGCTAAAAACAGCGAGATAGCCTGTTTTTGTACTCGGATATTGCTCGTGTCCAAAGATAGCGCCTGTTGAATATCAGCGAACGCCTTATCCGGTGGGCCTATGGAATTGTAAAACACGCTCCGGGCTATCCAAACCTCAATGTTGTTGGGTTCGATGGCAGCAGCGTGCTCAAGGTCTTCTATTGCCTTATCAGTCTGCTTGAGGGATGTGTGTGTTCGAGCGCGAAAGATATAAGCTGATGCGTTGTTGAGGTTATTTACCATTTCATCACAAAGTCTCAACGCCTCTGTCGTTTTGTTCTGACGAATATTGAGCTGGACTTGCGCAGCAGTTATCATCAGTGAATTAGGGTCTTGGATTTTTAGTTTAGCCAGTAATTCTTCAGCCTCGTCAAATTTATCCTGCTGCATATTGAGTAATGCAAGAGATAAACAGGCAGTTTGGTTATTGGGGTCATTGCTGAGGATGTCCTGCAGAATGTCTGAGGCTAAACTTAACTGGCCGTGCCTGAGGTGGCTTTGCAATTGAAATTTCTGAAGTTGCGGGTGATAGAGCTTTGCCGCCGAAGCACGGTTCAGAAGCTGCTCGGCTTCGTCATATTCCCTTGCTTTGTAGAGTGCAGCAACAGTAGGAATTATTATGTTAATGTCATCCGGCGAGTGGCCCAGGCCTTCACGATATGTCGAAATTGCCAGTTGTAACTCGCCTGCGCGTTCATAGGCTGCCGCCAGGAGCATTCGGCTGGCCTGGTCACTCGGACTTGCCAGCAGATTTTCCTGCAGAAGCGTAACAATTTGGGGATAACGAGCTTTGAAATCCTCTGCTGCGAACCAGACTCTTGCTTGTTCATATTGCCATTGCCAGCCGTCCTCGCCCTCAAGTGACTTGATGTCATTGACGAACTGCTGGGCTTTCTCGGGATCTTTGATAACCTGCTCGCACAGTAAAAGTCGGCGTTTTACAGGAATGTCATCAGGCAGTTTTTGTGCAAGTGCATCGAGCAGTGTGTAAGCATTGCCTTTCTGATTCCACTGAGTGTAAAATTGGGCAAGCAGCAGGCCTAATTGGCGCTGGGCGAAGGGTTGCTCAATACGCATCAATGCATCTTTAATAGTTGCTTCGCATTTTTCTTGATTGCCTTGTTGGGCCAATAAAATCGCAAGGTATCTTATCAGCTCAACAGCGTCGGGAAATTCCTTTATCATCTCATCTAACAACAATATTGCTTCATCTATCTTACCCTGAGCAGCAAGCAGCTCAACTTCAGCCATAACAATCCTAACCTGGGAAGGATGGTCTTTCTTCAGTTGAGTCACCAACGCCTCAGCGTCGGTGAAATTACCCCGCTGCTGTGCGAGTTGGAGCTGCAGAAGTTTGACCTCGAGAGCACCGTTAGTGGCTTTTTCCAATTCGGACAATCGTTTTTCTATGTCCTGCCACATTTGTTCATTCCTGCCCTGAGCCTGTCGAATGGGTTCGCCCGCTGAGCTTTCTTCCAATAGTCGCATTCGAGCTTGTAAATACAGTAAGACAGGCCTAACATCTTCCGGTGAAAGTCGCATCGCTGCTGCAGCGTGCTCCGCCGCCTCTGTCCAGTTTCCGGTCTGGGCCAACATTTCGGCCAGGGCCAGACGTCCGGCGAAAAGATCCGGACTTTCGGAAACGAGCGTGCGCAAAAGCCCAAGCGCCAATTGTGTGTTGCCTAAGCGAGACAGAGTTGAGGCCAATACCAATCGAACTTGTGAAGATGTATTACCCAATCCAATTGACTGCTGCCAGTATTTAACGGCCTCAAATAAACGTCCTCTCTCGGCAGCTAAAAGACCCTCCAGGAATGCAACGGCGACAGGTGAGACATCCTTTTGGTTCATTTCCAAGATACAGTCGGCAGCGCGGTCGAGCTGGCCGCCACGGATAAATAGCTCTGTAGCTATTGGCATAAAATCCCAGGGCTGCGAAGAAAGCTTTTTTAAACCGGTCTCGGCAACCTTCAGCATCTTTTCCTGCGACTTTGATTTCAATGCGAGCAGAGCCCATATTTGCCAGAGATCTTGGTTTGTCGGCGTGGCCGTTTGCACAACCGCCAGATGTTCCTCTGCCTTATCCAGGATATCTGCGTTGATAAATTCGTTGGCAAGGCGCAACTGCACCTCAGGGTCAGATAAATCCTGTTTTTCAGCCTGCTCTAAGTCAGCTAACGCTTTGGCGATGTCTTTGCTTCTTCTGTGGAAACCGGCACGGGCTATATATGCCAGGGCCGAGGACGGATTATTGTTTACCGCTCCATCAAACCAGCTTTCGGGGGAGTCCGGGAAATCTTCCGGACGCAGCTCTATAAGCTGACCCAATGTTTCGTAGGCTAATATCTGGTCAGGATGTTCTTGTATGACGGCCTTCAATTGCGCTGCTGCTTCATCGAACTTCCGTTGTCTTACCAGTGCCATGGCTAACATCCTATGAAGTTTAGGGTCATCATTTGTTTCGAGCTGCCTGTTGGCAATTAACTCGGCCTCGCCGGCCATACCCATCATTAAATATAGCTCGGTAAGCTGCATAGCAGCTTCGTAATTGTTTTTGTCTGCCCTCAAAACGGCTCGATAAGCTTCTATGGCTTGTTGAACATTGCCGCGTTTAAAAGGCCTGATTTTAAGTTGTGCATCGGCGTATTTGAGTAACGCCGGAACATCATCCCGCTCAACATTGAGATACTTGCCTAAATGCTTTGCCGCTTCTTCCCACCTTTGTTCGTCATAAGCTTTATTGCCGAGGACGAGTCCCTGCTCGGCCCTGTTAGCTTTCTGCCATTGGCGCAGTCCAAAGGCGATTGAGCCTAAAAGAAGAAAGCCGATTACCAGAACAATTGCCAGTTTCCAGTTAAAATATCTTTGAGGCATTTACTTACCCTTTCTAATTAAACGGACGACAGATATCGGAAGTCTGACGTCTGAAGTCTGAGGTCTGAAGTCTGAACTCTGACTTCTGATCTCTGGCTTCTGATTTCTATCTTCTGTCTTCTGACTTAAAATTGACTGATGAAGTTATCAAGCAGTTTTTTGGCTGTTTGCCAACATATCCGTAGGTCCATGCTTAGCGACAGATTTCTGACATATTTGGTGTCATAATAGATCCATTCCTGGAAGTCTTTCATTAGTTGGCGTGTTCTGTAAACCTGCCAGAGCCCTGTGATTCCAGGGCGAACCGATAGTCGGGCGTCACGCCAAAATGGACACAACAAATTCTCCGATTCAGGAGAAGGCCTTGGACCGACAACACTCATCTGTCCGAGCAGAACGTTAATGAATTGAGGTATCTCGTCGAGATATGTCTCTCGCAGGAATCTTCCGACAGCGCTTATTCGCGGGTCATCATCCATCTTGAATTGCGGGCCGTCGACTTGACTTACGAATCGCAATTTATCCTGTATCTTATCTGCACCGAGGTGCATTGTTCTGAATTTTAGACAGTTGAACGTTTTTCCATAGAGTCCCTGTCGTTTGTCCTTAAAAAATATGGGGCCTGGGGAAGTTAATTTTACTGCCAGGACGATGAAGGGCATTATGGGAGCGAATAGAACAAGCACTATTAATGCGGCGAAACAGTCAGCAATTCGCTTAAAGCTTCCTGCGTAAGAGAACCTCGGCCAACTGCGGTAGCTGTCTTCAATGCGTCGTTTTCGGCCAAAGTCGAAAGACGAGCGGCAAATCTGTTTTGAACTAAGGCTTACTGAAGGTACAGAATCTTGTTTGGTGTTGACGAAGCTGGTATCTCCGCAGGATGCCTTACGGTAGAAACTGGAGGCTGGACGCCCGAGCTTCGAGTTTCCAAGGCGAGCATCGATACGAGAATCGACAACCTTAAATAATAAATCTCCTTTAACAATTCGGTTCTGCACAAATTGATTCTTCGGCACTAAGACTTCCGGCCCAATGATTGATGAGCTTATTACCACTCCCTGTTCAATTTTAACGTTATCACCAATGACGGTTGGGCCCACCACGATTGCCTTCGGGCCGATATAAACGTTTTTTCCTAACAGCACTTTTCCGACTAATCTTGAATCTCGTGATATCGTATTTGCCCCGCCCCTGCTTGTTGCCGGCAGGGGTTGAATTTTCGAAATGCCTGCCCTGCAAAAGTTCAGCAAACCATCTTGTGTTTCTAAATCCAACACGGCTCCGCCTACCTTAATTGCTCGCAGCCTCACTGCATTCGACCGACACCTTTCTAAAAGTGTGGAAAAGGATTGAGGCAAAGCGCAACCGGCAAGAACCTTCTCGAGAACATTAGTTCTAACAAAAAGATGATGAGGCCAACCGGTAGAAACCGGGGCCAGTTCAGCCGAATCACGGTACAATCGACGGAATCCTGCTACTTTGCCCTGCGCTGTCAATCGCATTTTTTCCCGTTTACCCAACAGCACAGGTGCGACATTAACCGCCACCACATCTGCCTGGATTTTAGCCAGTCCGCCTATGGCGGATTGAAGAAGCCGACTATCAATTTGCGTAGGAAACCGTCCGTTGGAAACGACAAACCATGAGCTTCGTTTGGCTTTGCGCAGGAGCTGTGGGGGGACTGGAACATTTTCCGCATAAGGAAGACAGAGGACAGAAGACGGAGAACAGAAGACGGAGGACAGAAGACGGAGGACAGAAGACAGATTTTGATTTCTGATTTCTGACTTCTGATTTCTGACTTCTGATTTCTGACTTCTGTATTCTTCCGGGATAGCGCAAACAATCTTTCTGCTGCGGCCCCAACCCCTGCTGTTGCAGGGGCAAGCCTGCCCCCGTGAAAGCAGTGGTAAGCATCTGCTCAAGCCATCGAGAATGACGCCGGCAATAGGCTCGCTGGCCAGTGCAAAACGAAGTAGATTATCACCGCTGCCGTTTGCGTCCACGACCGGCGGACCGTCTTTGTGTATGATTATCAGATTCATTGATGGATTAAGAATTTGTATCCCGCAAATAATCTTCAGCCGATCAATTTTCCTGGGAAGCCCTGAAATCGTTGGCATTGACTTCTATGTTTTGGACAAGGTTTAGCAGTTTTCTCCTGGCTCGCTTAACATTTTTCCTTGATTGGACATTTTGTGCGTAATAACCGTATTCACGATGGGAGTAACTCTTTTCAACTTGGACATTACTGAGTACTGTGCCCAGCACCCTGGCATCTATTTGCATTAGTCGTTCCTTTGCTTCTCTAAGCTCTGGTGTAGTAGTTTTGCCCGCGAAGCTGGTCAAAATAACCGCATCTCCAAATTTAGCCCATATAAGCGCATCGGTAAAGACCAGTACAGGAGGAGTATCAATAATCACGTGGTCGTATTTTTCGCTTAGTTCGTTTATTCGCCGGCGTGCTATCGGTGAAGCTATTAGTTCGTAAACATCTATACCGCCGTGAGAATCTGCCGCCAGCACATCCAGGCCGGTTGAAGGTATAGAATAAACAGCCTGGTCAAATTCTTTCCCTAAAAGTACATCCTGCAATCCCTTTGAGACTTTTGGGAGATTCAGTAAACGTGCAATATCCGGTTTTCTCAAGTCGCCGTCTATAAGCAAAACCTTTTTCCCAGACCTGGACAAACTTGTTGCCAGATTAATCGCAAAGGTAGTTTTGCCCTCCTGTATCTCCGGGCTTGTAACAACCAGTTTATTCGGTATTCCTTCGCCATCCAGTAATCCTAAATTAGTGCGAATTGTCTGGTAGTCTTCGGCTATCTGTCCCGGAAGAAGAGCCGGTTTGACGGTGTGTGAACTCGTGGTGGTCCCGATTATTCGAATACCGATGCGTTTAGTTACATCATTGGGTGTGTGCAAGCGAATGTCTGCTTTGTCTTTTAGAAAAGCTAACAGCATTCCACAAGCCATTCCACCAAACATAAGGGCTATTGTGTATTTAATACGCTTGCTTGGCACAGGAACAACTGTGGTTTCATAAGGAACAGATATCCGAGCGGGCCGTTTTCTTTCCATCTCCATCTGTTGAATACGCCGCCGGATAGTATCTAACACCTCCTTGGTAAGAGCCAATTGCTCTTGTTGCTCTACAATGGCTAATTGTTTACGACCAAGCTCTATCGTATTGATGTCTTCCTTGTCTATTTTAGCCTGTAATATATCTCTCTGGGCAATTAATCCCTGCAGCTCAAGTTTTGCATCGGCAAGTTCAGCCTCTTTATTTTCGCTTAGCTCTTCAGCAATACTTTCATCAAAAGTTTTTTCAACTTTTTCACGATGTTCTTCCAGTTTAGCTTCGAAAGCTTCTAATAGCTCGGCTCTCTGTTTAAGTTTTGGATTGTCATCTGACAGAATTTGCCCGGCGGAAATAAGCTCCTCCTCCAATTGAGCTATGCGCTCTGTCAACATTTGAATCAAAATGTCGTTCTGAACAAATGTGTGCCGCCTTTCCAGCAAGGCTTTTTGTAGAGTAGTCCCGTCCTTAGTTTTTTCGAGGAGCTCTATTTTTATCTCTAAAAGGACCTTGTCTGCGTCTAATTTTGTTGCGAGCTCTTGTAGAACTGCAACTCGTTGGATCATAATATCCTGGCGTTGAGTTAACTCTACGCTGCCATACTCTTGCGCCAATTGCCGGAGGCTTTCACTTTGTAGTTGTAATTTATCTTCATATATTCGGCGCTGGTTTTCTAAAAGCTGCAGCTTTTGATCTTCCCCCTGGGATGATCTGGAACCTTCTACAGCCATATAAGCCATGCGAAAAGAAGTTGCTATTTGTTCCGCTTCTTTGGGATCGCTGCCTATCATATTAATGTTTATCAGTTCGCTGCGCCCGACCGGAATAGCAGTAATAATTTCCTTAATTATTGACTGCCGGAGAACTTCAATTGGGTCGGCTGGTTTTTCGGGCAATACAGCGGCAATAATTTTCTCAACTATTGCTTGACGGAGAGTTTTCACTAAACCGACTGTTTTTTCAGACAAAGGACCTCTCTTCTTAAAGAACTTAAGCCCTTTGTCTGACAGGTCGTCTGCCACCCATTGAAGCACTCTTTGATCTGCTATGATAAGCCTTGCCTGGTCAGTCTTGAAGTTCTCGTACATCGGCATTACACGTTCCGAGTCCTTGTCGCTGAAAAGGACGTTAGGAATGATTGGTGCCACCCGAATTGACGCAGTGGCACGGTATTGAGGTTCTATCAGAAACCATACTGCTGGAATCCCAATAGCGCAAATCACCACAAACGTCACAAGCACCAAAGGCCAGTGGTGAAGTATGCCGGCAATTAAATTGGACATGCTCTGGCCCCCAGGTTCAGGTGGAGTTTCAAAATTAACATACTCTTGTTCAATCACCTGATCATGATATTTCTCTAAATCGTTCATTTCTATTACTCCTCATTTATTTTGTCGTTTAATTATTATTGCTTCTTCTTTGCCTGGAAGCATCGTAAGTTTTGTCAGAAGCCAAAGCTCACCAATCACCACCGCAAGGGCCAATGGCATCATCGCATATCCACCAAAGTCGTGGAAAATTGTTTCCCAGTAATCTCCTTCAAGTACTGTGAAAAAAACCGCTGTGATTGCTAATCGCATGGTGTTACACAGTAAAGCAATGGGCAGACTCGAAAGGAGGACTATCAGTTTCTCCCACCATGTTCGTCTAATCAGCAGAACAACCAATCCGCCAATCACAAAAAAGGCGGTGACCATTCTCAAACCATTGCACGCCTCAGCAACCGCAACACTTGCATCGCCGATATTGATAACGTTGCCTTCTCGTACGACCTCGTAGCCCACCATCTCCAGACAAAATACGGCTGACGAAGTAGCCCAATGTTGTAGAGGCAGCGTCACAGCCGCCTGGACACGGTTAGGCCAGGGGAGCATTAAACATAGGAACAATAATACCGTAGAGACCTTTCGGAGAAGCTGCCAGCCAAACAGAAGCAGTACCAATGCAGCAACACTTAGAACAATAGATAATCTTTCTGCCGAGCTGTACATAAAGAACAGCCCAAACAGCCTGATGCCCTGCGCCGCCACGAAGACAAACAAACCCCACATGGAGGGTCTTATTCTGCACTGAGCGATAGGTTTACGTCTTGACCACAGAACATAAACAGCCAGGAAAGGAACTAAAAGGCCAGAGGAGTATTCATCACTTCTTCGCCATAAATTCCAAAGGTCGGCAAAGCCAGGCCAGTAAGACCAAAGAAATGCAATTAGAACAAGACTTCCCGCAAGCCAAGGTACAATTTTTGTTTTGCGCGACTGCACGCAATTTGGCATTTTTTCATTGATTTTACTAAGTGGTAACTGCAATGCATGCTGTAATCTACTCGTGTTATGTTGCACAACTTCTAAAGCCTGGCCGGCCAAACGCTCCAGCATTCCTTTCGGTTTGAATGATATGGATTTTTCTTCCGCAACAGCATTAGCTCGTAAAACCGCGTTGTAGTCGAGTATACATTGTTGGATTTGGCAATTTGGCCCTACTTGCGCGCCATCCCACAGAACGCTATTTAGCACAATGCTATTGGTGCCGATACTAACATTCTTTCCTAATACAGTCGGGCCAATAACAACCGCGCCCTTTGAAATGTGAGCGCCGTCCATGACAACAGCCGGTCCATAAATTCGCGCGCCCGGCTCAACTTTGGCATTAGCAGCTATCCACATTGTTTGTGAATCGGCATCCCTGCAGGGTTTTAGGTCCGCATTCAGTTTTGGAGCACCTTCAAGGTAATTGGCGATGGCGTATAGGTATTCTTGCCTATCCCGGAAATTGCCGGCGTGATTTGGCAACGTTGCTGCGTGAACAGTCTTGCCGGCACGGAGCATTTCAGGAATTAAGCCTTCCTTGATATCGAAGTAACCTGCTTTCGGGATATGTTTCAGAATACTGGTTCGGCAAACATAAATCCCTGCTGGCTCACCCCTTGATTTACCAAGCTTGTCATAAGCGTGTGTATCCGCATTCCCACAGTCAGGATTCAACATCACGGTCAAATCGGATTGACCTTCGCGGTGTGCATTTACCAACACATCAATTTTTGGGGGGCGTATTATGCTGGCAGGAAATATCAAAAGGGTCTCCGCCTTGCGGGAGCCTAAAGCATCTGTTTCATCACCGGCGGCATCGCGAATGCAACCTGCAGTGCCGACCGGCAGGGAATCATCCAGAAAATTCAACTCCAAACGATTCTCGGCGCGGATTGATTCTTCCAGCAGTGAACCGGCAAAGTTGGAACAGATTGTTGCCTGCTTTATACCTTGATTGGCTAAAGAAGTCAGCAGATGTTCTAAGACGGGTCTTCCTGCTACAGGCCATAAGGCTGTGGGCAAACGCGATGCTAATGAGCAACGACCAAAGTCATGGCTACCGGCAAGTATAATAGCTTTGATTAGCTGTTTTCTACGCATTCGGATTGCCCAGTGTTAGTCCTGTAAACTGTTCAGAAAACAACGAATCCTCTCAGTGATTGCAACAGGGCTGGCTTTTCTTTTCCGGGGGATGAAGTTTTTCAATTTGCGAATGCCATCCGGCAAATCTTTGACATCATACGCTGCCAATATGTGCCCAAGCTCCTGAAACTTCTTAGCAGTTGCTACTTGGTGGTCGTTGACATGCTCTTTATATCGCTTCATACGTGGCATAACCAGTAACGGTTTATTGTTCTTCAATGCCACTGTTATCGTACCAACCCCAGCATGGCTTATCACGCTTGATGCTTTCTTAACGCGCTCATCAAAGTCCCTTTTCTCCAAAGAGGCCACAGATTCAAAGTTGTGTGGTTTGTACGAAGTTTCTCCAATCTGGGCAAATATTTCCTCGTCAATCAAACCCTGGTCAAAGATATTGTCCACAGCTTGGACGAAACGGTCGAATGGAAACTGTGTCCCAACGGTCAGAAAAATCATATCACCGCACCTACGTATTCCACATTACTATATTGCTCGGCAATTTCGGGCCACTGCACAAGGAATAAGTCAGCTATGTGCCGAACCATTCTACCTGACAGCGATACCCACCTCACATTGGCAATACTGTCGACCCAAACGACTTTCGCGCCTAATAATTTGCCGAGAAAACACATAATGCAGCCCACCGCTGCACCAGTGCTTATTACAACATTAGGCCTTTCGTGTAGAATCACCCTTATGCAGCGGACCAAAACAAGAATAACCCGCAAAAGATGTTCACGGTTGCATTCGCCCACAACATAGGTCTGACCATACTGCTTAAGCTTCTTGGCAACCATATTCGCAGTAGAAACGTAAAAAACTTCGTATTGTTGCCAACTATCTGCAAGTTTTAGCAGCTCTGTTAGATGCCCTCCAGCTGATGCAGCCAGGCAAATTTTCATATTGTTTTTAGACAGCACCATAGATATTTGGTTGGTGTCCTCATTTGTCGCTGATTTCACAACAAAATCTTTACGACATAAATTAGGAAGAAAGTACTCCCTTTCTTTTCTGACAACGAAAACAAGCTCTTAGTCTTCTCATTTGTTCATTGCGATAAAAATTCATGACCTTGTCTGGAACCCGCCTTTCCTCTTTTTTTAGATGTGCGTAGAGATATCCTGTCATTCTTGAAGCGCTCGCGAAGAAAAGAGGTCTTTCCCAAAAAGCGCGGAGAATTGATTTTGCCGCCATAAAAAGTGGATGTGTACCTAACTGGTATTCTACGAATCCATGGTAGAACTTTCCACGCAGAACACTATTTCTCGACCCTGTTCCCATGGGGCGATGGTGAATCGCCTTGTATTTTGGAAAAGATTTTGTCTCCCAACCAGCCATACGAGCCATGATTTCGCTCAGAGAGTCAACTCCACCGTATTTCAAAGGGATGTATCCGCCGATTTCTTCATAACATTGGCGGCGAAACAATTGAATTGCCCCGGGTGTGCTTATTCTCGCAATAAAGATTCTTCTAAGTCGACCATTGACCTCATCAAGATATACCCCTGAAGCGACACCCAATTTCGGATTATGATTGAACTTTTCCAAAATGCTTTCATAATATGTTGGTTCGAGTGAGATATCCGCATCCAAACATCCTAAGAACTCATATTTTGTATCTTTAATCTTCTCATAACCTGATAAAAAAGCTCTGATCTTGCGGTCATAGTAGCTTTGGGCATCATTGTGTTGAAGATAAAGATAACTTATGAAATCGTACTGCGATTCATATTGTTTTATGATTTCCTCCGTTTTGTCAGTTGAGTTATCGTTGACTATCACCCACTTTTTTGGAGGGACACTCTGCGCGATAATGCACTTTATTGTTCTTTCGATGTATGCTTCCTCATTATGGACAGGAGAAATTAAAATGTATTCGCAATTCACAAAAAAATCCTTTACTGTTCTAAGAACTAAGACCGTTCATATTTAAGCCTAACGTGCGAAAATTTAGGGAGCAATTATAAATCGGATACAGGCCAAACTTCGTTTCAATTTGAACGAAATTGTCTCCCGAAGTCTGGGACGAAAAATATAAAGTAATCCTATGGGAGCCAGCCGCAGTAAGTGACGGAGAAAAATTATTGCCGCGTAAACGGTTCGGCCAATACTACCGTGGTGCTTTTGCCAATAGTGCAAGTCAGCTTTTTGCATTTCAATATAAAACCTGATTGGATCGTTATTAGAACTGGCGGCGCCGGTATGGATGGTCTCAGCGTTTGGATAAAATATAATATCCCATCCTGCATTATGAAATCGCCTGCACCAGTCAAGGTCTTCACCATAAATGAAAAAGTCTTCGTCCAACAGCCCCACTTTGTTCAGAGCTTCCCGCCGAACCATCCAGAAGCAACCACTGAGTACATCGACCTTTTGCACAATGTCGTGGGCCCAATAATTCATAAAAGTCTCTGAAAAGAAACGTGATTTTGGAAATAATTTGTTAAGCCCTAATGCTTGACACAAGTTATTCCAGATTGTGGGGAAGTGCCGACACGAAGGCTGAAGTGTCCGGTCTTGATTTAAAATCCGGGGTCCAACCATACCTGCAGCGGGGTGGTTATCCATGAAGCTAATTAAATTCTCAATACAGCCGTTCAAAACAATCACATCGGAGTTAACAAGACAAATATAACGGCCAGAGCTTTGATGTATCCCGATATTATTGGCCCGAGCAAAACCCAGATTCTCTTTATTCTTAATCAATCTAACTTGCGGAAATTGTCTTGCTACAGCATCTGGACTGCCGTCAGAAGACGCATTATCCACGATGAAAATCTCTTGTGAATACCCCTTTGCAGTATTTTCTAAAGAGTTCAGACAGTTGAGAAGATGCCGCTTTGCATTCCAACTTACAATAATAATAGAAACATCAAACATGTTTGTATCTTATCTTTGCCCTCAAGTAATTTTGAGATGACGATTGTTTGTGTGCCACTGCTTTTCTTCGCTAAGAAAGCTAACCATCGCCAGTGTCATATACCACCACATCGTTATTTGGCCGAAGTAGGATACACCCAAAAAAGCTACGCAATGCCCTAAAATTGCCACGAAGAGACACCAGGCTAAGAACTGCTGTTTATGTTTCTGGTTTGAGAGAGACAAACGTAAGAGTGTTCGCAAGGCCATATATAACATTACTAAAAGCAAAGCAAGAGTTACAAATCCCCCATTTACTCCTTCCCTAATATAGTGGTTAGTAACATCACTCAGCCCCCGGCCCCAGTGTTCCGTGCTGCGACAGCCTAAAAACATCCACTCGCCAAAGTGGTTAATTGCCTGGTCAATAAGAAAAAAACGGTGCCAGCCTGTCGAACCTCCTACAACGCCTATCCTGGAGATCAAGTGCCAAACCGGCGCTTTCATAACAATATGAAGGGCAACAAACGAGGCAAAAAGACCCCACCCGGCACAAGCCGCATATTCTCGCCACCTGTACCCACATAGTATAATTAGAACGAACAGCAATGTTAAAACTGGCGTGCTCGACGCTGTAGCTGCAGCAATAAAAGCACTCGCCGCCACTGCCGACCAGAGCAATAATTTAGATTTGTCCTGTCGTGCAAAACCTATAAACAACGGAACCAGTGTGGCCCAAAACAGCCCCAACATTATGGCATGCGGAAATGATGCCTGACATCGATATCGCCCTTCACGTACTACAGTCTTTACCCTGCCAAGAACTGCAAAAGGATTTCGCCCTGTCGCCCACTCCAATCCTACTAAAATTGCCAAGACCAGAGAACAGACAGCGAAAACTTTGGTTGCGTACTTTATGTCACCCCAGGAATTTATATTTATTCGAAAAAGCCAGTACAAACCTATGACATCAAATAGCACCCCACACTTGTAAATCAATGCCCTCATATCCGCCCACTGTATTATGTATATAAGCGCTCCACAAATCGCCCATAAAAGTACTAATTTATCAAAACGGTTCCATTTGAATGTCAACCGCTCTCCCTGCAAGATAGTGCGGAAAAATCCTACCAGAACGAGCATCCGCAGGGGTGTAAAATCTAAATCAAAGATGATTACTCTTTGATCCGCCGGGACAAAACAGGCCGCCAAAATAAATGGCATCAGAAAAAACTTCTTAGGAAGAACGAAAGTCAGAATCCCGAGAAAGACGGTAATTACGACTGTTCCTTGGTTAATCATCTGGTCTTGGCCTTTATGGAGCGATAATACTTAATGAATGCCAGTGGCGCAAGAAAGTAAGCCAGTGGTTTGTAATAATAGGGGTCAAACGGGTGCAATCGCAGACAAGCAAAGGCGGTTTTCAGGGCTTCTGTGTTTCTGTCAGCACGGCGTAAGTCGAGCACACTTTCCATAAAGTGTGGCACGATGTGGGTTTCCATCTCTCTATGTCGAAATCTTGAGATTCGCTCAGAATTAACCGATAAGTAGTCACTTGGATTAAGACCTCGCCGTTCACAGGCCCGTTCCAGTACATTTCTAATCATTTGTTTTCTTTGTAACACGTTTTTCGTCATTAATGAACCGAAGTGAATCCGATAAGAATATAGACATTCAGCAAGTACCAGCATAGGATGATGCTCGCCTACGCGCAGGATATAATCAAGGCCTTCCCCATACTGCAAAGCTGGCTCATAGCAGAACTTTCGTACCAAGGAAACTCTAAACATTGACGTGGCATCGTGTGTCGGCATGAGAAATTGTTCAATGCCGTCACGGCATTCATCGATACTCTTCCCGCTAAAAGTAGGAGCGATGCGCTGTCGCCCGAGTATAATGTCATGGCCTGTAAACACGGCTGCCAGATCAAGATTTCCCAGCATGAACTCGACCTGACGCTCAATGCGATGCGGGTAACTGACATCGTCGGCATCCTGAATTGCATAGAATATGCCGGACAATTCCTCTAATGCACGGTTAAGAGCCGCCGCCTTTCCACTGTTATTCTGACTTATGATACGAATGCGAGAATCGTTAAGGTCGGCTATCGAATCCATGCAGCCGTCCGTACTGCCATCATCTATAATCAGCACCTCAAGATTCGAGTAGGTCTGAGATAGTATACTCTGGACCGAAGGCCGCAGGTACTCACCTGCGTTATAAACGGATATAAGTACCGATACCAATGGTTTTGTATTCATCAATGCTCTTCTCTTGCAATGAGCACTATTCAATTTTACGTATTACTCGAGCAGGAACGCCACCTACAACCGTAAAGGGGGGAACATCTTTAGTAACCACTGCATTTGCCCCAACCACGGCGCGTTCTGCAACTGTAACTCCTTTAAGAATTACGCATCCTTCACCCAACCACACTCCATCTTCAATTACGACAGGGTCTGATTTCAATTTACTGCAATTTCTTGCTGGTAATTCGGGGTCATCAAATACATGGTTGTGGTCGGTGATATATACTCTTCCAGAGATTAAAACATTCTTGCCAATAGTAACTGATTCTGCCGCGCCGCAATGAAAGTAAAATTGGATTGCTGTGCCGTCACCAATTTTTATCTTTGGCCTTTCGCCGTCTAACTCACCGACAGCTTCAAGACGGGCCCCCTTGCGGATAATGACCCTTTTTCCAATGCTGATTGCCCGTGGATTTCTCAGCATATCACATCTGCCTAACCGAGACCGCCAGCCGAAAGAGTGGAATCGCCAACGCCAGCGTAGAAAGTTTATAATTGCTAAAGGCGCGTTTCGTAAATGCCTGATGTTTACTGAGTATCCCACCGAAACCTTCCTTATGCCAATGTGAAGAACCAATGATAGGACATCTCGAAGATTTGGTGTGAATTTATCACATGGAACCAGGTCTTGTTTAAGTTATCCAAGCTCTGGCGAATAACCTCAGCCTGTTTGTACGTTGGAATAATTACTCTAACCAATGGATCTTTCATTATTTATTATACGGACTGAATTACTTTCGGATTTTCCCCCAAGCTAATTTTATAGACTCGATATTATATCCAATGTTTATAAGTGAGGTTATCTTCATCTCAATGCCACGAAGTGTGGACAAACAGACCATTCCCCTAATACATCCAAAAGAAGCTTTGATAATAATGCCAACACGAATAAGGAACCAAAATATCGGGTGTTTTTGAAACAACTTCCTCCGACACAATCCTCCTATGTGAGGTCCCTGCCGTCCGCACCTGTAAGCTCTCCTTAAAATATTCAACCTTGATATCTGATTTGGGCATACACAGTGTCCCACAACCGCGTTTGGCGAATAGACTATACGGTACCCCTCCTCACTGAGACTGCGCAAGAATGATACTTCGCTTCCCATTATGTAACTTCTGGGCTGTGGACCAATCGATTCGTTGAAACGTCTATTATCTTCGAAAATTTCCCCGCGAACCCAGAAATTTGCCCCGAACGGAAAATTATTTGGCGAGTATGGCCTTTCCTTATCACCATAATCATGCAAGCCAAAAGCAATCTCCATAACGACTTTGCTTGAAGCCCACTTTGGAATCTCAACATCAGGATAGATAAGAAACTGCTTTCCGCCAAATACCTTGCAATCTGGCCAGCGATTAGTAATAGCAATTATTGCTTTAAGCCAATCTTTTTTGGGCTCAACATCGTCATCAGTAAACACGACCAGCTTGCCGAGCGGTACTTCGTTCAAAGCCTTGTTTAGTGCGCAATTTTTCCCCGGACGAGACTCAAAAAGATAAAAAATCGGTAATCTATCTATAAAAGATTCTATCACCTCCTTCGTATGGTCTGAACTGTTGTTGTCCACCACGACAAACTCAACCGATAATCCATCTCTATCGAGGCAAGTCATATTTTCCAAAGTCTGGCGAAGAACCTCTGCACGGTTATATGTTGCGATCAGAACTGAAATGTCAAGATGGTTGTTACTCTTGGCCACTAACAATCTCCACTTTTTGCTTGCTTGAGCTTATTTTACCATCTAACAAATCCTGATAAATATCAACAAGTCGGTCGTTTAATTTGTTGATATCGTGATTGGCTTCGACATAGGCACGGCCGGCCCGTCCCATCTCAGGCCATATTTCGGGATGTTCAATTAAATAGATGAGCTTTTCAGCCAAGGCTTCAACGTCACCAGCCTGAACCAAGAAGCCTGATCTTCCATTATCGACCACCTTGTCGACACTCCCGACAGCTGATGCTACTACCGGTAGCCCTGTTGCTTGGGCTTCCATTAAACACACGGGCAGTGCCTCATTGACACTTGGCAAAAGGAACACATCGTTTTGCTGCAATGTCTTTCGGACATCAGATTGGTCGAGGCTGCCCAGAAACCTCACGATGCCAGTCAAATTAAGTGTTCTTGTCAATTTTTCTAATTGACTCTTCTGCTCTCCATCGCCAACTATATTGTATTGTATTTGAGCAGAGGAATTTCTTTTAAGAATCTCCTTAATACTCCTTATACCATATTCCAAAGCCTTTTCCGATATTAAGCGGCCAACAGTCAAAATTCTCACTGTTCCGTGGTCATCATGGTTCAGATGAAGTTCACTTTCCCAATGGGAGCTAAATCTCCGAGTATCTATCCCAACAGGGAGGTCAACAATTTTGTTAGGGTCAAAACCAAATGTTAAAAGATTCCGCTTATTGTAAGGGGATATAGATAAGAAAACATCGCCGTTCTTCTTAAGCTCAACATAATAGTCATGCCCATTTTGGATTCCCTGCCTGATATCATAACCGTGAAATGTCGCAACTATTTTTCCCTTAATGGCGCCAAGCTCACGCATCCTTACACCGTGGAGTCCATTTGGTCCGAAATGGCAGTGGATTATGTCATATGGTTTCCTGCCAATATACGGGAATACCATGTACAGCAGTCGCAAAGAAAGTGCTTGTCTGCCATACTTAAAGACATTTAAAGAACGCAAAAAAACAAAAGGGCCTTTGTGAAAATTGATAATAACAAGCCATATACCTTTCAAAAGTCTCTTAAAAAAGTTATGTGGTACAGATACATCATAATAAGTTCTCTCTAATAATCTATACTTGAGCACTTCAGGATGTATTTTCGTGGTATTGTCGGGACAGTGTGCATAAATATCAACCTCGTGACCCCTGTCTATCAGGCCTGTTATCTGATTCAAAATGAATGTTTCCGACAAAGCTGGAAATAGACCGACTATAAAAGCTATATTCATTTTTATCTAACTAACCTTTACTGGGGCTTTTTTAGTTTAAAACCATCCTTCCACAGCACCAACACTAATTGCTTAAGGCCGCTACGTGTAGGATACAGGCAGAAAGATTTGAGCAGTAAATATATTCCTTTCTTTACGCAGTTATCCTGTAAAAACAAACTTGCATAACCACGCAGGCGAAGCATCGCTCTTTTTCTGTAACTATTTTTTTGCAAGAGAGACTGGCTCTTATTTGAACTTCCGTTATCAAGCTCATTTCTCCTTCTTACCTTATCGGCATAATACTCCTGCTTTAGAATGCCCTTCATCGATACACAATCAAAATGCAATCGCCTTAGAAACAATATTCTTTTTAGCTTTATAATTTCCACCTTTCTCGAAACCCTTAGCCACAAATCATAGTCTTCAACTATCCCCACTCGCTCATCATATCATCCGATATCCGTTCCTCGTTGATATGTCCTCTTGCACCACCTCCAGAATCGAGGAAAGTGTACCTTCACTACCATCTTTAACAGCTTCGAGACAGCCACATAACGGTTATGTGGGCTTTTCACAATACACTTTCTGGTTTGTGTCCTTGCTTGTTGAAAATTTCCATCATCGAAGTACTGAATTGCCAGACTGTAATGGTACTTGCATAACCCGGCATCAACCAAATCCCGGTATCTTCCCCCAAAAGCATCTCTGAATATCTTAAGTTGATCGATATTGATCTTCAATTTTTCAGCCGGACTCCTCGGTGAATAGACAGCTCCACTATGCCTACGATAAGTGCCCATACACTCATCGATATACCCAATCTTCCCATGCTGGGCGTTTAGCATGTGAAGGGACCAATCCCCAACCGGAGTGAGGTAGAACCAGGCCGGAAAATCACCAAACAGTCCTCTTCTAAAAAACGTAGAACACGCAGCTATGAAATTCTGCTCGAACAAATCCTCGATATGATAGGTGTCCTTTCGCCCGAGAGGATAATACAGTATTGGTTCATGATTTCCATCCTCCGAAATTATCATTACACTGTGAAAACATATTGTATAATCTGGATGAGCTTCCAAAAAATCGACTTGTTTTTGGAGTTTGTACGGGTCAGTCCAGTAATCGTCGCCGTCGAGCACAGCTACATATTTGCCGCGGCACGCACTGAGCGTTGTGACAAAATTCTTGCGTCCTCCCATATTTTCTTTGGCAAGAAGAGGCCTAATCTGATCGGGATACTTTTCGTGAAATTCCATAACAATATTTCGTGTATTATCCGTGGAACAATCCTCACCGATTACCAGTTCACAATTGAAATTTGTCTCCTGCATCAGGAACCCATTAATTGCCTGCGTGATATAAGCTTCGTGGTTATAAGTAATCATGCAGACGCTGACTAAAGGTTCTTTCACGATTGTTGCTTCCTTAATTGCTATCTCAAAAACGCGAACTCAGACATACTCGGTTTCAACGTATCCCTCAAAATGTCAACAATCTCTAAAAACGCAGGCATTTTGAAAATTCGGCTCATAGCGCCGTAGATAATAACGCCAGCCAGAACCTGCGAAATCAGCAGGCTCCAGTTATTGGGGAATGGAAGAAATTGAAGACTATAAACGCCTATCCCCATCACAACAGCCATCCCCAAATATGGCAATAGGTCGAATACCTGTTCTTTGAGCGGATAGCCGATAAATCTGCCCGTGTAATAGCTGTTCAGATAATAAGCAGGGACCGATACTATGCAAATGTGACCAGTAATCATCGCCATGATGCCCCATCGGTAGGTAATAGCAATTGAAATAACGGTCAGGATTTTTTTGAGGATTTCGAGCTTTAAAAATAAGTCCGAACGACCCTTGGCCTTTAATACGTTTAGATTGATTACATTGAGCGGATAGAGTAGCCCCATAACGCAAAGCAATTGCATGTATGGAACACAAGGCAACCACTTTTCCGTCAGTAAGACTAAAACTAAGGGTTTAGCTGTCACCAAAAGTCCGATCATCATTGGAAAATTAAGGAAGTTCAGGGTAGTCAGGGCTTTTTGTACGCCTCGTTTCAAACGGCTATTATCATCCTGTATGCTCGAAAAAACGGGAAAGGTAACTCGGCTGATACTGTTTGTCAGGTTTTCAGTTGATAGTCGTGTGCAGCTTTTTGCCCTCGAATAAAACCCAAGGTCCGTAGCGGTAAAAATCTTTCCAATTATAACGATATAAATATTTCGGAAAATAGTATCAATCAGCCCCGAAAACAGCAACTTTGAGCCAAAAGCGAACATACTCTTAAGGGCGGCAAAGCTGAACACTAAAGAAGGACGCCATTTGTTAAAAAACCATAGAAGAATCGTTCTAAAAATAGTGCTCGTTACAGACTGAATGGCCAGGCTCCAAACACCGAACCCGCGATAAGCTAATGTTATACCTATAATTCCTGAGCCTATTGTCGCTACAATACTCACTTTGAGTTGTGTCTTGAAATCAATACGCCTGATCAGCAGTATTGACTGAACCAAAGCGAAAGAGTTGATAACCAGGTTCAGAGAAAGGAACCGCGTCAACGGCGCCAAGGCTGGTTCCTCGTAAAAGGCTGCAATCCACGGAGCGGCCAGGCATAGCAGACCGGCTGCAAAGATACCAACAACGACATTAAAGTAGAAAATTGAGCAGGAATCGACCTGGGTAGCATCTTTCTTCTGGATGAGGGCAGATCCAAACCCGCTATCCAAGAACGATTGCGCAATAGCCATGAAAATCGCCAGCATCGCAATCAGGCCGAATTGCGCCGGTAAAAGTACTCGTGCCAGAATAATCGCGATGACAAGCTGAATCCCCTGCTGCCCTCCACGTTCAAGAAGACTCCAGAAGATAGCGCCAAAGGTTCTAGATTTAAGTGAATCGTTCATGAAAAATGTTCTTAATGCACTTTAGCAATTCCACAATTCTTACAAATGTGAACTGAAAAAATACTTATTGGTTTTCGCATACGAATATAGGTCTCCGATAAAATTCACTTAGCTCAGCCATCTCACTGGACAAATTTTCATACACAGTATCAATTGTAGAACTGTCCTTTTTTCGTTTGTTAAGAATCATAGTTACTTCGTTAGCCAAGTTCCGATACGCTACCTTGGGAATACTGTTTACCTTGTAAGCAGTTGCAACGTGCTTTATAGTCCAACCGGAATCTACAAACAACCTACTCGTATAAATAACCTTTTCCGAATCTTCCGCAACAGGTATAATAGGCAACTTCTTATTGCCACCCCAATTGTATCCCATCTGAAAAATTATACGGTTTGCACGACTTCTAAGACGTATGAAGTATTTTTTAGCATAATCCGCAACATCGCTGGGTTTAGACACATACTCATTGTCGAAGTCAACGCCGGCATGATGGAGAATATTAAGTAGAAGCAGTGTGTCACATTTAGGAAGGAGGAGGACATTTTCGTAGGTAACATATGAGTGTTGTACACTTACATTGTTCATTTTAAACGCATTGACAATCGCTCGAATAAAGTTCACATGGTTCTCATTCCCCTCTACTGCAGTAAAGTACGAATCCTTATATTCCTGCGCTAGACTTAATGTAAAGAATCCCGTATTGGCACCGACATCGACAACTCTTTGCTCATTAAGGTCCAACGTCGACAGTATATACCCATATCGGGCCGTATCACCTCGCCATTCTTCATTGATTGTCTCTCTATAACCTAGTGCTTCTTGGACAAAGTTCGGTATGTTTTGATAGCGGGAGTGCTTTGTGTTATCTTCGTACAAACGGTGCAGTATTACCCTTATTTCCTCCCTTTCAGACCTCATTCAAACCTCCCGAGAGCGTTGTGAAACAGAAAATACGTCCGTAAGTTCTTTCTCAAATATATCCTTTGTATCTTCACGGAAATAAACGTCGCTTTCTATGAAATGCTGGTATCTTTTTACAAAACGGTTTCTATCACAATGCCAGGTTACATACCCGTTTTCGATCAGAGAATTGTAAAATCCTGATATCCAAAAATATAACGCAGGTTCTCTTTCTACCCTCATAGATTGCATAGAGCCATTTCTATAGCAGTATTCATTAAGCATGCTAATAAATAGATTCGTTCCTGCATCTATCATTAGCTGCGACGGTCCCCACATCCTCGGATTGGCCTCGATCATATATGGAATAGAATCCTTGAACTTGACTTCAACCATCAATAGTCCGTAGAACGAAATGTCCGACAAAAGTTTATCAAATACCCTTAACTGCCCATCCAGATGAATGCTGGATGCTTCGGCGGCAACGATGGACTTCCCCTTTGCTTGTTGCACTAAGTTCTTTTGGGAGTATTTATAAATCTCTCCGTTCTGCTTCTTATAGTACAGTAGGTAGTAACTCTCGCCATCGATATATTGCTGAAAGAAAAAATCATCGGGATTTGCGCTTTCTTGAAACAATCTGTAATCTACTTCACTTAATATTATATGCGGATATATGCGGCGATCATCGGAGGTTATATCAGTGATTGGCTTTGCCACAAAGGGAAGCGAAGATTCCGGAGCTGATTTAATCATTGCAGGCACTGAAATCGAATAGTCTTGACAGAGTTGATAGAAACTCAGCTTGTCTGAGACAAGTTTGTATGTGTCCATCGACACTAATGGTATTACACAGTTAAGTTGATCAAAAATGGAGTGATGTTTAAGAAGAAAAATGTTTAAGCTTTCAGCTGAAGGTGCTATGACATAGCGATTGCAATGTCCCTTTTCGACTATTCTCCTTATGCAGTTAACGATGTCATCCAATTGGAGTTGCGTCGTATTTCTTATTTCGGAAATCTTCTTCCGATACTGCGACAAGAAAATCGTATCTTCGGTTGAAGAGGCTACAATATAGTAAGGAA
The DNA here is from genome assembly GCA_964444135.1 of uncultured Pirellulales bacterium. Classification (GTDB taxonomy): domain Bacteria; phylum Planctomycetota; class Phycisphaerae; order Sedimentisphaerales; family Anaerobacaceae; genus NIOZ-UU13. The sequence continues at coordinate 50,147 of CAYUFX010000010.1, read as the reverse complement.
CAGACATATTTGTTAATGTTCGACATAAAGCAACAACTGCTCTTTGATTATATCCGGAAAACACTATAAATCCTGTGGTGGCAGTTCTATCTGATGGTATCTTTGCGTTCATTGTTATCTGACCATAGATACGATAATCTCGCAAATCTTGTCCACATCATCTAAGGAGAGATCATAATAGATGGGCAATGTAAGAATCCTGTCGGCGACGAGACGTGCTATTGTTAATGGGTCCTTAACGGAAATACTTCTATAACAGGGAAAATCACATATCAATGGGTAAAAATACCGCCTGGAATAAATATTGTATTTGTTCAGCTCTTCGTAGAGCGCATCCCTACTCATGCCGAACTCATGCTCATCAACTTCAATCGGCATATATACGTAGTTATAACGCACGTCCTTCGGTAGTTCAGGTGTCAAACGTATACCGCGGACATCTTTTAATTTCTCACGATATAAAGCGGCAATTTGCTGGCTTTTTTCGGTGATTTTGTCAACGTGTTGTAGTATCATGCTGCCCATTAAAGCCTGCATCTCATTCATTTTGGCATTAGTACCGGGCATCACAACTTCAACTTCATTTTCGAATCCAAAATTCTTGAGATAATCGAAAGTCTTCTTCAGTCCGGAATCCTCGAAAGTCAGCATCCCACCCTCCATTGAATGGTAGGATTTGGTTGCATGGAAGCTAAACATGCTCATATTGCCAAAATGAGCAATTGATTTATTCCCTACCCGGACACCAAAGGCATGGGCCGCGTCATATATGAGCTTAAGGTTATAGCGTCGGGCAATATCAGCCAGAGCATTGAGTTTGCAGGGATGGCCAAATACATGTACAGCAAGGATAGCAGTTGTCCAGGGCGTTATAGCCGCTTCGACTTTTCCGGGGTCAAGCGTGTAATAATCCGGCTCGATATCCACAAAAACAGGTCTTATCTTGTTCCAAAATAACGCATGAGTAGTTGCCACAAAGGTAAACGGCGTTGTTATTACTTCTCCGGAAATACCCATTCCTTGTAAACCGATCTGCAGCGCCAGAGTTCCGTTGTTAAACAGACATACGTTGTCCGTCTCAAAATAATTCGACAATTGTCGCGTAAAACGCCTTAAAACTGGTCCATTGTTGGTCAGCCAGCGGCTATCCCATATTTCTTTCAGGCCTTCGCAAAATACTTCAAGTTTAGGCAGGTACGGCCTTGTAACGTAAATAGGCTTGTCAAATGCCTTTATCATAATTACACCTCGACCTCTTGGGTATGTTTTGTATATTCTGCTCGCGATGTTTCCATAAATCACACCTAAAAACCCAGTCTGGACAACTGTTCTGTCAAAATGTACCCTTTTTTGCTTTGAGTACGCCAAACAGTTAGTGGGGAGTCACGGAGATTTTTTATGATTTCACTTGTTTTTTGGACTATCTATGGTAAAATACATATCTAACTAATGGATTAGGGTCACAATCAACAATAAGGGGGTTCCTAATGGCCAGCGAAACCCAAAATTTATCCAGCTTGTCCCCAATGTATGCTCACTTGCTTTTCTGCCGGGGATCCAGATGGCGCATGCCTATCTCAGCGGGTCCTCTCTCGGCCCTCTACATCTGTCGAGAAACCTCTACAAATCAGCTACTTTTTATGCAAAACAAACCCAATTTCCGAAAAAGTCAAATGAACGTAAGTATCTTTTCAAAAATGGCTTATGAATATAAATCCAATTGGACACTTGGTGAAAACAAACCCAATTCAAACCCAATCAAACCCAATTTGCAAAAAGCCCAAATCAATGTAAACTCACTTATAACAAAGGATTACAGAAAAAACGACGCTTTCGCAGTCAAAAAAACAAACCCAATTCAAACCCAATTCAAACCCAATCAAAGCCAATTTCAAAAGCCCTTCGTAATGGGTCTTGTTATCAGAGAAATTTACTATCAATATACTCCGTACCCGTCGGTTGCATTGAAGAAATCAATGTAACTTCCTTTAACAACACAACTTTTGATGCTGTTCCGATGCTGGTTTTCACCGGTATCGGTTTGGTCTATTGCAAAACACTATCTTTGACGTTGCCATATTCAACCACCCGGACCTTGCCGTTTTGGTCCGGGAGATAATCCAAAACCAAATCTGTCACATCCTTTGCCATCGTCCGGACGAAATTCTCCAGCACCGAGCTTATCTGAACCTGTGCCACGTATCGAGCCGGGTCGCCGGCGATATTAGGCCTTCGACCAAGTGGACCGGAAAAATCGTTTTCGTCGGCCGTAATTTGGCCGTTCAAGATATAGAAGTTCAAGACAACTGTCCGATTGTGCATTGGAGCGGGCTTATGGAAACGATGTATTAAACAAGGTATTTGTCGGCCGGCTCGTGAGACAAATTGCAAAGATTCGGTACCATCATGGATCCAGCCATATCCGGGATAGCACACTCGAGGCCGATGACCCAGTATGCCTCCGGGTCTGGATGAGCAATATACGATATAAACATCCGCCCAAGCCTTTGTTGCAGAATCAATATATCGTCTGCTCAAAAAATCGTCCGCAAAGTTCTCCTCCATATATTCCTTAGCGATACTGGGAATGGGCAAATCGCTGCCGGCCCAGCTCCCTATTTGTGCAGGGAAAGTACTCAGAGATACAGGCAGCACGATAGGAGTATTAACAATGCGCTTCAAGCCGGTTGCCAGAACGCGGTAAGATATGCCAGCGGATATCAATAGAAGAACAGACAAAACCCAAACGAACCATAGTGGCGTTTTACCTGCTGCTGTTCTCATCAAATATGATACTTTGTGTGCTCTTACCAAATAGTTATGCCCAATCGGATACATCAAAGAGTATAACCTCAAAGTAGTACTCTAAAGCTAAAAAATAATGCTCCTCCTGAGACAATGATACATCGCTCTGGGTTGTAAGAAATCCCGGGATGCCTCCTCCATAAGGGCACCAACTATAATGCAATATTATACCTTACCGAGGGTATTTTCGTCAAGGCCTTAGCATAACATAAAGAAAAAAGCGACAAATCCACAGACATACTCCGATAATGCCCGAAAATCAGCTAAAAATGCACTTTTTTTCTGTTTTTTAGCCATGGAGACAACTTTATCGGTTCTGAAAAAAATCCGGTGCCGTCCACAGATTCAGCTAAGTCCAACACATATCACAGAAGACAGAGGACAGAGGACAAACTCTGACCTCTGACTTCTGATTTCCGACCTCTTACAATGGCCTTGACGCATGCGGGGGATTCAGATAAACTTCTTTGACTACTTAGAACGCCGGATAAAATCTAACGAAAAAATTAGGAACCGCTTTACGGCCTATTTTGAATAGATTCCTCGGATGACAGAAGAAAAACTCTGACTTCTGAAAGACTTGTATTTGTGAAAGGAAAGGCTATGGTTAAACGAATTGTGTTTGGGAAAGTGCTCTGTCTATCACTGTTTGTTGTTATGTTAGGATGCATATCCTGTCAGCGAACGGTGGACATTGTTACTGAGCCGTATCTGCTCGATACGGGGCTGGTATCACGTTCGATTTGTTTTGAGAATCCGACCGGGGCACCCGGCGAAGGTGGCAAAGCCGCCAGTCGGCTCGGAGTCGGAAGAAAGGGGGATCCCTCGATATCACTGAAAGCCGGCCAGGAGGTACAGCTTTGCGACATCGAGGGCCCGGGGACGATTCGACATATCTGGATGACGACACGAAGGGACGCTCTTAACCTGCGGTCTCTGCTGATTCGTGCCTGGTGGGATGGGCAGGAACATCCGAGCATCGAATGTCCCATTGGTGATTTTATGGGATTTGCGCATGGCAAAGTGATGCCGTATTACTCGGCGGTGCACTCGTTGGGTCAAAATGCCAGCATGAATATCTGGCTGCCTATGCCGTTTACCAAGCGAGCGAAGATTACGCTGACCAATGAAGGCGAAAAAGACGTGCCGTTGTATTATCAGATTGACTACACAATCGCAGATAAGCATCCGGAGGATGTCGGTCGGCTGCATGTGTTGTTCCGCAGGGAAAATCCGACAACAATAAAGAAGGATTTTGTAATGCTGCCGCAGCGAAAGAACAAAGGCCGTTTTATGGGTGCGCTCATTGGCATACGCAACCTAACGCCCGGCCAATGGTGGGGTGAAGGTGAGATAAAGATTTATATGGACGGCGACACGGACTTCCCTACGATTTGCGGGACTGGAAGTGAGGATTATGTGTGCCTGTCCTATGGTATGCAGCAAACGCCGTACCTCTACAATGGTTGCAGCTTGAACGAGAACAACTTCGTCTCGATGTATCGCTGGCACCTGCCTGACCCAATTTCATAACGTCAGGAATGTCGAATCACGATTCAGCAGATTGCCTGGAAGGACGGCCTGGCCGAGACGCAGGACGACTGGTCGTGCGCGACGTTCTGGTATGAGCCGCTCCCCAGTGCTTCGCTGCCTCAGATGCCGGATGTCAAAACGCGAACAGCGGACATCTGGACAGATTAGACATACATTATTGCCCTTGCGAATTTTCGTGCGCGGGTGAAAGGAGATGATTATGCCGCGCAGATTATTGCTTGTTTTATGTGTTGTGAAAATGCTGTTGCTCGTGTCCACACCTATGCTACTGACGTTTGGTTGCAACAAAAGAAAGACGAATTCTGATACCGTAGCGCATTCTCTCCAAGAAATTATAAATCAATCAGAGAACCAAGTTGACGTAGAACAACGCGCCCAATTGTCAATATCGAAGTGGCAAAACGGTTTTGTGGACAACGAACCTCTTCTTATAGATGTGGCTATGACGAAATCGAGAGTTAGAGATGGAGAAAGAATGTTTCTCATGCTGGTCACATACGATGAAAATGCAGATCTTGTGGGTATAGTGATAGAGGAAGAACGTGCGGACTCAAATGGCGTCAGGACGACGATTCTAGAAGAATACCCAGTTTTTACCCATCTTTCTGACTTGGGTGTAGTAGGGTTTAAGTTCATTCCGGTACTGGTACGCGACAAGAATCAACGAAAACCTGAAGACCAATGGCAGAAATATGTGAGTATTACTCGGCAACAGTTGCAGGATGAGTATATGAAACGATTGAAAATAAAGTATTGGTCTTGGAGAGACACGTTGCCGCAGGTATGGGTATCTATACCAGAGCCCAACAAAGTAGATGTTCGATTACGTGCTTATGACAGAGCCGGTCATCTATCAGAAGGAATTAGCTTAGTGTACAAACCGAGAAAAGTAATAAGACCATTGATTGAGTGAGCTACTTCCAAAGATGTTTGACATCAAAGCGCGAACAACTGACATCTGGGCAGATTAGCCAGATGAAGCAGTCTTTATAAAACTGGTTTTTCAAAAAAAGGAGAAGATTATGTTACGCAGATTGTTGGTTATTGTGTGTATCGGTGTATTGATGTGGTTGACCGGCTGTGGGGAATTGAGACCAGGTGCAGACCAGAGTAGGGCTGGCTTTGTAAAGCTGTTTAACGGCAGTAACCTGAGCGGCTGGGAGACGAGCGGTAATGCAAGATGGTTCATCGAAGACGGCATGCTTGTGGGGACACAAGGCGAGAATAATGCTCCCGGGGACCTGTTTACAACAGATACATACGGGGATTTTCTGGTGACCCTTACTTACCGGGCTGAGTGGCCCTGTAACAGCGGCCTCTGGTTCAGATACCAGTCGCCACAGAAGGCATATCAGGCCGACATCCTCGAATATAAAAATCCGGTGTGCTATTCGGGTACATTATACTGTCCCGGCAAGATGTTTCTTGCAATGAATGAGGACAAAAGCATAGTGGACCGCGAGGGCTGGAATACGATAAAGGTTCGTGCCGAGGGTGACCACCTTCAAGTATGGATTAACGGCCATCAGGTTGCTGATGTGCATGACGAGACGACTGATTCGGGCAAGATTGGTTTTCAGGTCCATCCGGGAGACCAGTTCGGGCCGATGAAGATTGTCGTGCGTGAGCTATTGCTCAAGCCACTTTGAGAGAGTAATCAGGGCCACACCCCTTGGTTAATCGGTGAGTAGTTAATTGGTTAATTGGTTACTCACCACTCACTACTCACCAGCTTGGCACGGTCAAGCCGAAGATTCTTCGGCGGCCTCATCCTGGATGTAGCTTTTTTCTTTGTAGCCCCTGGCGATAAAAATGAAAATAACTGCTGTTACCAGCATCACGATTGTAAAGAACCAGAAATAGCTGGGACCGGCAAGCTTGCTGGTGCCGTCTTCATTTTGGATAAAGGCATTGACTGCGGCGGTGAAGGCATTTCCGAGTGAAATTGACAGGAGAAAGACTGCCATAATGAATGACTTCATTTTCTTTGGGGCTTGAGTATATGAGAACTCCAGGCAGGTGATTGAAACCATTATTTCCGCAGAGGTAAGCAGTGCGTATGCAAGAACCATCCACCCGATGCTGGGTGTGCCGCCAACGACAATTCCAGTTTCAAGGAAGGCTGAGACGACGAAAGGTGAAGCTGCCAGAAACAGGCCCAATCCTATTTTGCGCAGTGCCGTCAATGGGAATATCTTGTTTATTGCCGGATATATAACATAGGAGAAAACGGGAATCAAAATCAGTATCATCAAGGGGTTGAGAGCGACAATCTGGGTGGGCAGCCACTCATGGCCCAGCCAGTTGCGGTTCATCTTCTCGGCCTGTAGCATCCAGGCCGAGTCCATTTGGTCGAACAGTGCCCAAAATGGCGCCACAAAAACATAGATAATGCACAGCTTCCCGATGGCTCTGATTCCTTCACCGCTGAAACACTCTTTGACAAATTCGATACCGCCGCGTGGTATGTGGACAAATTTTTTGCGTCCGAGCCAAAATGCTATTGTGGCCAGCACCATGAAGGCACAGGGAACACCAAACGCGACAGTAGGCCCATATCGATCAAGTAATTCAGGTACCAATAGATTGGAAATAAAAGCACCCAGATTAATTGCGAAATAGAACCAGCTATATACTTTTGCTATCAGGTGCTTGTTGGTTTTTCCGAATTGGTCTCCAACATTTGCAGAAACACAGGGTTTTATTACCCCTGAGCCGATTGCAATCAGAATCAATCCGGCTGCCAATCCCAAACGTGTGTGATTAACCGCAAGGGCAAAAAAACCAAAACAATAAAGTACCGAAAAATAGAGGATGGTTCTGTATTTCCCAAGCCAGATGTCGGAGATTAGAGCACCGATCAAAGGCATGAAATAGACAGCCGAGACAAAGAGGTGAAACCAGGTTTTGCTTCGCTCAGGGGTCATGGGAACAAGTTGACCGCTGGCGTTCAACAGCAGATGGGTCATGAAGAATACAAGAATACATCTCATCCCGTAGAAGCTAAAACGCTCCGCAGCTTCGTTAGTTAGAATATAAGGGATGCCCGCAGGCATTTTTTTTGATGGTAGGGGTGCGCTGAGATACTCTTTCTTAGCCATAATGGACTGTACAACTCCTTTATGTCAGATATGCACTTTATTTCGAGTCGCCGGGCGACCTGTCGGTATGGCTCAATATAGTACACACATCGGCGGATATATCAAAGAAGAAATGGCCAAATGTGAAAAATAACACGCCCGCCCATCGGCGAATCCAGAACCAGCTTGATTTCGGTAGTTAGAGGTGATAATATCTTTCAGACAAAAAACTTTTGATAACAAAATGGTAATATGACATTTAATAGGAGTATAAAGCCATGAAAATTTTATCAACTCTGGTCACTATGTTGACAATAAGCGTTGTTGTACTTGGTTGTGCACATAACACCAAGGAAACAGAGCTAAAAAGCTTCATTACAGCCCACGTGGAAAAAATCAAACCTATGGAGAAGGAGGCGAGTCTTGCTTCCTGGGATGCTGCAATTAGCGGCAAGCTGGAGGATTATGACAAAGTCAGTGAATTAACACTCAAGGTCCGCCAGGTTTACAGCAACCCTAAGGAATTTGCTTTTCTTAAAGATATGAAAGAATCCGGACAGGTCAAGAACGCCATGTTGGCTCGGCAATTGGATGTGCTGTACAACAGTTATCTTGAGAACCAGATAGAGCCGGAGCTGCTGAAAAAAATCGTCGATTTGGGCACGGAAATTGAAAAGAACTTCAGCACCTTTCGCGGCACTATAGAGGGAGAAAAAGTTACCGACAATGAGATTAAGGAAATTCTAAAAACAGAAACAAATTCCCATAAGAGAGAACAGGCCTGGCTGGCCAGCAAGCAGGTCGGCGCCGTCGTTGCAGATGATATCATCCAACTGGTCAAGCTGCGAAACCAGGCGGCCCAAAAGCTCGGCTTCGACAATTATCATACCCTTTCTCTGGCCACTACGGAGCAGGATGTAAAAGAGCTGGACCGGATTTTCGAGGAGCTGTATGAACTGACCAATGAGCCTTTTGCTAAATTGAAGGCCGACCTGGACAGTATTTTGGGGGCTAAATACGACGTAGCCGTTACGGAGCTTATGCCCTGGCATTATCACGACCCGTTCTTCCAGGAAACCCCAATGGTATATGACCTGGATTTGGATGTCTATTACGAAAATAAAGATGTCAAGGAATTAGCGGCAGAATTCTACACCGGTATTGGACTGCCCGTGGAATCCATTCTTGCCAGCAGCGACCTTTATGAGAGCGAAGGCAAAAATCCGCACGCTTTTTGCACGGATATTGACAGGGAAGGTGACGTGCGCATTTTGTGCAATCTTAAAAACAACGAGTCCTGGATGGAAACTATTTTGCACGAGTTAGGCCATGCTGTTTATGATAAATACCACGACCCACAAGTCCCGTATTTGCTAAGAAGGCCGGCGCACATTTTTACGACAGAAGCCGTTGCTATGTTCTTTGGCCGACTGAGCCGTAATCCTGCCTGGATGCAGCAAATGCTGGAACTATCAGACGAACAGCGTATGGAAGTCGAAAAAGTAAGCGGTAAGTACGCACAGCTCAAGCAGCTCATTTTCGCCCGCTGGGATATGGTAATGTACAATTTTGAAAAGCAGCTTTATGCAAATCCTGAGCAGGACCTGAATTCGCTTTGGTGGCAGATGGTTGAGAAATATCAGCTTGTGAAAAGACCGCAAGGCCGCAATGAGCCGGATTGGGCTGCAAAAATTCATTTCACCATTGCCCCCTGTTATTACCATAACTATATGTTAGGTGAATTATTGGCATCCCAGTTACATCACCATATTGTCCACGAAATTCTAAAGCTTGAATCAGATGAAAACGTCAGCTATATTGACCGGCGTGAGCTCGGTGAGTTCCTAAGTGAAAACGTATTTGAGGCCGGGGCAGTCTATCATTGGAATGAGATGATTAAGCGAGCGACGGGAGAACCATTGACGCCAAAGTACTTTGTCGCCCAGTTTGTTAAATAAGAATCGAAATTGACGAACCTATACAGGTTATTATTTTAGAAGATAACCACCTACGAGTGAGCTAAAGTGAGCTAAAGTGACATCAAAGCTGTCATTCTGAGCGAAGCGAAGAATCTCTTTTTCGTTGGCCAGATCCTTCAGCTTTGCCTCAGGATGACACATAAGTGTCACTTTAGGCACTTTTAACTTTAAGCACTTCAAAGAACGGAGTCGTTTATGGATTTAGAAGGACGGTCATTACCAGAGATAACAGTTAAGGCATTTATTCTGGGCGTGGTGCTTTCGGTAGTGCTGGCGGGCGCAAACGCATATCTGGGCTTGTTCGCAGGAATGACAGTCTCGGCGTCGATACCGGCTGCGGTGGTGTCGATGGGTGTGCTGAGATTGTTTCGGCGAAGCAATATCCTGGAGAATAACATCGTGCAGACGGCGGCGTCAGCGGGCGAGTCATTAGCTGCAGGCGTCATATTCACGCTGCCGGCACTGGTGATATTAGGTACGTGGGATAGTTTCAGCTTCAAGTGGGTGGCAATAATCGCGGGGTTCGGTGGAGTCTTAGGCGTGCTGTTCACGATACCACTGCGGAGGTCACTGATTGTTGAAGGCAAGTTGAAGTTTCCGGAAGGTATAGCGACAGCAGAGGTCCTTGAAACCGGTCAAAAAGGAGGCAGGGGTGTTTTGTATATCGCCATGGCTGCGGTTGTGAGCGGCCTGTTCAAGGTAGGAGCCGGTGCGTTGGGCCTGTGGCCTGAGGTAGTCGAGGGCGCAAGGACAATCGGGGGCAGCCTGTTGTATTTCGGCTCGAACCTGAGCCCGGCGCTACTCTCGGTCGGATATATAGTGGGATTGAATATCGCGGTTTTGATTTTCATTGGCGGCGCATGCAACTGGCTCATCGCAATACCAATTTGTGCTGTTGTTCAGGGGCCGCCGGGCACAGAGGAGCTCAAAGCAGTAGATTGGGCATTCGAAATATGGTCATCGCAGACACGGTATATAGGTGTGGGTGGAATGGTGGTAGGCGGGCTTTGGACGATTTTTCATTTGCGCAAGTCCCTGTTGAGCGGGATAACCAGCGGCCTCAAGGCGTATCGTGATTTGTCCGGTGGGCAGGCGGAAATCGCCAGGACGGAGAAAGATATGCCGATGAAGTGGATACTTATCCTTATAGTCGGCTCGGTTGTGCCTTTATTCCTGTTGTATCAGGTATTCGTCCAGCAGATACAGGTATCGATTACAATGGCAGCGATAATGTTAGTGACGGGATTTGTATTCTCGGCGGTGGCCGGCTATATGGCAGGGCTTGTCGGCTCATCCAATAATCCTATATCCGGCGTAACGATAGCAACTGTGCTGGTTTCATCGCTGCTTTTATTGTGGTTGATGGGCAAAGATGCGGTGAACGGCCCTGCCGCCGCCATCATCATCGGCAGTGTGGTCTGCTGTGCGGCGGCGATAGCGGGTGACAATATGCAGGACCTCAAGGCCGGTTACCTCGTAGGGGCAACACCATGGAGGCAGCAGGTAATGCAGCTTGTCGGGACGGTGTCGGCGGCACTGGTTCTGGCACCGGTAATGATACTGCTGCAGAAGGCCTACGGTTTTGCCGGTCAGGCCGACGCCGGGCCCAAGGCGCTGGCCGCACCGCAGGCGAATTTAATGGCTTCGGTTGCAAGAGGTGTTTTTAAGGGTGAGCTGCCTTGGAATTATATCTATATTGGAATGGCGGTGGCGGCCGGTGTGATAGCGCTGGATGTTTATCTGCAAAAAAGGGACAGCTCATTTCGGACGCCGGTCCTTGCGGTGGCGATTGGGTTTTATCTGCCGTTTGAGTTGTCTGTGCCTATCTTTGCGGGTGGGCTTATCCACTATGCTGTCAAGAGATATCACACGAAGAAGAATACAGACGCCGAACAGGCCGAAGAATCCGGTCGAAACGGGCTGCTGTTTGCTTCGGGCTTGATTACAGGGGAGGCATTGACGGGGATCCTTTTGGCGATACCGATTATATTGCTTAAGAGCATCGATATCGAGCTGCCCTATTGGTACATAGATGACGTTATTGTGAATCTATTGGACGTGCTCGGCATCAGTTTGCCATTCAAGCCGCCCGTAGGGGCCGTACTTGGAATAGCTCTGTTACTTGGCGTAGTATATTGGCTGTATCGCACCGCACGTGGCAGGCAGGAGGAATAAATCTACCACTCCCGCCACGACGAGACGAGAGCCGGTCAGAGCAGGAAAAAATAAACACAGAGACCTTTGTGACAAACAGGCTAAAATGTGATAATCTAAACGTTACGGATATTGTCTTGAATTAGCCGAAGCGTAAGTCCAGCACTTACAGCGTTAGTGCTGGGCAAAACTCAGGCCGCATCAGCACCCATCCGGCCAGCCGAATTGCCCAATTGACATCTTGAGGCTGGAAGGGGATAGTGCTCTGTCGCTCGTTAATTGAGGGACTGTCATTCCGAGCGGAGCGTAGCGGACTCGAGGAATCTGTTTTAATAGACCCCTCGACGCAGTTTACCGTCGCAAAATGTCTTAAAAAATTAAATTTCTTTTTCTACCCGCAACCTTGCGGGGGCTTTTTAGCCATTCGCATTGAATAATGTTTGCTGAAAAATAGGCAAACTTTCTAAGCCGCTTTTAGATTCAGCTTCTTCTATTCTTAATAATGACTTTTCATAAAAGTCTTGATTTATCTCAAAACCAATAAACTTACGATTTACGTTAATAGCAGCTACAGCAGTTGTTCCACTTCCCATAAATGGGTCAAGAACAATTTGATCTTCACGCGTTGTTAGTTTTATTAGATATTCGATCAAATCAAGCGGCTTTTGTGCTTCATGGGTTCTTTTTTCATTCCTTCTGAATCCAAACTCAAGAAGGTTCGTAGGGCAGGAACCATTTAGCTTACACTCACCAATATTCATTGCACCTACTTCATTTTCCAGGATATTATCTGTGATAGTTCCACCAATCTTATATGGTTTCATAAACCAGGCTATTGGTTCCCAAATAGGAGCTAAATTTCCTAATCGCCACCCATCCCATTTTCTTGCTTCCTCAGTAAGCCCTCTACGTTCAAGAACAATACTAACTCTCTGTGCTCTATGATGAGCAGATGGTTTTTTCCATGCCATCGTGTCTTTAAGCAAAAAACCGCTGTCTTCAAAAGCATTTATTGCTCTATGTATTGTTCTTCTGGCTCCGAATACAAACAGGAATGAACCACTTTTCATCATTGGGTAAACTTTAGTTGCCCAATCCTTGCACCATTCTTGGTATTCCGTTCCAAAGTTTCTATCAGCTTGTGACCACCCATTTATTGGTTTACCTCTTCGCTTAAACCCAGTTTTGCCTTCCTGTGCTGGTGACTTACCAAGCAATGCTGAATTTGTGTTGTTATGTAATACATCCCAATCATCCAAATTGATTTCGTAAGGAATATCTGATAAAAACAGGTCAATACTATCAGCCGTAAGGCGTGGGATATGATCTATGCAATTGCCAAAAGTAATTTTATTAAGATATTTCTTATTCATTTTAATTTTAGCCCACTCTAAGAATTCCATTATCAACAACACGCTTAAATGGCCTTAATCTTATTTTCTATTTTACTTGATTTGAGCACCTGTGTTTTGTCTTACTGGTTGTGTTTGAAATCATTTAATTCAGTCACTTTACAACGGCGTATTCGGAGAGAAATGATTATTTGATCTGGTCATGTAAGCAGAGCAAACCAAGCTTGCATCTCAAACAAATTTTTCAAAGCAGAATTTACCTTTTTCCATAATCATTCCGCCATCTACGTAAATACTTGGATCCTTGATTACGCCGTCAACATGCGCTTTACTATCCCATGTAGCACCGGTTTTGCCGGGCAAGGGACTGCCAAAGGCAATATGTATGCCAGGGAACTTTTCATCCTGGAGCAGGTTGTAGATCAATTCGGTCAGACCGGTATTCGTACCGATTGCAAATTCACCCACTCTGTTACTATTTTCATCAGTCTCAAAAAGATATTTGGAAAACTCTTGTCGTAGTTGCTCATTATCGCATTGGACACTTTCCTTTATGGCTCGACCATCCGCAACTTCAATGATAATCGGCGTATTCTCAAGAGAACCATATCTCTCGGCAAAGAAATCACCAAGACAACCATCGATAACAACTGTACCATTGACATTGAGTGGTGATGTAAACACCTCTCCATCGGGAAGATTTTTCCAGTGGCCTGGGGCGATAATGCCATCACTGATAATCCATTTGAGTTCCGGACTAAATTCAGCAATAAAATTGTTTCCTTTTTTGGTCACTACTTCAATCTTACTTGCGTTTCTAACCTTATCATAAACTAAACTGCTAATCCTCTGGATTTCTTTGTAATCGCTGCACATCCCGTCTTTCATAATCTGCGGTGTAATTCCTATCATGTGAGCATGCCTGAGCTTAGAATTAACTTCGATTGCTTTAAGCATTTGCATTCGGAAGGTTTGGAGTTCTCCTTTGACTCCCTGGGCAGCATACACACTGACATTTGCAACCTTGATGGCATCTTCAATAACTCGTGGGAATTCAAACGGTCGTTCACCGAAATCCTCCATTACGAAAAACTGGATCTCACCAGTAATCTCTTTTATCGCGGCTTTAAGAGCAGAGCCAATTTCGATGGTCTCTTTGTCGGTAATAATGACTACGCTCTCGCCTGCTTTGACCCTGAGGCAATTCTCAACCGCCTGCTTAACACCTTGCTCTATAGTTCCCACTTCTATTACTCCTGCTGAGTTATCTGTGAAGCTGATGCTTGGCCTTCTTGATAAGCGATGGTCACTAAACACTACCTATTACTCAGCAATTTTGGAGTTCAACTTCTCTTTCATAATACGTCCCATCTTGAACTTCACTTTCCGCTTTGCTGGGACTTGGATTTTCTGTAAAGTTTTAGGGTTCTGTGCAGTTCTTGCTGCTCGTTCTTTGACTTCAAAAACTCCAAAATCGCGAAACTCCAAGCGGTTACCTTTGCCAAGCTCGGAGATGACCTCATCGAGGAAATTCTGAATTGTAGCTTTAACCAACAAACGCTTAACCTGAGTGTTTTCGGTAATTCGGTCGATAAGTTCTTTTTTTGTTATTGTTACCATTAGCTAATCCTCAAACCAGATTTTGTTAAATTGCCTCGAAGAGTATAAGTGAAGGATTGTATCCAATCAAACAGTTTATCTGTGGGAAGCTACAAAGGATGGCGGGAGTTCCGGGAGTGGCCCTGGTTCGGCGCTCCCCTCAAATTAAGCCCTTTAAAGTCGGCTATCGCAGATGACCCATTTCCGTCAGGCCGAAGTAGCGAACTCTGCATCGCCAGCCCGGCAATCGGCATATAGAGCCGGAAGGACAATCCACGGGCTCTTGCAGCTTTGGTACTTTGGCCAATTCAGCCAGAAAATCCTGCCGCTGCTGTCTGGTAAGGCCGCTGCCAACCTTGCCCTTATCCTCAGCAGTCAATATGCCGTCTTCCGCCTCCGGTGGCAACGGACCACAATTCAATGAATGAACATGAGTTGATATATCGCAGCAAGATGCCTCAAAGCAAAAAAATGTGGCAACAGAGATTTTAGTGTTTGACTTTGAACTCTTCATAGGTGTCCGTTCTTGGTGCCATCCGTGAAAAAAGGCTGACAGTGTCTTAAACTGCCGGCCCTCATAGTATCATGAGCGGCTTGCCTCTTTCGCCGGTGGTCTGTCGCCTTCTGCTTCGTCCAGCTTCCAGTGTGCAACCTATTCAGCCGGTTCAACCGGGGGAACTTCCTCAAACAAATGCCCAGCAAGAACAATCAGGTCCTGGACATCTACTATGCCGTCACCCCAGGGCATCGGACCAATATCACAGAGCGGCTCATCTGTGCCCCAGCTATCAACCATTATGCACATGTCTGCTGCATCAACAATTCCGTCACTGTTGAAGTCAACGATAGGAATGATTGGCACCTACCATATGTCCAAAAAACCGGAGTTTTTGACCCGAAGGGTCGCAGGTTCGTAACGGGTAACTCAGGAAACAAAAAAAGAGATAACTCCTTGCTAATAAAGGAGAGGCATATGTGATGTAGCGGCCTGCCCCAAGGAACCGCACCAGCATTCGGCACTGGCGATACGTCGACACTAAGTGAAATCGAAGAGGTCAACGAGGGTAGATGCCTGCGTTTTTATGTGACCACAGAGGAAGATTTCCAGCAGTTCAAGCAGTGTATCGTGAGCGAACTGGCACAGGTTGAATTCATCAGCGCCGATAGTCTTGAGGACATTCCACAGCAAGATTGACAGAGAAGCGGAAATACGGCCCAGTTACCAGAAAGTAGCTTTCCTTTTGCCCACAATTCGAAAAATCTGGCAAAAAATCGCAAATATCTGAGAAAATAAGCCAATATTGTCTTGATATACCCGCCCATATAAGCCTCTATAGGACTGATTGTAACTCTTTTCATGGACGCTATTTACATGATTCGACAGAACACAGGTACACACCAGAACAACCGAGCGGTGGGGCTAGTCAAGGTCTACTCGGTAGATGCTCTGCTCTTCCTCATCTTTGGAGTAGTATCGGAATTCTGGTAAGGGCGGGGCCGGCTCAAAATACTTGTTGACCGCATTCTCTATCTTCTCCAACTTTTTCAACCGAAATACATTATATTTGTAGAGAATCCAGAACGTTCCGTACCAGAACAATGTAATTCCTATTACTACGGTGCCAATTATTACTGATAGGCTGCTCGTTTTCGGCTCGCTGAGCTGAGTAGCTAAATACCCTAAAGCTGTAGCAGCAACTGGCACAAGGATACTGGTCATCGTCCAGAACACCTTGTGTGCCTCCCACAACGCATCATGGATATTTCTGTAATCAAACTTCAACCATTCCAAATATTCACCTTGTCGACCGCCTTGCCCTGAATCAGTCTGCGGGGTAGGTGATGTCTTGTTTGTATCTGTCTCAGTCATGTTGTGCCTCCGGAAAATTCGGTCCTTGTTTATTTACAAGGGTCATCTCGGCAGCCAGGGAATAATCACATCATAGTTCGGCTGAGCATTGCGGTGCCATTTCAAGGTCCACAAGTCGTACAATCCGACTTTCCGCGTCGAACTGTCCATAAAGCACATGTTGATGGCCCGACTATGCCGGTCTATGGCGAAGCGGCACATACTGCTGCTCCAGGCTGCCGTGGGATTGATCTCCCACCAATCGCGCATGATAGGGGGTTTACACTCATCCCCAAAGGTGGGGTGAGCAGGGTCCGGATGATTCGTTGGCTGACCTCCGTACCAAGTACAATCGCCCAGTATGGGGATGCTGCTGGTGTTATTGCTGAGGTCGGTTTTCCAATGCAGCTCCGGTGCATCCAGCCATCCGTCATCGCCTGGCTCCAGTGTGTTGATCCAGTGATTAACGCCGTAGCTTCCATAATCGTCTTCATAGAAGTATTTTGTAGGAATTCCCGGTCCCCAGACTCGCTTGGAGCTGCCATAACGCCTCCAGTTGGGATCTCCCGTTGCCGGATCCTCCAGAAAACAGGGCTGTGTTGCTGCCGGACATGTGCGGAATTTTTCCATGTTACCATACAACAGATCTAAAGCCCGCATCCAAGTGCCGGCGGGATCCCGCCTTTTACAGTACTCGATCCAGTACTCGTTGTTGTTATCCATCGTGTACATCGTGACGATTGTTGCCCACTGCTTGAGATTGGTCTGGCAGGCTGCGCCCCGGGCCTGGGCGCGAGCCTTGGACAAAGCCGGGATTAACAAGGCCAATAATAGGGCAATGACAGAGATCACAACCAGCATTTCAATGAGAGTAAAAGCATCTCGCTTTTTCATGGTCACCTCATTTTTTGCGGTTGTAGCATGATTTGCTAGCAGAGCGTCAACAAACAGCACATTTGACCGAAAGTTTAGTCTATGCCGAGTCCCAACAAATCATACAGCGTTCAGGCAGAAAAGCAAGAGAATATTAGGGGCGTTGGGGCTGTCTCTGGTTTCCCAGGAGACGCCTTGCTGTTAATGCGGTTCACTGCTGCCAAAGTGCCCGGCCGCTCAAGGTGCAATATTTCGCACCGTCTTTCTATTCCCTTATTTCCCTCCCAATTGGTGGGTTTCACCATCAACTGAGAAGATGGCTGAAGCATACAATAGAGTGAATCGACAGTAAAACTTCCACAGGCACAGGATGTATAAGCCTAAAGGTAATTGTCTGAATTTGCCTACCCTTGATTTTAGCGAAAAAACGAAGGTTTTTATAGCATCGGATTAAGTATCCGGATGAAAAAATGTATCAATCATATAATTATTTTGTGTGTTGTCATGGGGCGCTCAAAATAGGTCAGTGATGGGCGCTTCAAATTAGGTCATTTTGAAGGGCGTTTTGCCATAGTGACACTGAAATCTCGATAATAACGGGATTTCAGGAGAACTGTTATGGCGAACTATCTCAAAATGGCTAAGGCAAGTGCAATACTGACATTAAAAGAGCATGGCTGGTCCCAGAGGCGTATTGCCAAGGAACTTGGTATTCACCCCGACACGGTTGGCAGGTACATTCATTTATCCAGCAAGGATTCAAAACCGGCCAAAGCGCCCACCGGGTCGGAAGGTTCAAAACGGGTAAAAGCGCCCACCGGCTCAGGCGGCATAAATGCTTGTAATGCAACGTCCGGTCGCAGTAAATGTGAACCCTTCCGCAAGGTTGTAGAAGACAAACTGGAAGACGGGCTATCCCGTCAGCGAATCTATCAGGATCTGAGAGACGAGTATGGATTTGAGGGTAGTTATTACAGTGTTCGCAGATTTATTAAACGCCTGAGAAAAGATCAGCCGATACCTTTTCGCCGAATGGAATGTATGCCGGGCGATGAGTCCCAGGTGGACTTTGGCATCGGTGCACCTGTTGTCAGGCCTGATGGTAAGCGCAAGCGTCCTCATGTCTTCAGGGTTGTCCTAAGTTTCTCACGGAAGGGCTATAGTGAAGTTGTTTACCACCAAAGCACCGACAACTTCATTCGTTGTCCGGAAAATGCCTTCTGGCATTTCGGCGGTGTTTCCAGGACTTTGGTCATCGATAATCTCAAGGCCGCTGTAAAGAATGCTGACTGGTATGATCCGGACGTCCATCCCAGAATCCAATCGTTTTGCGAACATTACGGTACCGTGATTTTGCCCACAAAGCCATATATGCCACGTCATAAGGGCAAAATTGAAAGAGTCATAGGATATGTGAAAGACAACGCTTTGAAAGGCCGTACGTTTTGTAGCCTGCAAGAGCAGAACCAGCATTTGCTCAACTGGGAGACACGCATTGCCGACACCCGTATTCACGGAACTACTCGTAAGCAGGTAGGCAAGCTGTTCAGAGAAGAAGAAAAATCCAGCCTATTGCCGCTTCCTGCAGGCCGATTCCCATGCTTTGCAGAAGCTAAACGTTCTGTCCATCGTGATGGTCATATCGAAGTTCAAAAGTCGTATTATTCTGTCCCACCAGAATATACCGGAAGAGAAGTCTGGGCACGCTGGGACGGCCATCTTGTTCGGATCTTCAATTGCCGGATGGAACAGATTATTGTTCATGTCCAGGTTGAGCCTGGAAAATTTCAGACACTACAACAGCATATTCATTCGCAAAAAAGGTCAAAGATTGAAAAAGGCACTGTCTGGCTGCTTAAGAAAGCTTCTCTGATAGGCACCAATGCAGACAAATGGGCACAGGCCATGCTCAAAGCACGAGGTATTCCGGGTATACGTGTTCTTGTAGGGCTGTTGAATCTTGTCAACCATTACGATAGCAACAGTATCGACAAGGCCTGCGAGATAGCCCTTACGCATAATGCGTTTCGGCTTAAAACAATCAGGGGGTTGATCCAAAGAGGCGGGGGTAAGCAGCAAGAAATAGAGTTCATCGATGAACATCCCATCATCCGGAGTATGTCTGATTATGAAGCAATAGTAAGGACATCCCTCAGATAGGTTCCTTTGGAGAATGAAAACTTTTTTATGAAGGAGTAAAGCGTTATGAATGAGGCATTGCAAAGAGCATTAAAGGCGTTGCGGCTCTCTGGTATGACACAGTCACTGCAGGTGCGTCTACAGGAAGCGGCAGGTAATGGCCTGACTCACGCCGAGTTCCTTGAACTGGTTCTGCAAGATGAGATGCTTGTACGAAAAGAGCGTCAGATTAAGCGACGAGTCAAGGCTGCGATGTTCAGGGAGCTGAAAACCCTTGAAGATTTTGACTGGCAGTTTAATCCATCGATTAAGAAAAAACAGATATACGATTTGGCGAGCTGCCGATTTATCCGTGAATGTCTGGACTGCCTGTTTTTAGGGCCTCCGGGTACTGGAAAAAGTCATTTGGTTCAAGCGATTGGATATCAGGCCATCAAGAGCAGCTTTACTGTTCGATATCGTTCGATCTTTGATGCAATACGAGACTTCCTGCATGATGAAGCATTCGCCGGCCAGGAGAACGTAATGGCCAAATATCTTAAACCTGATCTGTTAATAATCGATGATATGGGCATCAAGCAACTACCCAAACGTTCCGGCGAGTACCTGTTTGAAATAATCATGCGGCGGTACGAGACAAAATCCACGATAATGACCTCGAACAGACCATTGGAAGACTGGGGAAAGCTACTCGGCGAGGTTCCCTCCGCAACAGCGATCCTGGACAGGTTCCTTCATCACGCTGAGATAATTACCATTACTGGCCGCAGCTATCGGCTCAAAGACAGAGCCGGAAACAACGACACCAAAAAAGACAAGGACCAAAAAGATAAGGATAACAATGACATTGCTCGCAAAAAAAGTAAGCCAGATTAGTATTCGACCGACCTGTCCCGCTCGGCTTGCGGCGGCGAGGCTCCGACGAGCTTTTGTGTTGCCCATTCTCGCCGCGCCGCCGGTCCGAGCGATACAGGTCTCGCACATTCAGAAATCGAAGGCCAAAAATACGTACTTGGAAAGAAATCTGCTTGAACCACAAGCAGATAAAGGGTATATGAAGGGAAATCTAACCGACCTATTTTGAAAGCGCCCATAGCGCCCTAATTTGAAGCGCCCAATGACACCTCAACCAGTTTGACAAGGTTATCTACAATTTTTTCTACAGTCTCTTTCATCCACGGGTCACCGGTCAGAAAGTAATCAAAAACCATTCCCTGGGTCCAGATATGTCCTAAGTTATAGGGAGACAGACAAAGATAGGGATTCTTACTGTTGCCAACTCTAAGTGAAACGTAAAGTTCACGGATACGTTCAACACTGTAGAAACCGCTTACATGTCCTACGCAATGCTGATGCACCATTCCGGGGCGGACAGGATAGGCTGGGCGGTCGCGTAAATCCTCCCCGAAATACTCCTTAAGGTCATCATTGACAAAATGAATGACATCGACCTCAGTAGTGTGTCGGGCGGCAGCATCCCCAACGTAGAAGTATTTGGGATCCCCGGTCCGTGCAAACTGCATCAGGATATGTTTGGCTGTATCATATTCGTGATTGCCCCAATTACAGCCGCGCTCACCAAACCAGTCGCCCCAATTCATCTGTCCATAGTCGCGTTGTGCTTTGATTGAGTGACAATAACCATTATCGAAAAGATTTTCCGCCCAATCGTCATATTCTTTCATGCCCGAGCTTCCTGCAGGAGCAACATAGCCCCATACTCCGGTGGCAATTGCCTGAGCTGGATCAGCCGATGGGACCAGGGGAGCATTGGCAGACTTTACCAGAGAAATGCCGTCTCCTGACAAATCCAACCATATCCGCCAGCGGGGCGCCTGACCTGTTCTCAAGCGATAGCAGTTGTCCTGGAACAAATATTGATACTTATACCAAGGCTCCATGTGGTCAAAAGCACCTTTTTCAAATTCGGGGAACAAACCTATCGTTAAACCTTTTGAATTTACTTCTATGCTCTTTGGCCATTGCTGCCAAAAGTCTTTAATGGCAATAGCTATAGTCCCTTTTCCATCGTTCATCTGGGCCCACCCCGGAGCTTTTGACCCTCTCCCTTCAGTGCCTTCCAACCGGTAGTTCTCATCATCAACCTGGAACAAACGCAGTGACGAAGCTGGTTTACCACTCCATCCAGGTGCCCCGCCTATAGAGGCAGAGCGCATTCTGTCCAGAGGAATTACCTCTAACTTCAAACTACGGATATTTTGGATTACGCCTTTTCCCGAATTGACCAAAATCTGCGGCTCAAGGTAAACTTTCGACAGCCCGGCAAAAACAGAAACGCGCATTCGGAAACCGAAAATGCGCTCTCCATCGGGGCTGTGAAATGCGCCTTTTAAGAGCAGAGTGGAACGGATTTTACCCTCTGTTTGAACTTCTACTGATTCAATAATTGCGTGGCATTTTTGCCCTCTGCTATCCGTCAGTAAAAGTTTGAGAACGACCCGGTTAGAAATTCGCAGCAGAGCGTTTCTTACCAGTGAAAGCTCCATGTTTCGCGTTCTAATAGATGGCTTTTCCTGCCCATTTACCTGCACTGGAAATTCAGGATTAACTGTCTTGACTTTCTTGCCCCAGGATAGCTTAAAATGCGCTGTTCTGTTAGGAGGAGGCTCAGCTTGGAAATCAAGCAGAACCCAGCGGGCACTTCGGTCCTTCCATCGAGCAAGAACCAATGTCTGGGAGGGCACAGGTAGGTTTGTCATTCTCATCATACAGGACAAAAGACGCATCGTCTGGAGCAGCTCCTTAAACAAGAGGAACACCACCTGTTACCGGTCGCAATGATCTTAGCCCGCTCATGTCCCCAACATTAATGTCAATTTGTTCCATTAGTGGTTTGGTTTTCGAATCTCCAGCAAATGACAAAACCGCCGGCACAAGACCAAAACAGATGGAAAAAACTACAATTTGTTTCATAATACGTACCTCATCATTTCTCTAATCATGAGACTTGCTTGTCTGCCATAATTATAATACACTCCATCACGGCAATTCAACCTATCAGCGGCAAATTTCTGATCCTACAATCGACTCGCTCGGTCCCTGGCCGACGAGGGGATTATTAGGATAGATACTTAGAAAGATTTTTTGATTTTTGACAGGGTAAGTTGCGTCTATTACTAAGACTTCAGCAAAATCGAGGTTAGGCATACTTTGAAAAGAAAAAATTGTCTTTAATTTTTTCTTTTCAAACAGTAAATTGTTGTGTGGCAAGTAGTTATTTGATTATTTAAGAAAATCCAAAACCTGATTTTCTTAAATAATATATGCCTAACCTCAATTTTGCATAACGCTATCTATTATGAAGAAGCTCAGACCTCGGATGATGAGCTATTAACCGATAGTGGATAATGGTATTATGTTGTAGAATATTATAATTATTAGGTGGCCATATCTGAAAGGTAATTACCCATGGAAGAAAGGATTAAACCAGACAAAAAGCTTTATACTAAGACGGTTTGGGTTCTTTTGACAGTATCCGCTTTCATTTTGGTGGGCGTTTCCGTTGTACATACAATAATTTACATCGCTGATGGGGACCCAAATGCACCACCGGTCATTTGGATAATTGCGGTCATTGCCGTCCTTGTAATGTGGCTTATAGTCTATCCGATTGCAATATTATGGATAAGAAATCTATCCTATTTGATTCAGGAGGACCGCGTCACTATTCACAAGGGGATTCTCACCAAGACTCACCAAAATATTCCTTATCGTTCCGTTACTGATTTTATATTGCAGCGGACCTTATACGACCGGATATTAGGCATAGGTTCTATTAGGATACAAACAGCAGGTCAATCGCAGTCCGCCACCGGTTACGAAGGAAACATGGCCGGCCTTGTTGAATATGAGAAACTCCATAACCGGCTTAGGGAAAAGTTACGATTGCTGCATCCAATTTCTGAATCTTTAACAACCAACGAGCCTGTTGAAAAATCTGTGGGCCAAATATTAGAACAAATGCTTCATGAATTGAAGGCAATCAGAAAGAATACTGAAAAATAAAGCTGCCCTCTATATGTTAACTCGTGTATATGAGAAATGTCGGATAACATAAGCTCTTGATTTTTCAAGGATTGTATGGTATGGTTTTTGTAACATAAAGGCCACGTATATTTTTTGTTCCACACGGGGTCCAGGGTGGACAGCAACTTTGGTTTTTTGACAGAAAGGAGAAATGAGATGCGGCGTTTAGTTTTTGTACTGGTTCTGATATGTATTGTGGCGCTGAGTTTTTGTATCGCAGCCGATGCGAACCAGCGGCCCGCCCAGATTAGGGTGCTGCTGATTACCGGCGACGATGTGTCAGCGCATCCCTGGCGAGAAATGTCCGAGACCACAAGGGAAGCGCTGGTGGCGTCGGGGAGGTTTGATGTCAGGGTATGCGAAGATCCGCTAATCCTCGAATCGGAAACCGCACTGAAGGCGTACGATGTTATCGTGTTTATGATCTATAGCCAACGTAGGCGTACGATTCCCGAGCAGGCCCAGCAGAACCTTCTGAACTTCGTTAAGAGTGGAAAGGGTTTCTTCGTCCAGCACCTGGCCAGCGCCTCGTTCCCTAAGTGGGAGGAATTCGGCAGGCTCTGCGGCCGGAAATGGGTAATGGGCACGTCGGGTCACGGCCCGCGAGGTGTCTTCGAGGCCAAGGTGGTCAACAAGGAACATCCCATCACCGCAGGGATAAACAACTTCAAGACCGACGACGAGCTGTACGCAAAGCTGCAGGGGACCGGCGAGATAGATGTGCTGGTGGAGGCCTATTCCGATTGGAGCAAGAAGACCGAGCCCTTGATTTTCACTTTGGATTATGGCAAGGGTCGCACGGTTCATAACGCATTCGGTCACGACCGCAAGGCCCTGATGAATCCGAATGTGCAGAGGATAATCGTCCGCGGTGTGGAGTGGGCAGCCACTGGAAAGGTTCAGCAATAAAGGTAGTCCGAAGAACTCCTTACGGAGTGCTGTCTCGCACATGACTCGGCGGCGATTCGCCTGACGTCTGATTAAAAGGGACTGGCCGCTAAGGGCGAAGACCTCTGCTGTATCCTGGTTGAGGCTCTGGACGAGAAGGGTGCGCTTTGCTCCTTGGCCAACAGTCTGATTCGCTTCGACGTTGAGAGGCAGTTCGAGAGCGCGGCTATCGGCAATGTCAATCTCCTTCGCTCGAACCATTTTAGGCAGACAGCCGAAAGCTTTTTTACAGCAATGTGATGCTGATTGTTATATGGGAAAAGTCAATTAGGAAATAGAGTATGTCGCGAACGTGCGGAGTTGCCGTTACGGTGTTCGGATGCGGATGGGTTTTAATGGGACTTGAGATTGTAGGCGGTAGGATGCTATCGCCGGATTTCGGCAGTGGGGTTTGGGTTTGGGGCAGTGTAATTAGCGTTTTCCTGGCCGCTCTGAGCATAGGCTATTTTGTAGGTGGATTATTATCACAGCGTTTTCCTTATGGTTTCTGCCTTGCGCTCATTATTATAATGGCAGCAATTTCTATTGTACCAGTCGCAATTTGGCATAGGGAAGCCAGCGGATGGCTTGCAGAGCTTGACTTGCACGAGCGTTGGGGCTCACTTTTTGCCACGATAGCTTTGTTTTTTGTCCCTATTATGTTGTTAGGGATTGTTTCACCATACGCTGTCCGCTTGGTAACTCAGGATGTCGCGAGTGTCGGAATAAAAGCCGGCACATTATATGCCATATCCACAATAGGTAGTTTTTTCGGGTGTTTGCTTACTTCGTTCTATTTTATACCTGGATGGGTATTCAGCGAATCCTGTTCCTTTCAGCAGGGGCATTATTGCTGATTGCCCTTTTATTATTAACAACGTGGTATGCTCAAGGGATGAAGAAAAAGGAGGTTTTTACTCATGGGACTTAGATATACGATGATTGCGATTTTCGCGATTTCAATAGGGGTCATTTCTCAAGCCTCATCAGCCGAAGGAGAACAAGGGGGGTCTGTCCTCGGGCAAGATGATTATTCCGAAAATGAATACAAGGTGCTATTGGAAAAAGAGAGTTTGTATCACTACATTCGCGTAGTCGAAGATGGAAAAATACGGCGACTTCAGTTCCGGCGTTCCGGCAGCGATTATGAGGAATCGGTAATAAATATCCATCAGCCTCTGAAGTTTGAGATGTACTACTATAATCTCATGTTCGCCGGGTTTGCCCATAAACAGGACCCGAAGAGGATTCTGTTTATAGGATTAGGTGGAGGAACCCTGTCGATGGCGATTCATCATTATTTTCCCAAGGTGCCGATTGATAATATTGAGCTTGACCCTGATGTTGTTTCGGTTGCCAAGAAGTATTTCGGCTTCAGGGAAGATAATCTTATGAAGGTCTATGTTCGCGATGGACGAGTGCAGGTGCGGCGATTATTACGGGATAAAATGAAATACGATATCATCTTCGTGGACACTTTCAGAGGAGGGTACATTCCCTATCATTTAACAACCAAGGAATTTATGGAATGCCTTAAAGGGCTCTTAACTTCAGATGGTGTTGTTGTTAGTAATTTGCGGCCCGGTTTTGAGTCCTATCATTATCATCGGCGCACTTTTAATGCCGTCTTCCGCAATCAATACTCGTATGGTTCCGGTGGCAATGTTATCGTTATTGTTGATGCAAGGGAAAAGCCGCTAACTCAAAAAGACTTATTGGCTGCAGCCAGGCGGCTGCAAGAGGAGAAGCATTTCATCCTGAACCTTCCTGATATTATTGAAGAGGATGGAATGCAAAACGATTATGTGCTAAAAGGACCGATTCTCACAGACGATTATGCTCCGACCGATGTGCTTAGGGGCATACCGCGTGAGGGACCCCGCAAGGCGGGAACCCAATAAATCCGGTCAATTCAATCTTACTAAAGATTATCGAATTTCGAATGTAGAAAATTGAACTTCTGCATTCCTTGTTCGATATTCATAATTCATTTTTTTAACTTAAAGCGCCGAGGAAGGATTCAAGTTTGCTTTTGCCAATGGCGCAGACTTCATTTGTGTAGGCATGTTTGACTTTCAGGTAAAGCAGGATGTGGAACTTTCCCTGAGGGACCCCGCAAGGCGGGAACCTAAAGCCATTGCAGAATCGAATAATCGTAAACGTCCATGGGTAGCATAAGCATAGTTGGAAATCAGCGAGGCAAGCCTTATTTTGATTTTGGCGCTCGTCTATCGTCAATTGCCGTTTTGGCCTTTATCTGGTTACCTTCGAGAATTACTTGTCCGACTTGCTCTTCGATTCGAATGCCTACAGTTTGGCTTTGTGAATTATCTTCTCGGGTGTCACGAATAATATTGTTCTTGAAAACCAGGTTATTAGTCTGTCCTCGAATACGAATACCCGCCGCTTCTCCACCTGTACCGTTGTTCTCGATGATATTTTCCTCGAGGCGATTGCGGTGAGCGGCCATTCCCAGTGTTTCGTTACGGAAAAAGACTCCATTTTGACGATTCAGACGGACAATGTTGCGGCGAAGAAGATTGTCGGAATCTTTGTGCCCGATGGAGATACCAAATCGTCCATTACCTTCCAAAACGTTATCCTCGAATAATCCGTGCCGAACCCGCCAGCACAAAAATAGACCGTCAGTTCCGTTACCACGGGCAGCACAATTGCGAATACGCGGACGCTGGGAGCCGCTACCGGGATGTATGCCGAGATAGGTATTATTCTCACAAAGACAGCCAATTACAGTAACATCATTGGATTGCTGGAAACTGATTCCATCCCCATTGTAGTTTCGCACTACACAATCCTGGATGACTGTCCCGAAGGCCCGATACAGGAAAATCCCCGCACCTCGGCAGCCGTTCAGGTGGACGTTGGAGTCCTTATTGCCGTCAATTATGAAATCTTTAACTCGCGCCCCTTCAATGTGATAGCCGCTTACTATCGGGAAGACTGTTGCGGCTTTGGCTTTGTTGCTTACCATGCAGTCGGCCATGAGCGGCTTGTCAATTGAGAAGGTGTTGTCATTTCGCCCTGTGATGCGGGCGACGGTGGTATGGAATCCTCCGGCTCTATCGTCCCAAATCGCAACGCCATAACCTACCTCAAAGCCGTTCGGGTCCTCCAGTGTGATTTGCTGCTCACCAAAGTCACCATCGAGTGCCAGAGCAGATACAGCCCCATCGGCCTTCCGTAAGACCGTTTTGCCTTTCCTGCCCTTGACTGTTACGTTGGCCCGCAGATGAAGTGAATCATACATCACATATTCTCCCTCGCCAATTTCGACTGTTCCGCCTCCGAGACCGGCAATATAATCCACCGCAGCCTGCAATGCCCTGTTGTCATTGCCTATTATGTGAGCGTTATCTTTCCCAACCGTTATCTTGGGCAATTCTTTCATTGCCGAATGCATGGCTTTGGGCAGTTGCTGCTCATCCGGCTTAGGTGAGAAATCTTTTCGAGATTCAAGGGCGTATGAGATACTGGCGGCGCCGACGACAAAGGAAATGGCAGAGAGTAATAAAAAAAGACTTGTTTTCATTGTATTGACCTCCGTTAATTGGCTTTGGGTTCCCGCCTTGCGGGGTCCCTCAATCCTACCAGCCGTGCCAGAGCCGCGTTTCGGAAGGTTTTTTCTACAGCTTACCAACCTTCGGCAATAATTTCAATTCCACAAAGCAGAGGACCGGCTTGCTCGGCAGTCCCGTTAGGGATGGCCAAGTCCATTACAGGAGCAAGAGTGACCCTTAAATCATCTTTTACGTTAATTCCTTTGAACTCCTTTACCACAGGTCGATTTGGTCCGCCGGCTTCCTTCACGATATCGAAGGCTTCCAGGACCTGCCTGTCCTGAAGTGAGACATTGAAGAGACGCCGACCAATCCCGTATTCCTCAGTCTCAGCAAAGTACAAGCGTACAGTATAAGGTCGAGGCCGTTCGAAAGCACCCTTGAGTTGCTCTTCCTGCCAGGTAGGAATTCGGCCGATGTGCTTATCGAAAGCGTCAACTTTTGATGCATTCCTGCCTGGTTGAAGGAACATGCGGATGGAGACTTCCCTGAGCCCCGTTACACCCGAGGCGGTTATCCAGTTATGCTTGCCTTTTACTCGCGAGCTGTGATAGCGGAACCACTGATGTTTTTCATATTTGGCTCGAACAGGAATATCCGGCGATGGTCCTCCAATACTTGGAAACTCCAGCCACAACGTACCATTTTCAGCATAACGGTTGCCTGGAGCGCCAAAGTTTATCCCCACCTGCTTAACCGGGGTCGCCAAACTTGGAACCCGGTAATAGTCAAAAGTCCAATACCCAACCTCCGGCATGGGGACTAAGGCAAGTGATGCCTGATTCTGGTAGCTGCATATGCACGTCCGCGTATAGTCGGGGGCGTTAAGCACGCCATTGGCGATAATCAAATTCGATGTGCAGCCGGACTTAAACCCACCGATGCTGGCCGTACCTTGCCCCCTGGTTAAGTCCACAAACGCCCCTGAGGCCGACCGAAAAGTCAGCAGGTTTTCACTGGCTATTGCCGTGTTGCACCCGTAGAAGCGAACCCACTTCCAGGAAACCATATCGCCGGTCATCGGGTGTTCGCGCATGATGGTCTTGCCGCTAAGCAGGTCAAGAACACTTGCCTCAGCGGCAGCAGAACCAGTGCCACCATTGTTCTGTGTTATTACCCAGTCGCGATAGAGTATTGGGGGGCCCTTATAACTGTCATCAATCCTCCAGAGTACCTCGCCGTCCGAGCCCCTGTAAGCAGCCATGCCTTTGTCCGCCTCATCCCTTGCCCGGTCCCTGGATCGGCTGCCTGCCTGGAGCAGAACATCATGCTCTACTGAATAACCGAGCCATGTACCGAAAACGCCCTCATTGGTCTTCCAAAGCAATTCTCCCGTCCAAGCATCTAATGCATACAACCTGTGTTCTTTCTCGAAGTCGAGCCCTCGGCGTTTAAAGTAGGCCAGCTTGGCTGTGCTCATCCCGTCGATGCAGAAGACTTTGTTGGCTGCCATTGCAATGGTGTTGTGGCGGAAAGAGTATTCTGCGTCGCGTTTCCAGAGAATTTTGCCGCTGTGCCTATCCATGGCAACGAGCATCTTGCTGCCGGAAGCATAGTTTGCATTGACCGTTATCCCGGAGACATCGTTCAAGCCGGGGGTTTCGATGTTCCTATTCACACCAGGTTTCCCATTTCGGAGGACGACCAGATAAGGATTGAGGGTAAAACCGCTGCTGTCAACTTTCCGGTTATGCCCTTCGATGGCCAGCAAATTTGTTCCCTCACGCAAAAGACTACTGTGGTTGTCTATCTTGAAATACTCCCAGCCTTTATGTTCATGTTTTTCTATATCCGAAGCCTTAGCTCCGCTGCCATTGAAGACGTCCACGCGGAGGACCTCCTTGCCGTTGAGGTAGGCGATAAAGGCATCATCGTACTTGACCACCAATCCCAATTCTTGGATATCCTCCGGCTCAGGTATGTTGAATGACTTGCGTATATACACGACAGTATAATGGTCTTTCATATCCTTCAGCACCGTCTTGTTGTCTTTATAATTGTAGCCGAAACCCGCCGCTGAAGTCCTCCATGTTTCGGCGTTGAAATCCGGCTGTGTCCATGCACTATTCGGATGAGTACCGGCTAAGTATTGCCAATCGGCTCCCTTTTTAATGATTGGTTGAATGTTCTCGGGGAGCTTTGTGCGCACCGGTTTGTCCGTGAGCGGAATGTTAATCGGTGAGGCAGTTGCAAGCAGTATATCTTCCCAGACCGCAATTGTGCCCCATCGAGGCCTGTCTTCGTGCGGCATCGAGAATTCCTTCGAGGTCCTGCCCGTGGCCGGGTCAAGCACGTGGATTTTGTCCCCATATACTACGTAAACGCCGTCCGAAACAGAGACATAGTTGCTTCCAATCTCGTTAGCACCAGGCTGATGGCTGGTATTGTCGTAGTACTTGCCCATGTCCGTAAAGTCTCTTTCCCAAAGTAGCCGGCCGGTATAGACGTCAACCGCCCGGAGCATGTCCCGCCCTTCAATGAAAAGTCGTCCCCCAACAACCTGTGGAGATGGGCCGTGTCCGTGACGCGGCAATATCTTGTCATTGGAAGGGCCGCCGAACCATAGAAGTCCGAGTGGAGCCTTTACCCTCTTGTCTTTAGACATCACGGTATTGGCCGAATCGCCGTACTGATGGGTCCAATCGGCCGAATCGGTTAGTGGGCCGGCCCGGGTCAACATAATAAAATCACCCGAACTTGTAATCTGAGAGCCAGGCAGTTTCGATTCGAGCACCCGCCTCATAATTTGAATATGCTCACTTTGTGGGGCCAAAAAGCAGGCTGTTCCCCCGTAAGGGCGAAGCGAATGAAAAACACGCTCAAATAGGACAGAGGACAGAGCTGACTTCTGATTTCGGTCTTCTGATACGACAAGATTAGCCAAATAGGGGGGAAGTCGCATCGTCGTAATATCGCCGAGGTGAACAGCGACTCGGGTTCCATACAGTCCTGCCTCGTCAAGCCTCCTGCGTATTGCTTCAACCTTCCCGGAGTCAGGGTCGAGTACGACAATATGTAATTCTGATTGGCTTACTAACTGCTCGAGAAGTTCGCCGTTGCCAATGCCAAGCAGCAGGCAGTACCCGTCTCTTTCATCTGTCATTTCCAATATTTGCCTGACCTCATTTTTCCATTGAGGGGACTCAAGCGAAAGTTGTTCGATTTTCAATGAATAATGCTTTGGCTTGGTTCTTTTGTCTGTGAAACAGTAAAGTTTACCCTGGAGAGTAATGACAAAAAGCTTGCCGTCCGCTGCCAGCATGTTCCATACCTCGCCCTCTACTTTTGCCTGCCACGAGACCTTGGATTGACCATTGTTCAAAGGAATATCAACGGCGAAAATAGTACCTTTCTCGCCGCTGCCATACAAACGTGAGCCGGCTTTCAAGAATATTCTCTTGAGCTCAGATGGGACCTTTGCCTGCCATAAACTCTCAGCTTTTTTTGCCCCCGGCTCAAGCTTGTAAGCCATAATTGAATTATATCTTTTGCCGATGATAACTTCATCTGCTATTACAGATGCCGGCGCCCTGGAGATTCTAATACCGTCGGAGAGTTTGTATATGGCCCCACGATTGAAAAAATGGTCGCCCGAGGCCATAACATCGCACGCACCGGTTTTGCCATACTTGTTCATATGATAGTATAGAAATCGTCCTGTATGGCGGTCGTAAGCAGCAGGTACGGAACGGCCGCCGGATACCAGCAATTTGTTCTTCGTAGCCACCAAATAACCCTGCGGCGCCACACCGGCAAAGGCCGGACTGCTATGTGGCTGCAAGATGTAAGTCGCACCGCTGCCGCTATTGGTCCAGATGGCCTCTCCGGTCTCAGCTTCGATTGCGTGGATAAAGGTACCCATAAAAGGCCAAATACTGGCTGCGAAGTATATCTTCCCCTCATATAGAACCGGCCCGCCCCGCATGGGCCACATGCTTATCAGTCGGTCGTTGCCAATCACTTTGTTCTGGGCGGGACCACCGGAAAACTTCCGGACAAGAGAACCATTTTTGGCATCCAGGCAATAGAGATATCCATCGTCAGAGGCAAAGTAGAGCTTGTCTTTATATACCACGGGCGCAAAACGCACCGGCCCATCGGTATAGAAACGCCACTTCTCTATCCCTGTCTCTGTGTCATAGGCTGTTACACGGTCGCAGACCATTGAGCCAATGAAAATGGTCTTTCCCGCAACAACGGGTTCGTATGAGGCATCAAACTGTAGCCTATCCTGACTTTTTGGCCAGGCGGGTTTTGGAGGGGCCATCACACGAACCCACTGCAGATGCATCTGTGCTGGCAGCTCCTCGGGTGATGCTGCACGGCGTCCCGCATCGTATCGCCACATAGGCCAATCGTGTCCATACGCTTTAGTTGGGAGAATAAATACCGGAAGAAGCCAACAGCCAATAAGAATTAGCAACCAAAGATGCCCGCTGCGACGCATCGCGGCAAGCCGGTTGACGTGTCTATCGACATGCCTACAAGTCCTAAGGACCCTTTTCGGAGAGGCATACATATCCGCATTTGCACCAAGAGCGAGTTTGTTAGTATTGTTCAACATAAAGTTCGTCCCTCACCGGTCAGGAAACATTTGAGGCACAACATGAGACCTCCTCATTAAGCAGCTTGCCTAAACTGCTCTGGAGGGCAACCCCCTTTCATGATTACATGTACACAATTTGATAATCTTACCAAAGTTCCTGATTTTATTAGATTACCAAATCCGTCCCAAACTTTCAACTAATTTTTGCTTCCTTTGCAGGTTCTACTGTCACGAACCCACCGAAACGCGGAAATTTACCAATCCGCCATAGGTCCGCCTTCGGCGGAATGCCTCATCACCTGTGCCTGCGCCACCTTTGCCCGCACCTGTGCTGCCCGCACAGAAAACGCGGGTACAGGTGTCGAGGCAAACACAGGTGCAGGCATCCGTTCTTATGAAGGCGATTCACAGATTAAATCGGTTCTGATTTAGTCTGCCTGCGGGATGAGGTTTATCGGGGGGACGACACGTAAGTTTTTTTCAACAAAGACAGTGTTTTCTCAAGCTCTTTGTTGCTCAGTGGACGATCCCACATAAGCAAGCGGGCCAGCTCACCGTCGAAGGACTCATGGCCCGGATGGTTTGTTGCATCACGTTCCTGTCCAATCGCCATTTTGGACGAGTTCGCCTTTGGATTGACGGGGAAAGGTTTGGACGCCACTGGTTTGGTCCCATTGACAAAGAGCTCGATGGTGACTTTCTCTGTGCCGGCGCCCATGCGAGAGGCGATTATATAGTAGCGATTCTCTTTTAGTTTAGGGCCGAGAAGTTGAGGGTTGTTCTCATCCCACCGGCCAAAGGTGATGCCGTTTCGAGAACCCATCCAAAGCGTGTTATCATCCTTTAGCCCCGCCCAAAATCCTTCATATTTTTCACCATTTCTCAAATTCCCAAAGAATGAATTCACATCCTTGAGACCGGATACCTGGGAGTAAACCGAAATCACCGCAAACCACGTGTAGCCACTGCCGGTTATAAGATGGTCAAATGCGTCTTCATTGCTATTGATGAGCTCCTGTCGTTTAAATACAACGGTATTGTGACCACCAATGGCTGCCACTTTTTCTTTCAGCGTAGGGTGTCCGGTACCCTTTTTGTGATTAGCGTCTCTCGTCGCTACGAAGGTTTTGACCTTCCAGTCCACCTGATTTTCCCAGGATGTGACTCGTCCGTTTACCACTTTGGTCCCTCGATCCGCGTCAAGGTCCAGGATAAGGCCTTTGGGCACAGCTTCACTATTTGCTTTCTGATGCGATTCCGCCCTGACCCGAGCGGTGCCAGCCAATGCCATTACAAAGACAATCGATAGAACAGTCTGGTATTTCGATACGCCTGTTAGAAGCGTATGTATCCATATCATTGGCAGCGTGCTCCTCGAAAATCATTTATGTAGCGCGGGCACCTGTGCCTGCGCCACCCCCGTTCTTGCTTTCGCAAGAAAGCACGGGGGTGCAGGCACTCATAGATTAAGGACCTGATCCATTTGCTGAGATATCTCGGCCAAGCGCCGGCGATTCCCGCCGTTCACCTCGGCAGTGGCCCAGCCCCGGTAGCCAATTTTCTTTAATTCCTCGCGCACCCTGTCCCATTCGATGCTGCCCTGCCCGAGCGGGCAATCAAAGCCCTTGCTCATCCCTTCATTCATCGCAACCTTCAGGTTGTACTCCTTGATGTGTATCTTGACAATCCGTTCGGCGAGGACTTCGATCCAGTGCTGAGGGAACCCCCAGCGAACCACATTTCCCACATCGAAATACGCCTTTACGTATGGGTTGTCAAGCTCATCGATGTACTGTGCCATCGTCAGCGGCTCAATGAGGAAGGTGTTCCAGACGTTCTCAATCAAAATGTGGATGCGTTTTTTCTCGGCGTATGGAATGGCCCGCCGAATTGTCTCCTGCGTGCGCCGGTAATTCTCTATGAACGAGCCCTTGGGGTCCGGCCGGACAATGTAGAGGACCGAGGTCGCGCCGTATAACACAGCTTCGTCAATGGCACCTGTAAGATCGTGATGGCTTGAGTTGACTACGCCGTGCACGCGGACCCCCACTTTCTCGCTGGCACGGGCCAGAATCCTCGGCTCTGGTGTTTTCTTGTCGAGAAGGTGCGTGGGCGTCTCGACGCCCTCGAAACCGACTTCTTTCACCAATCTCAGCTTGTCTTCGACCGACAGGTCCTCTTCTATCATCATGAACCCAACAGCCTTCCTGAAGCGGCCTTTGAATTCTTCCGCATTGGCAAGTGACAGCCGGCCTAATAATGTCGGCACCGCCGTACTTGCAAAGAAAATCCCACTTCTTTGAAGAAAACGACGGCGATCAATTTGTGATTTCATAACTCAGTCCTTAATAAAAAAGTAAGTAACTTCCGAATCTTAATTATGAACAATATACGCCCTCAAACGTCTGTTGTCAAGCCAAGAGAATTACTTTGGCCGACCTCGGTCTATTGAAAACCGTTCCTGAGCTGCTGGAATGTCACTGGGTCTTTCGGAAGGGCGGGGAAGGTTGCTTGAATTTAATTGAGTCTGTTAATCTGGCTCTGTCACCCCAGTACGTATATCTGGCAAAATGATAGTTATCAAGTACTTCATCGTTGCGGATGTTAGTAAGATAGAGGTAAACCGGTCTCATTCTGTCAAACGCTCTGTTTCGGAATATGAAGTTTTCTACATCGCCACCGCTCGGATCAAAAGGAACCCAGCCGTACTTTTGCAGATAGACCTCCGCCCAATTGTGTTTTGATGAATCGGTATCGAATCGCATCGTGTACCCTGTAACGACCCTGGCAGGAATGTTCTTTGCCCTGCATATAGCAACGAACAGGTCAGAGTACTCGGTACAATCACCCTTTTTCTGCTGGAGAGCTTTGACTGCACCCCAGTCTTTTTTTCCATGGAGGGTGTACTCCAAATTATCAATGGCGTAGTTATATATGTTTTTCACTATGGCTATTTCAGTTTGACCTTCTATGCTTTCTGCGATTTCTTGTATTTGGGGGTCGTCTTTTTCTATATGCTTTTCCTGCTTTAGAAAGTCCTCAAACCCGGGGCCTTCGAAAAGGTCTTGTTCGCGTTTTTCTCTCGCGGTGAGCAGGTCGTATCTGAGCAATTCAGCCCTGATACTTATTTCTACTTTCATTCGCCTCTCAAGCTTAACAAAGATAAACTCGGCGTAGCGGTTTCCATTTTCGTGGAAAAATCTTGATGGTTTTGGGGAGTACTTTATGCTTAAAATCTTCTGTTTACCCGGTATAGTCTGTGGAAGTATGACAATGAAACTTATCCTGAAAGTTTCTCCGGGCACGAAGAAATCATAAGATAAGTCACACTCTACTGTATTATTTTGGATTTTCCTTCCTTGCTCCGCCTTGGGCGGATTCCGGTCAGTTACATCTGCCAGAGATACCGAACTAATCAGCAACGAGGCCAGAAGTAATTTTCGCAACTTCATTGAGTTTCCTTAAAAAGATTATCAACATCAATTAACTCAAGAGGAACTATGTATAAATATGATGAGCATTTTATCGAAATTTGCTATGAATTCGCAACCTTTAGTACTTTCAGCTCATGAGGTTGCATCTGTAGTAATGCATCCGAATCAATCGTATTCTGTCTCCCGGTTTGGGGCTCAAGTAAGAATCGCTGCCCTTTGGTAGAGGTTGTCA
Source organism: uncultured Pirellulales bacterium (assembly GCA_964444135.1). GTDB lineage: Bacteria > Planctomycetota > Phycisphaerae > Sedimentisphaerales > Anaerobacaceae > NIOZ-UU13. Next base: position 13,999 of record CAYUFX010000010.1, on the reverse strand, counting down.
GCCTGAATTTGATGTGCTCTTGACCTTCGTTGAAAACTATGTAGTAATGAACTGTATCTTTTACAACATGTCGTACCCGCAGATCTGGGATGGCGGGTGTAATACTGACATCCATTGATATCAGGCTGTTAATTTTCTGGAGCAGTAACGTCTCACCATCGTCTTTTCCCCAACGGATAAGACGGCCGGCACGCTCTAAAACTTGCAGCGCTTCTTTTGCTTTTGAGGGTGAGTCAAATTCGACAATTAGTGCCTTATAGTGCATACCTGAGATATGAATACCGTCGGTTCCAACATGAGCATCTTCCCATAAGTGTCTGGCTTCAAGGTAGTTGAAATCACGCTGGTTCTGAAAGCAAATCTTTGCGGCTTGCCACGGCAAGTAGTCATTGAGGCCGAGGATCGCAAGTGCACAAATGTGTTTGCTGTCAGTGTTCAGCCAGCACAGACGGCGGCACGCATCGGCAAAGGGCTTATACTGTCCCCACCAGGGACTATTAGGGCCGACATCAGGTGGACGCTCATCAATACGGGGGCCGCGAATCGAGTAGTAAAAGGCGTGTGGAACCAGCATATTGCAGCCACGTACAATCAGCCAGTTGGTCAGCCATTTCATCTCGTCGAAAGTAAAATTGTGTCCGTACGCTCCGCAGCATTCATTCAGGTTGCGTCTTCGACCGAGATGGAGCATAGCTGAAGAGGCACACTTGCCCAGAGTAGATTGAGGCTCCTCTAAAGCGCTGGCTTTGCCCGGCTCGATATAACGCCAGACAATGTCTTGTCCCGGTATATGAAAATATCTCAGATGTCCGATATCGTCAGGGGCGGCTGGATGACCGGTCAGAGCAATATTGTGAGACTCACACCATTGATAGATTTGCCTGTAAAACGTCTCTTCAAGTCTTGCTTGTAATGCGCGAAAGTAATCGGCTCGATGCTGTTCGGCATTGGGTTCATCCTTGTACCAGAGTGCGGGAAGGTGGGTTGTGAAATCATAGCCAAGAAATCTGTTCACGTGTTCGAGTATGCCCGTTGTGCCGGGTACGGCACCTCGCTCGGAGCGTTTGGCTAAGAAAGACGGCTCGTCCGTGAATATGGCATGGATTGTTTTGCCGAAATGCTCTTTAAATTCATCATAGTAGCGCTGATATACCAGGCGGATAAAACACGCCACAGCCTGTGGATTAAGAATATCGGCTGCGGGCGGCGTATTCTCCGGGACCTCCCTATGGTTCGCTCGCCTCGGCGGATTGTCCTCAAGAAAGTGCAGCCCACGAATGATAGAATATCCTGGCCTGATAGCCCTATCAATAACTGCTATCCGATGTCCGTTTTGCCTGCGTTTAATAATGGCCACCAGATTCTGGCCCTGGGTCAGTTCTGGTTCGCCGTTTGCGCCGATATGTATGTCATATTTATCCGTGTTTCTTTCTGTCTCATCAAGGTCAATAGCAAAAAGACCGCGTGTCCGAAAGGCAGCGTTCTCTTCAACAACCTGTCCGCTGGACGAGCCGCTCGGATACATACCTTCATCGTACAGTACAACCCACATACCGTGTTTGGCCGCCTGTTCAATGGCAAAACGCATGAGCTCAATCATATTCTTGCTCATCCAACCAATGCTTTTGGGCAGTCCCGCCCGTGGATGAATCACGAATCCATAAACACCATGCGCCCGGAAATCTTCAATTTGGCGTGCAATTTCTCTTTCCGAAAGCTCATCGTTCCAGAACCAGAATGGACACAGCGAGAACTCAACCGGCGTATTCAGCCAGTCAGCAGGTGGCTTATCATTTACAGCTTCTTTCCGTTTGTAGCTCACACCATCCGCAAAGGTTCCTGTGGTCACTCCGAGAGCAGCCATCCCGGTGGATACAAGAAAACTCCGTCGGTTCATTGAGTTTGTTGCTTGTGAATCTGTCCAACTCATTTTTCTGCAATATCCTGTACGTTTCAGATACTTTGTTATTATAATCCATATAGTGTAGAATTAAAGAAAACAAAAACAAAAGACTTCAACAATAAATCCAGGAGCTTATATCCAATGGAACAACACATAAAGACACGAATGGCAGTACGCTTGTTAGAAGCGTATGTATCCATATCACTCGCAGTTGCTTTGTCGATTTGCCTTGGTCCCCGACAAGTCGGGGCTCAGACTGGTGTTCCTCAACAGATTGTCAGCATCACCAGCTTCAATGAATGGTCTGCCCAGCCCACACGATACATGATAGTCGTTACCGGCGGGGAATTGCTATCGGGCGTCTATGCAGATGGGCATACATACTTCATCACTCGAACCCTCCGCCCGTTAGGCCTGCAATGCGTCGGCTCGATGAGTGTCGATGACAAGCCGGCTGACCTCAAAGAGGCGCTTCGCTACGCAACGGACAAAGCGCCTCTGGTAATTGTCACCGGAGGCCTCGGTCCGACCGACAACGACATCACCCGCCAGACGCTCTCCGACTTCACGGGAATCAAGCTAAAAGAAAACCCAGAGGTGCTGCAGGATATGGCCCGACGTTTCCGCGTCTCACCTGCTCAGCTTCGCCTTAACTTGCGCCGGCAGACCCAGGTGCCAACACGGGGCAGCTATTTTAAAAATCCCAACGGTACGGCCGTCGGCCTCGTCTTTGAATTGGCCAACACTGTAATCGTAGCGCTGCCAGGCCCGCCGCACGAATTGCAGGCTATGGTCAGCGATGAGCTGGTACCGTATTTGAGCAAGCGATTCGGCACACGACTGCCCGGATGCTCACTGACACTGCGGTTTGTGGGCCTTGGCCAGTCCCAGATTGACCAGACGCTTAGTGACCATGTGCCGTTAGCATCCGATATTACGGTTTCCTCGCAGTTCCAGGGCGGCCGGGTGGATTTTACCTTTTCGCTGCCAAACGACACACAGCGAGATAGAGCACGGCTCCAAGAGTTAAAGCATAAGATAACGGAGCACTTAGGCGAATATATCTATGCTGATGGCGAAATCTCCCTGGAGGAGCACATATTAAAATTGCTTGAAGCGCGCGGCGCGACGCTGGTGCTGGCGGAAGTCAGCAGCGGCGGGAGTCTGGCTGCAGCGCTGAGCAACGCCGAAGGGGCACAGCAGGTCTTGACCGGGGCCTATGTTGCTCCCACTATGGAGCAATTGCGTCACCTGCTCCACGTACGCGACGATGATTGGACCGAAATAACATCCCACGGCCAAAGAATAGAACGACTTGCCACAGCAGCAGCCGATGCGACAGCGAGCCAATGGGCGGTTGCAGTCGGCGAGGCCCGGCGAGATGAAAGCGGCGCCGGCTACGTAGATGTCATTTTCAAGCTGCCGGGCGGCAACCTGGAAAGCCAGCAAATTCGATTTCGCGGTGCCAGCGAATTGGCCGGCTCCAGGCTAAGCACGCAGTTACTTGACCAATTGCGACGGAGACTAAAGTGAGCTGAGCTTGCCCAAAACCAAAAAATATAAGTATTGGCTCATCCTTCGGGTCTCGCGTGAGCCTTCCTCAAACAGAAGTCAGTTCTTTCCTCTGTCCTCTGTTTTCTGTCTTCTGCCTTCTGTCTCACAGGTGCCACGGGCTGCGCATAGACCGTGACAGCATTCGGTTGGCCTGTTCGCTGTTGATAAAACGTTCCTTTTCAGGGTCCCAGAGCAGTCTGCGCTTAAGTGTCATAGCTATATTGCCAAGGTGGCAGATAGTTACGGAGCGGTGGCCGATTTCAGCCGGCGCAGCCGTTTCCCGATGCACCTTAATACAATCGATGAAATTGCGGTGATGATCGTCGCTCTGATAAAGGTGGGTCTCATTCGGCCCAATCACAGAAGTTTTCAGCGATTCTGGATTGCATGTGAGCTCGTCATTTTGTATCTGAATCCAACCGTCAGTACCTTCAAAACGCAAAGGACCGTCCTCCTCAGTTCTGCAAATCAGTTCGACATTATTAGCGTACCGGGCCCGAAAATGTACCTTGGTGGCCGTAGTGAACAGACCATCTGTGGGGAATTCGCCTCCTAAATCTTCCACTTCGATAGGCCCGGTATGGTCTGTACCATTGGCCCATTGGGCAACGTCGATTGCATGCGCCCCTAAGTTTGTCGTCTGGCCGCCGGAATAATCAAGGCCGAAACGGAAAGTATAAAGGCAGCGGTCCTTGTGGTAAGGAACCCAGGGCGCTGGGCCTAACCACATATCGTAATCCAGCCAATCAGGCACAGGCATAGGCTGCCAGTCTTTAGAAGGAGCTTCCTTGTTGTTTGCTCCTATGTTAGTAATGACTCTCTTGAGCTGGCCAATTCGCCCGTTGCGTATAAGCTCACAAATGAACCGGAATTGTTGGCTTGACCGCCGCTGGGTTCCCGTTTGGAAAATGACACCACAGCGCCGAACGGCTTCAGCCATAGCCCTACCTTCAGCAATCGTTAGACTCATGGGCTTCTCACAGTAGATATGCTTGCCGGCCGCGGCAGCCATTAGTACAGGGATCGCATGCCAGTGGTCGGGCGTGGTTATGCAAACGGCATCAATATCATCTCGCGCAAGTAGTTCACGAAAATCATTGTATGCATCACAGTTTTTTCGCCCACCGGATTGGGGCTTTCGAGAATAATGGTCTTCGACTATTTTTCGGGCGGGTTCCCGTCCAAACCATGGGCCTTGCCACCCTTTCTTATACCAGTGGCCGTACTCATTGCTGGCTTTTACGACATCGCAGACAGCGACAACCTGTACATCGGGCTGACTTAGGAACGCCCTCATATTATTCGTACCCATACCGCCCACTCCGATGAAGCCCATGGTAATCCGGCTGCTTGGCTCCACATTACTGTCCTTGCCTAAAGCTGACGAAGGAACAACATAAGGGAAACTCATCGTCCCCACAGCAGCGGCAATCGCTTCTTTCAAGAACTTACGGCGGTCAGTTTTAACGTCCTTCATCATATAACCTCCAGACATACCAAGCCTCTTATGAATCACAAACACTTATTTTACTCCCTATACAACTGGAAGTCAAAGTGCAAAATTGCACGCGTGAAACTCTCTTTCTCTTCGCGATAGACGCAAGGATTGTAACCTTCTATTCCTCCCTCACCTTATTCAGAAAAATACTCAACGACCAGTTCTTTATTGTAAAAAATGTAGAAAAGACAAAATAACTGCATACGATAACTTTATCCCCCTGCTGCTTCGCTTTTGCAAAGCAAAACGATAGGGATTGTTTCTTATCGAGATGGATGTATTTCTGTATTGAATTTCCAATAAAGACCTGGTATTCTAACTGGAATTGAGGCTCAGTCCCGATGTGTCAGGATAGCTGAGCAGCGACAAAAAAGAAATCTCAGATAAAAACTGTTCTACAATGGCATAAGAGGAGTTTGTTACTTTTTTGATTTGCTTTCTAATATTGTGAAAGGTTAACTACTATGAATAAAAGCATTCGTTACACCCTGATTTTCTTCGCTTTATTGACTGCCTGTGTATCGGTTTGGGCCGATGAAACCGCTAATCCTTATATTGGACACTGGGCGTTGACAATTCCCGGCGGAGATGCCGGTTGGCTGGGTGTCACGCAGGAGGATGGATATTTGGACGCAAGCATCCTATGGGGCGGGGGTAGCGTGGTCCCTGTTGATAGTGTCTATATAGACGGTGACATCCTGAACATCACCCGTCTTCGTAAAGTTGAACGCAAAGACGCCAAGGGCGAAGTTATCCGGACGCATACGTTTACGGAAACAATTATTGCAAAGGTTTCAGGAGACACCCTGCAATTAACGCAAATCCGGCCACGCTCGAATGGAAAGGGTGTTAACAGGAGTGAATTCACCGGCAAACGGATTCCTCCTCTGCCTCCGAAGCCGGACCTGTCTAAGGTCAAATACGGCAAACCGATTGTACTGTTCAATGGAACCAATCTGGACGGGTGGAAGCTGACCAATCCGAGGCAAACTAATGGTTGGTCGGTGGAAGATGGGGTTCTCGTCAATAGGCCGGTTCGGCAGGAGGGAAAACGTCGTATTTCCTATGGCAACCTTCGCACCGTAGCTGAGTTCGAGGACTTCAACCTCAAATTAGAAGTGAACGTTCCTGAGAGGGGTAACAGCGGGATTTATTTGCGAGGTATTTACGAGGTTCAGGTCAGCAATTCGTACGGCAGGGGTCTCGATTCGCATAACATGGGAGCGATTTACAGTCGAATTACACCCAGTGTGAGTGCTGAGAAGCCGGGCGGGCAGTGGCAGACCATGAATATCACGCTCGTGGATCGCCATGTAACAGTGGAACTAAACGGCAAGAGGATTATTGACAATGAGCCGCTTCTGGGCTGCACCGGCGGCGCGTTGTGGTCGGATGAATTCAGGCCCGGTCCCATATATCTACAAGGTGACCACACGGCCATCAATTACCGAAATATCGTTCTCACGCCGGTCATCAAACGTTAGATTAATCAGCTCGTCTCGGCGAAGGCCCAAACTGAAGCGGCTTCGTCGCCTCGCGAAGGTGGATATTGGCAAAGAGAAATATATGCGGATACGCACGCTTCTCCGAAAGGAGTCCTTAGGGCTTACAGGCGTGACGGCCACTAAAAAGAGAGGAAGCAGAATATGAACAGACTTGGCGTTGGGATTATTGGTTGTGGCTCGGTGGCAGAGGAGTATATAAAGGCATTTCAAAAAGACAAACGCTCCGAAGTGCGTGCCCTGGTTAGCCGGAATCCCGCGAACGCAGAAAGATACCGCGACCGCTACGGCTTAAAGTGCACCATCGAAACTGACGCTTCTAAGATGCTTGAGCAAAATGACGTGGATATTGTAGTGGTATGCACGCCGCATAATGTACACACGCAATACGTCGTTGCTGCTGCAGAAGCCCACAAACATATTATCATCGAAAAACCAGCAGCATTGACTCCGGAAGACTTATCCAAACAACGCCAAGTGGTGAGAAAAAACAAGGTCAAAACAATAGTAAGTTTCGTACTGCATTGGAATCCCTTGCTGATGACTATTGACCGCCTTATCGAGCAGGGTGTATTCGGTGATATTTTTATGGTGGAGGTCGATTATATGCACCGGATATGGATGACTCCCGAAGAGAAATGGTATGGTAGTCAAGAAAAGAGTGGAACGGCAATCTTAACCGGAGGCTGCCATGCAATAGATGCTCTTCGTTGGTTTGCCCGGAGCCAAGCCGAACAGGTTTGCGCTTATCAGGTGAAAACCGAGAACCCCATAGAATATCCGGGTACAATTTCAGTCAACGTTAAATTTAAGGATGGAAAGCTCGGACGCAGTACAACGACCTTCGATGCACAAATGCCTTATAGGTTCAACATCGGGATATATGGGACCGAGGGCACGCTCCGCAACAATGAACTTTTTGCCCCCAAGCTTTTTCCCGGACAGAATAACTTTCTGAAAATTCCCTGCATCCTGCCGGACAGTGCTGACGTCGCCCATCATCCTTTTGAGGGTGAAGTTTCACACTTTCTTGATTGCATAATTGACGACAAACGACCGTATCCCGACCTTGAAGATGCAGCCTATACTCAGGCTGTTTGCTTTGCGGCTGACCTCTCGGCCCAATCAGGCAAGCCGGTGATAGTTAGTGACCTGGTAGATAAATCGTGAATTATGTTGTCCGTATAGGAGCACCAGAGCTACATTTTGGAGAAACGACCATGACTAAAGAAAGCAGCCGCAGGCAATTTCTGAAAACCAGCACCACAGTTGGCCTTGGTGCCGCCCTTGGCGGCGTGCGGCTGACTGCTTCCGCTTCACAACCGAAATCAAATGCTGCCAATGAGATTGAACTGCCCCCCATCGAGAAGGTTCGCATCGGGATAATCGGTATGGGCGGCCGCGGCAATAGCCTGCTGAGCAACTTCTTAAATATGAAAGATGACGTTGAAATCCGCGCGGTGTGCGACATCTATCCCAAACGAGCTGAAGCTGCCCAGAAGCAAGTCGTCCGGGCAAACCTTGCCGAGCCCGATATTTTCTGCGGTGATGAAGACGTTTGGAAGAAGCTGGTTGATCGTGACGATATAGACGCCGTCATTATCACCACATACTGGGAATGGCATACGCCAATGGCCGTTTATGCTATGAAGGCCGGCAAGTATGCCGGGGTCGAGGTCCCTGCGGCCTATACCCTCGAAGAATGCTGGGAATTGGTCAATACATCCGAGCAGACAGGCATCCCCTGTATGATGCTGGAAAACTGGAGCTTCCGGAGCGACAATCTGGCCGTACTGAACATGATTCGTAAGGGTTTATTAGGCGAAATCGTGCATTGTCACTGTGCCCACTCCCACGATTGTATTGACCACTTTTTCTTCGATAGTCGGACCGGTATGGCTCGCTGGCCAGCCAAATATCTTATAAATCACAACCGTGACCAGTACCCCTCTCACCAGTTGGGACCCGTGATTAGTTGGATGGACATCAACTGCGGGGACGTCTTCGACTACGTTACTTCTACCTCGACGGACGCGGTCGGCATCAATGAGTATTTCGCCGAAAAATTCGGACCTGACCATCCGAACGCTAAGCGCAAATTCGCTCAGGGTGACATCGTGACAACGGTCGGTCGGACTAAAAAGGGAAAATCTATCGTTATCAATTACGATATGCAGCTACCCAGGCCATACGATAATCGATGGCTTATTCAGGGCACTCGAGGCCTCTACAACGAACAAAGAGACGCTATTTACATTAAGGGTATGAGTCCGAAATATCATGAATGGGAACCATTTCCACCTTATCACGAGAAATATCGACACGCCTGGACCTGGGAGCCTGCTCTGGGCGGTCACGGCGGCACTGACATGCTCGAGTTAAAGCTCTTCGTCCAGGCCGTCAAGAATAGAACGCAAACACCTATCGATGTTTATGACTCTGTCATTATGTGTGTGCACGGACCGCTTTCCGAGCTCTCGATTGCCAGGGGTAGTGTTCCGGTCAAGGTGCCAGACTTTACTCGAGGAAAGTGGATGACCAGAAAGCCCCGCTTTGCTCTCGATACAAGAAAGCAGAAATGATTACAATCTCAGGCACACTTTCAAAAGCATGGATGGCCGGATCTTTGGGTGTAAAGTTTGACCGCGATTACTACTTTGACCCGGATAAACGCTACGCCGTTGATTCTCTGTGCAATGAATATGCATCGGAACACTTTGGCGATATGCGACTTTTCTATTCGGAGTCAAATCTGGGTCAGATTGATTATTGGAACAAGGACCAGATCCAGATTGGTGGTATTCAGCCGAATATGATTCTGGGGATGTTGCTGGGTGCTGATTTCATCCCTCAGGACGACAAAGACGCCGACATCACGCCCAATTGTCTGGCTGACAGAGAGCTTTGCGACTTACCTCAGCCTGGTAGTCTGCTTGATCACCCGCTCATTATTTTTTTCGACGAGCAAATTCGCCGAGTGCAGAGTGATTCCCGGAAGCAGCTATGTCCTATACCGCCCTTTTTCTGGGACATATCCGGCCGGGCCGCAATACACGGAGCTATGACCTCTGCCCAGAAGTTGATGGGTGAAACTGTCTTTGTAGATATGATGACCAGACCACAGCGCTGCCTGGAAATCATGCACTGGATCGCAGAGGCCTTCGTTGTCTTGTGTCGGCATTTTTCGGAAATAGCCAATTTACCCATAACCGAGGTGCACGTAGGCGAATGTTCATCCTGCATGGTCAGCCCTGAGCTGATTGAGCAATTTGTAGTGCCGGTGACATCAAAGATTGGTAAGGAGCTTGGTCCCGTTCGTTTACATTCATGTGGCCCCAGCACTAATCACCTGGAGGCATTTTCCAAAATTGCAAACCTTCATTCTCTCGACCTTGGTGGTGACACATCACTCAGCAGGGTTAGGGAAGTATTTGGAGGGACCCCGCAAGGCGGGAACCCAAAAGAAATGCTGATAAGTGTCTCTCCATTGCCGAATGATATGTCAGCGGAAAGTACGGAACCCATATTGCACTGGGCCAAAAAGATTTGTGAAGAAAACGAAGGTGGCAACCTCGAATACATTTATCACCTTGAACCCGATTACAATGTCAATACTATTTACGCTCTAACCGACTTTGTTATGAAGGGCTAAAAGATGGCTGAAAAGAATTTCTGGTTTACAGGCGCAGCGATATTAGCAGCATTGCTTCTTACTACTGGGACACGCGCCGAATCAAGACTTGAGTTTCCGGGCCCTGCACCGGGTGACGCTCAAGGCAGGGTGTACGAAGATGAGCTTCTTTTACAAAATAGGCTGCTTTCGTGTGCCTGGAGTGTATCCGAAGGACGGCTCAAATCCCGATACATCAGGGATAAGCTCGTCTCGAGAACGGTACAAATGCAAGAGGCCCAATGCTTTCAATTCATTTTGGAAGGTGGGCAGGTTATAAAAACCTCTGATTTGAAGGTCGTTGGCAGGCCCAAATTAGAGAGCTTGGAACCAAACCGCGAGTTGTGCCGACTGGCGGAACAGTTTGGCGGCAGGCAAATCTCTGTTACGCTGGCCTCTTCAGACAATAACCTCGAAGTCCAATGGCGTGCGATTTTAAGAGATGGCTCAAACTACGTACGCCAACAAATAATCCTGACCGCAGCAAATGAACAAATCAAAGTAGAAGAAATAGTTTTGCTGGAGCTAAGTGAATCGAACGCAGAGGTAGTGGCCGCCGTGGATGGCTCGCCTGTGGTGGTGGACAACATGTTTTTTGCTTACGAGCACCCCTTATCGAAGAGCCAAAAATTGGAGCCGAACCTGCATGGTTTCAGGTGTAGTCTGCCCTACGTTATTTTGCTCGAGCCGGGTGAGCAAACTGTGCACAGCTCGGTCATAGGCATTGTTCCACAGGGCCAATTGCGCAGAGGCTTTCTGTATTACGTTGAGCGTGAACGGGCGCACCCGTACAGGCCGTTTCTGCACTACAATAGCTGGTATGATATCGGCTATGGCGCGGATAAAATACAGGAGCATGATTTTCTAAATGTTATTAAACTGTTCGGAAATGAGCTAATCAGACAGCGAAAGGTAGTAATAAATTCGTTCGCTTTAGATGATGGTTGGGATGACCCCGCTTCACTATGGCGTTTTCACGAGGGCTTCCCGAACGGCTTTTCGAACCTGCAGAAGGCGGCTAAAGAATATGATTCCAACCTGGGAGCCTGGCTCTCTCCTTTCGGCGGGTATGGCAAAGCCAAGAAGGAAAGGCTCAAATACGGCCAACAGCAGGGTTTCGAAACAAACAAAAGTGGTTTCTCACTTGCGGGCAGCACGTATTATAGTAGGTTTCGGGATGTGTGTACGAAAATGCTCCGCGAATACGAATTGAACTACTTCAAGTTCGATGGTATCGGCGTCGGCGGCCGACCGGCCGGAACCAACAGTGAATTCGCCCGGGATATGAATGCCCTGCTGAGACTTATCAGCGACCTTCGCCGGGTTAAGCCCGATGTTTTCATAAACATTACAACGGGCACGTGGCCGTCTCCCTTCTGGTTGTGGTATGGTGACTCTATCTGGCGGGGAGGCTCAGATTGGAGCACTCACGGCTGGGGCTCCAAACGCCAGCAGCAAATCACTTACCGTGACAAGGAAACTTATCATAACGTTGTTGTCCGTGCGCCGCTTCATCCCCTTAATTCGCTTATGACCCAGGGTGTTATGTTCGCCAATCACGGAATCCCTAATGAGAACGAGCCTCTAACGGATGATATACGGGCATTCTTCGCCAGCGGGACCGATTGTCAGGAATTGTACATCACCCCATCCCTGATGCGGCCGCAGGACTGGGACGCCTTGGCCGAGGCCGCGCAGTGGTCACGCAGCAATGCGGACGTGCTGGTGGACACGCATTGGATAGGCGGTGACCCGGCTAAGGGCAAAATCTATGGCTGGGCATCGTGGTCTAAGAAAAAAGGTATCCTGTCGCTGCGCAATCCTCTCGACAAACCCGGCACTATCACCCTAAATATCGGCCAAGCCTTCGAGCTGCCTGCAACTGTGCTACCTGCACAGGACACGCAGGTACAGGTGCCAAAAGGTGCAGCAAGAAGATATTCTCTCAAGAGTCCCTGGAAGAAAGACCTAAATAAACCTGCAATCGTGCTAATTGCGACAAGAGAGCACACTTTTGAACTAAAGCCTTTTGAGGTACTGGTCTTTGATGCCACACCTCAGTAGGGGCGGTTCGCGAACCGCCCTTACCTGAAATAAATCTGGAGTTTACTCCCGATGTTAGCTCACTTGCTTTTCTGTCGGGGTTCCATCCCCAATAATCAATTGACAGGTCATTGCGAGCAAAGCGCGGCAATCTCCACTCAGTCATTTCGACCGAAGAAGCTTGCCCTGAGCGTAGTCGAATGGGTGGAGAAATCTATTAAAACTGCTTGCCCCCGCATTTCTTTGGCGGGGGTCATTCCGAAGCCCCTGCGTTTTGCTTCGCATTTGCGAAGCAGCAGGGGACGCAATCCTTGCCCCCGAACGTAGGGGCGGTTCGCGAACCGCCCTTATCCGAACCACTCCTAATTTTCTAAATCTTGCCTATTCTAACCCGCATCTCCACTTTGACATTGGACATTCAGATTCGATATTTCTTCTCTCCATTCTACCTGTCCCGATGCGCTGTTCAACGTAGGGGCAACCCCGCGTGGTTGCCCTGATTTGCTCGGTCATTTCGACCGAAGTCCCGCACCAATTTAGGCGTAAGCCTAATCTTAATTGGTGCGGTACGAAGTGGAGAAATCTATTAAAATTGCTTGCACCACAAGATTTATGTTCATTCGCTATAACCCTGATACCCTGCTGTCCTGATAACCTCCACCCTGATTTCCTGATCATCTGATAACCTAATCAACCAATCCCCTAATTCTCTAATCCACTAAAATTTCCCTGCCATTTTCCTTTTTCTTTCCAATTAACCAATCTCTAATTCTCTAATCCACTAAAAATTCTTTTGCCTTTTCCCTTCTTTTCTGTTGTTTTCTGTCCCTAAATTCGTGATGCAGGCATTTGATGCGTAACTCTGGTAAAGCTTAGGGCGAGAGAGTTGTCGTTAATGAAAATTGAATTCGAGGATTAATGCCCACTTTGCTCTATAAATTCAGCTATTTGCTGATTTGCATAGGCCTCGGCATTCTGTATAAGGATTTGTTTTCGAAATAAAACTACGCCTGCAAAAGAATCTGAACCTGAGGCAAGAGCAAAGGATATTTTCGTTCCAGAGTTTCCATCAGGCACGAGAGTTGGGCTTTATTCAAATCGGAAAGAATATTAAGCCACCTCTGTTTGACTTCTTGTAACTTAATTCTCTTGTAGCTGTCGGTTATGGTGCCAGCCAATAGCGATATTCCGCCAACTATTAAGGCAGATAGCCAATCTCCAGTGAAAGCCTCATACCCAGCCCATCCAAGTCCACCTGTTTTAGCAGCTAAGGCTCCCTTGTCGAGCTTTATTCATAAACTAATTAGATAATTCACGTCTTTCTTTAGTTGACCTGCTATAAGCTCTGCTGCGTTAGCGAGGTCGGTATCTCTCTTAGCTAAAGAATAGACCTTGCCGAACTGCTTACCACAATGGGGGCAAATGTATTCAGCTTCAAACTCTGGCTCTTCTACAAAAGTATCTGTTTTGCAAAATGGGCATTGAATATTTATCCTCATAAGCTATCCCTTCTCACCTTGCTTTTGCTTCTCTCCACTGTCTTCTCTCCTTTGCGTTTTTTCAGTTCGCAGGTTTTAGATAGGCGATGTCGTCAAAAAGTTCACCGCTATGTTGTTCCAATAGTCCAGTGCAATAACGCTATTCGATTTTCAATTCTAAGTCGCTGGTTATTCTCGCATGATACTTAGCGAATCTTAGCATATTTGGAGCCCAGAAGTCAAGTAAATTGCCGAAATCCGCCAACTATGTTGATGGGTAGAGGGAATTCTGTGGAGCCCTAGTACTCTGTCCGCAGAATAAAGTCTGTTAGGTCTTTTTGCCGATAGGAT
>CAYUFX010000009.1:0-89403 GCA_964444135.1 uncultured Pirellulales bacterium | reverse complement strand
AACAATATTCCTTTTGTATCTTATAACCACCGCGCATTTATCGTTTTACAGACCATTACAGCGTCCAGCCCTCGCGATGACTACAGCGGAGGAATTCATTAGCCTCGGGCAGATTGGTAATTTTCAAATTCTTGCTGTCCCAGAGCAGACTGGTACGGGTTAGCTTCTCTTTTAGTTCCGGGCGCAGTGCGACGTTGCCCAGAAGTACAGCCTCGGCCAGCGGCCCCGCGTGGTCGAAATTAGAACCCGCAGGCTTGCCTCCCTTGCAGGCATCTATCCATTCCTGATGATGCCCGGGCGAGCGGGGGATAACCTTGGGCGGCGTGCCGAACGCTTTCCTTTTCGATGCCGGCATCAGCGTGTATCCGAGCATTTTTCCCTTATCGCCGACAAACAGCGTACCGCCTGTGCCCAAGCGCTGACCATCCTCCAATTCCTCCGGACGCGGCGGCCTTAATCCGCCATCGTACCAGGTCAGTTTGACCGGCGGCATATCTTCGCGGGCACCGAAATGGTACGTTACCATCGATGCTACCGGAAATGTCTCTTTGTTGACCAGCGTACAGCTTGCTTCGACGCTTAGTGGATATTTGAGCTTCAGTGCGCGCCAGATAGGGTCGATACTGTGGCAGCCGATGTCTCCCAGCGCTCCGGTTCCGAAATCCCACCAACCACGCCACTTAAAAGGCGCATAAGCGGGATGATAAGGGCGCTGCGGTGCCGGGCCAAGCCACAAATCCCAGTCTAACGTCTCAGGGACCGGCGGGGTATCCGTTGGTCTGCCCACGCCTTGAGGCCAATATACATCGTCAAGACCTCGCAACGGCCTGTCCGTCCATACGTGCACCTCGCGCACCGGCCCAATTGCGCCGGCCCAGATATATTCGCACATCAGCCGCGTTCCCTCAGATGCCTGCCCCTGATTTCCCATCTGGGTGGCAACCTTGTATTCGCGGGCCGCCTTGGCAAGCACACGGGCCTCATGTACCGAGTGCGTCAGCGGTTTTTCGCAATATACGTGCTTGCTTCTCTTGATGGCCGCTATCGAAGCCACGGCGTGAACGTGGTCCGGCGTGGCAACTACCACGGCGTCAATGTTCTTATCCTCCTCGTCCAACATCCTGCGAAAGTCTTTGTATTTTTTCGCATCGGGATGACGCTTGAATGTCCTGGCTGCCTGTCTCCAGTCCACATCGCACAGTGCAACAATGTTTTGGCTGCTTAACGCGCGAAGGTCGCTGCCGCCCTGGCCTCCTACCCCGATGCCAGCAATATTGACCTTTTCGCTCGGCGGAATATGACGCGGACCTCCAAGCACATGCCGGGGAACAACCGTGAGCGCCGCCAATCCGCCGAGGCGGACTGCAGCGCCCATAAAATCACGTCGTGATATTCTTCTGTTTTGTTTTTTGTTTTGTTTTTCAGAGTTTTTCATAAGAATATTCCTCTTGTATCTTGATAATTGATTTTGACCCATCGCTCACAAAATCGGCGAGTAGTTAATCACCCATTTAACCTGCTCTATAATGTCCATCCATTGCGATATTCGTCGCGGATATATTTATTGGCCTCGGGTAGATTGGTAATCTTCATATTTGGGCCGTCATAATACAGCTTAAGGCCTTTTTCATACAACTTCCGGCCCATCCGCAGGGCGATATTACCCAACAAAACCACTTCGGTCAGCGGCCCTGCAACCTCGAAGTTGGAGCCGGCCGGCAGGCCGCCCTTACAGGCATCGAGCCACTCTTTATGATGGCCGGGCGAACGGGCCAGAGTCCTCGGTGGCTTGCCGTATTCTTTGCTCCTTGATTCCGGCAGCAGTCTGTGGCCTAACATCTTGCCCTTGTCGCCCAAAAACAGATTATCATCGGCATTGCCGAAACGCAGGCCTTCTTTAAGCTCTTCCGGCCGGGCGGGCATCAGGCCGCCGTCATACCAGGTCAGCTTCAGCGCCGGAAAATCGTACCTTACCGGGAATTCATAACGGACAATAGACGCCAGAGGCGCGGTTTCGGAATTCACTCCGCTGGAGCAGGCATCCACGCACGTTGGGTAGCCTAATTTCAGGGCCCTGAAAATCGGGGCGAACTGATGGCAGCCTATATCGCCCAACACTCCCGTTCCGAAGTCCCACCAGCCGCGCCAGCTAAACGGCAGATAGCAGGGATGATAAGGCCGCTCCGGGGCCGGGCCAAGCCACAAATTCCAGTCGAGCGTGGGTGGTACATCGTGTTTGTCCTTGGGCCGGTCGATACCTCGGGGCGAGATTGGCCTGTTGCACCAGGAATGGACCTCGCGAACCGGACCCAGCGCCCCATCCCAGATAAATTCGCTCACAAGACGAGTCTCTTCAGACGCCTGACCCTGGTTGCCTAATTGAGTGGCTACACCCGCCTCTCGTGCCGCCTCAGTAACCTTGCGGACTTCATATATCGAATGGGCCAGCGGTTTTTCGCAATAGACATGCTTGCCCATCTTGATTGCCTTCATAGCGATAACCGCATGTGTATGGTCCGGCGTGGCTATTACCACCGCATCGATGTTCCTGTCCTCTTTGTCCAACATCCTGCGGAAATCGCGGTACTTATTAGCGTTAGGGTATCGCTTAAAAGTTGCAGCCGCATACTTCTGGTCCACATCGCACAGAGCGACAATGTTTTCACTGCCAAGGGCGTCGAGGTCGCCGGCCCCTCGGCCGCCTATGCCGATACCGGCTATATTGAGCTTCTCGCTCGGCGGAATATAACGGGCCCCTCCCAGAACAGAACGGGGCACAATCGTGAACCCCGCCGCTGCCGCTGCGCCGCCGATAAAATCACGGCGGGACAGCCCGGTCTCTCTGTCGGTCGCCCGGTACCTTTGCGCAGATTGCGTCTGCCGCCCTTTAGCAGTTACTTTATGGCCTTTCATAACAGCGTTCTTCCTGGATTAAGCCCATTTCTATTTTCACAGCGTGTTTGGCAAACTCTCAGCAAATTCAAGGGCCCGTTCTGCTTATCGAGCATCTTGCGGAAGTCTTTCCACTTCCTCGCATTTGGTAAGCGTTTGAAGCCACATGTTTCATTTGCACTCCATCATACTTTCGAGCAATGAGTTCCCGAAACCACTACAAGGGAAGGTATAGCCGGCGCCGGTCACCCCGGGTCGAAATTGCCGGGATTCGCCTAAAACAGCCCAATAAATAGGAGAAGGCTCTATGTTTCGCGATTCACTTAGACCTTCATCTCCAGCGGTCCCCAACCATTGCGGGGCTCGCGCCAGGCCAA
This sequence comes from uncultured Pirellulales bacterium, assembly GCA_964444135.1. Classification (GTDB taxonomy): domain Bacteria; phylum Planctomycetota; class Phycisphaerae; order Sedimentisphaerales; family Anaerobacaceae; genus NIOZ-UU13. Next base: position 86,134 of record CAYUFX010000009.1, on the reverse strand, counting down.
ATCGTTGATCTTCGGGTCGCTGGTGATCTTCCCAGCTTCGTTGAGCTCGAGCTTCTTTCCCGCGCGGGCGCAGAGGTTGCCGAGCTGGATGTTTGCGGCCATGGGACCGGAGTAGCTGAAGTTGGACTGACTGAACTGTCGCGGCTTCTCGCCCCTACAGGCCATAAAGAACTCCTGGTGGTGTCCGGGAGAGCGTTCGAGCAGTTGTTTGGCTTTGCCGAACTCTTTGCGCCTCGCTTCCGGGATCAGCATGGGGCTGTTCCAGTAGTCACCGATGACCAGCATCTTGCCCTTGGTGCCGATGATCAGATTTCCGGTACGCGGCAGTTCGCGTCCATCGACCTCGAGTTCCTCCGGCGTATCCGGCATGAGCGGCTTTCCGACTCCATCGTTGCCCTCGTACCAGAAGGTCTTGAAGCCGGGCCGTCCGCCCTTGGCGCGGTAGGTGCTCTTGACGATCATGCCGGCGGGCCACTGATCTTTGACGGGCCCGGTCATGATGAACGGCTCGGCCGTGGCGGCGTAGCCTGGATCCATAATCGCGTAGATCCCATCGGTTGTGTGACAGGCCATGTCGCCGAGGGCCCCGGAGCCGAAATCGACCACGCCCCGCCAGTTGAAGGGATGATAGGGACCGTTTCCTTTACCATCCCTGGGACCGGCGTATGGCCGCATCGGCGCCGGGCCGATCCAGGCGTCCCAGTCGAGAGTATCGGGAACCGGACTTGTGTAATCCGGACGGTCTCCGCCCTGCGGCCAGATCGGACGATTCGTCCAGGTATGGAACTCCTTGATCTCGCCCACGGCGCCCGCCTTGACGAGTTCGTACGCGCGCCGCCATCCATCCTCGCCGTGGCCCTGGTTGCCCATCTGGGTCACAACCTTGGGATTCCTGGCGTAGGCTGCCGCCAGCAACTGCGCCTCGCGAACCGACCAGGTCAGCGGCTTCTCGGTGTAGCAGTGAATGCCCATTGAAACGGCGGTCATCGACGGGGCAAAATGGCTGTGGTCCGGGGTCGCCACGAAAACGACATCGAGGTCCTTGCCGTGCTTCTCGAATACCTTTCGCCAGTCCTGATAGCCGGCGGCATTCTCCCAGCCTTTTTTGCCGAGGACACCGCCCCAGCGGGTTTTGTCAACCTCGGCGAAGGCGATGCACTGAAGGCCCGCTCTGTGGGATTGGCCCGTATGAGACCCGGCCTGTCCGCCCGCAGCGATGAATCCCACCTGGAGTTTTTCGTTGAGTCCCTGGGCCCGGATGAGGCTCGGGAAACCAATAGAGCATACCGCTGCCGCCGCGATACCGCCCATAAAATCACGCCGAGATATTTTGCTGCTCTGTTGTTTGGTAGTTTTTTTCTGTTCTTTCATATCAGTATTCCTTAATAAATAAACGCCATCATAAATTGTCTAAAAACACGCTGGTAATAAATATTTAAAACCGACGCATAACAAGCTCAATCGGTTACAATTCAATTAGCCAAATGTTACGGTATTGCACAGGATTGCCGTGGTCCTGCAGATATATACCTCCGGGTTTGGTCACGTCACTATCCAGTGCACCGCCGGTCGGCTTTGGAAGACTTATGTTGTCATGTATCGTCACGCCGTTGTGGACAACTGTCACCTGGGCGTTTGGCCTGTCGGCACCGGGGGCGTAAAAAGTAATATCGTAAGTCTGCCACTGCGTCGGCGGCGCACACATATTTACGAGAGGAGCCCCGACCTTATAGATTCCGCCGCATTCGTTGTCTTCACCTTCGAGGCCGTAGCTGTCAAGTACCTGCACCTCATATCGTTCCTGCAGATACACCCCGCTGTTACCGCGCCCCTGGCCTCGCGCATCGGGCATAAAGGGCGTGCGAAATTCCACGTGCAGCTTGAAATCTGTAAATTTCTTTTTGGTAACAATTGAACCGGTACCCTTTACGACTTCCATCGAACCGCCCTTCCCAAGTGCCCATTTCACAGAATCAGCGTCTGGTTTCTTGTTTGTATGTTTCCATTGCTTGAAGTTTTTGCCGTTGAAAAGGACAATCGCACCGGCCGGGGGCTTTTCCCCCAATGTGGGTGAAACCCGAGTTGCCTTGTTCAATGTGACGCTGCCGGCTTCGTCTCCCTTGAAACTGCCCTTGAGCTTACCGCCTTCAATAGTTGCCTGGACATCAAGGGTGCCGCCGTTGCTTAGTTCGACTTGTCCTTCAAAACGCACCACTTCACCGTCGCGCTCGCCATCAAGTACTGCTATAGGTTCCTCGCGAGTATCAAACTTTTCAAGAAAATTAGCTCTATACTCACCTTTACCCAAAGCTATCACCTGTGCTGCCAATGGTCCCGAATCGCTTTCATCATCCAATATCCAGCTTCCTTCCCAGTCGCCCATAGCGGCGTCGGCACTCTCAATCGCCATACTCGCCTCAAGAACCGGGTCAACCGCTAATGGCCCCGCACAAGAGGACAGCAGCACAGACAACAAAGCACAGAGGACAGAGAGCAGAGGACAGAGCTGACTTCTGACTTCTGACCTCCGACCTCTGATATCTGACGTCTTACTTCTAACCTGTATAACCATAACTTTCTCTCCTGTTTAATTCGCTCTCCAAAATTAGAAAGTACCACAAGTGAGCTAAAGTTATTTTTTTACTTTATGCACTTAAAACTTTAGGCACTTTAGTTCACTTTTAACTTCAATCCTTCAATTCGATTTATCACTTCCTGCGCCTGCTGACGCAGCGGGTCATTCTTCGAGGCTTGCAAAACCTTCTCTAATACATCCCTGGTTTGTTGAGGAAAGTTTTCGTAGATGCCCTCAGCGATTTTAACCACCGCAAATTCCGCTTCTCTGAATAAAGTCTTGTCCTGGAGATAATCTGCTGACATTTGCAGTGCGCCGAGAGATTTGGTATTGGCGAGCCCCGAAAGCACCCTCCTTTTTTCAATCGCATCCGGCGCCAGAGTCATTGCTTTCTTATACATTTCAATCGTTTCTTCGGGCGTTCTCTTAGTATCAAGTCCAAGCAGGCGGATAGAACCGCGCAGTGCCAGTATCCGGTGTGCTCTGTCCTGAGAGTTCTGCGCTGCCTTGAGCATCTCAATCGCCGGCTCGGAAGTAGGCCACTCTGCCAGCGCACGGATGGCGGCACCCCTGCTCTCAATATTGTCGCTGTTCAGCGCCTCGACAAGCGGGGGCAGGGCGCTGCTGTCGCCTATTTTGCCTAATACGCTCAGCAGAGAGCATTGTTTTTTGACATCTTTAACCGAAGGCAGCACAGCCAACACCGCCTCGGCCTGACGGTCCTTGTCCTCGATTTTATGGGCAACAGCGGCTACCATTTTCTGGGCCTCATTGGCCTCGGATGAGCTTCGCAAATTCAGCAAAAGCTCGACCAGCGCCGGCAAATCCTCCTGGCCGGCAATGACCTTTAAGACCTTGAACGATTCGACTCGAACTTTACGGTCCGAATCCGTTGCGGTTTTTAATAAAGTGCTTACACCTGCTGATATATTCCGCTCACCTGTGCTCTTAATCAATTCCACCTTCGTTTTTGGCACTGCCTTTGGAATCGCTGCTAAGACTGCTTCATCGACCTTCGGGCCGCGCAAACGATACAAACTCTCGCGAGCGGCTTTTTGTTCGGCGCCTCCGGTCGCCGCCGCCGTTTGTGCCAATAAGCCAACACTAGACGCATCACCTAATTGCCCCATTGCCTTGAGAGCCGCAATCCGAACGGATTCGTCCTTGGCCTTCACAGCAGTGATAACCGCCGGCAAGGCAGCGGCGTCCCCGCGGTCGCCCAGAGCGGACAACAGTTGCACCTGACTGGTAGCCGAAAGGTTCGGCAGCTCTTTGGCCAAAGCTTTTGTTATTTCTGTCCCCGGCATTTCCTTTACCATCGCGATGGCCACGGCCTGCATCTCCTGGTCGCCGCTCTTAAGAATGTCGAGGACTATCCCGATGGCATCGTCCTGCTGTTCTGCTGCCCCGAGGCAAACAGCACAGAGAACAGATAGCAGAGGACAGAGGACATATCCAACAATTCTACCGCAGCGATTGCTTCTGTCTCCTGACTTCTGTCTTCTGACTTCTGTCTTCTGACTTGTGCACTTGATTTTCATTTTTATCTTTACTTTTTCGTCGCGCTTATCATGCCTTTCAGTGCAGCAGTACGTATCGGCGCCGGATTGCCCTCTTTCTGGAGCTCTTTGTAGATAGCTAAAGCCTTGGGCTTATCGCCCTCGGCCACAAGCTGGTCGGCGCACCTCAAATAAGAATCCAGAACCACCATTTGCAATTTGCCGCTTGTTTTGTCCTTTGCCGCTGAGAGCACTTCGGTAGCCCTGGAATCAGCTATCTGGCCAAGGGCGGCAGCAGCGGCGACAGCTACTGTTTGGTCTGAGTTGTCAATAAGTCTGCCCAGAGCACGGACCGCTCTTCCGTCACGGCGCTGGCCCAATGAGTTGATTATGCCGACCTGTGGTTTGCCTTGGGCCTTCCTCAAAGCCCTTCGCAATGCGTCGTTGACTGCCGTACCGGGTATCCGCTCCAGAGCATACCTTGCCATATCCGAGGTTTCTTCATCGGTCAGCATTTTAGCCAGTTCCGGCACGGACTGTTCGGTGCCGATAATACTCAATTCCCTGCAGACAAACTGCTTGCCGGCCCGCGTTGAATCGGAGGTGAGCACATCCAGCAGACTTTTCTCAATCTTTTTCAGCTCCGCGGGCGAGCTGTGTGCCTTTTTTATGTTCTCGCTCACTTCAGTCAGCGCCAATCGGCTCTGGCCCCAATCGTACGTCTTTACCTTTTCAAGTAGTTCCTGTAACGTTGCCATTTCTATTCCCTTTCCTGAACTAACGATAGGTTTCGGTTCTGTATCAACTTTATAGTCGCCAAATGCAAACTGAATACCATCGAGATAATACTGTAATATCGCCGGATTCCAGAAAATGTGGTCGTTATGTCCCAGCGAGCAGTAAAATATCCGGCCCTCTCCCCAGGTCTTGACCCAACTGGTACCGGTATCATTATCAGTTGGTTTGAATCCTTTGACGTTACGGGTGGTCGGGTCGCTCATATCCAGACTCATAAGAACAAGCTGCTTATCTCGTGAATACAGTGGCGGGTCGGTTCGATATATCTCATCATTTATCTTAAATCCCTTACCTTTAAAGGCCTTCATAAGCGGATGGTCGGGCTGGTCAATCTTAATCGCCCAGGTCCCGCCGCTTGTCCAAGGATGGCCGGTGAATTTTCCGCCCATCATCTCCTGTGCCTCCGGCCATTGGTTAAAATTATCTGTGGCCGCGTGGACGCCTACTATCCCTTTTCCGTTTTTCACAAAATCCATCAGGGCCTTGCACCGCTCCGGGTTCTCTTTGGGATTGAACTTCAGGCCGGTCGTATTGTTCAGGCACACCGCGTCAAACTGCTTGAGATTCTCGCTTGTGAACACCGAATAATCGTCGGTGGTTACTACATCGAACGCCCCGGTCTTTTGGCCCATAATCTCGAGCGCTTTGTTGACCACTGGGATCGACGTGTGGAAAAATCCTTCACACCGCCAGAATACCAGCAGTTTCCGCGGGCTGGTGACTCTAACGGTCGCTCTTCTTGGCATTGCTTTTTCTATCTTTTGCACTTCTTCGGCTGTTACCTCCCGCAGCTTCGCCGGCGACTGGGCCTGCAAAGTGCTCACCAGAAGCAATGAACACAAGATAGCAGGCAGTAAAATTTTGGTATCTTTTAACTTTCGAATCATTTTTTGCTCCTTTCTATTTTTATTTTTTACTTTTATAAGTGCCATGGGCTGCGCATTGGCCGAGAAAGCATCCTGTTGGCTTCATCGTCGTTGAGGAAGATTTCTTTCTCAGGGTCCCACCTTAGCCTTCGCTCAGCGAGCATTGCAATTTCACCGAGAAGCCCCACGCTAATCGACCGGTGTGCTATCTCTATAGGTGTGATAGTCTCTTCACGAGACCGAACACAATCTAAGAAGTTCTGCTGATGGTCTCGGCTGTTGTACAGCCTGATTTCGTCAGGGCCAATAACTTCCTTTAAGATACTTTCCGGGCTGGCCTCGAGCTTGCCGCGTTTGACGTGTATCCAGCCGTCTTCACCGTACCAGACGGTTCCCATCCCCATGGGCTGCTGCCGGTCATTGGCCACAACCATTGTCAGACCGTCTGCGTACTTACAGGTAAACTTATACTCGGTTGGCACATCGTAGATGCCGTCTTTAGGATAGAGACCTATGCCCTCTATTTCAACCGGGCCGGCATAGTCCAACCCAAGGCCCCAGTGGGCAATATCGATGTGATGGCCTGCCCAGTCAGTTAGCTGCCCTCCGGAGTAATCCATAATCCATCGCCAGTCCCAATGCGGCCCATTACGACCGAACCCCATATAAGGCCGCCAGGGGGCCGGCCCTAACCAAAAGTCCCAGTCCAGACCCTCAGGAACCGGTGCTACCGGCTTATTTCCCGTGCTGCCTCCGGTCGGCAGGCCGACCTCAACTTTATGCACTTTGCCAATCCGCCCATTGCGAACTAATTCGCAGGCATGGCGAAAATCGCGAACCGAACGCTGCCAGCTACCCGTTTGCCAGACCCTTCCGTAACGCTGAACCGTATCTGCCATCACCCGGCCCTCATGGATCGTCCTGGCCAAAGGCTTCTCCCCGTACATATCTTTGCCGGCCCTGGCAGCCGTTACTACCGGAATCGAATGCCAATGGTCTGGCATCGCCAGTGACAATGCATCGATGTCCTTACGCTCAATCACTTCGCGGAAATCCGAATATGTCATGCAATCATTGTTTTCGTATCGCTTGTCCACGGTTTCCTTGGCCCCGTCGCGATGAGCCTTGTCAACATCACAAACGGCCACCATTTGAACTTCCTTCTTGCCTAAAAATCCACGCATGTTACCCGAACCCTGTGAACCTACACCAATGGCGCCCATCACTATCCGATTGCTCGGCGCAACTGAACCTGCCTTACCCAGAGCAGAAGGTTGAACCAAATAAGGAAAGCCGGCTGTGCTTAAAGACGCACAGGCCGCTTTTTTCAGAAAACTACGCCGATTAAATTCTCTTTTCTTATTCATAACAGAAGCTCCATGATTCGCATCACATAATTCGTATTAAGAATTCTCTTCGTAAAAAATAACCAATAGTCAATAATCAATAGTCAATTCTAAAGGTGCCATGGGCTGCGCATCGGCCGCGAAAGCAACCTGCTGGCTCCGGCATCTCCAATAAGGACTTCCTGTTCAGGGTCCCATTTGAGTGGCCGGCCAAGTTTGTAAGCTATATTGCCTAAATGACAAACACTTACCGAACGGCAGCCGGTCTCTATATCGCAAATCGGTCTGCTGCGTTTGCGGATGGCGTCCAGCCAGTCAACATAATGATTTCTGCTTTCGTAAAGGTGTATTTCATTGGGGCCGATTTGCTGGTCCTTCAAATTCTCAGGCTGGGTGCGGATATGTCCACGATTGACCTCGACCTCGCCTTCAGTGCCGGTGAACAAGACGCCGTTGGCCTTATCGCGGGTCATGGTAACACCGCTGGCATATTTATAGGTAAGCACCTTGTAATCCTCACTGTCGGGAGGGATGATTTCAACCGGACCGCTCTCGTCCATATCCATACCCCACTGGGCGATATCGAAGTGATGTGCGCCCCAGTCGGTCATCCCCCCCCCGCCAAAGCTGCTGTGGTTGCGCCAGTTAGGAAAGCCGTCCCAGCTTAAATGCGGCGACAGCTCCGAGTTATAAGGCCTCCACAACACCGGGCCCAGCCACATATCCCAATCCAGATAATCCGGTACCGGCTCTGCCGGCAAGGGTCTATCTTGGGGCGGACCGCCAACACCAACGGTTACATGTTGTAACTGGCCTATATAACCGTTGAGGACCAGCTCGCACCCTAAGCGGAAGTGCCAGTCCGAACGCTGCATACTGCCGGTCTGGAAGACCCGTTCGTAACGCCTGACCGCATCGACCATAGACCGGGCTTCTTTGATGGTTTGCGAAAGCGGCTTCTCACAGTAAATATCCTTTCCGGCCATTGCAGACTGGATAACCATGATGGCGTGCCAATGGTCGGGCGTGGAAATCACCACTGCATCGATATCATCTCTGGCAAGCAGCTCGCGAAAATCACCGTATACATCGCAGCCTTTATACGTACCGCCGCTCTTTTCGGCATAGTGGTCTTCGACAATTTTCTGCCCACGCGCCAGCTTGAGCTTATCAACATCGCAGGCGGCCAGTACGTGCGTGCCGGGCGAGTTTAGAAAGGAGCTCATCAGGTGCTTACTCTGCTTGCCTGCGCCGATAAAGCCCAACGTAATCCGTTCACTCGGCGAAACATCATCGGCTTGGCCTAAAGCAGACGCCGGAACAATATGTGGAAAACTTATAACCGCTGCAGTACCGATTGTATTTTTGATAAATTGTCGCCGGTCAATCCCTCTTTCCTTCATACGAAAAATCCTTATCTCATAATTAACAAATGATAATCAATTTCCAATAGTCAATATTCAATTTCACAGGTGCCACGGGCTGCGCATTGCTGCTCCGAGCAAGCTCGTTGCGGTCGGGTCATCGAGTATATCTTCGGTCTTGGGGTTAAAGCGTATCTTGCGCCCCAGCCGCATAGCAATCTGCCCTAAGTGGCCCGGCGTCGCTGAGCGATGTGCAACCTCACAAGGCGTTAGCGTGGTCTCACGGCTCTTCACACAGTCGAGGAAGTTGCGCCAATGTCCGGGCGAACGAAACAAGTGTATCTCATCCGGTCCGAACTTCTCTTCGAGCAGCTTCTTGGGCTGTGCATCTATATCGCCGCGAGTAACCCAGACCCACCCATCTTTGCCTATCCACTTTGTCCCGCCGCGAATGTCGTCGTACCCGCCGGCGATAGTCATCGTAACCTCGTCGGGGTATTTCGCCGTCAGCCGATACTTTGTCGGGCTGTTCCATAATCCGTCTTTCGGATATTCCCCGGAGCCTTCTATCTCGTACGGGCCGCCGTAATCCATGCCCAGACCCCAGTGGGCGATATCGACGTGGTGACCGACCCAGTCCATCAACTGTCCGCCTCCGTGGTCGAGGACCCACCGCCAGTTCTTGTGCACACGCGCCGGACAGTAAGGCTCGTATAGCGCAGGCCCGAGCCAGAAGTTATAGTCGAGCTCTATGGGCGGCGGACAAATCCCTTCCTGCCCCTTGGTCTCACCGAAGTCGGTATGTCCCGAAGGCAGCCCTACTTCGACCGTATGCACTCTGCCGATGCGGCCATTACGGACCAGTTCGCAGGCAAAGCGGAAATTGGCCTCCGAACGCTGCCAGCTTCCGGTCTGCCATATCCGGCCGTAACGCTCGACCGCATCGCACATAGCTCGGCCTTCCCTTAGATTATGCGACAGGGGCTTTTCACCGAATATGTCCTTGCCCGACCTCGCAGCTTCTGTAGCTGGAATCGCATGCCAATGGTCGGGCAGACCAAGCGATACTGAGTCGATATCATCGCGCGCTAACAGCTCACGATAATCCGCGTACGCAGCGCAGTCTTTGTTTTTGTATTTCTCATTAACACGATTGGCCGCGCTCTGCAGGTGGTTTTTGTCAACGTCACAGACGGCGACGATTTGACAGTCTTTTTCGCGAAGAAATGAGTTCATATTGCTGCCGCCCTGCCAGCCAACACCAATACAACCCATAGTAATTCGTTCGCTCGGCGCTATACTGTCGGCCTTACCGAAAACTGACGAAGAAACAATGTATGGAAATCCCACTGCCCCCACAGATGTGCCAGCTGCTCTCTTTAAGAACTGACGCCGGCTCAATCCGTTTCTGTGGGTTCCCGCCTTGCGGGGTCTGTCAGTCATAATAAACCTTTCTGTAATTGCTATTTCTTCTCGAACGCCGCATCGAAGGCGACCTGCGAAGGCTTGAAGTCCGCCTTCTTGAAGAACTCGCAGGCCTCTGCTGCGCCGTGTTCACGGTCCATTCGGCTGTCTTCCCATTCGACTGAAAGCGGCCCCTGGTAGCCGACATCGTTCAGCGCAACGATGATTTCCTCGAAATTGATATCCCCATGACCAATCGAGCGGAAGTCCCAGTAGCGGCGGGGGTCGGCAAACTCGGTATGACCGCCGAAGACACCAACCGTTCCGTCCCCGTGACCCCACCAGACGTCCTTCATGTGAGCGTGGAAGATACGGTCGCCAAAAGTACGGATGAACTTAACGTAATCCACGCCCTGGTAGGCGAGATGGCTTGGGTCGTAGTTGAAGCCGAAAGACTTGTGGCCTCTTATGGCTTTAATGGCACGCTCGGCCGAGGCAATATCGAACGCAATCTCCGTCGGGTGTACTTCCAGAGCAAACTTCACACCCTCTGCCTTGAAGGCGTCGAGGATGCGCCGGAAGCGCTTCGCGAAGTCCTTGTAACCTGCCTCGATTGCATCTGGCGGGTTCGGCGGGAACGAATAAACCATGTGCCAGATGGAGCTTCCCGTAAATCCATTAACGACATCTACACCCAGTCTCTTCGCGGCCTTGGCAGCATCGATTACCTTCTGGGCCGCACGCTTGTGGACGCCTTCAGGTTCACCGTCACCCCAGACGTCCGGGGGCAGAATTGCCTTGTGACGCTCGTCAATATTATCGCACACGGCCTGTCCAACTAAGTGTGTCGATATCGCGTACACTTTTAGGCCGTACTTCTTCAGAAGGGCACGCTTGGCCTTACAATAGCTGCGGTCGCTCAGGGCCTTGTCAACCTCGAAGTGGTCGCCCCAGCAAGCCAATTCCAAACCATCATAACCCCAGCTCGCCGCCTTCTTGGCCAATTTTTCCAGTGGTAAGTCCGCCCACTGGCCGGTGAAAAGTGTTACAGGTCTTGCCATTTGTCTTTCTCCTTATCAAAAATTGTCAGAAGCTTTCCGTAAAATGAGTCCTTAACTATCAGAAAATAATGACTTCGCGCATTATATTATTATGTTGCAATTTCCTCCGGTTAGATTGCGAATCCAATATAACCGTTTTAATTAAAAGAACTTACTCTCAACAAAGGCCATCTGCCCTTGCCGAGGAGTCGAAATCGTTTTTACATTATAACCGGCAGAAGTTGATACGCAATTCAAATTTTCTACTGCTTTTCGTACCTGAACCTGTTGTTCTTACCAGATTCAAAATCACGTCCATTACTTTTCGCCCTACATGGGGACTATCCAGATATTGCGGAACGACACCTCGTTACCGTGCTCCTGTAGCAGAATGGGGCCTGGTTCGGGTCCTTCAGGTCGTCCCGCGCCGGTTTTATTCTGCAGCTCGATATCGTTATGAATCAAAACACCGTTATGCCATACGGTGATACGGGCGTTTTGGGTTTTCCTGTTTCCGTCGAACCTCGCAGCATGGAAAATAATATCGTAACTCTGCCATCTGCCCGGCATCCTGCAGACGTTCTTATCCGGCGCTTTGAATGTATATATTGACCCGCATTCATTGTTCTTCGGCTCCAGACCGTACGAATCGAGGATTTGTACCTCATACCGGCGCTGTAGATATATGCCGCTATTTCCTCGGCCCTGGCCCTTTACGTTTGGCGGCATTTGCGGGGTCTTGAACTCAACGTGCAGCTTGAAATCGCGGAAGTCCCGCTTCGTCATTATACTGCCGCTATTAGGCACACTCTCCATTGTTCCATCAATAAGCCTCCATCCAATTTCCTTGTCGGTCCCGGTAGTCCAATGCGCAAAGTCCGTACCGCCGAACAGCATAATCGCATCGCTTGACTCAACAGTCTCAATCTCGACCTTCGGCGGGTGGGCATAGTCATTCCAGAGCCTTTCGGTGTTCTCAACATCGACTTTTCCTTCATGCACGTACAAACGATAGCGATAGATATGGTCCTTGCCGGGCTTCAGCTCAAAGTCATCCAATTGTACCGGCGCCCAGTTGAAAAACACCTCCTGCTCAAACTCAGGCCATATTCTCATCGGCTCCGGATGTCTGAAGTTATCCGGATGGCTAAAGTGGGTTACACCCTTCCACTGCCCATCAGAAACGCCGGCAGTATCACACCAACGCGCCCGCGTCGCATGTCCATCCTTACGAGTCCTGCCCTGACTGGTCAAATACGCTGCCTTCTCACCGGCCCATTCCGCCGCACCTCGATAGCCGAATCCGCCGTAGCGATACTTCTCGAGCAACAGTGGGCTGTCGGCTACGCATCGCTGAGACGAGACGATATCCCACAGCCAGTAGCCGGTGCCCGGACCGTCTGCATTCAGACCGCCTACATTATAGACGCGCACGTCCCAAACTTCCTTGAGCACTACCTTTTCTCCACTGGCCGTCTGCAACGCAACGTGCTCGTGCTCAGCCTGAAATCCACCATAGACAGGCCCGCTTGTTGTCGAAAGAAATCTCTTGAATCGAACCGTTCCCTGGCCTGCCCCAAGATTCCAGAAATCGACATCCTTGCCTTCGAATTTTGTCTTGGTCCAGGGCATCCAGATTCCAACATGATGGTAATGGTCTTTCGGATGAATATTTGTCAGCACCGACCCCGTCGGCGACCATAACGGATGAATAAAGCCGCTGCGGTAGTACAGGTCGCGGGTTTGTTTATACTTTTCTCCCATATCCTCTATTGGTGGCGGCGGAACAATAGCATGGTTATAGTTCAGAATCTTGACATCATCCCCCCTTCGAATCTCCAGCACTGAATCGTTCTTTATCGCCTCGATGTCGGCCGCATCACCGTACATTACGGCAGCGCGAAGAAGATTGTAGCGTTCAAGCTCGTAGATGCGCTTGCTTCCCGCCTCTGTCTTACCCGAGAGTATCCACCACAATTTCGGTGGCGAGCCCGGTTCGAGCTGCACTCGAGTCACGATCCGGCGCGAACCTTGGATCTCCACCAGTTCAAACCTATCGTTCGCAAAGCCCAACCCCGGTACGCCGCTCAAATCGAGTGACACCGGCGTAAAGAATCGTGTGTAATCTCCTGCCTCGACAGTGATTTTCGCCAGAGGCCCGGCCTGGCTGACCGATTGAGGCATTAAGACAAAGGAGGATAAAACAAAAAGTATAATTGAACCTGTTAGTATTGGCATTTTTGACGTGGTTTTTTGCATCGTTGCCCTCCTTTCGGTTAAGGCTTATTGTTTATCATATTTGAGAATAAAGCAAGAATTGTAATGATAGTGCGCGGTTGAATCAAGGATTATCTAAGAATTCTTTGATTTTATCTCTTTATTTTACAGCTTTAATAAGCTATCCGGAAATTGTGTTTAGTCCGGTTCCCACCTCGTACCGGAAATTCCCACCGAAACAGAAATGTGTTATTTTTTGGGGCTGGCTGATTTGATGTAAAGCCAGGGTGAATTTGACAGTTTGTAATCGATTATTTCATTTGGCGTGAAAAACAGCTTAATTTCCTGCTGAGCGGATTCCGGGCTGTCCGAGCCGTGAATCAGATTGTATCTTTCAGAACAGCTAAAGTCACCTCTGATAGAACCTGGTTCGGCGTATAAGCCGAAAGTAGCCCCCATAATCTTGCGGGTCATATCTATAACGCCCTCAGCCTCCCAGACCATTAAGAGCACAGGTGCTGAAGACAGAAACTTTACCATCGGCTTATAAAATGGCTTTTCGCGATGAACCGCATAGACTTGACCGACCTGCTTTTCAGATAGCCGCACAAATTTTGCAGCAACAAGCTTAAGGCCTTTTTTTTCGAATCGTCCGATTATCTCACCAATCAGGTGCCGCTGCACACCGTCCGGCTTGATGATAATTAATGTGCGTTCTGCCATTTAAAAATATTTTTCGATTTCCAATTTCCAATTTTCAATGGGCAATCGAATCTTGGGAATTATAATCCCTTAGCAACAATATAAATTTCTACTCGTCTGTTTTGCGGATTGCCTCCTTTTTTGGGCTTATTTGGCGCGACCGGCCGATATTCACCAAAACCCCGGACGCTCACTCGCTCAGGACTAATATTATTATTCGTCATCACGTTCAGCACGGATATCGCCCGGTGCGCGGACAGGTGCCAGTTGGTCGGATGCTTTGCACGCGTCTCAGGTTTTTGAATCGGAATATCGTCGGTGTGCCCGGCGATTATAATGTCGAATTGCTTGGCCGTTTCTGTATTTAAAATGCCACAAAGTGATTTAACGGCCTCGACCGCCGAAGACGCCACTGTGTCACTGCCCTTTTCGAAAAGTAAATCGCTCCTGAACTTTACTATCCCCCGGCTCGCATCGTACGTTACCATATCGGAGCCTTTGGCAAAGTCCTCCAGCATTGTGCTTAGTTCCACCGGCAGTGCCGCTCCGCCTAAAAGAAGTTTTTCCTGCATCGAAGCAATCAGCTCTTGCTTTTTAGCTAAGTCTTCCTCAAGGGCGGCTATTTCTTGTTTCAGCGACTCTATATCAATATCACCCTTTTCCTGAGCTGAGGCAAGTTGTCGTTTCAACTTCTCAAGTTGCAGCACGCTGACTTGCAGCTCGCTCTCAAGCTTTGCTATTTGTTCTCGCTGTGTGTCGTTCTGGATTCGAAGGTCCTGCAGTTCCGAGTTGCAGCCGGTCGCCAGAAAAACAAAAACACACAAAAGAAAAATCAGTGAAAGTTTGACAGTTCGCATCGTTCAATCCTTTCCAAGAAAATTAAGATATTTCCTTTCGACCATCCTTAAAATACACAAACCCTTTATTTATAGACTGTTACAGACCAACAGATTTTGTCTCCACCACCCGTGCCCATTAATAAAACCGATTTGTCTTTACACGTCAAGAATAAACTTCACAAAATATAAAAACCACCCCTAATTTATTTTCGTAACTTGTTCGGCATTCGATATTCCTTGCATCTTCCGTATTCTTTCCTCTGTCCTCCGTAATAATCAATATAGAAGTCAAAGATTCGCTCCGGGCGAAATCCGCCCAAGGCGGCATACTAAAGCTCCAAACATCGCCTTTTCATGGACTATTCGGCTCAGTATCATTGACCTGATCAATGTCGAATTTAGAAGGGAATCAGGGCAACCACGCGGGGTTGCCCCTACATTCGGGGACAGGCTCTGCTACCGGCCTCGGGGCCAATCCAAGCCGGATAAAAAAACTGTTGCAAATCCTCGTTGTCACATTATAATACCCACTTGGTTGTGCGTGATGTAGCACGCAATACGATATACGCGATACATAGCGTTATGCAAAATTGAGGTTAGGCATATATTATTTAAGAAAATCCGGTTTTTGATTTTGTTAAAAAATCAAATAGCTGTTTGCCGAGCAATAATTTATTGTTTGAAAAGAAAAAATTAAGAGACAGTTTTTTCTTTTCAAAGTATGCCTAACCTCGATTTTGCAGAAGAGTTATTCGATATGAAAAAGGGAGAAAGTTTCAATGGAACCAATTACGGAACCGGGAATTGACTTGTTTGCCAACGAACTGCCCTCGATGGACGAAATTAAAAGGCTGTCTGCGTTTGTCCATTCGGGCGAGGCGAATCTGCTAAAATTCGGTGAACAAGTAGAGTCAAATATGAGCAAGACCGGACAACAAGCCTGTCTGGCAGTCGGGATCGGCCTTTATATATTAGGCAGAAACGCCGAAGCGGTCGAGAAACTGCAAAAAGCCAATGACTGCAAAGAAAAATTCATATACTTAGCTTTTGCTCACCGCCGAATACGCGAATTCGAGAAGGCAATCGAAAACCTGCAAAAAAGTCTCGATTACGAGGCCGACACATTGAGCATAACCCTGGAAAAGACCGCCACATATCGCGACGCAGGAAATTTCGATGCCGCCGAGAAGGAACTGAAGGCCTGTCAAAATTTTGAAAACGTGAGCGCCGAATACCATTATCAGCTTGGCCGCCTTCAGGAAGTCCAGGGGCTTTACGAACAGGCAACGGACAATTACAAGACATCTCTGGAATTATCCCCGAATAATCAAAGGGCCCTTTTCCATCTGGCCTATCGCTGCGATTTGTCCGGCGATGAAGAAGCGGCTATTGATTACTACAGGCAAATTGCTTCAAGCTCGCCGGTTTACGTAAATGCCCTGCTGAATTTAGCAGTGCTCTATGACGACAACAGCCAGTATGACAAGGCGGCGAAATGTGTCGATACGGTCCTGGAGACTCATCCGAATCATCAAAGAGCAATCCTGTTCGAGAAAGACATCGAAAGCTCAAAAACAATGTTCTACGACGAGGAAAAAGAAAAGAAAAAGACACGCAAAAGCCAGATACTTGAAACTCCAATCTCTGATTTTGAGCTTTCGGTGCGCAGCAGAAACTGCCTGAAAAAAATGAAAATCAATACACTCGGCGATCTCCTGAATATCACCGAGGTGGAGCTGTTATCTTATAAAAACTTTGGCGAAACGTCGCTTAGAGAAATCAAGTCCATCCTCGAACCGAAAGGACTGACTCTCGGGATGGCTCTGGAGTTAGAGCTGCTGCCTTCAGTAGAAATCTCCGACCAAGCTGTCGTCATAGATGAGGATGAAGGACTCAGGAATAAACCTGTAGATGACCTCCAATTGTCGGTGCGCGCCCGCAAGTGCCTGCAAAAGCTCAATCTTCGCACAATCGGTGAATTGACACATAAAACGGAAGCTGAGCTTCTGGGCGTTAAAAACTTCGGCGTAACAAGCCTGAACGAAATCAAAAAAGCGCTCACAAACCTTGGATTATCACTGCGAAGCCTGGATTAACTGATTGGTATCAGGGAAATTGATATTGTCCACCACCATTCAATTGACAGCAAACCCTACTGAAAATGTATCGCGGAAGGTCTCGGCGGGACGGAATTTTCGAATCTCGAACGGCAAAGCAGTAACCCTCTTCCTATCGCTGGTAATTCTGAGCGGCTGTAAGAGGCGGCAGCTCACAACGCCCAGTCCCCAGATGGATATCGAACCACAGTTTTGGGTAAAGGTCCTGCTGCTCGACAAAGCCGAAGCCTGCACGCTGAAGATTGCCTCGTCATTCAGCATTACCGACGACCCCAACCTGCAAACACAGCTCCCAACGGCCCGCTTTGACCAAATCGATGCGCCGATAAGCATCCGGTTAATTAACGGCGAAATCACCATCGGTGGTCGGCCCTTTATGAATGATGAGGTAATTATTTTCCCGGATGAGCCGTACATCTTCAAGCTGAACGGTGACGCTTATCGCGGCAAATTAAAGCTGATAATCAATCCCGACGGCGGCACTTTCGACGCTATTAATCTGGTTCCACCTGACGCGTATTTAGCCGGCGTAGTAGGTGCCGAGATGCCCAGCTACTGGGAACCTGAGGCGCTCAAGGCCCAGGCAATCGCGGCAAGGACCTATTGCTTCTACATCAAAAAGCAGTTCGGCGGCAACCATACCTGGGACATGAAAAAAACAGCGGCACATCAGGTCTATCGCGGCGTCAGCGCCGAGTCCAATCAGATTTGGGACGCCGTCAATCAAACAAAAGGCCAGGTCCTTGTCTGTAAACAAACCGACGGCACAGAAGACATCTTTCCGGCCTACTATAGCTCAACCTGCGGCGGGCATACCGAAAATAGTAAAAACGTATTCGGTGATTCCTTTGAGCCGCTAATCGGCGTGCCCTGCCCCTACTGCAGGAACGTGGCCAGACCGAAATTTTTCTTCTGGCCCATGATTCAATTCGATAATACTTATGTTATAAACAGACTGTTACGAAGGTATCCGAATCTAAAACAGCTCGGGGAAATCACAAATTTCAGTCCCGCCGCGCAAAGTAACTATACAGAATTTTCTCGACTGACTAAAGTTGAGCTCTCCGGCTCAAGCGGCAAAAGCGATTTTCTAAGAGCTGAGGATTTTCGTCTGGCAATCGACCCGAGCGGGCGAAAATTGAGAAGCACCATCTGCCAAATCGTCAAATGGGGTGAAAAATGGGCGTTTTTATCGGGCAGAGGTTGGGGCCACGGCGTTGGAATGTGCCAATGCGGCGCTGAAGGAATGGCAAGACAAGGTAAAAACGCAAAGCAGATACTTTCCTATTATTATCCGGATTCCAAGATTATTAGTGTTTATTGAGATGAGTAACTTCCAAATTCTCCATACAGATACCCACTCGGCAGCGAGGCTTGGGCTATTAACAACCGCGCACGGAGAGGTCGAAACTCCCGTTTTTATGCCTGTTGCCACCGCCGGGGCGGTAAAAGGTATCACGCCGCAGCAGCTCCAGGAAACCGGTTCCGAACTTGTCTTAGCCAATACCTACCATTTATTGCTCCGGCCGGGAGTTGATGTGGTCGAAAAACTTGGCGGACTGCATAAATTTATGGCCTGGGACGGACCGATACTGACAGACAGCGGCGGATACCAGGTGTTCTCTCTAAGCCCGCTGACGAAAATCGATGATGATGGCGTTGAATTTGCCAGCCATGTTGACGGAGCAAAAATATACCTGAACGCTGAAATCGCAACAGAAATCCAAAATCGATTAGGTGCCGATATAATAACGTGCTTCGATGAGTGCACTCCATTTCCCATCGCCACTCCACAGCTTCAAAAAGCTGTCAATAGAACCATCCTCTGGGCAAAGCGCGCTAAAAAGGCTCATACTAATCCCAACCAATTGCTCTTTGCTATTGCCCAGGGTGGAATAGACCTTGAGCTGCGAACATACTGCGCATCAGAACTTGTCAAAACAGGTTTCGACGGGTACGCTATCGGCGGTTTAAGTGTAGGTGAGGGGCACGAGAATATGATAAAAACGGTTACCCATACAACGCAGCTTTTGCCGCAGGATAAACCCCGTTACCTTATGGGTGTGGGCACACCGGCGGATATCATTGCCGCCGTCAAGGCGGGAGTCGATATGTTCGATTGTGTCCTGCCAACCAGAAACGGACGAAATGCCTTTGCTTTCACGGACAACGGCCCCTTGCGATTGAGGAACAATGAACATATAAATGACGCCAGACCAATTGAAGCCGATTGCGACTGTTACTGCTGCAGGAATTTCAGCCGGGCCGCCTTAAGACATTTCTTTAATTCGGGAGAAATGCTCGGCCCGATCTTAGTATCACTACACAATCTAACATTTTATCAGAGGCTAATGGTTAGAATCAGGCAGGCCATAAATAGAAACGAATTTGCCGACCGGGCAGAAAGAATTGACTATTGATTATTGACTATTGATTATTGATAATCTAACATCTTGCAAATAATCAAGTAATCAATCATTAAAGGAAAACGAAAATGAACAATGTATGGATATTGGCACAAGCAGAAAGCAGCGAGACGCCTTCTACCATTACATCAGAACCGGTCACTACGGAAGAGACAACAACAACGACAACGGTCGCAGCCGACCCCAACACCCCTGGGGCCAGACCACCAAGAAAAAGCCCTCTGGGCTCTTATGGAAACCTGATTTTTCTTGGCGTGATGTTCCTGCTGATGTACATGATTCTTTTTAGAGGGCCTCGAAAGAAACAACAACAGCACAAACAAATGGTCCAAACCCTGGCAAAAAACGATAAAGTCAGAACAATCGGGGGTATTATCGGAACCGTTGTCGATATTAAGGGTGATGAAGTTACACTGAAAGTTGATGAGTCGAATAATACGAAAATCAAAGTAATATCTTCAGCGATCGGCAGGAATGTGTCGAAAGATTAAGAATTAGGTAATTGGTGAGTGGAATAAGTGAACTAACTCGTGCCACAGGTAAGTTTGAAGTGCCTAAAGTTTGGAAATCACTTTAGTTCACTTTAGCTCACTTTAGGCACTTTCCTGATAACCAATTACCATTTAACCAATATCGAGGAAGTTATGAGTAAGAATCTGACGCCCAAATTAGTTTTAATTATTGTTTTAATAGTGGTTGCAGTCTGGACTTTATATCCGCCAAGCAAGACCTTGAAGCCCGGCATCGACCTTGCAGGCGGGACAAGTCTTATTTATGAAATTGATACGCACGGCTTACAAGAAGCGGAGAAAAAAGACTTAGCTCAGAGAATGATAACCGTTCTGCGAAGACGAATAGACCCTGCCAACATCCAAAACCTCGTATGGCGGCCGCAGGGCAGCACACGCTTCGAGATACAAATGCCCTTGGCAAGTGCAGAAGCTCGTTTGAAACGGCAAAATTACGAAAGTGCTTTAGATGAGCTGTTAGACAAAAACGTAAGCCGTTCCAAGATTATGCGGTCCCTCGATATGCCGGTAGAAGAGCGAGCCGAGGCTTTTAAGGATTTTGCACAGGCCGACCCCAACAGGCTGTCAATCCTCGAAATCCTTGCCACAGTTTATGACGAGCGCAAGGACCTGCAAAATAAAAGGGATGAGCTCGACAACAAACTCAAAACTGCCGAAGACAAGATGTCATCGGCCGGACTTGAGCTCGAGAAGATAAACAAAAATAGAACCAATTGGGCCAAACTAAATGAACAACAACTGGCCGATTCACTAAAAGCATTCACAGATGTTAATGATAATATCGAGCTTCTAACCGGTTATGTTAAAACCTACACCGAGTGGTCCACAGTCGTGAATCAGTTGACCGACCCGGATAAAAACGCCAAATACAAAGAGGCAATAAGGAGCATCGACCAATTAAACCTCACTACGGACCAGTTAAACTTTTGCCTGGAAATGGCCGCCAGAGCACCAAGACGCGAAGAAGAAATAGAAAAGCTCAAAACCAATTTCCCGGCCCGGGTTGATGAAATTAACAACGTCGTGTCGGCATTTGACGAGTATCGTCCTTTCAGAGGCAGACTCGACGACCCCAAGGACCTGCAGCGAATGCTCAAAGGCGCCGGAATACTCGAGTATAGAGTACTTCCAACACAGGGACATCCGAGCATAGATATGGACCAGATGGCCGGCTATGTGGAAAGACTCAGGGAAAAAGGGCCTAAATACGCCTCAGACGCCCATTATGTATGGTGTGAAATAGAAAATATCGATGAATGGAATGTAGTGGACAAAGATAAGCGGCCTTCAATTGCTGCACAATTCGGTGACAAATATTATGTTTTAGCAAGCAACAATACAAATGAAGCCATGCTGCACCGCCCAGGCGAAAGGGACTGGAAACTGGAGAGATCCAATCCGACAACCGACAACATGGGCCGAAGAGCTATCGGCTTTACATTAGATGGAAAAGGCGGAAAGTTATTCGCTAATGTTACGGGCCAAAACGTTGGGCGGCCACTCTGTATCCTGCTCGACTCAATTGCAATATCGGCACCAAGTATTAGCGAGAGGATACGCGGACAGGGAATAATAACCGGCAGCTTCACTCAAACCCAGGTCGAGGATATGGTCAACAAACTAAACGCCGGCTCTTTGCCCGCCCGTCTGATAGAGCAGCCCATCTCCGTAAATACGATAGGGCCTTCCATCGGCGCCGACAACCGCGACCAGGGCATCAAAGCCGGTTTCATCGGTCTCGCGGCGGTCGTAGCATGTATGGCGATTTACTATTGCTTAGCCGGCTCAATCGCAGACGTGGCACTGCTTCTGAATATGCTTTTCGTCTTGGCAATAATGGCAGGTGTGCGAGCAACTTTCACACTGCCCGGAATCGCGGGCATCATACTAACCATCGGTATGAGTGTCGATGCCAACGTCCTGGTTTTTGAAAGAATCCGCGAAGAACAGTTGAAAGGCTCGTCTCTGAGAATCGCCATAACGAACGGCTACCAAAGGGCATTCAGAACAATTTTAGATGCGAACCTGACTACATTCATTACCGCTGCGATTCTTTACTGGCGCGCATCGGAAGAAGTAAGAGGCTTTGCTATTGTGCTTATGCTCGGTATCGCATCCAGTATGTTCACCGCGTTGTTTGTTACGCGTGTAATATTCGATTTCCTCTTATCCAGGCGAATTATCAAAGACCATTTATTAATGCTGCGCCTCATACACAAGCCGAACGTAAACTGGATGCGCTCCAGACCGATTTTCTTCTGCATCTCAATTGTGCTGATTGCAGGAGGGCTGACTGTATTCTTTACAAGAGATGATGCGAAGAACAATAAATACGATATCGAGTTCACCGGCGGAACGAGCGTCCAGATAAATCTAAAACAACCGCTGAGCCGGCAGGAGGTGGAAGACAGAATCCATAAAATCGGGACCGATTTAAAAAATCCTGCTCTTGCAGCGGCAAACGTTTACAGCATCGGACAATCAGACAAGCAATATGAAATCAACACCACGGAAACAAACAAAATGACGGTTACAATCACCTTCCCACAATCCACCCAGCAAACACCTGAGGAGCTTTCCTCAATAATCACAGAGACCCAAGCGAAATTTGGCGGCGAGCTACAAAATCTGCTCGTAACACAGGACACTGCCAACCCCGCGCAATTCGTAATAACAACGAGCCAGATGAACCAATCGCTGGTCAAAGATGTGCTGACAGCAGCTTTTCCCGAGATTCCTGAGGCCAATATATCAGAACCACGGATTGATGAGGTTGTCAATAACGCAATATTAGCTGCTTTCACAGATGATCTGGAAATTCAACAAAATCTTCAACCCAAAATCACCTCCCAGGAAAAAATATCCGAAGAGCTGATAGGCTCTTACCCCGAACTGGCTGATTTTCTGGGCGGGGTCAAGCTCGAATGTGAAATTGAGCGACCTGCCACGTTAGAGGATATCAACCAAAGATTAAACGCCTTGCAATTCAAGCCCGATACGCAAAACCTCAATCGGTATCCCTATATAATTCTTGGCTCAAATCTAACTACGGCAGAACCAAACCAGCCCGAAGATTCTTTTGTTTACATAAGCGCAGAACAGGAGGCGGGTTTTCGCGAACTAACCGAGGATGAATGGACACAGTTCGTTGAAAACGAAACGGTCAAAGTTTTGGCTGCTGCCAGACTCGAAGCATCACTGCCTCGCGTAAGGCAATTTGACCCCTCAGTAGGCGCAGAGCAAAAGCAACGGGCTTTGATTGCCATTGTCCTGTCGTTATTTGCAATCGTCACTTATATATGGATTCGATTCGGAAACGTCCGCTACGGCATTGCCGCCATTACAGCACTGGTACATGATGTGTGCATCACGCTCGGCGCTGTTAGCGCCTGCACCTATATCGCAGCGTCACCAATCGGCGAAAAACTTTTAATCGGAGATTTTAAGATCAACCTGGCAATGATAGCCGCTTTCCTGACACTCATTGGGTACTCACTTAATGATACAATTGTCGTCTTCGACCGTATTCGGGAAAACCGCGGTAAGGCCCGCTCCCTCAGCCCACAGGTCATCACCGACAGCATTAACCAGACTATTTCCAGAACTATTTTGACATCCTTCACAACATTCATAGTTGTGCTGATAATGTACATTTTCGGCGGCTCCGGGCTAAGAGGCTTTACCCTGGCAATCGGCTTCGGCATCATCATAGGCACGTATTCGTCCATTGCAATAGCCGCACCAATATTGCTGCTCGGCACAAAAATTCAAAATAAAAAAAGCAAATAGCGTCATTAATGGAAATTGGCCGAGTGATTGGTATGAATATCCCGAAGCTTTTGAATTGTATAAAGCAAAAATTAGGGGATTTCGTGCGGGTCAAGCCAAGGCAAGTTTGGATGAAGTTAAACGGATAGCGGAAGCGCAGCCGGAGCAGAAAATTGAGCTTGACAAAAAACTTGAGGAACGATCAAAAGAAATACCGCCTGAGTACAGAACCTTACCAATGTCACAGAAAGAGCTGGCAGAACTTTGGGGGAAACATGTTGCCCAAAAAGATATAGCTGCAATGATTAGAACTGGAGCTCTAAATAGAATAGAAATAAGCCATCAGAAGTTTATCTTCGATAAGCGTGACCTTCCTAAATATGTCATAGAAAAACTTGCAAAGATTGAGTAGGAGTCGTAGTTTAGTCTTCAACTTACTTTAAAGAGCTTTAACCAGCATCTATTATATTGATTATTTGTATGTTACTTTTTATTATCTGACTTTTTTCTTTTTCTTCTTTTTTTTTCGATTTCTCTTGCTATTAATCTGTAAAGCAGCGCAGGAAAACGTGGAATAAATACGAAGATGTCGACAAGAGTAATAAATTTTATTCTACACAGTTTCCTGATAATCTTATAAAGCTGATAGGGGGTGTAAAAAGCTCGTTTTATATCCTTTTTTATTCGATGTAAATCATCTATACTGTATCTATCAGAATATACAAAGCCACCTGGACTCAGGTAATAACCCGGTGTCTTTTCTATTATTTCCTTAAGAGGAGAGAACTTTCGTACTTGTAGTCTCATAAAAGAAATCGAGTCGGCACCTATTTCCTTCGCGAATAGGGGGATATATAACATCTCCTCTTCGCTTTCTCCAATGTTTCCATAAATAAAATAGCAGTGATAATAAAAGGCATAATTCCTCAAGACTTTGAAGGCCTCGCGGATATCCTTTGATGTAAATCCCTTATCTAATTGCTTTAGTATCCTGTCATGAGGAGATTCTACACCAATTAACATGATTTTAAACCCTGCCTTTTCAGCCTTTCTTAACATAGCAGGAGACTTAAATATCTCAAGCCTTGCCTGAGCAATGAATTTCTTATTTATGCCCTGTTCAATAATTAAATCACATAGTCTCTGGGACCTTTTAAAGTTAGTAAAGAAATTATCATCTGAGAAAAAGATTACCCCCGCATCTAAACTCTTTATTTCTTCTACAACAGATTCAGGCGTGCGTGCAGAATAATTTCGTTTCTGTCCTAATGGATTAATATTGAAGGTACAAAACTTACAATTATATGGACACCCTCTTGCAGTGAGTACGGAATCAAATTCTGTATTGGATAAATTTACACCTTTTGATTTAATATAGTAGGATGTCCTTCTAAGCCGGCGATTGGGATGACGAAGATTATCTACTGGTGGAAGAGGTCTGTTTTGATTATGAATTATACGGCCATTGTTTTTATAAGTTAACTTTCGCACTTTTTGAATTGTGTTAAATTGGGTAATTTTAAGCTTATGAGCCATTTCACGACAATATAATTATTTTTGTAATGTTCGAGCGATTTACCGAACATGCATAAATTACCAAATTATTTGTAAGTCCTTATTTCGTAAGGGATTCTTCTAATAAAAAGTGCGAAACTCAACTATAAGAGATACCAAGTATATCTTGAAGGTCAACATCTTGAGCTATTTGCTGTATTGTTTCCTCTCCTTCCCCTCTGACTATTATATCGATATTCGGACACTTTTGAAAGATATCTTCCACGTGGTCTGTAGCATGTTGTCCACCAACAATAAATTTAATGTCATCAGGTAAATAGTTTATTAGATTACACACATCCTTAAAGTAGTAGCTCCAGTTAACACTCACGCACGTTAGGTCTATTTTTTTTCTTTATAAAATTTCTTAGATCACCGATATTGTGATATTCTCTCTCTTGTCTTAAATCAATTAGTGTTATCTCATTTACATAACCTTCTAATGCTGTAGCCACATACTCTAAGCCTGTAGGAGGAAAGAAGCCCAATGCAGCTGAAGTTTCTCTAAAATATGGATATAAACAAAGTACATTCTTATATTTCATAATGAAAATTCCTCATTCTTGAAGCCTGACTATTGATTATGCGGTTTCCGTATAAGCCCCATTCTGTTGCACATTTGCCGTGTAAGCCCCAAACAATCATGTATTCTACCCAAGGTAAGTATCGAAGGACGGCCTTTCAATTAGATATCATCCATTCTAAACGCACGTAATCAAGAAAAAAATAAGAAAAACATAAACCTGGATTTCCCATTTACACTTCACAGAAACTATCCTTCACACTTGAAGCCCCATAATATCAAAATCTCATCGAGATTGCAGCAATTTTCTGGCCGCCCCAGCGAGTTGTCTCGCAAAAAACGTCAAGAGAGTTGAATACTTATGTCGAGAAGCCACCTTTTCATACTATTTTTGCACACCGCCACCGTTGCCCTCCATTCCGGAACCTGGTTTTCAACAGTACCACACATCATCCCGTCCTCGCATGTATTGCCAAAAAACGCAACCGCCGGATTCGGTCGAGTATTTCTCGAAAGAGCGTCTGCGGCACAGCCACTTCCGCGATTTGAAATATCACGTAACGGGAATGGCTGACCACTTTGACTCCTATCTTGATGAGCTTGTCTCTGAGTGTCCGCAGAGACCGCTGCCTCACTGACTTGGGCAATGCCAGCCGCCTGAGAAAATTACCGATATTGTAAGCCAGAGCAAATAGCTGAAGTCGGACCTGATTATCAACGAAATCATGACAAGAAAGCCTCATCCAGTAGCTTCCGCTGGTGAACTTTGTCAACCCACACGCCAGGTAGGTCCATCAGAAGGCCAAGGTTCTCCGGCTGAGTCAGTATCTCTGTTTCAAACCCGCCCATTACACTGGTTGATGCGGCGGAGCGTTCTATTGCTCTGCCCCCTGCAACGTGCCGCATCGCAGGATCAACACATAGACGCTCTGCATCATTGGTGTCGTCGTAACCAGCCAATCTGCTGTATATTGACTTCCTGAGCAAAGCAGCGATGCTGTGCCGAGTGTTCTTTCCCGTTCGGTTGTCACGAAGTTCTGAATCAATCGCTGAGGTCAGGCCGAGTGCTTCATCAAGCTCAAGGTAGGCCAGCAGCCCAGCGTCACTGGTGACCTTGGTTCCGTGAAATTCAAGCTTCAACTTGCGGTCAAAATTGAGCCTCAGAGCGTCCTTGCGTGTTTCACCCATTGGGTTCTCCCGCATCTGATAGTCAAAACTGGTTTGAATGGTCTCCATAGGCTCTATACTATCAAATTCAACTCCATTTGTCACCCACTACTTGGGAAATCCGGGGTTAAATAAAACTGAAAACGTAATTTTAATACGGATTTTTCATATCAAGTATTGCGAAAAGTTTGAAATTTGATATTATAGGTCTGCAGGAGTAGATATTATCAAGTTCTTGTAATCAAGAACCTGATGGCTGAAATAAGAGAGGATGCGTCGCTAAGTGTAGTATATAGGAAATCCCGGTTGTAGTAAATTTCAAGGATGAAAAACAATGAAAGTCAATATGAATCCAATCTCTAATTCGGCCAGGCAGTACAGTGAAAATAGAATAAAAAGCACCAAAAGAAGGGTGTCTCGTGATATAGGCATTGAAGTTGCTTCTATCTCCAGCCGGTATTTTCTCAAATCCCCACACCTTCATTACGGCTACTGGACCGACGGTCTTGAAGTGGATATTTCCAATTTACGCATCGCGCAGGAGAACTATGTCCAGCTTATAATCTCGCACATTCCAGATGGTATGAGAAGAATCCTGGACGTTGGATGCGGCTCCGGCCAAATAGCCAAAATTTTAGTTGACATGGGCTATGAGGTGGACTGCGTTTCCCCGAGCCCCTATCTGAGTAAGCAGGCCCGTGAGCTATTAGGAGAAGCGAGCCATATCTTTGAGTGTTATTATGAAGAGCTCCAAACAGAAAAACGATATGACCTAATTCTGTTCAGCGAGAGTTTTCAATATATCAAACCTGAAGAAGCAATAAAAAAGACGGTTGGTTTCCTAAACCAGGGCGGCTATCTGATGATTTGTGATATTTTCAAAAAAGACACTCCGGACAAAAGTCCTCTACCGGGCGGACATCCGCTAAGAAGGTTTTACGACATTGTTTCAGAGCATTCCCTCGAAGCCGTTACGAACCTGGACATCACCGAAGAAACAGCACCGACACTTGACGTTATGAATGACATGCTTAATGAAGTCATCAAGCCCACCGCAGACCTGACGCAGCAGCTTTTAGATAACAGATACCCCGTGATGTCAAAGATTGTGAAATTTATGTACAGGAAGAAAATAAACAAGATTAATAAAAAGTACTTTAGCGGCTTAAAGACCGGCGAAAACTTCAAGAAATTCAAGTCTTATCGTCTTGTTCTTTACAAAAAAAAAGCGTGGCAAGCGCATGGCAACTCAATTTCACAAATGCTCATCCAAGGACAGCCGGATCGAAGTCTCAGGAAAAAATCAAAGTCGGTACAACCTAAAAGCTCGCTAATTCCAATCGGTCTGATCGGATTTTATAATATCTAATTTAGTAGTGGTTATCCCACATATTAAACGCAATCGGGGTATCCGCTTTTAACCCATATGGAAGTAAGACAGAAAAGCAAAAGGAATTGAAAAAAGATAGTTTACAGCTTAATTCTTCTTATAATCGGTTAAATGCAAAAAGATTTGAAAATAGGAATGCTCCTGGGCCTGTTACTGGTTACGTCCGTTATGGTCTGGTTGGCTACCGGGCCAAATCTGAGTCGGAAAGCAACAGGGCCGGACGCTCACAGTAACCGACCTCCACAGGAAGGCCCCGCCAGGTCGAATAATCTTTCGACAAACGGCTTAACCGCACTGAACGCAGAAGACAATCAATCAGAACCGCCGGATTCAACGATATATGAACAAACCGAGAAGATAAAGACCCAAAAATTTCACGTCATAAGCGAAGGAGAGACTCTTTCCAACATTTCGTACAAATACTACGGCTCAGCAAACAAATGGCAAATGATACTCGATGCCAACCGAAATGTTATCAAAGATGTGAATAAACTCAGGCCCGGAACAAAAATAATCATCCCGGAATAAACTAAACCAAAGAAAAAAACAAAAGTTTTGACAGTGTCACAAAAGGTCAATTGTGAAATTTTACTTTGACTAAAACATTAATTTTATGATAATAGTTTGATATTTCGTATGAGAAACTGGCGACGTACAAGGGTGAACTAACGGGTTGTTCCAAGTAGATATATATTCCGAATGAGCGTAAAATTTCAAGAGATGCATAGAGTAATGCCGATTGATAGAAATTAGTAGGCTCTGGAGAAGCGTATGACGAGAATTCTCACGGACGAAGAAATTGCTGAGCTATTTCAGGAGCCGAAACAGTTGACGCGAAACTGGGAAACTCGGCTTCGACCACATCCGAAGTCAAATTTCAAGTTTACCCAGCGTGATTGTGAGATTGAGGGTAAGAACGGACATATGTTTCGGATTATAATACGGCATAATATGATAAACCCTTTAGATTTTTCGATAATCCTTATCTTTCGAGACGAAGATGGAACAGAGTTTAACCTCTGTCGATATAATGGTAAACATCCATCACAACATACGAACAAATTGGAAAAGTCTAAAGGGCTTCCTGATAGCAGTTTCCGTAATGCGTTCCACATTCATATGGCAACACAACGATATCAGGAAGAAGGACTGAATATAGATGGTTACGCAGAAGTTACAAATGAATATTCTTCATTTGATACAGCACTGCGTACATTCGTAAGAACAAATGGCTTTTCAGTATCTGGTGATGAACCATCGCTTTTTGATGTTCAAGGAGACCCAAAATGAATGCCGCTGAACTCCAAAAAGAATTTAAACGGAAGGTTTGTGAAGAGATCTATGTTGAACTAGAAGGTCTGGCACGGTTTGTTGTTTATACGCCTTTTATGTTTGATGATGGTGATCATTTTGTAATTATACTGAAAAGGCTGGCCAATCGCTGGATTTTTACGGATGAAGGTCATACATTTATGCACATGAGCTATAGTGAGATCGATGTTTCCCACGGAACTCGAAAGAGCATTATTGATCAGACACTTCTCAATTTTAACGTTGTTAACGAGTCAGGTGAATTTTGCTTAGAGGTACCTAACGAAGCTTTTGGTGATGGTCTCTTTTCATTTGTTCAAGCTCTTGTAAAAATTAGTGATATTGCATATTTGACTCGAGAGCGTGTCAAATCAACCTTTTTCGAGGATTTTCGGCTTCTGCTCGAAAGCAGGATCCCGGATGAGCGGCGTGTATTTGACTACACAGATCCCGATAACGATCCCCGTAGAATATATACTGTTGATTGCAAAGTAAAAGGGATGAAGCAGCCTTTATTTATTTTCGGTGTCAATAATGATGCTAAATGTCGGGATGCGACCATTACCGTGCTTCAGTTCGAAAAATGGGGACGTGACTTCCGCAGTTTGTCAATCTTTGAGGACCTAACACAGATTAACAGCAAAGTTTTAGCTCGCTTTACAGATGTAGTTGGCAAGCAGTTTTCTTCTCTCGGTGCAAAGGAACGGATATACAAGTATTTAGAAGAGACATTGTAGCAAAGTTCATGGTGGAATAAATTATCTACTCTACGTCGTTTTCCAACAAAATAGCGAATTTAAGTACTAAACATCAACATTAGATTCCTGTGAATGGCTTTCTAATGAGTATTGTGTAGAAAATTCTGGCGAACCTCACTTTTCCTACTTAGCTTGCGTGTGGTGACAGGAAAGAGCGATTGTGCAAGTGGCTTGTACTGGTCCCGACCTGGAATATAAATATCAGGAGTATTCAATTATAACAGGCCGCAAGGAATTTTTTTGGTTGTCTTTCAAAAACCATCTTTTCAGCTTGCCGTCACCGAAGTCGAATCACCAAAATCAAAGGGACTTTGCCGCCTCTCTGTCAACCAGCCAGGTAACCTTATCAAGAATGGGCCAAAGGGCATGAATGGGATACCGCACCTCATCCGGCTCGCTGGTCAAAACCTCTTTCAAAATGCCGGCCTTTTCGGGGCCGGAAACCAAAATAGCCAAATGAGAGGCTGCACGTAAAACCGGATGCGTCAAGGTTATCCTGTTAAGCTTCCCATCCATAACATAAACGACGCATGCCAGATCGTCGGTATCAAAAGTTGCATAGGAATTCGGGAACAGCGAGCCGGTATGCCCCTCGGCACCCATCCCAAGTATAATCAAATCAAATTCAGGCCTCTGGTTTTCATCGAGGCCGAAGACCTCTCGAATGGTTTGTTCGTAGCTGTCGGCCGCAGCCTTGAAATCGTCATACTCGGTGGGGATTCGATGAATATTCTCCTCTGGGATGGCAACTTTAGTCAAAAAGGTATCGGCAGCCAGCTTGTAATTGCTCCATTGAGAATCGGCGCCAACGTATCGCTCGTCGACCCAGAACAACTGTATCTTATCCCAGTGCAGAGAGCTCGCCTGCGGCACTTCGCCGAGCAGCTCAAAAAAGCGCTTGGGAGTATGCCCCCCCGATATGGCCACACAAAAGGCACCTTTTGCTTTTATCGCTTTTTGCGCATCTGCAACAAAAAGCTCGACACTTCTTTGGGCAAGAGTCTCAGGGTCGGAAGCAATTTCAACATTCGGTTTATATTTTGCAGTAGTCTCCATAATTTCACCGCCTTTGCCCCCTGTTTTGGCAGGGACTCCATTCCCATTGAAAAGGGAATGCAAAACCTATCTGTAACTACCATCCGCTCTACGAATAGTTCATAAATTTATGTAAAATTCACTACCACACCTACTCCGGTAACTTAGCCCCAGACAAGAAAACGCGCTGTGACTTTGAATCATATACCCACCCCCTTCATTGCACAAACGCAATCTATACTTATTATCTACTTTTAGAGATGTTCTGACCAGAAAATTTTTAAAAAAATCCACCCTTTGTTAACTTCCACCCCTAAAACAAGTTATAGAGCAATCCGGCACAATCAGGTAATATCATCAATCTCCCACATAAAGGCCTTTATGCCTTCGGTGCCCAGTTTCTCACGCAACCGGCGGACATTCTCCATTACTTTTTTTGCCTTGGTCTGGTCGATAACAACAAAGGTGCCGCAATTTATACCGGGCCAAACGTCGATATTCAAATGCGGTTCGCTTATCTCGCCCTTACCTAAGGTATTAGGAAATTTTGTATAGCAATTAATTCCGATAGACTCCAGAGCTTCGTTCACTTCCTCATCTATCGCCACATTGTGCACAATCAAAACAGCCTTCATAATTATCCTCTTACCTCTGAAGTTTTAAGGCCTTCAAACACACTGTAAAGAGTCGGCATCAAAACCAGCGTAATGACGGTCCCGACAAACAACCCACCAATTATCGTTACGGCAAAGGGCACCCAAATTTCGGAACCTTCACCTCTTGACAAAGCAAGGGGAGCCAGCGCCAGTATTGTAGTACAGCTGGTACATACCACGGGGCGTAATCTGCTGCGTCCCCCCTCGATTATTGCCGAATAGACATCAAGTCCACGTCGTCGCAGTATGTTAAGATAACTAATAAGAACAATTCCGTCATTAACTACAATGCCGACAAGCATGATGAGCGCAAGAAAGCTGACAACACTCATCGCCTGACCGGCCAGGGCCAAAGCGATAATTACGCCGACAATACCAAAGGGTATTGAAAGAAATATAATAAATGGGTCACGGAACGACTCAAACTGCGAAGCCATCACCATATATACCAAAACCATCCCTAAACCCACAGCAATCACTAATAGCCTGAATGCCTCTTGCATTTCTTCTTCGGCACCGGCAATTTTATAACTAAAGCCGGGCGGCGCGGGAATCTTATCAAGCGCTTTCCTCACGTCCTTTGCCACTGAACCGAGGTCTCTGCCGCTGATTTCTGCGGAAACCGTAATATAGCGGGCCTGGTCTTTTCGCTCGATCTTTGTTGGGCCCAGGCCCTGCTGGATTCCAGCGATATTCGCGAGGCTAACCTGACCGCCACCGGGCATACTTATGGGCACATCTCGTAAATCTTCAATCCTGTCCCGGTCTTTTGGCTGAAGCCGGACTTCTACATCATATTCATCTCCGCCCTCGCGATATCTCGTCGCGGTGGTGCCGGCAAAAAATGTCTCTACCTGTTTACCGACCGTTCTCACATCAAGACCCAAATTAGATGCCTTCTCTCGGTCAATGACAACCTTAACCTCCGGTTTTTCCTCTTTTCGGCTGATCTGCACATCCTCCACACCTTCAACAGTAGCTATCACAGAGCTAACGGCCTCGGCGTAAGTACTCGCTTCGTCCATATCATGCCCGCAAAGTTCAACCGCCAATTGTCCACTGCTGCCAAACATGATTCCCGTAAGGGGATCCTCCGCACTGTAGCGAACAGTTGCTCCCGGTATCTTATCCGTGATTTTGCGAAGTCTTTTTATCAGGTCATTTGGCGAAGCATCACGCTGCCTTTTAGGTTTTAAGCTGATAAACAGAATACCCGTATAGCTTTCTTCTTCTGAAGCAATGCTTCCCCCGCCGGCCTGGCCATAAACACCCCAACGAATAAAACTATCCCGCCTTTCAGGAACATTATTTTCCGTTATTGTCTGCAACTGTTCCGCGACGACCCCGGTACGCTCGTAACGAGTACCGATTGGCAGCTCATAAGACGCCGATACCCGATTTTGGTCCTGCTCGGGGAAAAATTCAGTGCCGATAAACCCAACAATCCCAATGCTCCAAACAAGTAAAACAATACAGGAAACAAAAACTGTTTTGCGGTTATTCAGCGACCAGTTCAGGAACCTGACATAAAGCTCCTCTAATTTCGTCAACGCTTTTTCACCCAAACGGTAAAATAAGTCTAATAAAGACCTCGATGGGTTTTGATTATTAACCCTTAGAAATCTTGAACACAACATTGGCACGAGCATAAGGGCGGTAAACAGCGAAGCCACCAGAGCCATCGTAATAATAGCCGCGAACTGTCCAAATATAATCGCTGCTATTCCGCCAACAAACATAATCGGTGCAAAAATCGAAATGGTCGTCAGTGTCGAAGCAACTACAGCTACGCCTACTTCATTTGCGCCGAAAACAGCGCCTTCTTTCGGACGCTGGCCTTTATGACGATGACGATTGATGTTGTCAACAACAACAATGGCATTATCAACCACAAGACCAACTGCAATAGCTAAGCTGGCTAACGAATCGGTATTAATCGTGTAATCAGCCAGGTACATCAACAGAAACGTAATTATCAACGATGTTGGAATTGCAACGGCAACAATAATACTGGCCCGCAGGTCTCGAAGGAAAAAAAGGAGCACTATAAAAACAAAGAAAACAGCCCAAAAAACCGTGTTACGCAAAGTGGCTACAGAGGCCAAAATAAACTCGGAATTATCCATCACCATCTTGGGCTTAACATCAGGCGGCAGATTTTTCTTTATCTCGTCAAGTTTTTGCCTAACCGCCCGCGCCACCTCCACCGTATTTTTGCCGCTCTGCTTTTGAATAAATATTGCCATCGCCTTTTTGCTGTTCATGCGCACCTCATACGTACGCTCTTTGAAGAAATCCCTTACCTCGGCAACGTCTTTTAACTTTATAGGTATTCCGTTACGGCGGGCAATCACAACTTCAGCAACCTCCTGAGGGCTCGAAAATTCCTCAGGTGTGCGTAATAAATAGTCCTTGTAACCGGTCTTTATGTTACCGCCGGGAGTACTAATGTTCTGAGCGGCGAGAGCTATGCTCATCTCTGTAACTGATAAATTCAAAGCCGCCAGCTTATCCCTGTCGATATCAACCCGGATCTGTCGCAGCAAACCGCCACCGGCTGTAACAGAAGCCACCCCTTCGACGCGTTTGAGCGGGTCAACTATCGCGTCATCAATTATATCCTGCAAGTCCGGATAGCTGTCCTCAGCCGTAAAAGCAATAATTGCAATCGGTATCATTGAAAGGTCAAACTTGAAAATAAGCGGATTTTCCGCCTCCTCCGGTAATCGATCCCTAATTAAATCAATCTTTTCACGGACATCGTTTACATGTTCATCTATTTTCTCACCCCAGTCAAACCTCAACGTCACCGCTGACATTCCCTCTTTGGACACCGAAATAACCTCGTCAACTCCGGAAATAGTGCTCAG
This sequence comes from uncultured Pirellulales bacterium, assembly GCA_964444135.1. Taxonomy (GTDB): domain Bacteria; phylum Planctomycetota; class Phycisphaerae; order Sedimentisphaerales; family Anaerobacaceae; genus NIOZ-UU13. The sequence goes on along the minus strand of CAYUFX010000009.1, from coordinate 51,379 downwards.
AGTATCCTCCATGGGCTCGGTTATCAAAGTCTCCACTTCTTCGGGCCCGGCCCCCTGATACGCTGTTAAAATTGAAACAGCCGGTATTTCGATGTCCGGCATCAAGTCTAGTCCCAGCATTGAAAGCGAAACCAGGCCCAACACTACCATCGCGATAAATATCATCAAGGTGGTTACCGGCCTGTTTACGGAAATCTGCGCAAGTTTCATTTGATATCCTCTATTCGTACAACCTCGACATCCATCCCGTCGGCTAAATAATTCATCCCGTTAACCACAAGCGTTTCACCCGCTTTTAAACCATCGGTTATTTCATACCTGTCCGCTTGCTGTATTCCAATCTCAACAAAATGTTTACGAGCAATTTTGCCGGCGCTTGCCTCTTCAATCACATACACATAATGCTTATCAATCTTGCCTCCAAGAACAACATCACGCGGGACAACCACTACATTGTCTTTTCGCTTTGTAATTAAAGTTACCCTGGCAAACATACCCGGCTTCAGCAGCAATTCCTCATTATCAAGACGTATCTCGACCTGTATGGTGTGGGTTTGTGCATCGAGAGCCGGATGGATTGAATGCACACTCGCATCAAATGTTCTTTCGGCAAACGCATCGACTTTGATCTTGGCAGGCATCCCAACAGTAATCTGGGCACCGTACTTTTCGGTAGCGGCAACAATTACTCTTACCGTTTTCATATCGGCGATAGTAACAATCTGGTCCCCCGACCTGATCAGATTACCCTCGTCAATATGTTTGGCCGTTACTATCCCGTCAATAGGCGAAACAATCATGGATTCGCGCAGATTTATTTGAGCAAGCTCCAGATTGGCCTTGGCTAAGCTCAAACTTGCCGCCGCCAATTCGGCAGCGGTTACAGCTTTATCCCTGCTCTGCTCTGTAGCTGACCCGCCTTCGTATAAGGCAATGACACGCTTCTTTTCACGCTCGGCATCAGCCAGCTCAACCTCTTTAGCTCTAACGCTGGCCTGAGCTGCAACCAATTGAGCTAAGTAAACATCGTGGTCGATAATCGCAAGCTGCTGACCCTTTTTGACCGACACACCCTCTTCGACCGCCCGCTGCGAGGCATCGCGGCGAGCAGCTAAATCACTCCCATGCGAAAGAACACGCAAGGATTCGACTCGTCCGGCCACCTTGGACGCTATGTCCACAATCTGGTTTGCTTTTATCCAGCCGGTCATCTCTATCGTCTCTTCTATAGAGCCCGCGCTTACGACTTCGACCTCAACAGGAACTGTCTTTTCCTCCTCCAAGATTTCAGCGGTTTTTTGTATAAATCCAAACCAAAACGTAACAAACACCACTGCTAATGCTATTAGCCAAAATAAAATTCTTCTGATTACTTTCATCTTGTCTGCCCCCGTTCTGTTTTATCAAGTGCCATTGAAGCCTTTTCTTCTGCAGCGAGCGATTCGAGATTTTGGGCCTGACCTTTGTCTTCAGCATCTTCAAACATCGTGAGAGTTCCCATTGCTTTTTGTAAATCCAATTTCGCAATTATGTGTGAGTATATAGCTTGGTAATGATTTACCCTCGCCGTCGTCAAGGCAGCCTGGGCGTCTATCATCTCAACCTGCGTATTTGTGCCCTGCTTGTAGCCTACTTCCGCAAGCCGCAGTCCCTCTTTTGCCCTGTTAAGATTCAACGACTGAGATTCAACAAACTCCTTAGCATCCTCAATACTTAGCAGCGCCGTAGTCAATTCAAACAAAGCAGTCTCTTCGGCATCAATTAAACCTATCTGCGCCTGTCTAAGGCGTGCTTTCTGCACAATTACATCACCTTCGCGAGATAAGCCGTCGAATATAGGCAGTGTCGCCATAAGGCCGGCCTGCCAGAGATGCCCCCACTTAATGTCCATCCTGTTATGCGGGTCGGGCTTCGACCAGGTATTGTCATAAAAGCCGCTGATAATCGGCCAATATCGGCTCCTTGCAACTCTGAGTAACTCCTTTTGATATTTTATATCAAACTCGCGACTAAATAAATCAGGGCGATTTCGATAAGCAGCTTCAACAGCCTCTTCCACTGTCATTTCCGAAGAAAGGTAAACAAGCTCGTCCGAAAGCGTAAAGTCACTGTCCTGTGAAACACCCATTACCTTAAGTAGCTGTGCTTTTGCTACGTTGATAGCATTCTTGTTCCGTATCAGCTCAGCCTGGAAATTCGATAGTTCTACTTCAGCCCGCAGAACGTCAAAATCAGAGGCAACACCACCCTGCCGTCTCTGTTTTACGTTATCAAGATGCGCCTGAGAAGAACGAACGGCATCAGCGCTAATTTTCAGTAGATGTTGATTGAGCAATACATCGTAATATGAGTGAGTGGCCATATAAATCAGGTCCTGGACTGCCGCTCGAACCGTCTCGTCGGTAAGCATAGAGAACAATCTGGCGGCGTGTATCTTAGCCCATATTGACCCACCGGCATAAATCGGCTGAGCAACCCTCAGCCCTACCGTATAATTGTCGACATCACCCATCGTAATTTTTCCACCAGGACCCAGTCCAGGAATAGCAGGAATAGTTATAGAAGAAACCATATCAAACCGCAGGTAATCCGCCGTAAGACCCACAGTAGGCAATATTGCTGAATAGGATTTTAGCCGTTCTCCGCGGGCAATCTCCTTTTCCTCAGTGATACGTTGCAGAACTTTATTGTTAACCAGCGCCAGCTTTAAGCAATCTTCGGCGCTTAATTCGCCACTGATACGTGGTTGAGACTGCTCTTGGCGCTCTTTGCGGGTCATCCACTGCCGATACGCAGACTCTCTCGAGAAGCTGACCTCTTCATAAAATTGCTCACTGCTGACACATCCAACCAAAAACAGAAGACAGAGGAAAGAGAACAGAAGACAAACTCCGACTTTTGATTTCCGTCTTCTGACTTTTGATTTCCGTTTTCTGACTTCTGATTTCCGTTTTCTGACTTCCGATTTCTGCCATAATAGTTTCATGTCTTCAACTCGCTAAATACATTACATACCATCTCTTTTTAATAAATCCTGTAACATCATTGAAAATAATTGCTTTTTCATTCTGATTTGTCCTTTGCATAGGCCCGAATACCAGCAGCGGAAAATTTGACAATGTGCTCAATCGCCTCAGTTAAATCGAACATCGGTAAGTCCGCCTCGTCACCCTGCTCGAATATAGCTTTTATGTGGGCTACCTGTACAAGCTGCCCAGCGATAGACAACACTACTAATGGGACCTTCGATTCATCCAGGCCTGGGCAAGTTTCCACTAAAGCCTTGTGCATAGCGCTCATAGTGGGCTTAATAACGTCATCGAAGAACATATTTGCAGGTAAGCGCCGGTCAATCCATTCCCGGGCCATAAGTATGCCTAACTGACGAGATTTGTTGTCATCAACCATTTGCCCAATAAATGCATCTGCGAAGGCCTTGAGCAGCTCTTCCAACTGAGGCTTGCCATCACTTTGAGACATCACCTTGTTGACACTTACAATGCGTGCATCTCGCATCGGAATCAGATGACGGCGCCAAACTTCCTCGTACAATTTTTCTTTCCCGCCAAAATAATAATTGACCGATGCGATATTGCAGTCGGCAGAGGCGGCAATATCACGAATACTTGCTCCCTCAAAGCCATGTTCGCAGAAAAGCTCTTCAGCCGCGTCAAGCAATCGGTCCCGAACTCCCTTATTAGCATTGCTATCCGTCTTATTGTCCTGCGACATCACCATTTCAAAACTCCTAAACGCTTGTTTTATACGATAGTTTAAAACGGCTGTTTGAATATATCAAGTATTTTTTTACTTTTTTTGCAAAAATCTAAAAAGACATTTTTCAGCCAATCCACAGAGAGATATCAGGGCATTTAAGAGAGCAAAGTCTCAAGTGCTTTCCTGGCCTGGACTTAGAGCCTATCCCAATAACCCGCTCTATTGCGGCCGGCTGCAAAGCCCGATGCCTGCGTTGTCGGCCAAAAACGTTCTCAACGTGGAGCAAACCACGCCTCCGAGCATTTTTGGCCTGCCGCCTTGGCCTCGAACTTTTCGCTCGGCCTCATAACGACCCGGTTATTCGGATAAGCTCTTAATATCCTCTTAATTTGCATGAATTGCTTATTTTAACTTAATCTCGCGCAGATTTCCTTAAAGAGATACGAAATAAGAAATGCAAGATATGATATGTTAGGTCGGAAACGCGAGCTGCGAAATACGAGGCGCGAAAGCCTATCTCATAATCCAGCGTTTTCCTTTGTAAGTTAAGCCGGCACCGGACCTTAGAGCAGGATCGCCTTTGAAGGCGTAACTTAATTCGAGGGTCTTTCGCAAAAAAACCTTAATTGGCAAGCCGCTCTGGTCTTTTTCCACAGGATGGTCAATGGCAACCGTCTCATTGCTCAGACCTGCTATAAATATTTTTATATTCTTGGCTTTCACATCGAAATCAGGCCATATAACGGCGATATCTTTTGTGTTATCCTCGCCCTGAAGTATCCTATTGCCGGCCTTTGCCAACGGCTCAAGAAATGGGTATCTGCTTTTGTGACGCTTTTTGATTTGCTCAAAAATCGCCGGCGTCACAGCTTTACTTGCCGGTGTAATTTGAAAGGTGTCGGTCATCAGGTCGCACTTAGGATAAAAACCAACATCGTCATCTGTATTGTTGGTAAGTGTTATTATCACGTACCAGAACCGCATCGGCTGAATATCAGCCCGCGTGGGCAGGACAATTTGCTGGGGATGAGTAAATTTCACATCCACTGTCCATTGACCCGGAGTAGGCACAATAGCCGGCTCAGGTGCAGCCAAACATACACAAGCTATCAACGCTGAGATTCCCAAAATCCCATAAAATAACCTTTTCATCTTATGGCCCTCATCAGAAAATAATATGCTTTGTCCTATGCAAAACCTGAAACGAGCACTTCCATCCATATTTTACACTAACATAATCAAAAAACCAAGAAGATTTTGCCCTATATTTCAACTATAAAACGCTTTATTTAAGAAAAAATTGCTGAAAGTTCTGTGCCCATAGACAACTTTTTAAAAATCAGATTCGCAGTATAGCAGTATAAGCAAGATAAAAACGTCAAAAGATGAGCGTAAATTGACATAAATTGGTCATAAATTCCCAAAATGCGTGCTTTTTGGTCAAAAAAAGAGTAAAAATTGGCGCTTTTTTCAAATTAACATTTTGTTAAAATGGGGAATATGGGTGTTTTTATCGTCTTCTAAAATATTATCAGCCGTTGCAGTGTGTGGGGTGGGGAGTGGCCATATATAGTGAGGTGGGGAGTAGTTGGTCAGAATGGTTGGGGTAGCTTATCAGGTAATCAGGGTATCAGGGGTTAAGGGTGCAGGTTATCAGGAAAAAGAATAGAAGGCGGAAGGTAGATGAGTGGATGTGTAAATGTGTGAATGGTGTCTCGATGCCGGATGCTTCCGCCCTCGCTAAAGCTACGGCGGATTAGCCACCTTTTGGTCCGGCCTGATTGATGACGTTCGTATCTACAACCGGGTACTAAGAGCCTATCTGAATAACCCGCTCTATTGCGGCCGGCTGCAAAGCCCGATGCCTGCGTTGTCGGTGAAAAAATGTTCTCAACGTGGAGCAAACCACGCCTGGCGAGCCTTTTTGGCCTGCCGCCTTGGTCTCGAACTTTCCGCTCGGCCTCATAACGACCCGGTTATTCGGATAAGCTCTAAGCGCAGAGGAAATCGCGACTCTGGCGCGTTAGGCTTATTTCAGTTTTATAAGCGCCACCCAGTCTTTGTCTGTCTCATCGGGTGGATGGCCGATGGCGGCTGAGCCGGGGCCGGTTATCTCGGCTATGGTGCCTTTTTGCAGCTTGCCGCCGGTACGCGGATTGTACCACTGTACGCTGAAGGTTGCAGAGTTATTGCCCAAATCGAGATTCGTTGTACCCCCGTTCGGCAGATATATTGTGTATATTCGATCCGTTTCGGCAAAGCAATAATCATCCTTGGCGGAAGTTAGCTCGTCGTGGTGGGTCATTTGGCTAAAGGGCAGGTTCCTGCGGAAAAAATCCAAAGCGTATCGGGTCATGTCCCACATATGCTCTCTGCTGCGCCAATCCTCGCAATTGAGGTCGTTGTGGGCGAATTTATAGCCGAAATACCATTCGACGCCGGCGCCCCCGGCCATCAGATTACCCCATAAATGTTTCTTGCGCACCTCATCGTGCTGGTAATCGTCCTTGTCCGGCTTTACACCTGTGTGGGCCGGGCCAATCTCATCCAGACAAACAAACCACTCTCGGCCCGCGGAAGCGGAACGGTCGAGCCGAGTGAGTGTCTGGTTGTGGGTGTCGTTGGTCTGCAGAGAAGGCCCGTCAAAATATTCGTATCCCAATAGAGGATTATAGATCTCATCATGCCTGCCCGGAAAAGTATGGCAGACGATTGGGTGGTCGTAAGGGTCGAGGTCTTTTATGTATCGGCAAAATGCCTTGCGCTGGGCGAAGGTATTGGTGTTTTCCTCGCCGAGGTTCCAGACTAAGGCAAGGTGATGCCCGAAGCGGGCAATAAGCTCGCGGTAATAGAGCTTACGCTGTGGGCCGAGCTCACCGCCGTCAAGACCCTGGTCGTTTTCCTGCTCCTGGGTAATGATATGGAGCATCAGGCCCAATTTGTCCATACGCGAAAATACAATCTCCCACTGGTCGAGCTTGCTGCAGTCGAACCGGAATTTTTCACCGGGTTCCGTCCAGGGCCATACATCTTTGCCGTCGCCGCCGTCAATGTTATATGGTATAAAATAAACGCTGTTCATACCTTTGGAGGCCAGGTAATTTAAGGCACCGATGATGCCCTTGCCTTTTCCGTCCTTCCAGGTTGGGTCGCCGGAGCGCCAGTCCTTTACGTGCGGGCCGTAGCGATGTAGAAATTTTCCACCTGCGGCTTCGCCTTCGCGTTTTAGTTCGCCGGAGTCGTATGTATTATCGAAATCGGCGTAGCCAAGGAAGTTTTCAGGGCTGTCGGCCCCGCCTTTTAGAAAATATTCTCCTGTCTCGGCAAATTGCAGATATCGAATGCCTACGTACTTAAGCAGCCCTTTGGCTCGGTGGTCTCGGCCTTTTTTGTCTGTCGCAGCAACGGAAAATGTTCCTTTGACACCGTCGAAGGCTATAGCTGAGCCAGGCTCATTACTGGTAGCAATATTTGCCCCGGTACGGAAAGATGCGGTATAAGACCATTTTCCTGTTTCATCAGGCACAAAATGCACTCGCCATTTATTGCCCGCCGTCGCACCGGTTTGGGCGGCATCGCCGTCAGCGGCGTAGTATCCGGGGACAATATATCGTTTTTCTCCTTTAGAGAACGTAACGTTCAGGCGATAATCGAGAAAGGGATTTGGCTCGGCATTTTCGCCTGTCTGAGGCCCTGTGAATGTCAGCGAAACTTTGTGCCACTTTTTCAGCTCACCGGAAACGACACCTGCTGCTTCGCTCTTGCTAAGCAAATCGGCAGGGGCGGCAGCAATAAAACAAACCGCAGCCAATAAAGCCAATTTGTGTCGTTGCATTTTTCTGCTCTTTTTTAGACAGACAATTGAATTATGTTATGGGAACCTTATTATTTATCCGGTCTTTTATCGCTTCAGCGGGGCTATGATAGTAACCTTGCATCCACAGCCTGGCGCCGATTCAATCTCAAGGTGTCCCCCCAAATGTGCTAATTTCGTACGAATACCAAAAAGTCCAAACTTTGACCGCGCCACCGCTTGTGACATCGCTTCAGCAGGGTCGAAACCTACTCCGTCATCTTCGATAGTGACGCGTATCCCGGTGCCTGCTCGATCGATAGACGCTATTACCTTAGTTGCCTGTGAATGCTTAGCGATGTTGTTCAACAGCTCCTGCACATTGTGAAACATAAGTAACCGAACATCATCGTCTAAGGGCTTAATCTGCCCATCATCTATAAACTCAGTTTTTATTCCGTGCTTTTTCTCGATTTCCTCGGAAAGCAACCCAGCCACTGCTATCTCAAAACCAAGCTCGTATAGTACAGGATAACTCAAGTCAGATGCCAGTGATGTTGTGTCCGTAATCATCCCACCTAACGAGCCACAGATTTCGTTCAAGGCCTTGCGAAGCTCTTTTCCGGTCACGGATTGGCGAAGCATCTCTAATTTGAGCTTCGAGGCCGCCAGAGACTGGCTGATGCGGTCATTCAGCTCTGAGGCAATGCGGTGCCTTTCGTGCCCATCAGTCAGCGAAAGTTCCGATACCAAAGACTTGAGCTGCGCCTGGTATTCAAGAAACTTCTCCTCAGCCCGTTTGTGTTCGGCATTTTTAGTAAGTGTCCACTGCCCATCCTGTCGTATAAGACCCAGTTGATGGTTGTTCACGACATCAATGATTTCAGGTGCTTTGCATTTATCAAGTCGGTACGTACAAATAGCAAGCATCTGATACTTACCGATACTCTCATTTACCATGTGCTCATAATCAGCGAAATTTCGCCAAGTCCCTTTTTGCAACCACGCCGTATCGCCTGCCACCCTTATCCCGGCATAGCCATTGGTCAAGGCTCTATTTAGCTTCTCGACTGCTCGGTCTAAAACTCGTTGCGCATCGAAACGGCCTTCGTCAAGGTACCAGTTGCGGTGCGCAAGGATTTCAATTTGTCCTTTTTCCAGGTACCAGTCAAAATTAGGCACAGCCTTTTTCATCGCGTTTTCGGCTTGGTTTTGATTGAAAGTCTCGCAGGTAATCCACATACAAAATTCATTGTTCTTTAATCCTGCCTTGAAGTATGGCACCAGGACCTCAATCAAATCCTCTTTGGTCTCATAAAACAGGCAAATATGTGTGCCCCAGGGCATCCTGCCTAATAATTCGTTCCCCATATCTCTGCTTAATTGCTCAGCTTCATGTAGTGCAACCATCTCAAACATCTCCAATTGTCTAATTTGACATTTCCCTGTGGAACTTACTGAAACACGTATCCGTCTTTTGATTCCACTATAATAAAATCTTCTTTGAATTACGACAATCAGAAAACGCTGGTGACAGATTTTTTTGCCAAATGCTACAAAAAATCAATTTTTGACCTTAAAAAAGCACTGTTGGCTCGGTTTCTATGAGTGGTATAAATACGCGCACAAAAAAGGCCGAGCAGAAAAGCCCAGCCTTTTTATAATGCAAGTGCTGAGATAATTATCAGACAGCCTTTTTCAAAACACGTCAATAATCTGCCTACGTTCCGGTTGACCATATACTTGTCGGATGCATGGCGCAATAGATTGGACAGTTATCTTGCCATCCTTTTCGATTTCTACTTTGCAAGGTACGCGAAGGCTGCCAGTCTTTGTATATGGTACAGGCTTACCAATGGAAATAATGCGGATATACTTTGTTTTTCCAAAAGGCTGCTGTTTTACCCATTCCGCTGGTACGTTTGCGATGAGTTTGCCTGCCTTGGCATAGTCCTGGTCAATCAGGGCCTCAAGGAACTGACGGGCCACTTCCACAGCAATCTCCTCTTCACTTAATTCTCCCTTTGCCATGCCGACTTCCTGAGTTGTCTGATCTACACGCACCACTTCTGCTGGAGGATTCAAAACGAAAATTTCAGGATCAACAGGTTGATTGTAATCAAGGTACTTAGTACGCCCCAAAAACTTATATTCTCCATCCTTTAGCTCATACTTTTCAAATTGTTGCAAGAGCTTGGTTTCAGGGTCCACCTTGTATACCGTCCGAAAGCCGTTCCGAGTCCAGGTTATAGTAATCGATTCGTTCTTAGATCGAGATTCCTGTATTTCAATCTGCTTTTTTTCATCCGCTTGAACGTGAAAAAGTTGCTCACCGATTAACTTTGGGTCAAAGCTTTTATATGACATTTTCAATTGAGCAAGTATATTCTTCTCTCTGAGTACTGCTATTTCTTTCTTTGCCTTAAACCAGACTTCGGCTTTTCCTTCCTGCCAAACCACGTCTTTGGGTCCATCCATCGTGTTTGGAAAATTCATACGCAAACGCAGAAGTTCCCTGTTATCATCGAATTGGGCCCATATCTCTTCCACGCCCGTTCCTGCCGGCTCACATTTTAGATGAATGAACCGTAGACCACGATTGGCCTCAATAGTCTGTTCAATCGCGTATGCCGTGCCGATTGATTTATCAAAAACATTTATTGACAGCACGACGGCTACTATTATCACCGCCGCGGCGGCTAATTTTACAATTGGACTTTTCATAATTGTTCTCCTTATCTTTGGCTGTGTTAGAGCCGATGTCTTTTCGGATTCTTCCAGTGCACGCAGCACGTCTCCAAGCACTCGCTCATCCATCTGGGCACTAGTTCTATCTGATAGATTCTTAATCAACCTTTCTATGTTATCTGCTGGTCTCATTTTTCAACCTCACTATTCAGCAGTGACTTTAGTTTATCCAATCCGTAACGATACCGGCCGTGAATCGTACTGACTGAGACGCCTTGCAGCTTAGCTATTTCCCTGAATTTCATCCCGCTTTTAAGATGCAGCATTACTGCTTCCCGCTGCTCATAAGGAATCTGGCTCAGAGCCTGTCTCAGTCGCATTAATTCCTCTCTTTCTATTACGCGTTGCTCCGGATTGTCCGAACCCCAGATGATTGGATTCACTGAGTCCAGAGCTTCGGCTTGTCGTGTCTTTACCCGTATTTTGTCTCGTACACGATTACTCACGCATGTTGCTAAGTAGCCTCTCAGGCTTCCTGTGAGTTGAAGCTGCCCGGCCGACCGCGCAAAGGAGACAAAAACGTCGTGCACAACATCCTCGGCCGCTGCCCGCTCACCCAAAAGCCCTTTTGCCAACGTAAGCAGGTAATCTTTGTACTTTTCATAGACCCTGCACATCGCGTCCCTGCTACCGCGCCTGCATTTCAAAACAAGCAGCTTGTCTTCCAGCATTTCAGGCCTGCCTAATTGCTTTCAAACTGACGAATCGTCTATATATAATAACGATTGAGCCGCATATTTTTACATAAACGAAGGTAATTTTTTCTTTTGTTTTTCGATGGTACTAACCCTAAAGCCCATATTTCCCTTCGAAAAGCGCACAAAAAAGGCCGAGCCAACTGCCTCGGCCATTTTTTCCATATTGCTTTATCTACTCTTCCAATTGCATCTTTTCAAGTTCAGCTAACTTATCCATGGTAACATTTTCCCTATTTAAGTACGCCAAACTCGTCCTACCTTATCCGTCTGATCATGCGAGTATAGAACAGTTGCTCGGATAGTATTTTCCAAGGGTTCCTTACTCCACGTCGGTCATCTCCCACTGTATGTCTTTCAAGACCTCTCTATGGCGTATGCCATTGTCGTCTGTATATTCGATGATCAAACGAAGCGGAATTGCGCTTTGAGAATCAACCCATACATGGGCCCTACCTGTAAAGGATGTCCCTGAGCCCACTACTACATTTATCGGCGCGGCAAACAGTATGGTTTCCACCCCATCGAGCTGTTCTGTGCCCACTGTCTTGACCTGATCGGCTGTAAATCTCATAAAACCTTCCCATAGCCACATCGCTTGAGCTTGGTCTTTTAATACTCTGCTTCTATCATCTGTCCGGAAGCTGTCAGGCTTGTCTGATGATGGGTCCGCTGATTGTTCTATGAGGAGGTATGTTACTGTCTTGACATTCCTCATCTGCTCTAAGACGTCCGCCCACGTGATTTGGCTGCTCGAGTGGAACAACAAGCCACCCAAACCTACACCGACGATGATCACCACCGCAGCTGCTAATTTTGTAATTGGACTTTTCATAATAATTCTCCTTATACTGAGCGGGCGTATCTCAGCCGATGGTTGTCGGCCTGCCCGCGAGGTTAACATCTCAACGGCTTCCGGGTGCTTTTGCTTCCACTCTTCGAAATCCGTCCGTGATTTTTTCGAGCCGATTGTTTCGCTCAACGCCTCATCGAGCAATTTATCGTTTTCAGGACGTTTCATAATCATCTCCCGTAAAACCGTTTCGTTTCAAATACTTTGCAATCTTACGTTTTGCTCTGACCAGCCTGCCGTTCACGGCCTGTGGCGAGATGTCCAAAACCTGCGCTATCTGCTCGTAAGGTGAGTTGTCGTAGTATCGTAAAACTATTAGCTCTCGCTCGGCAGGCCGTAATTGTAAAACAGCTTCACGAATCGCATCCCTGCGGTGTTCTTCGATGTTTACATTTCCGGCACGCCCTCGAACACTCACAGCAACTTGTCTGCCTTTTGACCTGAGCATCTGCCTTGTAACATTCCTGCAAATGCCGGCCAGCCAGGCTGCGAATCTTTCTTTACTTTTCAAACTCCTTAGGTCACGACAGGCTATAGCAAATGCTTCCTGTGCAGCGTCCTCTGCCAGTTCTCTGTCGGCCAGCATCGAGTAAGCCAGTGCGACCATCGAGCTGTGATAACGTTCGTAGAGAGCACCGAAGCTTTCCAGATGGCCATTCTGGGCAGCTTGGACTAATTGTGTTTCTGAATTCGGATTCAAAACAAATCCACCAATTCACAAGAATTAACTGATATCAGCTTCCATTATTATAGTGTAATTGCACCCCCAAAATGTGCGCAGAAAATAGGATTTCCTAAGGTATTATTCCTTTTGCCCACAGGATAACCGGCGCCAAATCTTAAACTTGTTTATTGAATGATGTTATAACAGGGCGATTACTTCTTGGCTCGCTCGAGCGCTTCTTCAAGTGCTCCGAAACCCGGATTCCATTCGTTAAGGCGGGTGACGTTCTTTTTCCTGGCGATTTTCATAAACTGCTCAAAAGTATCCTGGATAGACTCCGGCATAGGCCAAGCGGCACCGCTGGCTTCGGCCTTTTCTCGCATCTCGTCCCAGCGCATCATAAAGGTGTACATCGTCGGTAACTGCGCAACCTGAACGCGAAACAGCAGGTCGGTGTCATCCTTAACTGCCGCTTCGGCAGCCTTCAGATGTGCCCAGCCTTCACTGAGCGTCTCGAAGGAAAGGAATTTAGCGGTCTGCTTTTCGAAGCAGCCCAGCCAGTCTTCGCTGGCTTCGACCGCATCATGCGTAACTTTCAAATAAGCCTTGATATAAGGGCCGGCAAGGCAGTAATAGCCGGCGATGAATTCGTCAATTAGTTCTTGCCCATCCCGCGTTGGGTCCCACAACAGCTTAGCCAGCACCCAGGCCCGGAGCTCGGCCATCTCGGCGCCGTTCGTGGTGTAAGCACCCTGCTCAAAGATACCTTTGACATTATGGTCGGCGAAGAACTTTACATTCGGCCCCAGCACGCGCAGGTTCGGATGCGGCATTATGTGATGCCTGAAATTCGTAGTGTAGTCCCAGATGTAAAGTCGGTTGCATATCTTCGACCAGCCGACAATATCATCGCGGAATTCTTTGTTCCGCTCGTCGGCCAGTGGTTTACAAAACGAACACTCAATACTGCATAGCCGTACAATTACATTATGTCTCGGTTTTGTAATTCTTGGCGGCTTTCGGGTGTACTGATAAGCTAACGTGCTGATGGCCACCTGTGGAAATTCCTCTTCGATATCAGCCGCGACCGCATTGACAAAGCGCAGCATCAGTCCGGCGGGGCTGCCTTCTTCTTTTTCGATAGCGGCGCAACGGCTGCATTGGCAGTTCCCGCGCCAATCGTTCTGCGAGACCGAAGCAATAGTGGCGGCTGGATTTGCACGAAGACGGGCTTTGAGGTTCTTAACAAGCTCCTCGCGCATTTCTTCATTCGTCAGGCACAGTTGAGCGCGCTCATAGGTACGCTTACCTTTGATATCACTGAACCATTCGGGATGGTCTTTGAAGTATTTATCCGGAGGGATTAACCGATTAAACGTGTGCACAAATCCTTCGTAGGTATGTTTACCGCCGCGTTTTTCATCCAGCCGGGGACGGTTCCCATTAGATTTATTGCGCACAGCCCAGTCACCATCAAAGGCGTCAAACCAGTACGGCTCGCGGTATTCCAGAACCGGCACATAACGGACATCGAGCTTGGCCACGTTAAGTGTCGGCTTATTTGGTATGGTGCTTTCGGTCGAGGACCACCACCGGCAGCCAAGTTCGTCTTCGAGAAAGGTATAAACCGCATACAAGGTCCCGCGTGGATAGCCGCCGGCTAAGATGAGGTCGTTTCCAACACTGCGGATGATTATGCCATCGGTACCAAGTCCCTCAACGGTGAAATCAGGCTCGGCCAATTTAGCAGCTTTAGTACCAACCAGCAGACGAGGCCTGCCGACGGCAGGGGGGCTGACAACTTCAAATTCTGCGCCGGTTATCTGCTCCAGAAAGTCGGCCAATTCGGCGGCGGCGTGATGTTCGGGCTCGGCGGCGTCCTCGGCAATTACGATGACGGTTTTCGCCACACTATTTTCTGCAATCGTTACCACACTATCTTTAGCTGCTTGTTCACATCCAACGACAAATAACAGGGCAACGAACAGTAATGTAATTCTACCTTTTTGTACCATCGTTTGGTCTCCTTGATCTGAAACATTTTTTCGATTTATATATCTTGTAATAAGATAAACTTCACTGATTTTATTAACTTAAAATTGATATATCCGACATCAAATTGCGTAGCTATGCAAGCCGGGGAAAAGTCTTGATAGGTTTACCCAGAGCAAGGTTACAATGATAACAACCATTCCCGCAATCGCCCAGATACTGTTAATCCGCGGATATTTTTTTCCGAACATATAGCGAAAATGGAAATACCCGACATAGACCAGCCAGGATACCAGCCCCCACAGTTCTTTAGGGTCCCAGCCCCAGTAATCGCCCCAGGCCTTTTTGCCCCAGTAACTGCCGAGGATAAGCCCGAGTGTCAGCAGGGGAAAACCGATGCAGATTATACTATAAGTTGCCTGCTCAGGCGGTAGGAGATTTTCGTTTGGGTTAGGGCTGCACCAATTTTCGCTCCTCTGGTTTGATTCGTCCTTTTGCTGGCAACTACCGCCCGACCTTGAAAATTGGTGCTGCCTGCCGGCTAATTGCGAAATGGCCTGGAAAGTCGCTTTTGCCATAAAGATGTACGATAGCATATAGACAGCAACGTGGGGCGTAAACAGCCAGCTTTGCAGAGCCGGCGGCAGTCGCTGCGGCTGTGCGTTAAGGATAAAGCCGGCCGGAAAAAGAACTATAGCACCTATAAGCATATCGGCGCAGTAGCCTCCTACCCGCAGGATACGCCGGCAAAACCAAGAAGCTGGATAAATAATCATACTCAAGCACAGGAATACCTCAAAGAGATTCTGCAGCGGCACGTGACGAACATGATACCATCGATAGCCAAAAGCCAAAACTGCTGCCACAAAGCCGAACAGGTATAAGATGTGTCCGGTTTTTGCGCGGCGCAGCAGGCTCGTTACGAACGCACTCAAGTATGCGGCGATGGCAATGTAAATCAGTAAACCCTGAATTGTGTATTTAATTTCCATTTATGTGTTTTTTGGTTCTCTTTTCAACTATATGTCGTAGCCACATGTGCCAGAAGACACCGACACAGAGCATCCAGTAGCCGGCATAGACCACAGCCAGGCCCGCATTGGAAACGACCATAAGAACAGTGTATTGGCCAGCCTCGGTGTCGTAAAAATGTTGGTAGAAATGGTATCCGCCGAAGCTAAGAGGATGATTTACTTCGATGTCCTTTTCAGCAACAACCTTGTTGTCTTTAGTTATCCGGAGCCGGCTTACGTAATCACTAATAACTCTGCGATAGCTCAGCAGAAATTTGTCTTCACTGTGAGAATGTCCGGGAAATCGCTCGAAAACGTATCTATTAGTTACCTGACCCTCAGGGGATGTAAACTGGACCTCTAATGCCGGATTAAAGCCGTGCTGTGGGTCGTCGATAATTTTTCTGTTTTCGCCCTCGATTGTGATTTTGAAATTCTCGAACGCCCTTAGGATTTTTACCGTGCCGAACTCAGGGCCTAAAGGAAATTCGGTATCGATTTCGACAGGTATTCTCCAGCCTTGGCCGTCTCTGGTTTGGATATACAGGAACGCCGGCTTGTAATATTCTATTTGGAAGTCTTTGAGTTCTACCGAGAAAGGCAGCTCCTTTATCTGTTTATTGTCTTCTAATATAACGCGGTTGTCTGAGTGTCCTTCATAAATTCTCATTTGCCCAGTCGTAATTTTGTCGATTCCGAACAGTTTTTTCTGGAGTTTATGCCCGGGCTCTGAGCTCCATATAGCCCCTGCAAGAATAAAAACACAGCCTGAGTGTATTAATAACAGGCCGGGCACCCGGACCAATCGACGAAACACCACAAGTCCTACAATCAGCAGCAGCAGAAAAGCTGACCAGAAAACCACCAATGGCAGGCGGTTAAAGAAGCTCTTTGCCCGCTCAGCGCCGATAAATGCTCCATAGATAGACAGGAAAAGCAATAGTATAATCAGCGTCAGCCCAACCCACATTACAGCTCGTCTGAACTTATTCATCAGGTTACCTTTATGCCTATTTTAAACTGAAGTTTTGCAAAATTTAGTTTAGGCATATATTATTTAAGAAAATCAGCTTTTCCGATTTTGCAAAAGTCTTGTTCAAACTCAACACGTGTGATTATGGCCAAATGTATATTATTTGCAAGGATTTTCAAAAAGGCATTGTGCTACTTAATTCGATTTCGGTGCAGTTTGGAGTTGATGTTTGTATATGCTGTGCTTAGAATATATTACAATCGAAAAATATTTAATCCCTAAATTCATTTGGGGGTTATCAGCTTTTCATAAAAGAGATGAATGGTATATTGTAATGGAGGTTCGATAAATGACAAGGCAAATGTCAAAAGGGCAGTGCCATTTGTGCGGAGGCACTTTCAGCAAGTCAGCGATGACCAAACACCTCAAATCGTGCAAACAAAAAGATGAAAATATCGAGACGTCATCTCCCGTCCGAAGCCCGCGGAAAGCAGAAGTCTTTCATCTTGTGGTTGAAGCACGCTACTCATCCGATTATTGGATGCATCTTGAGATTCCTGCTGATGCAACGCTCGATGTTCTGGACGATTTTCTTAGACGAATCTGGCTGGAGTGCTGTGGCCACATGAGCGCATTTACGATTGAGGGCAAAACCTACTCGGTGGCACCAATGGCAGAATTTGATGACGAAAGCATGGAGGCCAGGTTGAATGAAATTCTTAGTCCCGGGATGAAGTTTAACTATAAGTACGACTTCGGCTCTACTACGCACCTGGCGATGAGGGTTGTCTCGCAAGAGCAAAAACAAATTAAGGACGAATCCATCGCAGTTTTGGCCAGAAATGAACCTCCCTCGTACCCCTGTATATCCTGCGGCAAAGTGGCTGCTCATGTGTGTACCGAATGTATTTGGTCGGGCGAGGGATGGCTTTGCAATGAGTGTGCTGCCGAACACAAGTGCGGCGAGGTGATGCTTCTGCCTGTAGTTAACTCACCTCGGGTCGGAGTCTGCGTATACACAGGCCAATAATCAACAATATATAGCTCCGCAGTTCATTCATGCGAAACTTGTCCTCGACCTGATAGGGGAGCAGGAATGTACGCCTGCCCCGCACCAATTAGACTACTGCCGCCCGCCCTCGCATTTCTTTAGCGGGGGTAAATTGGTGCGGGGTCATTGCGAGCGAGGCGAAGCCGAGCGTGGCAATCTCTCCTCTTTGTCATGCCGGCGTAGTCGAATGAGTCAATTCCGAAGGAATCCCACTTCGTAATTGGATATTCTCTATTCGACATTTTGCAGTTCAAATAACCAATCCGTGAAAACTTTGGTTAACAAAATCAGTGGTTTTCTTTGCGGATTTTTGTTATCTTAGCATCACACTAAACCCTATGCTGTACGTTAGTTGATGCTATGGAAAAAGGTTTTGTATATCTTGTTGGAGCCGGCCCGGGCAGGGCGGATTTGATTACCGTTCACGGCGCTGAGGTTCTAAAAAAAGCAGATTGTATAATTTACGATAAGTTAGCCAATCCTGCTTTGCTGAGATTTGCCCGCGCCGACGCCGAGATTATCCATGTGCCCAAACGCATCGGCGGCGCTTCGGTTACGCAGGAAGAAATTAACAAGCTGCTGCTCGAAAAGGCCTCCAGTAGCCGAACGGTTGTACGGTTAAAGGGCGGCGACCCCTGTATCTTCGGCAGAGTTGCCGAGGAGCTTGCTGTTCTTATCGAACACGGCATCGGGTTTGAAATAGTACCTGGCATAACCGCCGGTATCGCCGTCGCTGCCTATGCCGGCATCATGCTGACCGACAGAGAATACAGCTCGCAGGTGGTTTTTGTAACCGGCCAGGAGAAACAGGGCAAGCAAAAGAGCAATATTGACTGGAGCTTACTTGCAAAATTCAGCGGCACCATCGTTTTCTATATGGGCATCGGCAATCTAAGCTTTATTGCTGAACGACTAATGGAAAATGGTATGGGAGCCGATACACCGACGGCTGTAATTGCTGATGCTACTTTCCCAGCTCAGAGAGTTGTAAAAGCTGCGCTAAGCAATATAAGCGAAAACTGTAAGCAGCAGGGGATCGAGCCGCCGGCGATTATCGTTATCGGTGCCGCTGCGGACAGTAACGCACAGTTGAACTGGTTTATGAAAAAGCCATTGTTTGGCAAAAATATTGTTGTAACCCGGGACACTGCCGGCAATGCCGGTTTCGCAGCTAAAATAATTGACCGCGGCGGTAACCCGATAGATTTCCCAACAATAGAAATCAGGCCTCTAACGCACAAAAACGAGTTCGTAAGGACGCTCGCAAAAATCACCGAGTACGATTGGATAATCTTTACAAGCGGCAACGGCGTAACTATATTCTTTGAAACTGTACAGGGCTTAGGCAAGGATGCCAGAGTCTTCGGCTCGGCCAAGATTGCCGCAATAGGTAACGGAACCGCAGCTAAGCTCAGCGACTTCGGCATAAAAGCGGATTTTGTCCCGAGCGTTTTTACCGGTAAGGAGCTCGGCAAACAATTAATCGCCTATACAAACTTGCGAAGCAAAAAGGTCTTGCTTTTACGCTCAAAGATTGCTTCAAACGAGCTTGTTGAGCTGTTGGACAAAGGCGGAGCCGAAGTTCAGGATGTAGCTGTTTATACAGCCGTAGAAGAAAAAAGCCAATGCACCTGGCTAATTGAAGAAATCAGCAATGGCCGGATTGACTGGCTGACCTTTGCAAGTCCTTCTTCGGTAAATGGATTTTTTGAGCAAATCCGCAGCGACCTGGTTAATTCAGGTAACGTAAAAGTTGCATCGATTGGCCCGGTAACTTCCGAACGGTTGAAAACGCTCGGTGTAAGGATTGATGTAACAGCCGAAGACCACACCCTTGATGGCTTACTTGATGCAATAGAGCAAACGTATAGAAGATAAATATCTTGGTTTTGGACATTTGAATTTAGATATTGTTTCGTATTTAGTATCTGTTGCGGAAAACAAAAATCGACGATGTCACCCCTGCGAAACCTGTCCTGAGCGAAGTCGAAGGAGCAGGGGTCCAGAGCGAAAAAGCTGGATTCCCGCTGGAGTTTATCCCGCACACGATGCGGGGCGGGAATGACAAATACTGTTTCCGCAACAGGAACTATATAGAAATTCGAATTTCGAGTTTCTCCGAAGGAGCTAATTATGTCTTTTCCAAAAATCAGAATGCGAAGGCTGCGCAGCAGTGATTCTATGCGAAGACTGGTGCGTCAAACCTCTTTGAGCGTCGATGATTTGGTTTATCCGTTATTTGTTCGGGAAGGCAAAGGTCTCAAACAGCCTATCAAGTCAATGACCGATTGTTTCCATTTCTCACCGGATACAATCGCGGCCGAAGCTGCTGAAGTGGCCTCTTTGGATATACCTGCGGTTCTGCTTTTCGGTCTGCCGGGCAAGAAAGATGATATCGGCTCACAGGCCTGGGCCGAAGACGGCGTTGTGCAGCGCTCTATCAAAGAAATCAAAAAAGCGGCACCGCAGCTTCTGGTTATTACCGACGTTTGCCTTTGCGAGTACACCGACCACGGCCATTGCGGCATCATCAAAGACGGCAAAATCGATAACGACCAAACCTGCGAACTATTGGCAAAGGTGGCCCTTTCACACGCCCAGGCCGGTGCCGATATAGTTGCTCCTTCGGATATGATGGATGGCCGGGTCGGGTACATTCGTGAAGCGCTCGAAGAAAACGATTTTGAGAACGTGGCGATTATGTCTTACGCGGCAAAGTATGCTTCTGCTTTCTATGGGCCGTTCAGAGAGGCTGCCGAATCTGCCCCCGCCTTCGGCGACCGCAGGACCTATCAGATGGATCCTGCCGCCGGTGCCGACCAGGCGATGGCCGAGATTGCACTCGATATAGAAGAAGGTGCTGATATTGTAATGGTAAAGCCAGCCCTTGCCTACCTCGACATTATATATCGAGCACGGCAGCGTTTTGATTGTCCGCTCGCCGCCTACAACGTCAGCGGCGAATATATGATGGTAAAGAGTTCCGCCGCCGCAGAACTCTTAGATGGAAAGGCAACAATGTTAGAAGTCCTTACAGCAATCAAACGAGCAGGAGCAGATATTGTTATTACCTATTTCGCTAAAGAAGCAGCAAAATTATTATCAGGATAAGCCAGTTGTAGGATGAGCTTTAGCTCGCAATTTTTTCTGAAAGAATAGATTCATTTAGACTTCTGACGACCGTAGCTAAGCTCGAGAAACAACCTGAACATAAGTTCTATTAGTACAGGCCGGGGCTGGGCACCAAAGAAGAAAGGCTGTGAGTGATTTTCACTCACAGCCTTGGTTTGCGTAAATTCAGATATTCCACAAAATTACTGCGGACAGTTCTCAAGCCAATCGGTAGTGAAAGTTGCCAGGTCTGCGAGGTTAATTACCCCATCGCCGTTGAAATCCTCGCATGCCGTGTAGGTTGTCTTAGGAGTGAAGTAGTAATCTTCCGTTTCACCGTACTCGTATCCCGTCTTTGGGCCGGAACCGCCATTGCCTCTCGTGCCGGGATTACTGCCGCTCGTCCAGGGCTGCTCAGAAAGAGTAATCCTCATCCATATCTCCTCGGGAGTATTCTTCGGATGGCAGGACAGGAACGCCGGTGTGGTGATCTGATGTAATCCGGCTGCCAGATTGAAAAGATACTGATTCTGCACTGCCCACTCTGATACAAGACCCTTGGGACAGACAAGAGTTGAGTCTGTGCTGCTGTCGTCGTCCCAGTCGCCATCACGGTTCCAGTCACACCAGACATTGACCCAAAGGCCGATACCTGGGTTGATAATGTTGGCAAAATAGTCAAATGTTGTCCAGCGACAATGTGCCAGATTTAACGGGAAGATGACACCATCGTCGCCCTGGTCCCTGTCCGGTGAGTTGGATTGTGGACCGATGTTGTTGACGCCATCCTGATCCTGGCCCATGTCAGCTTCGGCTTCATTAGTAATAGTGCTGCCTAAGTAAGCCACTGCCTGAGGATTTAAGTGAACCGGCCCATAAGGCCCGGCACCACTGGCATCGTTGAAGACAGTGGGGTAATATGCTCTCACTCCTGAAGGGCCTCCCTTGGGATATGCGGTCATGTTTCTACTGGAATTGTTACTGCTGTCCGGTGCATCACCGAGGTCTAATGCCTTTGTTGGAGGTACTCCCTCAGAAATAACACTTATCACACCCTGACCGGTGCTGGAGCCGAACCCGCCAACATCGAAAAGGTACCGGCTGCCGGCGGTTGCGGCAAAGGTAATCTGTGACTGCCAACCACAGAAGTCATCATTGCATTCGATTCGGTCACTTGGGCTCGGAGGGCAATTGACTCCCCTATAGACGGCGAGCTTTGTGTCGTAGCTGCTGCCGCACAAGCTGACGGTAACCTCACCTGTGCTTACAGCGGTATAGCGGTACCAGATGTTTGGGCTTTTCACACAGTCATCGGGGCCATCGAACGTTGCGTTGGTGGTGTTAAAGGGCAGGTCAGTCACGTTGCCGATGGGCTTTGCATTATTACAATTATCGTTTGATAATGTTGGAGGCCATCCCTGACAGTTGATTGTCAGCACACCTGGACCGTGATCCGAGTCGGTGGCGCCCCCGACCTCGATTAGGTAGTGATGGCCGGCGATTGCGTCGAAGGTGACCTTAGACTGCAGACCACAGAAGTCGTCGTTGCGTGTGATCATGTCCGCATACGCCGGGTTACAATCCCAGCCGTCATAGACGACGAGCACGGTGTCGTAGCTGCTGCCACACAGGCTGACGGTAACATCACACGTGTACGGAGCGGTATAGCGGTACCAGACGTTGTCGGTGGTATTATAGTAGCCGGGACCATCGAACGTCGCATTGGTGGTGTCGAACGGCAGGTTCGTTACGTTACCGACGTGCGTTGCATCAAAGCAGTCGTCGTTGGGCGGCTCACTGGGCCACCAACCCCAACCGGAATTGATATTCAACACACCCTGGCCGGCTTCGCCGTTGTACGCCCCTACCTCAATAAGATAATGGCTGCCGGCGATTGCTGTAAAGGTGATCTGGGCATCCGTACCGCAGAAGTCGTCATTGCAATCGATCAAGTCGTCCTCATCCGGGTACCAACCAAACCCATTGTGATAAATGGCGAGCTTAGAGTCGTAGTCGCTGCCACAGAGGCTGACAGTGACGCTACCCGTGTAATCAGCAGAATAGGTGTACCAGATGTTTGGGCTCTCCATGCAGTAGCCGGGACCATCGAACGTCGCAAAAGTGGTGTCGAACCTCCGGTTTGTTACGTTACCGACCGACATTGCGTTATCACAGTCATCGTTGGAGGGCCGTCCATCCGGCACCATCTCGTAACTGATATTCAGTACACCCTGACCCATGTGGGAGCCCCACCCTCCAACCTCGATCAGGTACTCTCTGCCGGCGTTAGCATAGAAGACGACCTCCGACTGCTTGCCACAGAAATCGTCGTTGCATCTAATCATGTCCTCCTGCTTCGGGGGGCAATCGCCCCCATCATATACGGCAAGCGCGGTGTCGTAGCTGCTGCCGCACAGGCTGACGGTGACTCCACCGCTCTGGGTGGCGGTATAGACGTACCAGATGTTCGGGGCGGTCTCACAGGAGCCGGGCCCATCGAACGTCGCCGATGTAGTGTCGAACGCCAGGTTCGTTACGTTACCGACCGACGTTGCGTTCGCACAGTTATCATTGGCTGGAGCGCCCACAGCGAGATTTGCCATACCGAGCAGTAACGTCAGCACACAAACCAACAATACCTTTGGTTTAAATCTTTTCATAATTTAAGTCCTCCTGAAAAAAGAATTTTTGATTTTGAAACACTTTTTCCGTACACCAGACGCTCTGTGAGGAATAAAGATTCAAAAATGAGAGAAAAAAATGTTGACACTCCTCACTAAGTCTATTGTTTACAAGTAATAAGATACCACATTATTGCTCTAAAAACAAGGAAAAATTCCGGATTATCCCGTTTTTTTTTGTTTGTTGAATCGCATATGTAGTAACTTTCTTTGTAGCAAGCAGATACACAACCACATCGCCGAAATTCAGTTTTACTTCCGGTAGGTTTTTTGGGGGTTATAGACCTTATCTGCGATAAATTTCAGCTTTTTGTCTGTGTTCTTCATCAATGCGCGGTAAAAACAGGACCGATAACCAACGTGGCATTGGCCGGCATCGACTGCTACTTTTAGAATCAGGCAGTCCTGGTCGCAATCGACCAGTATCTGTTCTACTTTTTGGACGTGGCCGCTCTGCTCGCCTTTCTTCCATAGTTTTTGTCGCGACCTGCTGAAGTATGTGGCATAGCCGGTTTGGATTGTCATCTCAAGTGCCTGACGATTCATATAAGCGACCATTAATATCTGCCCGGTCTGGCTGTCCTGAGCTATAGCTGATATCAGGCCGTTAGCATCGAATTTCGGAATAAACTCCACGCCCTCTTCGATGTCTTGTTTTTTACCCACTTGTTTGGTCTCCTATCTCGTTAAATGGTTAAATACTCACCACTCACTATTCACCAAATATCATCTTGCCAAGATAAGTTTTACCCGTTATTATCTTCGAAAACAAGTTTTTTTCAAGGCAAGCTACTTCAATGCCCAAGGCGAAAACTGAGAAAAGTAAATACGTTTTCCTGTTTATGCGTATTTTGGTGGTTGTGGTTGGTGTCATTTGGGCCATAGTGTGGGTATCTCGTGGGCAGAGGTGGAGCAATTTAACGGCGATTTTTGCTCGAATGAATTTGGCGATTTTTGCTGCAGCACTCGGTATTTTTGTCATTGGCCAGGTTATGATAGGCTTCCGCTGGTTGCTTCTTCTCAGAACTCAATCTATCTTTATAAATTTATTTTCTGCCATAAGGCTGATTTTTTTAGGTCTTTTTTACAATAACTTCATGCCGGGTTCGGTAGGGGGTGATTTGCTTCGTGCCTGGTACGTTACAAAACACACGCCTAAAAAGTTCGAAGCGGTTTTGAGTGTATTTGTTGACCGGATTATTGGGTTGTTAAGCACATTGATAATCGCGGTTTTTTTCTACGTGCTTTTCCTGCGAGGCAAGGCGGATGCACTAACCTTTACCGGCCGCAGTGGGCCTTTTAAGTTTCTCGCTGAATACAAAGGAGGTATTATTTGGGTGGCTGGAGTATTGGCGGCGGTTTTTTGCGGACTGTTGTTGCACAGGCGGGGCAGGGTTTTGCTGCGAGCGACCTGGCTGCATATTCGAATCCACAGCGTCAGGGCGTTTGAAAAGCTTAAAGATGCGGTTTATATTTACTGCAGTAAACCCCTGACAATCCTTGCGGCCTTTGGGCTGACTGTTTTTATGCAGATTATAACGATAACAGGTTTCTGGTTTCTTGGGAAAAATCTTGGGATTACCGCAAGCCTCAAATATTACTATGTTTTTTTCACACTGACGTGGGTGTTGGGGGCTCTGCCTGTCAGTGTCGGCGGTGCCGTGGTAGTGGAAGGTACACTCGCCTACCTTTTTATCCGTTATGCCGGTGTCGAAGCAGAGGCGGCGTTAGCTCTGGCCTTGTGCCAGCGGATAGTATGGATGCTCGCTTCACTGCCGGGGGCGGCGGTACATTTGATTGGTGCACATTTGCCGAAAGACTTTTTTGTTGACTATGATAAGCCGATAACTTAATATATGGTGCTCTGTGTAAGAAGCCGTGTTGTAAGCGGCTTTGGTTGCACAAAAAACGATAAATTGATAATAATCAGGGGCTGTTTTTAATAGTATCCGATGGCGGGACGGTTTAAAAGTTACTTTTTTCGTGGATTAGCCGTACTATTGCCGACTATTCTGACAATAGGGATATTTGTCTGGGGCTACAAGTTCATCCAGAACAACATCAGTGTCCATATAAATCGTGGTCTGGTTCGCTTGACAATGTTGGTTAAGGGGCTTGAGTGGGACGACCCAAGTAATGAACTCGTCAAGCAGGTTTGGAACAAGTTCTGGGTTGATGGATGGGGCTCCATAGCCGGCTTTTTGATAGCTCTGGTTGCTGTTTGCGTAGTGGGCGCATTATTGGCCAGTGTCATGGGCAGGACACTATGGCGAATGGTCGAAAAATTCATAATGAACACACCCGTTTTAAGGAAGGTTTACCCCTATGTGAAACAAGTTACTGATTTTTTGTTTGCGCAGGAAGAGCAGGGAAGACCACCCTTCTCAAGAGTCGTTGCGGTCGAGTATCCCCGAAAGGGTATATGGTCTGTAGGTTTTGTTACAGGCTCCGGACTTGAGAAGGTCGTGAACAATGTTAAAAAGGAATTTCTTACTATTCTTATACCCACTTCCCCGACACCTTTTACAGGCTTTATAATAATGGTTCCGAGGAACAAAACCATAGATTTAGATATGACAGTAGAGGAAGCATTTAGATTTACCGTCAGCGGCGGGGTTATTACGCCGGGTCAGAAGAAGGGACTGGCTGCTTTACCGAAGCCTGATTCGGAATATCATGAATAGAAATGGATTTTACTTTCCGAAAATAGTTAAGGAGAATAATCTTGCTTTTTACAATCACTGGTAAGCACATTGAAATAACGGAAGCTATCAGAAGTCACGCAGAAGAAAAAACTTCCAAGCTTCCCAAGTACTACAATAGTATAAATCAGATTGAAGTGATTATAGACGGCAATCAGGGCGGTGGTACCAGCGTGGAGATAATTGCAAGGGCCGAACACAGCAAAGTTTTCGTTGGCACCGAAACAGGTGAAGATGCTTACCGCTGCATTGATATGGCCGTCCATAAGCTTGAACGACAGCTCAGAAGAACAAAGGGTAGGGAACGAGACGATAAACACAAAGGCAGCGCAGAGCTAACAGAGCTGACGTAGCGGTTTGTCATGTGTGGTTGAGTGGTTGTCATTCCGCACCCATTCAGCTTTGCTTCCCGTACATTGATGCGGGACAGCAATGACAACCAATCAATTGATCTGTGACAGAGCAGTAGGTTGGTTTTGTGATATGTGTTTTTGATTTGGCCTGTTAGGCCGTTGTGTATGATTTTGGGCAGATAAGATGAAATTTGCAGATTTTGTCTGTTTTGAGGCAACGGTTCCGGAACTGCAGATGAGCGACCGTGACGGTGCAATAGAAGAGATAGTGTCGTCGCTTGATAAAGCCGGAAAACTCGGAAAGGGCATGTGCAAAGAGATTGCCAGGGCGGTGATAAAAAGAGAGAAGGAAGCGAGCACGGGGATGGGTAAAGGCGTTGCCGTGCCTCATGTGAAGTACAAATTAGTTAAAGATGTGATTGCCGCGATAGGACTGAGCAGTACCGGTATTGATTTTTCCGCTCTCGACAAGCAGCCGGTTTATTCGGTAATACTTTTAATCAGTCCTGTGGATGAGCCGGACAAACATTTACAGGCGATGGAGAATATTTTCAGGCATTTGCAGCATGAGAAGTTCCGTAAGTTTCTAAGGCAGTGCCGAAGCGCCGAGCATGTTGAAGACCTTCTCAGAGAGGCCGATGAAAATTCGTCTTTGTAGTGTAGTGATATAGATCAAGACTTTTGCAAAATCGAGGTTAGGCATACTTTGAAAAGAAAAAATTGTTTTTTGATTTTTTCTTTTCAAACAGTAAATTATTGTCTAATAAGAAGTTGGCTAATTATTTAAGAAAATCTAAAAACCTGATTTTCTTAAATAATATGTGCCTAACCTCAATTTTGCAGAACTTCAGGTATATCTACAAACGTAAGGCGAAGGGACCTGAAGATGCAGGCAGAGCAGGATTCATTGGAAAAAGTGGTTTGTGAAACGGAAGTTGAGATAAAAAACGCGGATGGCCTTCATATGCGCCCCGCGATGCAGTTTGTTGATATTGCAAACCAGTTTAAAAGTGATATTACCGTCAGCAATAACGAAACTGAGGTGGACGGCAAGAGTATCATGCAGATGAGTATGCTCGCTGCGACTTGTGGGACCAAACTAAAAATCAAGGCTGAAGGTTCCGATGCCCAGAAAGTTATCAGTGCTTTGCGTGAGCTCGTGGAAGAGAAATTGTTTGGTGAGCCGCCTCCGCGAAATTGATTCAGCCGCAGGCGGTTCTGCGATATTGATTTTGGTTATTGAATATGGAAATAAAAAAGGGCGTAGCTGTTTCGCCGGGCATTTCTATTGCCAAGGCGCTGATTATTGATTCCGAGGAATATCGCATTCCCCGCCGCGAAATAAAAGCTTCAGAACGGACGACTGAGATTCAACGTGTGAGAAATGCCTTCAGAGGTGCTATCGTCGAATTAACCAAACTTGAGGCGGCACACGGCAAAACCGAGGGCAGTAAGATAAAAGATATTTTTGCTGTGCATATGCGTTTTTTGCACGACAGAAGCCTGCGAAAGAGGATAACCGATTTGGTTCACTTCGAATCGGTAACGGCGGAATACGCCGTATCAACTATACTTCGGGAAATTGCATCACATTTCAGCAAGGCAAAAGATGCCTATATCAGTGAGCGGGCGGCGGACATTTACGATATTGAAAGGCGTTTGCTCATACAGCTTCTTGACAGGAAACGCGAGGATGTCGAGCATCTGACCGAAGAGGTTACGATTATTGCCCGGGAATTGAGCCCTATTCAAACCGCCGGGTTCGACAGGAAGTTTGTCAAAGGTATTGCCAGCGATGCCGGTGGCCGAACCAGCCATGCTGCTATTGTTGCACGCTCTTTAGGTATTCCTGCGGTAGTGGCACTCGAAGACCTTACCGAATCCGTCAGCGGCACGGATACCGTCATTGTCGACGGCAATCGCGGCATCGTCATTGTTAATCCGGACGACCAGACAATCCAACAGTACCGGGAATACTCGAAGGAGTTTGCAGAGCTTGAGCATAAGCTCGATGCGATAAGAGAAAAGCCGGCGGTAACTCGCGATGGTGTGAAAGTCACATTGTTGGGCAATATCGAATTTCACGATGAGGCCGAGGTGGTCCTGCAAAAAGGGGGCGAGGGTATAGGATTGTACCGTACCGAATATTTGTATCTTAACAGGCAAACCGAGCCGACAGAAGAAGAGCATTATCAGGCCTATGCAGAGACTGTCAGTGTTCTTCAGGACAGACCTATGATAATAAGGACTTTGGACCTTGGGGCGGATAAATATACTCAAAGGAAGCGTTTTGCACCTGAGCCGAACCCGTTTTTGGGGCTCAGGTCCATTAGATTTTGCCTGCAGAACCTTATGATGTTCAAGACGCAGTTGCGTGCGATTATGCGGGCCTCGGTCCTCGGTGATGTCAGGATTATGTTTCCGCTGATTACAAATCTGCAGGAGGTGATGCAGGCAAAGATGATTTTGCGGGATGTTATGGATGACCTCGACGAAGAGTCCATAGCATTCAACAGGGACATTCAGATAGGCATTATGATTGAGACGCCATCGTCGGCATTGACTGCTTATTCGCTCGCCAGAGACGTAGATTTTTTCAGTATCGGAACAAACGACCTTACTCAATATACGTTAGCCGTTGACAGGGGCAATGAATTAGTCTCTACGCTGTATTCGTCGGCGGACCCTGCGGTGCTTCGGCTTATCAGGACGGTTATTCAGGATGCGCACAAGGCACAGATAGACATTAGCGTTTGCGGGGAGATGGCTTCTGAGCCGGAGTATGTTATGTTGCTGTTGGGGATGGGCATTAGAACGCTTTCGCTTACTGCGCCGATGATACCTGAGATAAAGCAGATTATCCGCTCGGTAACCGTGGAGGACTGCAATAACGTGGCCAGAAAGGTACTTGGGATGAACTCCGAAAGGCAGATTTCAAACTACCTTCGGGATGCCGCAAGAAAGATTCTGCCCGAAGCATTTTGATTATTACGTATATGACTCATCAACCGCAGAGCTTCTGGGTAATCTCAGCCACGTGTTTACCCTGGAACCTCGCAATTGCTAACTCGTTCTCGCTCGGCTGACGAGACCCATCGGCACCGGCAAGAGTCGTTGCTCCGTAAGGTGTTCCGCCTGTTATTTCCTCCATATTAAGCAATCTCTGCTCGGCATAAGGCACGCCGACAACAATCATCCCGTGATGGAGCAGCGTCGAATGAAAGCTCGTAATGGTTGTCTCCTGCCCTCCGTGTTGAGTCCCTGTACTGGCGAAAACGCTGCCGACTTTCCCGACTAGGGCACCTTTGAACCACAATTGGCCGGTCTGGTCGAGGAAGCTGCGCATTTGAGCACACATATTGCCGAACCGCGTCGGCGTCCCGAATATAATCGCATCGGCCTCGGCCAAAGTCTCTGGCTTTGCGATTGGAATATCTGCGAAAGCCTCGCGAGCGGCCTTGGCACCCATTTTTTCCAGCGCTTCATCGGGAACCAGCTCAGGAACCTGATATAGGGTAACTTCCGTTCCGGGAACCTCACGCGCCCCTTCGGCTACAGCTTCAGCTAATCTATACACGTGTCCGTACATGCTGTAGAAAACTATCTGTATCTTTGCCATCTTATAAACCCCCTGTTTTTTATCAGTTACTGGCTTAAATATATTTATACGGTTATTTATACGAAACCAGAGTAGGGTGGTTCTATAATAAAATAGACCTATGAACCAGCCGCAAGTTGTAAATCATATGAGACTGATGAAAGCCGAAGGTACGCTTATCTTAAGATCATCTTGATTTTTTCTTCTGGGGCTTCAGATGCTGAGACAAACCGGAGAGGTGAAGACCTACCGTCAAGACGTCCGAGATATTGAAGACGTTCATATATCTGGTATCCGGTGATTTCTTTTGCAGCATTATGCCCAACGTGTACATATAGTTTCTGCGTACCATCCTTTAAAGTTCCCGTCTCCCAGCCAACTCCATTGCTTTCGTTATCTATGCGCCCTGCAAAGATACGTTCGTCCTTAACTCTGACTAATCTAAGTGTTTCTCTCTTAGCAAAGTCAACGAGATACTCTCCCCAGCGATCTCTCATAAGTAATAAGGGATCAAAGTCATTCATCTGGTCAATCCAGTAGAGGTTTATTAAAGTTCGCCCCCCAACGTTGACAGGCAACATGCAGTCAACCTGTTCGCCAACCTGGCTCACAAGCAGTACTTTTCGGCTGTATTCGGCCATGAGAGGATGTAAACGTCGGCGAAGGAACTTCAGATCGCCATATCTCTCGGGCAGTGGGACAGAAACTTCAATCCATGGTTGTTTTTCTGCATCAAAGCTTTCTATTCTTTTTATTTCTCTCAATATAAATATGACTACTATCGCTACTAAGCAAACAACGATGAGTAATATCTTTTTCATGTTTAAATCCTGATTATATTTTTTTGTAAAAGAGGCCAAATGATGTTGATTCTGGAATGTAACACATCTGCGTCTGGTCAGCAAGTTGTAAATCCTACGAGACTGCTGAGAATGCAAAGAAAGTCAGAGACATATTTGGCTAAACTGGCTGCTGGAATCCTGCTTCACAAGGGAAGTGTGTACTCTATTTTTGGCAAAGGGAGTAACGATTAAGCTTGGCGGCGGCGATTGGCTGTCCGCTTCAGAGATTTGTTAGCCGCCTCGATAAATTGAATCAATTTACACACAAAGCCCCGGCTTTTCTCAAGCCGATGATTTTGCGCGACTGAGCTTTAACTTTCAAAATAGACCCCGCTTTTTACAAGGGCCTTTCTCAGTTCGCCATATCGCAGCTCGCGCGTTCCGCAATTTTTAGCTGCGCAAAGGGCCGCCGCAGTACCCGTCGCCTGTCCCTGTCCCATACAGCTTACAGTATTTCTCGTGGACATATGGGCGTCATGGTCGGAGGTTATCATCATACCGGCCGCGAGGAGATTTTCGATTCCAGCCACACGCAGCGCTCTATAGGGGATTCCGTATGTGCCGCCGTTTTTTACCTGCAAGCGGGGCGCACTATCGTGAAAACCGTAAACCATCACCTCATCGTCAAAATGTCTGGCTTCAAGCACGTCTGAAAGCGTGATGTCATAATCGCAGGTTATAAGTCTGCCCCGCCTGATGCAGAGTTTTGGGCTCGTTCTGGTAATGAATGCCTTTTCGCAGCCGGGGACATATTCTCTGAACAGTTCGATGGCCTTTGCCTGCCGGCGTCTCAGCTCAAGTTCTGCCTTGGCGACCTCATCTCTGTTTGTCGGACTGACCGGCATCTTGAAATTCAGCTTGATGAACATAAAGTAATTGTCGTGAACAGTTGTCGTAACCATTGACATTCCAATCTTGTATGCTCCCTCGCTGAACCCGGAGGGGAGATTTACCCTCCTGCCGTCCAATCGCACGATTTGCCCGTCCTTGCCGCTGCGAATGCCTTCGGCAAGCTGCGTCACTGCATCGTGCGATTTCATAAAGTCGTAGTACTTGTCAATGCTGACGTTGGCGACGCCGATACTGTTGACCACCGGGTAATCATTCGGCTCGGTGTAGTCGGCGCCAGCGTAAGCGGCCAGGTCGCCGTATGCCGTGCAGTCCACGAACGATTTCGCGTAGAACGCCTCCCTGCCGGAGCGGCTCTCGGCGATTACGCCCCGGATGTGGGAACCGTCCATAATCGCGCCGACTAACAGCGTATTGACGCAGACGAAAACGCCCGACTCGACGAGCATCTCGAATGTAACGAGTTTATACATTTCCGTGTCAATAGCCGTGCATACCGAATCGTAGTTGTACCCTTTGGACATCTCGGCGTGGCCCGATGTGCCCCC
The DNA here is from genome assembly GCA_964444135.1 of uncultured Pirellulales bacterium. Taxonomy (GTDB): domain Bacteria; phylum Planctomycetota; class Phycisphaerae; order Sedimentisphaerales; family Anaerobacaceae; genus NIOZ-UU13. Next base: position 19,196 of record CAYUFX010000009.1, on the reverse strand, counting down.
GACTTTCAGAAGGCGGTCGATAATCTCCTGTGGAATCCCTCGCACAACCTGACGCTTTTTAACGCCGGGAAAGGCCTTCCACAGGTTATAGAAGCTGTGAAGCGCGGTGCCGCCTTCGGTGGCGGTCCCGCCCGGATAACCTTTTACCTCTATCAATGCCGTCTTGGCGCCCTGACGTGCTGCGGCTGTCGCCGCCACGACCCCTGCCGTGCCGCCGCCTGCTACGACGACATCGAACTTTCTGATAGGCAATTTTTTCACCGGCTCCTCGTAATAATCCGTAGGTTGATACCGTGTCCCTGCCGGATTGCCTTGCGCAAAGCCAGCTTGAGCGCCAATTCCAAGCATTAGAACGTTTTTCGAAAACTCTCGACGATTCATTTCTGTCTCCTTATATAGTGCAGTCCCAGAGTGGCTACAATCTGCTCAGCCCGGAGGATGGAAAAACGGCTGATTCCGAATCTCGTCAAATGCTTCTTCTATCGACAGGTCGGTGAACACTTCGCACCACTTGCCGGTGTGTCGCATGTACGCCAGATTGAAACGCCCGTTCGCCATGTATGCAAGCCGCGTAAAGCTATCTTCGAAAAACGGCGATAGTGCATTGGGACCCGGACAGGCGTACTTGGCGCGGAAGAGCAGGCAGTTCTTATGCCACTTCGTGTAGATATCAACAATGTAGTTAAATCTTGCATTCTTGGCTGGCGGCTTTATGTATTGTGGCTTAAACACCGTCTGTACGATTTCGTCCGCCTTGGCTGTAACTTTCTGCTTCACCGCATCCGGCACGCTTGAAGCAGGCCTGGGCGAGTAAATCCATTGTCGTGGTATTTTTGCCATATTCAAATTCTCCTTGATTGGTCATCGTTATTAAGAACGCTCACCGTTTTCTGCCCAACGTCCCCATCCATTAAAACGTGGCTGACTGAAATTGTTCAGTGATTCACCGGTCAATTTTTCTCAATACTTTAACTGGCGGAACCAATAAAATCTCCCAAAAAGGTTTATTTGAGAGGGATGAATCGCCGCTCCAATATTGATAAGCAAAATACGAAGTAAAAAGCAAAGAATTCGCCAGAGTCAACAAAGACATATCCGCACGAAAGTATAATTCAACTTCGACTTTCCATATAGGAGCATCTGGATTTCCATATTGGGATCGAAATTTCTGAGCATAATCTATGGACTCAAATCCGAAAAGAGACTGAAACCGAGAAGGACGAGATGAGAAAAAAGCTCTACGGACATATTCCAAAAGTAATTCGATAGCGGGACTAATAATAATACCTTTTGTCGTATTCCTTAAGAAATACTGTTCACCATGGAGTGTTACACCATCAGGAAACATCATATCAACATGTTTTTGTAAATAATCTGGTTTAATGTCATTATATTTCTGAAGCGTAATTTCAATACCTTGTTGGAGAGTTTCTTTTCGATCAACTGTATAAAATTTTGGCATTTTTCTATCTATTTATTCTGAGTATTGTATATATTGTTTCCGCATAACATCGTGCTCAGCGGTGCCGCATATGTGGCGTTCGAGTGCAGCCGTTTTGTCCTACGCGTAGCCTTGTGCGAAGCAAGGGCAATTCGGACAGCTTCGTATTGCGTTTTGATACCGCATTCAAATAATTTTGGTGTGCAGTACACACACTACCTAAGCAATAGATTAAGGGCTCACAACTTTTTGAGAAAGCTGTCGTACTCGGCGTGGGAGCCAATCCAAAACCAGACCATCACGTCCCGATATTTAACGCCAAGCGCTCGCCAGCCGATGCCGACCCTCACGGAATACACCTGTCGTTTCTTCCCGACCCTTTTTAACTGAAGACTTGGGTGCTTCGGATTCTTTTGCCAGAGTTGATAGCTTCTGCGGGCGCTTCGTTTTGTGTGGTCGGGAAGCCGCTGAAAACAGTCTATGAATTTGGCTGTAAGATGAGATTTCAAAGCTCGTCAAATCCCATTTCCTTAGTCCGACCAGCCCGGTAGTCCTCCAGTGCCTTCTCGGCCATCCTGTCGAGCTGGTCAGAAGACTCGGCAAGCGCCTGGTCCCAGCGAGCCTCCCAAGTCAGCTCGTCAATCAACGCTCTGGCGAGATCGTCCTGAAGATTCTCAGGGAGTTGGGACGCCTTCTCGAAGGCTTGAGCAAGTAACTTGGTCATTGTTTAATCTCCTGCCCGCACGATTGTTGTATTATACTCAACGATCGGCAAAATATCAACCGTGCCGTGTATAACCTGCGTTTATTCAAGGTTCAGTTCTTTTTTTACCTGGTCAAATGAAGTAGTATCTGCATCAGCCTCCTTTGATTTTGCTTCACGAAGAGCTTTTAAGCATTCATAATCATCAAGCTCTTCCTGAATTTGTATTTTATCTTCCATCGTTTAAATTATACCATATTTTTATAAATCTTTTATTTATTTTCGTCTAAACGGCACAGGTCGCTGGTTCCGATGTACCGGGATCCGAATGCAGCCAGTTTATCCTGCGTAGCCTCGTGCGAAGCAAGGATGGTTCAATTTTCATCTCTCGCGTCTCGTAACGCGTAACGCGTGAACCCTGCAATTTGTCACGATTCTAACTAAGGTTGTAAATTATGCACCACAGGAAATCTACGCTGTAACAGCGAGATTTGCAAGGGAAAAAGTGCTTGTTTTTCGAGCTTAGATGGGCATAATGCTTAGTTATATATAGCAAACGCTGTTAAGGAGGTGCACATATAGCAGTTTCGCATGAAACTATCTTGCTGGTAGTAAGATTCAGAATAGGCGGAAGCCTGAGGTTTCTTTCGCACGCCCAGACGCTCAGGGTTTTTCAGCGTGCCTGCGTTAGAGCGGGTCTAAAAATCCAGTACAGCCAGGGTTTCAATCCCCGTCCGAGATTATCATTGCCCCTGCCGAGGCCTGTAGGGGTTGCCTCGGATGATGAGCTGCTCTGTCTTAGAGTACATAAAAGCACAAGTGAACAAGAGCAAATGTGCATAAACGAACAAGTGTATAAGAGCATAATTGCACAAGTGCCTGAGGGCTGTGAGCTGCTTTCGGTGAATGTTGCCAAAGCGAGTGCGTCATTTCAGCCTTGTTCGGCAACATACGTATTAGCGGTGCGGAAGGAATATCTCAACGAGGAGCTGAAGGCCACAATTGAGCACGTGTTGGCAAGCGAAAGTCTTGTTCTGGAACGACGGATAGAGAAAAGAAAATCGAGAATCGAGAATCGAGAATCGAGAATCAAGAATATTGATGTCAGAGGTTTTTTGAAGTCGATTGAACTGGACAGGAACAGTATAATTGTTGAATGCAAAATTAGTTCGGCTGGTTCGATACGTGTTGATGAAATTTTGAAGCTGCTCCGGCTGGATGTAGAAAAGCTGGCATCACCGATTAGACGCACAAGGGTACAGTGGCAAAAAGTATAATATGAAAGATAAGATATGAAATTCGTTTTTTTACAACATACAATATACGACATGCGAGGTACGAAAAAATGGCAAGAGAAATGCTCATAAATGTCGCAGAGAGCGAAGAGTGCAGGGTGGCCGTAATCGAGGACGGTTCGCTTGAGGAGCTATACGTCGAAAGAGCGAGTCTGAGCAGCCACGTCGGGAATATTTATAAAGGAAAAGTGGCAAATATTGAATCCGGCATCCAGGCGGCGTTTATCGACTTTGGAATAGGCAAAAACGGATTTCTTCACATCAGCGACCTGCACCCTCGATATTTTGCAAAAGCGGACGGTAAGCATGCCGAGAACATTGGACGAAGGAAATCGCTAAGGGAAAGGCCGCCTATTCAGGATTGCCTTCGCAAGGGGCGGGAACTGGTCGTCCAGGTGACAAAAGGAGGCTTAAAGACTAAGGGGGCGACACTTAGCACATATCTTGCTTTGCCGGGTAAGTATCTGGTTATGATGCCATGGATGAGAAAACACGGTGTTTCGCATAAAATTGAGGATGAGGACGAACGTAAGAGACTGCGGCAAATTCTTGATGACAGCAAACCCCCGAAAGGGCAGGGCTTTATTATCAGAACGGCCGGGCAAGGATGCTCCAAAAGGGATATACACAACGATTTGAGGTATCTGGGGCGTTTGTGGAGAACTATTGAAAAACGGATAGAGACTGAAAAACCCCCCGGAGAGCTTTATCAGGAATCGGATTTGGTTATCAGGGCGATGAGAGATGTCTTTAACAGTAAGATAAGTAACATAATATGTGATTCGGAAAGCGTGGTTCGCAAAATCAGGGAATTTTTTACCATAGCTGCGCCGCGTTTGAAACGAAGAGTAACGTATTATGACGGCAAAGTTCCGCTGTTTCACAAATATCGAATTGAGGATGAGATTGCAAAGGTCCAGTCTCGCAGGGTTGAGCTTAAAGGCGGCGGTTCAATTGTGATTGAGCAGACCGAGGCGTTGGTTTCGATAGATGTCAACAGCGGGCGGTTCCGCAAGCAGAAAAGCGCAGAGCAAACTGCTTACGAGAGCAATATAGAGGCGGCGAGTGAAATTGCCCGCCAGCTTAGATTGCGAGACCTTGGGGGGCTGATAATTTGCGATTTTATTGATATGCATACTGTCAAACACCGCAAGGCCGTGGAAAAATCTTTTCGAGCTGCTGTCAAGACCGACCGCGCTCGTTTCAGGATATTAGGCATAAGCAGGTTCGGTGTAGTGGAAATGACACGCCAGAGAATGCGTCCTTCACTGCAATCGGCTACCTATCTGGCTTGTCGGTATTGCGGCGGTACGGGTTTTGTTAAGAGCCGTGAGTCGTTGGCTATCGAAATTATTCGCCTGTTGAATTTGTCGGCATCGAAAGAACAGATAAAGCGCATTGAGCTGTTTGTCTCGCCTGAAGTCGCTGATTATTTGCAGAATACAAAGCGGGCGGCGATTGCACAGGTAGAACAGCTTAACGACAAACGTATAGTTATTCATTCTGCGTCCAATTACGCCGGCGAAAAACACGACTTGGTCTGCTACAATGACCGGGGAAGCGTGGTAAAATTATAAATCGATGTTTTGAATAACTGTGTGGCCCCAAGGCGGTAGAATAATGACACGGGAAAAGGTAGTAGGCATTTTAAGAAAAGAGCTGCCATACTTTATTTCTGAATAGGCGTAAAGCGAATAGGTCTGTTTGGCTCTTATGCAAAAGGAACACCGACTAAGGCAAGTGATGTAGATATCCTGGTCGAATTTGAAAAACCAATAGGCCTCAAGTTCGTTGAGTTCGCTGAATATATTGAGAGAATATTGGGCAGCAAGACGGATATTTTAACGCCTGCTGGTATAGATGGAATACGGATTAAAAAAGTTGCTGAAAGTATTAAGGACAGCATAGTTTATGTCTAAAAGAACAGATAAAGATTTCCTTAATGATAGTAAAGAAGCTATTCTGAGGATTAACGTTTACATAGAAAAGTTGAGCTATGAAGAGTTTTTGAATGATATTAAAACTCAGGATGCTGTAGTTCGTAATCTCGAAATCATAGGGGAAGCAATCAAGAATACATCTAAAGGATTGAAGAAGAAATATCCACAAATACCCTGGAAAGATTTATCAGGGGTAAGAGATAAATTGATACACCATTATTTGGTGTGAATCTCGACATTGTATGGAACATCGTTAAGAAAGAATTGCCGGAAATTATCTTGCAACTTGAAGCAATCCTCAAGGCCGAGCAGATTTAGAAATTCAATAACACTTAGACAGCAAAAGTTTTTGGAGTATTTGTCAAATTATTTATGTGGGATAAGTGTAAGTTGGGTGGATTTAGGAGATCAATGATGCCTGGGATATGCGCGATTTGTGGCTGCAAGCTTAATCGTGTTAAAGGTGTATGCGCTACGCCCACCATTGAAGGGCGTTCTCACGCATCGCAGCATCATTATGTTGCTGAACGTTTCTTTGGCCGCTCAGCGAATCGGAGAGGTGAACAACGGGAACCGATCTTCAAAAGATGTCCGTGGAGTGTCGAGGGGCAGACCGAAGTATTTTGTTATGAATGCCATGAAGAGCTTCTCCACAACCCAGTGTTCCTGTTTGTGGATATCAGGCGACTTTCCGAGTTGGTCAAACTTAGGAACTTGGACGAAAAGGAGAAACCAGCGAGCCGGGAAAGGTTAGCTGGCCGTATCATGCTCCTCAACGAGATAATGGAGCGAGGGATTCAGGAATTGCTGGAGGCTGAGAAAGGAAGAAAAGTCGTCTAATATGTGTTAGGGCATGCCCCGGTGTGTTATGAGGTGTTAATAATACGTGGAATTTGACCTTGAATATGCTCGAAAAGTAATTGAAGCCGAAGCGGATGCGATAAGCTCTATAACGCCGATTGTTGATGCGTCTTTTCTGCGGGCTTGCCAGATGATTTATAACTGCAGCGGTTCTTGTATAGTAAGCGGCATCGGCAAGGCGGGTATAATCGGGCAAAAGATTAGCGCTACTCTGGCTTCGACCGGCACGCCGAGCCACTTCCTTCATCCTGCCGAAGCCGTCCACGGAGACCTGGGCAGGCTCCGCGAAAACGATATTGTAATTGTCCTGAGTTATGGCGGCGAAACGGATGAAGTTGTTCGGCTGATAAATCTGGTCAAGCAGCAGGAGATTAAACTAATTGCAATAACCGGCGAGAGCGACTCTACTCTCTGCCAGCACAGCGACGTGGCGCTGTGTATGGGAATGATGAGTGAAGCTTGCCCGCTTGGTGTTGCTCCGAGTGTTTCCACTACATGTATGTTAGCGGTTGGTGACGCCCTTGCCTTTACCGTTATGAAGGCACGCAATTTCAGCGTTGAGGATTATGTGAGGTTTCATCCCGGCGGTTCGCTCGGCGCAAGGTTGATGACGGTCGAACAATCAATGATGTTCAAGCCGGGCGAAAGATTGCCTATCGCTGAGGTTACCGATACGATAAAACAGTTGCTTGAAAAGACCGGCGATGTAAAGCGCCATGGAGCCGTGATGGTTGTCGGCAAAGATGGGAAATTGGCAGGGATAATCACCGATGCCGACCTTCGGCGTCTGATGACAGAACACGTGACTGGGGCTTTTGAGTTCAAGGCCGGTGATGTTATGACGGCTGATTGCAAAAAAATAAGAGTTGATGCTCTTGCCGCCGAAGCGACTGCCATTTTCCATAGATATAGAATCGATGACCTGCCGGTAATTGATACCGACGACAGGCCGGTTGGCTTAATCGATGTACAGGATATCGTAACGATAAAAGTGGTCGGATAATTAAAAGGAATACTCGATGCCGGATACTTCCGCCTTCGCTGAAGCTTCGGCGGACAAGCGATGCCTGATGCTCGTAGAAAAGCCGGGGTGAATATCGAGAATCGAGCATCGATATTACTATGACAGATCTTGCAGATATAGAAATGCTGGCTATGGATGTTGACGGCGTCCTGACCGATGGAACGCTGGTTATTAATGCCGACGGCAGTGAAAGCAAATTCTTCAATTCGATGGATGGTCATGGAATTCGGATGTGGCAAAGGGCAGGCCTGAAGGTTGCCTTAATCAGCGGCCGTGCCTCCGAGCCCACACAACGCCGGGCTGAACAGTTGCAGATAGAATACGTATTTCAAGACTGTCACAATAAGCTGCCAGTGCTTGAGAAGCTTATTGAGCAGCTTGGTCTTTCGCCGGAAAAGGTGGCTTACATCGGCGATGATTTGGCGGATTTGCCAATAATAAGATATGTTGGATTCGGAGTAGTCGTTGCCAATGCGGTTGATGAAGTTAAGCAATATGCTGATTATGTGACCACTCGCCCCGGCGGCAGTGGTGCTGTGCGGGAAGTAATAGAATACATTCTGAAGAATACCGGAAAATGGCAGCAGCTTATGACAAGATACCTGCCTTGAACATAAAATGAGGTTGTTGAGATGCGAAAGATCTTTATAGCGTTTATTTCGCTGGCCGCTATATCTACAATATATTTGTTCTATAACCGAATAGGCAAAACACCTCCAATACCGATGGATACTGATACGGATGCCGAATTCATTGATTCTGTTGCCGACAGCGACGATGGCGGACTTGACAATGATGTTGGGATGATTGGTGAGGTTGGGGTTGGTACCGTTCGAAAGGCCAGATACATAACCCTCAACGAGAATAAAGAAATTGAACGGGAATGGGGCTTTGAAAGACTTCTGCACGAGGTAAGAGATCTATGGGAAATTGAAAAGCCGTATATGAATATTTATCAGCGAAATGTCAAATTTTACATCACGGCTGACAAGGGAAACGTCCAGGTTGAAACTGCAGTTGGCAAGTCAACTCCGAAGGACGCAACTTTTACCGGAAATGTAGTTATCCGTATTCTTCCTGAGGGCTCAAGTAACGTTAAAAAAAGTAATATTTATCTTGACGACATAACGTTTCTAAGCGAAAAGTCGCAGCTTACAACAGCCGGGCCCGTCAAATTTGTTTCAGAAGATGCCCAGATGCTTGGCACCGGGCTGGAGCTTATCTATGATGACGTAATGGAGCGCCTTAATTATTTAAGAATAATTGATTTGGAGAATCTGCGTATAAAAAGCTCGCAGGCTGGCTTCCATTCGGATATCAGGGCGCAGACCGACAGACCTTCTGATACCGGCGGCCTGGCCCAAATGCAGCAGCCGGACGAACCTGTTGTGGCTTCTGATAAAGGCCAAACACAGACCACAGTTGCTCGGCCGGAAGTTAAGCAGGGAAAAGCCTACCCTGAGCGCAGCCGAAGGGGCGAATACTACAAATGTATTTTTGGAAAAAATGTGCTCATTGACAGTCCTGAGCAGCTTGTTTTTGCTCACGATAAAATTGCAATCAACGACATCTTCTGGTCAAAGGCCTCAAGTGGCCAATCAAATGACGCTGATGCCGCAACTGCCCAACAAGGCCCGCAAAGTCCGGATGACGCCAACAAAAACAATGTTACTGTTTCAAAACAGAAAGAGCCAACTGAATCATCGCAGAGCGAGCCGAATGAATCGTCTGGAAAGTTTGAAGATATTGTTGTAACCTGTGACGGCGGATTTGTCGTTACGCCGATGGCTTCTGCAAAAGCCAACGAGTATTCCGAAAAGTTCAGTCCCAATGCCTCGATAATAACCGGCACAGAGAGCCCCAAAGAAATGGAAGATGCTAATGACCGAACTACATTTGTAACCCGTACAATTGATTATAGCGCATCTACCGATGATACCCTCGCTGTTGGCGCATCAGAGCTTAAATTTTACACTAATGATTTAATTCAGACTGAGCCTAACCAAACTACGGTCCCGGCTGCGGTTCCGGTAAAAGTAACCTCTCAGAAACTTCTCAGGTTTCTGCCGGCCTTAAATCAGGTTATCCTCGAAGGTGATTGTGTCTGCGAAATGCTTCGGGAGGACCCCAACAGCCAACAGCAGTATGTGATTTCAGGACCGAGGTTTATTGTAGATTTATTACCAGACAAAGATAAGCGGTCCTCGGATTCAGGACACCAGATTAAACATTTCACCGCCGACGGCGGCGTAGTAAAGCTTGCAAATGTCAAAACGGTGGACGAAAGATTGTTAGCCGGCGTTGAGCTAAAATGCCTCAAGTGCGACTATGACACTGCGCTACAGTTATTTTTAGCGACCGGGCCGGGCGTAATAAAACTCTATAACTCTAATGTCCCCGAGCCGAATTCGCAGCCGGATAAATTCAGCCTGAACAAGCCGTGTTGGGCGGTTATAGAGAACTTCCAGACGCTCAAGTATTTCTTTCAGAAAAATCAGCTTGTTGCTGATGCCGCCTCCCAGAGCGTGCTGAATGTTAATTACTTCCCCATTATCAAAAATCAGGTCCAATATGAACAGCAGGTTACTGTCACTGCCGTTCATGTCCAGGCCGATCTTATTGAAACTGCCGGGGGTGAATTAAAACTTTCGGCGCTCAGCGCGACAGGCGGGATTACTTATGAAGACCAGGACAAAGAATTCAACGGCAGCAAATTATTCTACGACGCCGGCAAATCCATAATCACCGTCCACGGTGATGAGCTCCGGCCGTGCCGCTTCAACGGCGTCCCTGTTGATGAAATCGAGTGGGACCTGAAAACCGACAAAATCAAATTTGAAGTCAGCGGCCCCGGTGCATTACAGCTAAACAGGTAGTAATCAGAACAAACTAAACACTAATTAAAAACCTTTATTCTTTTCTTGCTTTTTCAGACAATTTCGTCCATAATATCACCGGTGTAAGCGGGATTGACACCTTTGATTCGACCGCAAGAGCTGCCCATACGGATTGTCTTCCGAAGGAGACTGAGTATGGAAAGGCAAGTGGAAGATTATATACAGGGCCTGTCGGATATCGACCTGCTTGAGTACACAAGAGCTGACACGCACCTTCCGGAAGCCATCGCATTCGCGAAGATTGAGCTGGCTGACCGACATCTGACCTCTGACCGTCTGGCTGCTCTCGAAAAAGAGTTGGAGCAGCGCGAAAAGGCCCGTGAAGAAGAGGCCCGGGCGGTGGCAGCCGAGCCGCTGAGTTTCGATTGGCGCATTGCCGTCTTTCTCTGCGGCATATATTGCGGGATTCCGCTGTTGCTCTTTATCCCTGCCTGGCGCAGGTTCCGCAAAGAAGGTGCACACCAAAAAAACAAAGATATGTGGGTTTTTGCTCTGGCCGGTTTCTGTATCCAGCCAATCTTAATCTTGCTGCGCATTCCGCCGTGGAGTTGGATTGCGGAGCTGTTCTGAACCTCCAGCCGGGCACCATAAAGACCTCGGTAGTCACATAAGATAGGCAGTTAGGTTGCCTATGCGGATTGCTTCGGTTGAAATGATAACGGTTGCTGTTCATAAATATTATGGAGCATTTCTACACTTTTATACTTGACGTAGCCGATTCGAATCTGGTATATTGCATATTAGCGGGCATCGTGTAAACATCTTGTCTGTTCAATTCTGTTCGTAGCAGCAGGGCGACTGGAAATAGAAACAATTATTCTTTTGCCCAAATATAGGGGGAAGGAGGACTGAAAAATGACGGGAGTACAAAAACGAAAAATCCAGTGGGCATTTTCTCTGTTCTTAGTGATGCTGTACTTTTCTGCCTTACCGGCTCTGGCGCAATATGGTGATGGCCCGATTGAGCCGAACTTTGCTGCTTACTACGAGCCCTGGAAACTCCATATCGAACCTAACACAGTAAGTTATGAATTGCCGTTAGAACTTGGTGTGCTCACTAACTATGACCATGTGAATCGGTATCTGGACCTGGATCAGGTTAAGGATCTCATCAGCCAGAATGGCTTTGTTGTCATTGAGTATGACTTCGGTTGGGATAGTGAAGACATCGTAAGTCCGTACAGATATCTGCGATATGATAATATTACCCTGTTTGTGACCTCAGATACTCTCCTGCACCTGTATCATGTTCAATTTGACGAGACACTCAAAGAGGTTGAAGAGCAGCAATTTTACGATGACATCCTCAATCTGACGGACACCCTCCTTAATGATGCTCTGCAGCTCTATGACCAGCCCGAAGGGGACATAAAAGAGGCTGCCAGGCGGAACGTGGCATATCTCGCGGTGGCCGCTCAGTTGATTGGATCATCGTCGCCTGTCCCGGAGATTGTATCCAGTGAGGTCTCCGGTGAACTGGTCAAGATCGATAATCATTCAGGTTTTGGGCCGAGCAACATCTTTATCTATAAAGAAGACTACTCCCAGTACGTGCCGCGAGGTCACTACACCCGAAGCGAAGTTCTCAAACGATACTTCAAAACCCTGATGTGGTACGGGCGCATGGCCTTCCTGCTCAAAGGGGGGCATGAAGGATTAATTAGTGAGTATGATGCCAGGATACAAACCCTGCAGGCATGTCTTTTGGCCATCTCCCTCAATACTCAAACAGTTGGTAATAGGTCAGCTAACGAAATCTGGGATCGGATGTACACAGTTACGGCTTTTTATGTGGGCCTGGCTGACGATCTGACACCATATGACTATCTGTGGGCTTTAGACCGGGTATTTGGCCAGGAATATGTATTCGCTGATTTGGATGACCCCAATCATTTTCATCAGCTTAGGACCGAATTGGCCCTGTTGCCATCTCCTCAGATATTTGGTGGTACCGGCAATCCCCTTGTAGTGCCTCCGGTTACCGAAGAGACTTTGAACGAGATTCTTGATAAGTCCAAAGGCATGCGTTTGATGGGCCAGCGTTTTATCCCCGATTCTTATATGTTCCAGAACCTGGTCTTTCCGCAGGTCGAGAGCTACACGGGCGATTTCAAGGACCTTCCATTCACAAGTGTTGCTACCGCAATCGGTATCATACGATGCTACCCCCGCGGATTGGATGTTATGGCCCTTTTAGGCTCTGAACAGGCCAAATCCATCCTTATCCAGGAAGGGGATACGGACTATGAGGGCTATTGGGACCGGTTCAATGAGTTAGCGGAGGAATTCGCCGCCTTTGGCCCTGAGGACTGGAATCGGAATTTGTATTGGGGCTGGCTGTATAGCCTTGAGGCACTAATCACAGGTTATGGGGAAGGGTATCCGGCCTTTATGCAGACGCCGGCCTGGTCGAAGCGGTCCCTCAGCGCGGCTCTGGCATCGTGGACGGAACTGCGACACGATACGATATTGTATGCCAAGCAAAGCTATAGTCCCCCACCTTATTCCGAATCAAGCCCTCCAACTCCCCCTGCCTATATCGAACCGGCGCCAGAGTTCTTTGGACGTTTACTGGCCCTGGCCGGGATGACCAGAACCGGACTGAGTGATATGGAGGTTCTCTCTGACCAGGCAAGAGAAAGGTTGTTGTCTTTTGAGGAGATGTTGAACAGGCTTATCGAGATCGTCACAAAGGAATTGACTAATCAACCCCTGTCAGAACAAGATAGATTATTTCTTAATTCTTTGGCTGATGATTTGGAATGGATTGTCACAGGTATTGGCGAAACGGGTCTCAAAACAACACTGGTGGCGGATGTCCATACATGTGGCATTGCCGGCATGGTCCTGGAAGAGGCAGTTGGTAAAGTGGACCTGATCGTGGTGGCCTGCCCGCAGCCCGATGGCTCAGCCTACCTGGCCGTGGGCCCGGTGTTGTCCTATTATGAGTTTAAACACCCTATGGAGGCTCGCCTCACGGACGAGAAATGGCGAGAGCTCCTAAATTCACCGAACAAGCCTGAACGACCTGTATGGTACAGGACTTTGATGCGTTAGCCACTGCCGGACAGGCAAGACCACATCCGAAATGCAAATGGCCAGCACGTTCCTTGAGGCCGGCTGGGACTTCATAGATGAGACGGCCAACGGCACCGATGATATCTGGTGGATTCTCGAAGGCCAGGATTATCCCCGCTTGTGGTGGGAACTGAGCGAAGAGTGAATTAGGGAATTAGTGAATTAGAGAATTAGCCAAACTGATCGAAGAGCCATAGGAGGATCGAAATCCTAATTCCTAAACTCGAAATTTGTCCTGAGCGAAGCCGAATGGATCCAAAATAAATACCCGTTGCGTTAAACGGTTTCGGTTGCTCATCTCGTCAGGGTTGTGTATAACGTTAAATGTTTGACGAAACGAGCAGCGTAACCGTCAAACGGAATATGGATTTAGTGCATCGGGTTTCCCTGCCGGCCTATCGGCGTTCATCGGCGTTTCATGGATTTCTGCCCGTTCGGCTTAGAAAGGACCGGTGTGCTGAGCACGCCCTACGAACTGACCCGGGCATAAGTACTGCGGCGAATGATAAATATAAGAGATACAAATCAAGACTCATAGTCATTTTGATTAATCAAAAGGACTATGTACATTTTCTGGTCAAACATTTTATTTTCGACTTACTCTACTTTTTCTAAAATCCCTTCGTCCTTTCTGTGTTCGGTGGGACGGGCTTGCTGTCCTGTGAGGAACACCCGATACTAAACCGGTTAGCCCGTGTGGAATCTAAGCGCAAAGCCGCTGCAAATCATCTATGCTCAAATCGTTTAGCCGGTCAACGATTTTATCAGCCATGCTCAACTGCTCGGCATCGTAGGAGTTTGTTACGGCTATAGTGTGCATCCCCGCCGCCTTGGCGGCTTCCAGCCCCCAGTGTGAATCCTCTATCGCGATGCACTGCTCAGCCGTAATGGGATTTTCACGGTTCTCATTCAGTCTTTGTAAACTCAGCAGAAAGCCTTCCGGGTCGGGCTTTCCCTTTTTTACCTGCTCACCCGAGACTATCACTTCGAATAAATGGCGCAGCCGGGCATCTTCCAATACCATTTTAACCTCCGTCAGAAGCGCTCCCGAGCATATCGCCATTGGTATATTGTTTTGTTCGAGCATTGTCAGAAAATCACGCACACCCTCGATCATCTTGCCTTCGGCTTTTGCTAATTGCTCGAATATCCGCTTTTTTTGCTCTATGAGATTCTTGATTTGCTGCTTGTCTGTTTTGAGCAGACCCTGGCCGATTAGCAGCTTATAGCAATCAGCGTCATTGAAGCCCAGATACGTTTTGTAGTAATCATCTTTTGTTAGCTCGATGCCGTATTGGGCCAGCACCTGATTAAAGGCACGAAAATGTAAAATCTCCGAATCGGTTATCACACCGTCGAAATCAAATATGACCGCTCTAAGCATAATTTCGCATCCCGTGTAAATGCCTGCTCATTCTCTCATTCACTCAACTGGTACAGGCCCAACCATAGCTTCATAATCCGTGAAAGTAGATTTATCACCGCTGCGAATCAGCTCTGCCAGGGCTGCAATCTTCGGAGCATTTTTGGTGATGTATCTACGGGCAATCACCGCCTTGCGTTCTTTCATAGAGATTGTTTGGCCGTTTTCAGCCTGACCATTTTCAGCTACCGGAACTTCCATTTCCACTTTCGTACCGGCCTGACCGCATAACAGGTATCCGTTAATCAAATCTACCGCCATATCGACCAGCGCCCTGCCGTACAGGTCCATATATTCGGTGCCTTGTTCTTTTATAAAGGCGACCGACTCTTTCAATTGTTCTGTTCCTTTGGCAAGTATTTCAAGCAAATCTTTTACCTTCTCGTCGTATTCTTGCCCGGCCAGCTCGGCGATGAATTTCTCGGCCGTCCCGCTGCTGACACCACGAACCGCGGCGACGACTTGTAATTGGCTTGTCCCTTCGTAAATAGTTGTGATTCTCGCATCACGGGCGTGCCGTTCGCAGGGATAATCTCGCATATAGCCGCTGCCTCCGAGCACCTGAATAGAATCGTAAGTAACTCTGTTGCACATCTCGGAACAATAATATTTGCTCATCGGCGTCAGCATCGCCGCGTATCTTCTGTATTTTCTCGACTCGCTCTTTAACTGCTTGGCTTGGGCTTTATCCCTACTGTCATTCCCTCTTTTCTCCTTGTCATTCCCGCGCAAGCCTGTCCTCGACTCCGATCGGGGGCGGGAATCTACTTCTCCAAGTTGCCTGGCGTATCCGATTTCCATATCCACCACCCGTGACGTTTCGTACAAAAGCGCTCGGCCTGCTTCTATGACAATCTTCATATCAATAAGCATATCACGCACGGCCGGCAGCTTCTCGATGGCTACTGCGAACTGTTTCCGCGTGGCCGCATAATCGCGGGCAACGCGAAAAGCAGCCTCGGCAATTCCGACCGATTGGGCCGCAATGCCAATACGCGCCCCGTTCATCAGGCTCATAACGTACGTCACCAGCCCCCGCTGTCGCTCGCCGATTATCTCACACGGCGTGTCATCGAAAAATATTTCGCACGTTGGTGAGCCGTGGATGCCTAATTTATCTTCCAGCCGGCGAATATGCACCGTAGGCCCCGGCCCGCATACATACAAGCTCAGTCCCAGCCCTCCGCTTCTGTCCGGCTCACTGCGGGCCAATACCAGCAGCACATCGCCGCAGCCGTTGGTTATGAACCGTTTTACGCCGTGCAGGAACCAGTTACCGCTGTCATCCTCAAATGCGCGGAGCTTGACCGACTGTAAGTCGGAGCCTGCGTCCGGCTCTGTCAAAACCATCGCGCCGGTTACTCTGCCGGCGGAAAAATCAGGTAAATATTTCTGCTTTATTTCTTCCGATGCGAACGCGTTAATTGTCTCAGCAATTCCCTGCAGACCAAATATATTCATAAGTGCAGCGTCCGCTCGCGAGAGAATCTCGATAGCCATCGAATAAACTATGTTAGGAAAGTTCAAACCGCCAAACCGATGAGGAAGTGTAAAACCCATAAGCTCCGCCTGGCCGAGTTTTTCAATTGACTGCTGTATTCCTTTCGCACGAGTTACCGAGCCATCCTCGTTAAGAGTATTGCCCTGGCGGTCCACGTCTTCAGCCCGCGGCGCAATAAAGTCACCGCATAATTGACCGAGCGAGTCCAGCACCATATCGTAATTCTCTATAGCCTCCTCAGCATTGGCCGGCGCATAATCGAACTCACTTGCGAACTTAAAGCCCTCCTCACAAACCTCCGCCGTTTTGCACAGGTCTATGTGCCTGAACAAGAATTGTATATCGTTATTATCACGATAGAAGTTTGACATAATCAGATTCCTTTTTTAGCTGCACACGAAGCTGAATCCGAAATTCCAAATCCGAAGCTCGAAACAATATCAAAATCCAAATGACCGAATGACCAAAACGTTTTGAATTTTGGATTTCGTTCATTTGAATTTGTTTCGAATTTCGGATTTCGTGCTTCGGATTTTCATAGCTTAGTCTTTTATGCCCTTTTCTTTTATTGACTTTATCATAAGAGGCACAACTTCATTCAAGTCACCGATTATCTTGTAGTGTGCAATGCCGAATATGGGTGCATCCGGGTCGTTGTTGATAGCAACAATTTTCTGGCTCTGTGACATTCCCGCCTGGTGTTGAATCGCACCGCTGATTCCGACTGCTATATACAAGCTGGGCCGGACCGTCGTGCCGGTTTGGCCGACCTGATGGTCGTGGTCTATAAAGCCCAGGTCAACCGCTGCTCTGGTTGCCGCCGGCGCTGCACCGAGGCAGTTTGCCAAATCCCATATAAGTTTGAAATTGTCCTTACTGCCCACCCCTGCTCCGCCGGCCACGATTATTCTTGATGCCTTCAGATCTACTTTCTTTGGCCGTTTGTGCTCATCGAGAATCTCCAGAGGCAATTCCTGCTGAGATAATTGTACTTTCTCTGTGACAATTTCGCCCTTGCGTGTCGTGTTCGGCTCCGGGACGGGCATCACGCCTTCGCGGACAGTCGCCATCTGAGGCCAGCGGTCGAGATTGATAATAGTTGCGATTATATTCCCGCCGAAGGCCGGCCTTATCTGAAACAACAAATTCTTGTGAAGCTTTTTGTCCTTTACCGTTTCGTGGTCGTCGATTTGCAGATCAGTGCAGTCTGCGGTCAGGCCTGCCTTTGCGGCACTGGCGATCCGGGGCGCCAGGTCTCTGCCGGCAATTGTCGCTCCGTAAAGTACAATCTGAGGCTGGTGCTTATGAATTAAATCGTACATTACTTTTGCGTAGCTGTTCGTCTGGTAAGCGCCCAATAGTGGATGCTCAACAAGATATACCTTATCGGCTCCGTAGTGTATTAGCTTTGTCGCAAGGTCTTTGACGTTGTCGCCTAATACTGCCGCAGCCAATTTTACGCCTAAAGTATCAGCTAAGTGCCGGGCCTTGCTCATCAGCTCGATTGGTGTATCCTCTAATCGCCCTTTATGCTGCTCGGCAAAAACCCAAACTTCACCTTTTCTGTTCACTTCTATCATAACTCGTTTCTCATCACTCGTATCTCTTTATTCATTCAATCCTTGTAGGGTGTGGCTTGCCCCACCATTGATTTTTGTTTTGAATTTTGGATTTCTGTTATTCGAATTTCGAATTTCGAATTTCGGATTTATACTTACGCAATTGTCTTATCCTCAATCAGCTCATGTATCATATCCGATATTCCCTTGTTGTTTGGCTCGACGCTTTTATTTTCCTTAGCGGCCAGAACAACGCTCTGAATTCGATGGACTTTTGTTGGCGAGCCGCCTTGGCCGCACCAGTTCAAATCCGCCTCCAGAAAATCCAAATCCCATTGCTTAATCAGCAAGCCTGCCTCTATATATTTGCCGCATTTATGTTCGGCTAACTCCTTGATGTCCGCCTCATCTGCCTCCGGATTCTCGGCTTTGATTTTTTGCTCGACTTCTATTGGCGTAAGAGCCTTTTTATATTTCATCATTTTTTTTGCCGCTGCAACTCTCGGCTCATTTGCTGCTCCGATGACCGTCAGCAGTACCGGCAGCTCGGCCTTGACCTGCTGCCAGCCGTTCCCGATATTTCGCTGCGCGATTATGCTTTTACCGTCGAGCTCTATAAGCTCTTCGACGTAGGTAATTTGCGTAATGCCTAATTTCTCTGCTAATTGCGGCCCTACCTGTGCGGTATCGCCGTCAATCGCCTGTCTGCCGCAGAGGACAATATCGTAATCTACTTTTTTTACCGCACAGCTAAGGATATAGCTGGTTGCTAACGTATCGCTCGCGGCGCATCGGGTGTCGGTTATCAGGATTGCATCATCGGCCCCGCGGTAAAGCGAATCGCGTAGAATCGCACTTGCCGCCGGCAGCCCCATCGTGATAACCTTTATATGCCCGCCGAATTGCTCCTTTATTTGCAGAGCTAATTCGAGTGCGTTGAGGTCTTCCGGATTGAAGATGGCCGGCAGCGCCGAACGCTTAACCGTACCGTCATCGTTCATCACATCGCCCGTAATCCTTTTGGTATCAGGAACCTGCTTAATCAGCACAACGCACTTATAACCCAACTGTTTTCTCCTTATTTAGCTTTTGTTGTGAAAACAGTATTTGTCATTCCCGCGAAAGCGGGAATCCAGCTTTTCCGCTCTGAACCCCTGCCTTCACAGGGGTGACATTGTCGGTTTTCGTTTTATACAACAGTTACTATTTAGCTTTTTTCATTAAAAAAAATATCTCATTCGAGATACTATTCGCTACCTTGCGAGTTTCGAGAATCGAGCATCCAGTATCGAGCATCGAACATCGAGTATCCAGCATCGAGATAGAGTTACGCATTTTAGCGATATTCACCCCCAAGTCAACCCCAAAAGCGAGCTATTAGGAATGTATCAAGAACCAGTAGGCTCTAATTCACCAATGAACTAGTCCCAAAACAAGCGAGTTCTCTCAGGCTTCCACGCAGTAGAGCCGAAGA
>CAYUFX010000008.1:0-90179 GCA_964444135.1 uncultured Pirellulales bacterium | reverse complement strand
TTAAAGAAAAATACGGTTCGGACCAGAAGCTGCGCAAGGTCTGGGCCGAGGGCGCCGAGCAGCTCGGAGGGAACCTCCTGAGCAACGGTAACTTGTGGATGACCGCCAAAAGTATCCCAAAAGAATGGAACCTGGAGCAGCATTCAGGTTGCAAAGCTTCGATGTCACGCCGGCGCTACCGGTCCCGGGATGCGTTGCGTATTGAGATTGATAAGGCCGACGACACCGAATGGCACCTTCAGTTCAACCAGAGAGATATTTCTGTCAAGGCGGGGCAATATTACACAGTATTGTTTGAAGCCGCCGCTGATGAGCCGAGGAAGATAAGTTGTAGTGTCAGTCAGGCAAACAGTCCCTGGAGCAATCTTGGCCTGTCGCGAGGAGTGGAATTAAATCAAAAATGGCAAACGTTTCGTTTTGGCTTTGTTGCCAAGGCCGATGAGAATAATGCCCGTTTGAGCTTTAGCTTCGGGGGCAGCAAGGTCCCAGTTTATCTTGCCAATGTTGAGTTTCGGCCCGGCGGCCGGTTAAGTCTGCAAAAAGGCGAATCCATTCAGTCCAGTAGTGTTGCTCTTTTTGCCGACAATGAGAGTCCCGCTCGCACTCTGGACAGAATGCAGTTTCTGGTGGAAACGGAAAAGGCATATTTCAGCGAGATGCGAAAATTCATCAAGGATGACCTGGCTTCCAAAGCTCTTGTAACCGGCACGATTGTCTTCGGGCCGCTCGGATTGTATGCCCAAAGTGATATGGATTTTATTGACACCCATGCTTACTGGCAGCATCCGAGATTTCCGGGAAGACCGTGGGACAGCAACAATTGGCTCGTTGAACAAAAACCAATGACCGATTACCCCGCCGAGGCGACGCTGTTTCAATTGGCCGCCAAACGCCTGGCCGGCAAACCTTTTACCGTCAGCGAATATAACCATCCTGCTCCTCTTGATTCGCAGGCGGAATGCGTTCCTATGATAGCTTCATTCGCCGCCGCCCAGGACTGGGACGGTGTCTGGCTATATACTTACTCTCACAGTTCTGATAACTGGGAAAGAGAGATCTTGAACAGTTACTTTGACATCGACACCAACCCTGCCAAGTGGGGCTTTATGCGGGCGGGAGCAGCTATTTTCCGTGAAGGAGTACTTACACCACTTGAGGGACATCTGGTTGCGGTCCTGAGTCAGTCATCAAATGTGGTGCGTCAATTGGCGCAACTACATCTTAAGTACGACCGTGACATGTTAGATATTGTTAATGCGGTCTGTAGTGCAACCCTACAGAATTTGCTGGGTAATCAGTTGTACGTATGTCTTCGGCCTTCATCCGGCGAAGAGAAGACAGAGCGGTCTTTTACAGAATTGATATGGTCGGTTGAAGACGGTAAGGGATTATATATTGCCCAGGGCGGTGCAGGTGTTCTGGCGGGAGACACCGCCAGATTCGAGCGATGCCAAATTGATGAGCCCGCCTTTGCGGTAATTACAGCCACCCCGCTTGATGGTGTATCCTGGTTGCGCAGCAGAAAAATACTTATCACCGCTTGCGGGCGGTGTGAGAATATGGGGATGAAGTTCTCTGAGGACAGACGTACGGTAGGACGTCAATGGGGTCACGGGCCCGCACAGATTGAAGTGGTTAAGGGCGCGGTAGAAATACCGAGGGGAAATTGGCGGTGCCAGGCGCTTGGGCCTGATGGCCTGGCCAAAACCGATGTTCCTGTTCGGTCTGAGAATGACAGTAACTATATTGACCTGTCGCCAAAATACAAGACGATGTGGTATCTTTTGACACGAAATTCAGAATAGGAGTAATCTATATCTAATGGTTCTATTTACGCTTCTCGATTGAAAGGAAAACGTAATGAACAAGAAAAGCTTTTTATTTTGTTTCATAATTATCGTTTCCGGCTTGCTTATCACCGGGACGGTTGCGCTCTCTGCTGGAGAACAGGGACACTCTCTGGTCCTTTTTGATTTTGGAAGGAGCTTTGATATCGGCTCGGTTATAACGAGCGACGCAAAGGCTACCCTATCCGAAAGTGGGGCGCTGCGTATTGAAACCGGACATAAAGAACCGTGGCCCGGCATTACTTTAAAAGCGCCTGCGGGGAAATGGGACCTGTCTAAGTACGAGTATGTTTCACTCGACGTTAAGAATCTTGGTACAAAACCGGTTATGGTTTCCTGCCGTGTGGACAATCCCGACGCGGACGGCAGCAAGAACTGCGTATCCGATAGCATCACGCTCAATCCCCGCTCAGCCGGAACACTTGTGGTACGAGTTTTTCCCACTCCCTGGCGACTTTCCGAGCCGGTCGAGCTGATTGGTATGCGGGGGGCGCCTGTTCACTCCGGCAAAGTCGATGCCTTGAATATTACCCAGATGCTTGTATATGTTAGCAAGCCCGATACCGACCATGTGTTTGAGGTCAAAAATATCCGCGCCGGCGGCCGCATTGAGACACTTGATGTAAAGACTTTCTTTCCCTTCATTGATGATTTTGGCCAGTACATCCACAAGGACTGGCCCGGCAAGACACACTCTCTAAAGGAGATGATTGCTCAGGGTAAAGCAGAAGACAAGGACCTTGCCGCTCATCCCGGTCCGACCGACCGCAACAAATACGGCGGCTGGACTGCCGGACCGAATCTCGATGCCACCGGCTTTTTCCTCGCCGAAAAGTACAAGGGTAAGTGGTGGCTGGTTGATCCGGAAGGCCGACTATTCTGGTCGCACGGTATCGATTGCGTCCGCAGCGCAAACGCCACGCCGATTACCGACCGTGAACATTATTACCACAATCTGCCCGAAGCTGATTCACCATTTGCGGAGTTTTATGGTGCCGGCAGATGGGCGCCCCACGGGTATTACAAAGACCATTCGCCTTATAAGACTTACGATTTCAGTCAGGCCAACTTCTTGCAAAAGTACGGGCGGGATTGGGAAAACATCTTTGCCGAGATAACCCATCGCCGGCTCAAAAGCTGGGGATTAAATACCATCGCCAACTGGTCGGACAGCAGTATCTATCTGATGCGCAAGACGCCATACGTCTGCACTATCAGCTATAGTTCCAGGAGTCTGGAAGGCTCACAGGGCTATTGGGGCAAGTTTTACGATGTATTTGACCCGAGCTTCCGTCAGAGGCTTCGGGAGAGATTGGAATTAGAAGAAGGCAGGGCCAGAGATGACCCGTGGTGTATCGGATATTTTGTGCATAATGAAATAGCCTGGGGGGATGAAGTATCGCTGGCGGTAGCTGCCTTGATTTCTCCTGCCGACCAGCCGGCCAAGAAAGTTTTTGTCGAGGACCTCAAGGCAAAGTACGGCACTATCGAAAAGCTCAACGCCGAATGGGATACCGAGCATGCAAATTGGGATGCCCTGCTTCAAAGCCAGCAGGCCCCGGACAAAAAGAAGGCTTGGGCGGACCTGACAGCTTTCTATACCAGGACCGCTGAGACTTATTTCAGTACCATCCGCGAGGAGCTAAAAAAAGTTGCGCCGAACCAGCTTTATATGGGCTGCCGGTTCGCCTGGGTAAATGACCGGGCGGCGCGGGCGGCAACGAAGTTCTGCGATATTGTCAGCTATAACCGTTACAGCTACAGCGTTGCCGAGCAACATCTGCCTGATAATATCGACAAGCCGATAATCATAGGCGAGTTCCATTTTGGTGCACTCGACCGCGGTATGTTCCACACTGGGCTGAGGAAAACTGCCAACCAGCAGGACCGTGCCGACAAATATAAAAGTTATGTCCAAGGGGTCCTTCAGAATCCGTATATTGTTGGAACGCACTGGTTCCAGTACAAGGACCAGGCCACGACCGGTCGCGGCGACGGCGAAAACTATCAGATTGGCTTTATTGACATCTGCGACAAGCCCTACCCTGAAATAGTCCGTGCCTGCCGTGAAGTTGGATACAACCTCTATGAATATCGGCTAAAAGGCGAGTGAGCCCCAAAGTTAAAAGTGCCTAAAGTTTGAAAAAGAATATCCTCTTCGCTGGCCAGATTCTTCGGCTTCGCCTAAGAATGACAAAGGATGAAGGGTTATTCGGATAGTTTCTTACAGTATTGTTACCAGCCGGGGGTGGGAGTGGCCGGCTGCCAGCTCTCGGGTTGAGTCCAGGTGGCCGGGTGAGCCGCCGGGTCATAAATCATCAACGAATTGCCGCCACCGTCTGTTGTCGGATACCATCTGTTGCTGTATTCAAACTGCAATATCGCTGCTTCGAGAGGCAAGGGAAGCTGCAAAATGATATTTTCACCGCCGTTACTCAGATTGCCGGAATACTCGCCTGCAACATTGGTGCTTGTGCCGTAGATTGACTGAAAGTCCGCCAGATTACCGACGACCACAACGTATTGGCCCGGGTCAAGGAACATCTGCGGGAAGGTGAAGTCGATCCCTCCGGTCAAGCGCACGCCCGTCAGGTTCAGAGCAGTCCGACCGATGTTCTGCAGCTCAATGTAATCGAAGTCGCTGCCTTCAACGGCGTGGTACATTAGTTCGGTGATGCGCAGACCATCCAGCAGCGCCAGCGCATCAGTAAATGACTCGTCCGAGGCTGCAACGACGGCATCGAGCTGCAGCCCGAAGACAATATCGCTGCTGGTGGTATTCGTTTGATGCACCTCGACTGCAATGACATTATCTCCGCGAAGCAAATGCTCTGTGGAGATTATGAACGGGCCTTCGTAGTCTGCGTTGCCTACGCTGCGGCCGGCTGTGGTGGTGTGCTGGATAGTGCCGTTGGGCATGCCAAGACGCAGCACCTCAACACCGTTGATATAGAACACTGCACCATCGTCAATAACGGTGTAAAGCTCACACTCAGTTATATCGTCCGGGTCGGCGTCGAGGGAGAAGTGCTTTCTAAAGTAGTATGTCATAGCGCCAAGCGTAAGCGGCGTGTTCTTGGGCGCCGGTAAATCGGAATTCTCAACGTACAACAATGCTTTTCCTCTCGGCCAGGATGAATCAATATAGTTAGGCCCACTCCATCTACGTATCGCAGATAGTTCTGTATCCGTTTGCTCATAGGACCAGACGTCATCAATGGCAATGAGGTTGGTTACGAGAACACTGCCGCCTAACGGATTGGCGAGGCCTGGGGTTGGCAGCTCGAAAAACTCGAAGTTCTCCAATCCATCGGGCGCACGACCCTGTGAGGTATCCGTCGTCTGCGGCCCGTAGATAACCTTGTCAATCTCGTTCAGCTCGGCATCAAGCAGGGCAAGTATTTCCCCATCGGCTGAGAGTCTGAAATCGACGTGGCCGGGCTGGTTCCGGTCGTCAACGTCGAGCACAGCGAAGCCCTCACCGGCTATGAAGCTCAACGGGCCGAGCTGATGCTTGTCGGGCTGCGTTATGGGGTTGTCGGTCAGGTACAAACCGCTCAGATCCACAGGAAAGACGTGTGGATTAAACAATTCGATATAGTCGTCCTCGAACAGAACCTCGCCGTTGGCGAACCACTCGTTTATCTTCAATGTCTTTGGGTTGCCGAGTGGTTGAGCGATATTGGGCTGGCCAAAGGTAGGGATAGTAAGACGCCATTGCCCGGCTGAGCTCGCCGAAGTCTGACTATTATAGCGAATTCGACCAATGGACAAATCCGGCAATTGCAGTCCGAACTCGACCGAATCGAGCAGCATACCGCTTTTGTCATAAAGGTAAACGCACTCCCCGTCACCGTCAAGAGCGAAACCAAGATGGATGCCTGAGGTGGTTGTGTCTGAATCGGCGCAGAGGACCAAATGCTCGCCGGGTTTAATAGACGTGGTCCCGGCAGGAAAGACAAACCTCGTCGGACTGTCCGGATTGTCGGTTATGCTTATGCCGGACAAATTAAGTGAAGCAGGCCCATCGTAGTACAGCTCTATCAGGTCGGGGAATGTCCCCTGATGCTCAACGGCTGAAACATTGATCGCCAGCACTTCATTGATAACCAGTCGTCTATGAGAGACATCGATGGTCCAGGTGCGCGAGACGCTCGGACTTTCATCGCTTTGCCAATAGCCGGCGGAATTCTTGCCTATTGCATAAACGGTATAAGACTGTCCGTTAAGCAGGTTTGTCAGCTCGATGGGTACATCCACCGGCCGCTCCTGGCTCCACAGCCCGCCGTTGACGGAATACCTGTAATGCGTAATGCCCGGTCCGCCTACGATGAGTGCGGCATCGGTGCGGTGTGTCACCTCGTCCGGCTCGCCGCTGATCGCAGCGCCGCGGGGTACATAAGCTCCCATATCGAGGCCGCAAGGCCCGGCAGAAATCGCCGGCGAACCTGGCCTTAGATGGAAGCCTGTCGCGACTTGGTTTCGCCAAGCGAGCCACGGCGGGTCAGTTTTTGGCTCAACAAAGACAGGGTCGGCGTCGATATTGCCCTGGCCGAGGTAGTGCCACTCGACGGGAATAATCGAGTGATTGACGGTAATATCTGTGGAGGCGGTGACCTCGTCAAAAATGAGGTCTATGTTCCAGAAGATACTGCCGTCCACATAGGCCCCGCGGCCCGGTCCAGCGGTCTGGCCGGCCAGGTTGAAATAAATGACTGCTTTGCTCGCATCAACTACAGTGTTGTTTTCGAAAGTTAAAAATGAGCTCTCCTTGATGAACGCAACATGGTCAATATCGTGGAAGACATTACGGACCAGACAATAGTCTTTTCCGCCGCCTGCGGAGATTACATTCGCCTCACCGGTGCTGGTGTTATAAACGTCCTTATGGTAGTGCTTAAAAACATTGCCCTCAATATGGGCGTCGGCATCAAGGTCGAGGGCGTCATCGCCGCCACCCATAAAGACATTGTCGAGGATTTGTGCGATGGGGTTCGGACGCGACGGGCCGTTAAAATCAATCGCATCATTATGTCCCTTTGTGGTTCCGAAGACATTGTTTTCGATGATGAAGTAACCGTCTTCGGGGATACCGCGACCATAGATATGCTCGCTGCGGTTGTCGGTGGTTGGCGGCTCATCCGGACCGAAGATATCAGTGAACACGCAGTTGGACACAATCAGCGACGAATTAATCGTGCTGATACGGCGCAGGTCGGTATTGTCGAATGTAACGTGGTCGAGCAAAAGGTTGGAGTTTTCAAGGCCGACCATACCGTTGTCGGTCCGCCCATACTCGATTACCGCGTATGTAATACGATTGTCGCGTTTCGTGTTGACAAATTGAATGCCGTCCCACGTGCTTTCTGTGCCAGGTGTGCGTGTGAACATAATCAACTCATATTCAGTGCCCTCGGCAATAAGGCGGCCTTTAATATTGATTTTTGCACCCGGGTCGAAGAAGACTGTAGTGCCCGGCATAATAGTCAGGTCAACGCCAAACGGCACGGTCAGCTCGCCCGTAATGTGGTAAGGACCCTCTTGCGGTGTCCAGGTGGTGTTTTCTGTTAAAACACCTTTGGCATCATCGGCTTGCCCATATTGGTAGTATCCCTGAGTAGCGGCGAGGCCGTCGTCGTTACCTGCATTTATGCAAGGGGAATTTTCCAAAAGGTGGTAGTTATTATTCACCGAATCAACAAACAGCGGGTCGTGGTTGATGTTATTGGTGCCGGGCCATATTTCGCCAACATCAGAGTAGTCAATATAGATATCCGCAGGGTCGTAATCGGTCTGCACCGGGTCAACGGCAAAGATGATGGAGTTGATTGCAAAATATTCAATCAATGGGTCGGTGGGGTCGTATTTATTGAAGGATTGAATACCAACATCGCGACAAACGAGCGTCGCGTGGTTGAGAAAGACCTGAGCACTGCTGTTGCTTGTGGCCTTGGCCGAGATACCTATGCCGTTGTTGACAATCAGCACGTAGTCAAGCGTTACCTCGCCGTCAAAAACGCTGACGCCCTTGTCGAGGCAGTCGCGAAAGATATAATCCTCGACTAAGACATTCGAACCCAATGTGTCCAGACCATCGTCGTCCGTATCGGCAATCACACCGCGGCGAAGTGTTACATTCTGTCCGGCACTCTGGCTGTGGATATAGATACCATCGTTGTCATCCGGCCCAAGCATCTCCGTGATCCAGTTGTCCTCAAACAACAGGGCTGTGTTGCTAATCTCAGGCCCCATTACGGACCTGGCTAATTGACAGTTGCGGAAGGTCAGGTCCGAGCCGGAAGAGGATTGCATGACCTTTCCAGCGTTGTCGGTGATAGAGACATAGTCGAAAGTGATATTAGAACCCACCGGCCGGATAACCGGGCCCGAGCCAGTATGTCCACCACCGGGCGAGTTTCCGCCACGAGTGATGTTCGTGTACTGATATATCGACGGCGCCGAATAGTCGTGGTGGATTTCACCCCAGGCTCTGGCCGGGTTCAATGCTGTGAATGTTACCGGCGCCGAGGCAGTGCCGAGAGACTCGATAGTGCCCCGTATGTCGATGTCTGTTCCCGTTGGGCCTGAGCTTACTCCGTCGAGCAGGACGAGTGTTCCCGGCTGGATGGTCAGTGTGTGGCCGCTGGGAACCAGCAGGTCGTCGGTTATATGGATAATGCCATTCCAGATGGTGGAGTTACCTGCAAGCGTGCCGGAGATGCTCGTGATTGGCTCACCGCTCAGGTCAGTCAGTAAACGGCTGTCCTCCATGCCGTTGACATTGGCCGTTAAAATGAAGTCGCCACTGCCTATAAAAGTTACCAGCGCGCTTCCTAAACCATTGTGCAGCACAATCCGGTTTGTGGAGAGGTTGATGCTCGGGTTGTCCACCGAAAGCGTCGCCACCGCGTCCCATAGCTCGTGTTCAACATTGCCGTCGCGTCGCACGACCTCGACGCGAACCAGAATCCCAACGCCCGGCAGATAGCTGTCGCGAACCAGTAGCTTTGTGCTCAAACTTGCCCCTGCGTCTTCCGACGCAAGTCGGGGCAGCGGGTCAGACACATTGGTTGGGGCTCCGCCATTATTGTCTTTCGGGTAATCGTTGAACTGGCCGGTGTGGTACCAGATGTCGATGTGCCCATGTTCGAGCTCGTTGCCGGTGCCGTTTTGGCCGTCGAAGGTCTGCACGACAATGCGATTTATACCCGGCTGTAGCGAACCTGCGCCACGAGGAAACAGGATACCTTCAAGCTCCAGGTCAAAACTAATGTCTGCGCTCGCTCCGGAATTCTGGTGGACCTCGACGGCCAGAACATTAAGACCGTCATTGAGCAGGCTTGCATCCACGGTGAAGTCGAATAAGGTAGATTCAACATCACCAGCGATGTTGCTGCTGGCAGTCGTGAGGTAGTTAATCCGGCCATCAGGCATATTGCTGCGAGCAACTTCCACCCCGTTGAGGTAAACCACCGCTCCATCGTCGCGCATCAGTGCCAGGTGCAGGCCCGAATACCGTGATGCATTGTCCAGGTTAAAGTAATGCCGGAAGTATGTAGTGATAAAGCGGTCACCGGAAGGGCCACCATTGACCTGTGTTACTTCCGGTCGGTTATTGCCTGAGTCTCCGTAGCCCAGCTCGGCCGGCCCTTCGAGCCAAAATGAGTCGTTGTAATTTGGATGGCCAAACCAGCTTGTTCCGGCAGCAGATATTCCCTGGTCGGAACCGTCGTCGAGGTATTTCCAGACTGAGCCACGCCCCACGAGCGGCTCACTCATACTGCCTTGGCCACTAAACAACCAGGTTCCATCTTTCTGCGACCAATCGGCGAGCTGGCCGTTAACCAGCACAGAACGGGTCGTAACTGCGTTTGCTGTGCCCGACAGCGTGAAAGTATTTTTGGTCCTACGGTGGTGATAGCCGCCAAGTAACGGAAGATCGCTGCTGACCGTCAGTCGGCCCTGTGGAATCTGGTCCAGAACATAGCCAATGCGGTCCACGACGAACTGTTTCATTTGGTTTATCTTCGCTTGCGGGACCCAGTCACCCAGTATATGGTCTATCAACTGATTGAATTTCTCCGGCGCAAAGACCGTGTCTATCAGGTCGAGATACTGGTTGTAGTAAATTCTCACAATCTCCGGATGGTTAAGCAATCGGTTTAATCCTGCTACTTGTTCGTAGAAGGTGAAGATATTGCGGCCAGGGTCAGCGCTGCGATGCCCCAGTATCGTGTCCAGGTCGTGCGGGACAAGCCAGAACCGTGGGTCCTTAACGCCTCGATACATCAAGTAATCGTCGCCTCTGCCGGTATTCAGGCCCCCCTCGCGATTGCCTGACAGCGAATCAACAGCGAGATATCGCATCCATTGTTCGATGTTAATGACCTGGCCAACCCTTTCTATGAACTCGGTATCAGAGATGCCGTCGTTGTTGAGTTCGTACGTCAGGTTGATTAAATCCGTCCAGTCATCATCGGACTCGTTAGTATGCTTGGTATAACCCCTGCGGTAGGTATCGGGATTATCACCTCCGTAAGCCAGCTCCGCCGGTCCCTGGTCGTCGGCGCCGCGATAAATGTTGCCGGCGCTGTCATCGGGGAAATGGTTGTCGGCCCAGTCGCTGTTGAGCACCTCCAAAGCGACGTATGAACCGTACATACGAGCTGGGTCGTCCAGAGCCAAGTTTTCACCATTAACTCTGACCTGCACGGCGGTTGCGTCCTCTGCCGGCAGTCCCGCCATCCGCCACAGCACACTGCCCATTATCTGTGAAAACGCGTACTGGCTGTTAATATTCAGTGCAGTTACGCCCTTCCACGGCCGGTTATGTGGAATGTTGAGGCGATAGTTGTTGGGTGGTGACGTTCGGGTGCCTTTGCCGCGGTTACGGATGCCTATCAAGTATCTGGTCTTTATATCCACTCCATCAACAGTGATGAATGTGCCGTTCATCTGGGCATTCGACCCACTATCGGATGAGTGGGACCCAATATACGCCAGCCTGCCCCGCTCGGCTTCGGTCATTATGAGGTAATAAATCGGCTGATTGCCGAGCGTCCAGTACGGCTCGAACGAATCGTCCACCAGGTAGAGCAGGTTGGTGACCTGCTCTGAGACGCCATCCACAAAGCTCGGCGCGGGCCAGGTTCGCGAATTGGCCCCGGCATCACTCGCTTCGAGATAAAACTCGACGATTGTGCCATCCGGCTGGGAGGGTAGTTCCACGCCATACACACCATCATCAGCCTCCCCATCACCATGTGCTCCATCGTCAAACATTATCAAGCTGTTGTAGTCATCCGGGTCGTGTTGTGGGTATGAATCCTTACTATATGCTGAGACGTCAACGCGATAGTGCAATGTCACCGTGATACCGCGCATCAGCTCGTTGATGATACGGGCCGTTACTGTCACAGGGTCGCCAGACCTCGGTATGACTGGATAATGTAACACGTCCAAAATTAAAGGTGCGACGTCATCAGTGGTAACCGAGTTAATCCTACCCGGTGTGCCATCGTTAGGAATGCAGGCTGCCCAGTTTTGCCCGTACTCATTGGGCAGTATTGGATTGATTAGCTCCAGCGATTTGCCGCCGCCGTCGTGCTCATTCGACCAGACCCACCCACGGTGGCCGTGATCTACCGGTCCCAGCTCGCGCACCGCCCAATCCCCCTCGTCGGCATAGCGGACCCGGTCAATCCTCACGCCCATGTTGTCAACCAGCTCAATCGTTTCACCACTGTTGCTCAGCCTTCCGTTCCATCCGCCGATGACATTAATGACGCCTGGATATTTGGCCGTAAAAGTATTCACATTCGCTGCTACAACAAGGTAATCTCTTGCGCCGAGCGTTATATCCGGGAAAAGAAAGTCCACACCATTGTTGAATTGCCAGCCGGCTAAGTTGACTGAGTTACTCCCCCTGTTAAACAACTCGATGTACTCGACGCTGATGTTCTCGGCCCCAGGGGTGGGATGGTAAGGGTGGTACATAATCTCGTTGATGAGCACTTCGATGGGCTCAGCATTATTGGACCATCCCGGCGTAGGGTTGCTCAGAACCTGCCAGTTATCGCTACCGTCAGGCAGACGAGCGGAGGAGCCGTCTTCGGCCTGTGGGCCAAATGTAACACTATCGATGGGTGTAATGCCATCAGTCTCAAACAGGCCGATTTGCTCGCCGCCGGCGCTGAGTTTAAAACTTGCATGCAGCGTCCCTTCGTTAGTTTCACCATCAGCCCAAATCAGTAAGTAACCTTGCGGGCCGATAGTAGTCGCAGCAGGATTATTATCAGGGACCCGCCATTCGACGGGAACGGACAGGTCATCTGTCAGATACAACCCGCCTATATTAATGGCATTGTCCCCGTAGTTGTAAATTTCTATCCAGTCGTCATAATCGCCCTGTGGGTCCCGGATGAAGCCACCATTCTGAGCCATAAACTCATTGATGACTAACGTATTTTGCCCGAAATCGGCGAGCCGGTTCCCTGCTAAGAGGGCAAAATCTGATATTTTCACATCAGGGACGCCATCCAGGTCATCCTTACAGTCAGTCGCTGAATAGCTCCGTTGCTGAAGCTTTGGAGCGTAAGCGACCAGCGCGTGGTTGGGGAAAATCTGTTCTTGCCAATCGGTTTTGCAGACACCATTTAAACCATCCTTGGCGTTAGACCCGGCACCGGCCGCCCCCTTTCCTGTCTTCGACAGAAGACAAGGGGGCAGAAATGATACGACCAAAGCCAATGATATTACCAAGATTTTTTCAGATATGGCTATTTTCTATCTCCATCCTAAAAAATGCCTGAAGCCACCGATTGCTGTCTTATCTTTGTGGATTGCCGTTTCGCCCCTACTGCTTCGCTTTTGCGAAGCAAAACGGTGGGAGCACAACGGATCTGGCGCAACTTATGGGCCTCGGAGCCACTACTACAAAATATATATCAACTTTTAATATTTTAACATATATAGAACGATTGAGTCAATTAAAATAGTCGAGTCGATGTCTCTTTATGCCATTACTAACCAATTTCTTTAAGCATTTTCCGCCGGTAGGTCCGAATATTTCACGTTTTTTGAAGTTTGATTCTTTTTTACAGCCTCAGTCTTTGAACCTTCTCATCCACTTTGGCCAATCCTCCGGCTTGACGCCGCCGGCTTTGGTCCAGGAACCTTTAGTATTAAACCATTCATGCCACTTCAAGGTCCACAGCTCCTTTAGTCCGACCTTTCTGACAGAGCCGTCCAAAAACAGGCCGTTTATTCCTCCATCATGGCGGTTGATACAGAAATACTGCATTGCGCTATAGTGCTCATCCAAACCCAGCGCGGTATTAGGCGGATAACCTTCATTTATCGGAGGAGGGTCCAAGTAATGTGGACGCGCGCCCCTCCAAACGCAATCCAGAAGCACCGGGACATTCATGGCAGAAGAGGTCAACCAGTGATCCATAACCCAGTCATTCAGGCCGTAGCTGCATAAAGGCTTAGGCTCAAATAACAACCAGGCGTGAAATTTGGTGCCGCCTCCTATGTACTTCAATGCCCAGAATCGTTTTTTGACGGCACTATCAATAAGTGGGTCTGTGATTAGGTCGTCAGGATTCTCGATGTAGTGCTTCGTGGCCATCGGGCATAAAAAGAGCGAGTCTTTACAGTCCTGATAGTAAGGTTGTAAAGGCTCTATCCAGGTGCCACCGTGCATCGGCTTAAAGAACTTACCATCGTTATTTGCTTTATACATCGAAAACATTATATCCCATTGGTGCAAATTAGATTGACAGGCAACAGATTTCGATTGTCTCCTAATCCGCTGTAATGTCGGCAGCAATATCGCGAGCAATAAAGCTATGATGGGAATTACCACCAAAAGCTCTATTAACGTAAAAGCGTTTCGTTTATGCATTTCGATTCTACTTCTCTTTCAAAGAAGGCTTTTTTAACCGAGAATTCTCGCCAGAAACGATAAGTTTCGCTGGCATGGCTGTCTGCCATAATTATAACACGCCTGGTCGCGATAACGCAAGCTTTTAGCGTCAAATTTCTGAACTGACAGGAACCGCTCCAGCCCAGTTCGATTATGTTCCCTTGGGTGATTTTTAAGTTCCGGGAGTCTCCGTATACCCTTCAAGACGAGTTCGCCGCTAAAATGGACTCTGAGTCACTGTTTTTGTGCCCCGAGGTTAAAATCCAATCTGCTCTTGCTCACATAAACATAAGTATGAATACATACGCTTACCCCTGTTTGAAGGAGTCTTTGACTTACAGGCGTACAGTCAGCTTACATTCTCAAGTCAAGGAAAAAGGGAACAGAGAAATAGGGGTCTGATCCATCAGACCAGAGCCTCTTGTAACTCGTGCTACGCAGCAACTTCGCTGAGCAGTCCGCAGTCCACAGGATGCCTTTCGGCATCAGTTAAAATGACCGACGTCTTCGCAGCCAGCCTATAAAGCAGATACCAATTCCACCTAATACGATAGCACCGGGAGCAGGTATCGGTTCATAAGTAACTGTAAGCGTGGATGATTTTAAGGTTACTGCCCAAAAGTCCTGATTGTGCGTCGAATCAATATCCATGAATATATTGATAGTCCCATCCATCAAGTCGGCAAAGGTCGAGGTGGGAAGAGAAAGGGGTGTTGTACTCCAAACATCATCCATGTCATTTAGGTCCCCCAAGTAGATTCCAGTGGAATCTGTTCCAACATATATCTCATCAACTTCGGGATACAGATACAGGCCGGGGTCCACATCCCATGCTTCAATCGATAATATTGCGGAAATTATCGAGACAGGCGCCGGTCCCGGCGGGCTAAATGTGTGGGTCCAGCCCCAGTCTTCATTCCACCAACGGTAAGTGTCCGTTGAAGACGGCCGAGTAACGTCGGTATCGGTCGGGGTACTACTGAAATAAGTGTTTGCCTGACCATCGCTGGAATCAACCATATCCGCAACTGTTATATTTGCATTTGCCGGATTGTTGACGGACAGCATCAACACTGCAAAAACGCAAAATGCAATTAACTTTTTCATAATCCTGTCCTTATTATAGAGTCTGTATTCTAAAGTTATTTTAAAAAGCCCTGCGTCTTTTCAGCCAGCCAACAGGGCCTACACCAATGCTACCTAACAGAATAACACCAGGTGCAGGTGCGGGAATGCAAATCGTGTCCACGTGAATCCAATCTAAGGTAGCGGGAATCACAATCTGCTGCCCTTCCGAATCCATTATCGGAGCAATTTGAAAGTTGATATCTTCCCAATGCGGATTCGGGTAGATGCGGAAATCCCATTCAGCTACGCCACTGGGCCCACCGGGTCCAAGACTGACCACCTTATAGTCAGCTAGCGGATCGGAACCATTATGTGCTCCCGCCGTCCAACCTTGAAGCGTACCTGTATATCCGACATCAATCCAAATTTCTTTATATGCGTTGGGAATTTCATAGTTTTCGATCTTCAACGTAACGTAAATCATCCCATTATCGTAGAACACGCCTGATTCCCATATACCGTTCACGGAGGTGGTGACGATAGCTTGTGCGGTCGAAGGATTTTTTATCTCCTCAGGAGTAAACGTCCAGATGGGGGGCCCTGCTGTGACCTGCTCTGCGGCTGTGAAATCGAAGGCCTGATGGGTAGTGCCAGGGGCATCCTCGCTCCACCATCCGAGGTGAGGAGACGAACCAATAGGAGTTGCGTTGCCCAGAGCCGTTGTGGCCGTTAAGGTCAATACTACAAGTGTTAATAATACTCGTTTCATTTTAATTTCTCCTTAGTGCACAAAATTACAAAGGTGTTAAGTAACAATTACATCAACCTCCGACCTGAAGGGCCCGCGCGCAACGACCCTCCGTATAGAAAGGAGGTTACAATTATCAGGCCTGGGTTAGGCGGGCCGCGGGCCAGTTTAGCAAATGTAGATGCCGGCGAAAAATAAATGTACTGCTTAGCTCTTGCGGCCGGGCAGATAACTGCAGGATTCAGTAAGAATGAAAAGTTAGTTATTGCAAATTGAAGAGCTCCAGTGTTGCTCTTGGTTGGCGCAGAGACTACGCGCTTATGCAGTGCAATAAGGATGCTTGCCCTTCGACCCATTCGGCTATGCTCAGGGCAAGCTCCTTCGACTTCGCTCAGGACAAGCTTTGTTCGCTCAGGGCTAAAGGCTCTCTGCGCTTGCAATGACGAAAGAGGCGCTGGTAATAGCAACGACATTGTGCCGGCTGGTATTGCAGCTAAATGGTGAAGCAGGCCAATGTATTGTGTGCCTTCGATATCACTACGCAAATGACAGCAATCTTCAAACCGATACAGGCAGGCGGTATTATCGGGCGTTTTTTGCTGAATGTGTTTTTGGGGGTTCATATAGGCAGCTAATTGAGGGATGGCATGAAAACCAGCTTGGCCTGCCCACAGCAGGCTGGCCAGGGCTGCCAGCCAGAGCCTGCGGTCCTTAACCAATGAAATGTAAAGGAATCCAGTTAAGACCATGAAAAGCGCAGCAGGTATGGGGGGCAAAATCTTTGCGCCAACAGGTGCTGAGTTCCTTAAATCAGCGGGTGGCTTCAGAAGCTCTACGCCGATATTAGCCAAGTGAGCATTAGGAGGTTCGATAATATGGCTTGTTTTGTGTACGAAGGAGATATGTGCTTCCGAAGTCGGTGACACAGCACGGGCAACGAAGCTCTCATTGCAATTGCTCATCGTTGGCCCGGCTTTTATCGCCGTGGCCGTAATGAGCAACAGCAATACAATCAGCAATGTATTATGTTTACCTAAGATTATTTTTCCCCCCCCCGCTTATTCCAGCGCACTGACTGTTATACTAATGAAGAGTGAATCCCCCCACCCTTGAGGAACCTTCTTATTGTGTATTATTTTATCAAATTCAACACAGAATGTCCAGCAAAAAATGGGAAAAACAGAAGGTTTTTCAAAACAATTTGCATTTTTGAGATTATAGTCTATGCACGGTTATATCCCGCCGAGCTTATACAGACTGCAGAGGAGGTCAGAGACCTGTTTGGACAAAATCCTGCATACAAGCAACTCTGCTCCATTGAAAATGGATGAATAATTCAAGGGATTTTCCTTGACGGCAAAGAGGATGATTTGGTATAAATAATCCTGGTGGAGTGTGTGTGCGCCTATGAGGATGCTTGCAGATTCTGCCCCTCAAAACCGTGTAATCTTAATAGTTTTGCGAATAGAGGAGGAATTATTGTGCATTATGCGAGACACAAACTTCTTCGTGAGAGCTTCGTATTTCGCAAGGAAGATATTTTACATTTCAATTAACAACCTATATTTTTTTTGAAGGAGGATTATTATGTTTGAGAAGGAATTTGTAAGAACCTTACTCTGTCTGGTGGTAGTGCTCAGTCTTTCCGCTACTTCAACTATGGGGGCCGATATTTTATTCATCTCGTCGCTGAATTACAACGCGCCCGTCGGCGACGATCAAAACATGTCAGGGGACGATGCACTTAAAGCCTTCATGGAAGGCCTTGGACACACGGTAACGTATTTTGATGACGACGAGAGCGAAGCGGATACCGAGGCTGCCGCTGCCACCGCAGATTTGGTCTATATTTCCGAATCGGTAGGCTCCGGCGGAATCAGGAACGAAATCACAGAGATTGAAACACCTATGGTCATCACCGAGGCCTGGGCCTGGGACGAGATGGGTTTGACAGAAGGTGGCGGCTCAGGCATCGACGTGGCCACTACAGACATAGAGATTGTTGATCCTGGACACTATCTGGCCGCAGGCCTCAGCGGGACAGTGCCCGTTCTTACTGACATTACCGATCCTGTTAGCGGCACGGCCCGTTTTAGCATGGGTATCGCAGGGGCAGAGGCCACTGTCATTGCGAGAGCCACGCTGAGTGACGGCCAGAGTTACGATGTTATTCTTGTTTACGAAAAGGGAGCGGCGCTTGCCCAAGCTCCTGCAGATGGCAGTGACCAGGTAGCAGCGGATATTCGCATCTGTCTGGGTTTTGATAGACGATCGTACCCGTTATGGAATGAGAACGCTTATGCACTGTTTGAGGCGGCGATTAACTATGCGCTGGGTACGACCGGCCCGTTGACGGAGGCCAGGAGCCCCCGCCCGCGTGACGGCGCCATAGATGTGCCACAGGATGCGGTTCTTAGCTGGGGGCCGGGGACCTATGCCGACAAGCATGATGTGTACTTCGGAACAGTTCTCGACGATGTTACCGAATCCAGCAGGACCAATCCGCAGAACGTATTGGTCAGCCAAAACCAGGAGGATACTACTTATGAACCTCCCGGCCTTCTTGAATTCGGCCTGAGTTATTACTGGCGGGTCGATGAGTTCAATGATGTCGAGCCGAATAGTCCATGGAAAGGCAATACGTGGAGCTTTACGTTAATCGACCATTTTGTCGTGGACGATTTTGAGGACTACACCGACTTCTCGCCCGACATTATATATGAAGCGTGGTTAGATGGGTGGGAAGAGCCGACAAACGGTTCTACTGTTGGTTATCCTGATGCTCCTGCTGCCGAGCGAAATATCGTCCACGGCGGCAAGCAGTCA
Source organism: uncultured Pirellulales bacterium (assembly GCA_964444135.1). GTDB lineage: Bacteria > Planctomycetota > Phycisphaerae > Sedimentisphaerales > Anaerobacaceae > NIOZ-UU13. The sequence continues at coordinate 71,761 of CAYUFX010000008.1, read as the reverse complement.
ATGCCGTTTTTATATGACAACAGTGGTACAGCAAATTATTCAGAAGCTGAACGTTCGTTTAGTCCTGCGCAGGATTGGACCAGAGAAGACGTTGGGATATTGTCGCTGTGGTTCAGGGGACATCCGGCGTACGTCGGCAGCTTCACGGAAGGCCCGACCGGAACATATACGATGACCGCCTCAGGCGAGGACATCTGGGGTAACTCCGACCAGTTCCACTTCGCCTGGAAGGAGGCCTCCGGCGCCGTCTCGATTTCAGCAAAAGTCGAGAGTCTGGAAAACACAGATCCTTTTGCCAAGGCCGGCGTGATGATTCGTGATACGCTTGAGGCGAACTCGGCCAACGTCGTACTGCTCATTACTCCTGAAAACGGGGTCCGGTTCCAGTTTCGCAACACCACCGGCGGTATCACGGACAGGTTTTTCGAAGAAGGCATTACCGCTCCTCAGTGGGTAAAATTAGAGCGTACAGTAGGCGGACTTGTCAGGGCCTATTACTCAGCGGACGGCAGCACGTGGACACAGTTGAATCTGACGACGGTCTCCATGAATACACCTATGTACATAGGCTTAGCGCTGACCAGCCATAACACTGCTCTAACGTGTGAGGCCAAATTCTCCAACGTTACCAGCGATGGTACGGGCCAGTGGGTCAACGAGGACATCGGGATGCTCAGTAATGAGGCTGAACCGATGTATGTGTCTGTGGAAGATGGCAGCGGCACGGCTGCAACGGTGTACCACGATGACTCCAATGCTGCATTGATAGACACGTGGACGGAATGGAATATCGACCTGAAAAAGCTCAGTGATGCCGGTGTTGTTCTGACCGATGTCAGCAAACTGTCTATCGGCTTTGGCGACAAGGAAAATCCGCAGCCTGGTGGTTCGGGTCTGGTGTTCTTTGACGACATTCGGCTGTATCTTGACAGTCTTCTACCATCGGTTATCACAATCAGTCCGATTGACACCCTTGAGGCGACCGGTGACAACGGTATGGTTCTTTCGATTAATGGGAATAACGTCGGTGATCTGATTCTTGGGACCACGACATTTGCCGGTGACCCGATGCATGCGCAGTTCCCACCTGAGGATGCAGATAACTTTGATCTAAGTGTCGGGGCCAGTGCCGACGATCAGGCCTATGTGCAAACCATGTTTGTTAGGCCGGTTACAACTATCTTCATTATCGAGAAGGGCGGCAACGACACAGGTTATATGCAGGCTTTAGATGAGAAGGGCGAGCCTCTTGATGAGCCGACTCCATTTTTACCTGCCGACTTTAAGGATACAGGCCTCATAGGAGTTCAAGATCAGAAAGTCGCCGCTGCCGTTATTGAGCTGGAGGTTCCGGTTTATGGTATTAGAATCCTCCCACCGGATGACATGGCCTTAGGTTTTGACCCGACCAGCGTTTCGGGCGTCCCCGCTCAGTAACCGGTATGGAGTTATTGTCGGTCAGGCATTTCGCTGAGTCGGCAGATTTTCCTTGACGGGAAAGTAGATAATTTGGTATAAACCAGTATAGTAAAGCTTGTGCCTGTGCAGCCGGACATCTGCGGTTTTAAGGTCATCAAGCGGGCGCAATACTTACCGGCCTGCGGCGGGCTCCGCCCCGACGAGTAGTTTACAGAATAGAGGAGGAGTTATTGAGTATTATGCGAGGCAGAGAGCTGGAAATCAGAACTTGTGCCTTGCGGATAAGATATTTTGCATTTCAATTAACAACCTATATTTATTTTTTGAAGGAGGATTATTATGTTAGAGAAAAAATTTGTAAGAGCCTTACTCTGTTTGGTGGTAGCACTTAGTTTTTCAGCTACTGGAGCCATGGGGGACAATATACTATTTATAGTGAACGCCGACCGAGCCTCCTACCCCAATGACGCTTTGATAGGTGATTTCCTTGAAAGCCTTGGACACACGGTAACGTATTTTGATGACACTGAGGATGAAGCAGCTACTGAGGCTGCCGCGGCCGCTGCGGATTTGGTCTGGATTTCCGAGTCGATCGGTTCCAGCAACGTCGCCAACGAAATCACAGAAGTAGAAGTTCCGATAGTCGTCGGCGAGCCTTACTGCTGGGATGAGATGGGTATGACAAGTGGTGGCGGTTCAACAAGCGATGTGGCAACTACAGATATAACAATCGTCAGTCCCGGGCATTTTTTGGCCGCAGGTCTCAGCGGAACCGTGACTGTTCTGACCGATATCACGGGCTCAGCAGGCACGGCCCAATTTGCCAATGGCGATGCAGGGGGTGATGCCACCGTCATTGCAACAGCTACCTTAGCCGACGGCCAGACTTACGATGTTATTCTTGTTTACGAAAAGGGAGCTGCGCTGGCTGTACCTGCTGCAGATGGCAGCGGCCCGTTTGCAGCGGATATCCGCATCGGTATGTTCTTTCACTATTATGCGCATGATGTATTGAATGAAAATGCTTATGCACTGATTGAAGCAACCGTTAAATATGTACTGGGCGTGAAAACTCAGGCCAGAACCCCCGACCCACGCGACCGTTCCCTCTATGCGGATACATGGGCGACCCTTAGCTGGGCGCCAGGAGATTTGGCTGTTTCGCACGATGTGTACTTTGGTGACAATTTCGACGATGTGAACGATGGCGCCGAGAGTACGTTCCAGGGTAACCAAACTGATACGTTTATTGTTGTCGGTTTTCCCGGATTTCCTTTTCCGGACGGCCTTGTTCCGGGGATGACTTACTATTGGCGAATCGATGAGATCAATGACAACGAGCCTAATAGTCCCTGGAAAGGTAATGTCTGGAGCTTTTCGGTCCCACCCAAGACCGCATACAATCCCGACCCGGCTGATGGTGCCGAGATGGTGGCCCCGGATGTAGGGCTTAGCTGGACCGGAGGTTTCGGTTCGAAATTGCACACAGTATATTTTGGCGACAATTTTGACGATGTGGACAATGCCGCCGGTGGACTCCCACAGGGAACTACGACCTATACTCCCGACACACTTAAATTGGCTAAGACTTACTACTGGCGGGTCGATGAGTTTGATGCCATCGAGACATTTAAAGGCCAGGTCTGGAGCTTTACTACTGAGGGCGGCGTCGGAAGCCCGGACCCATCTAATGGCGCTGTGGATATAAAGCAAATACCGATTCTTACCTGGACGCCGGGAGTCTATGCTGCTTCGCATCAGATATACTTCGGCACAGATAAAGAGGTCGTACGCAATGCCGATACCGGTTCACCGGAGTATAAAGGTGCAGGAAACCTTGGTGCTGAGAGCTACGAACCAGAAAAACTCCTGTGGAATACCACCTACTATTGGCGTATTGACGAGGCCAATAACGTCAATCCCGACAGTCCGTGGACTGGCAATGTATGGAGCTTTACGACAGCCAACTTCCTTATCGTGGACGATTTCGAATCTTATAACGACCTTGACCCCGCCGACCCCGAGAGCAACAGGATATTTAATGCGTGGATAGACGGATACGACGACCCGACAAACGGGTCTCTTGTTGGTTATGACAATCCTCCTTTTGCCGAGCAAACTATCGTTCACAGCGGCAACCAGTCGATGCCGCTCTACTACGACAACAGCGTTGGATACTCTGAGGCGACTTTGACGTTGACTTACCCGCGTGACTGGACGGAGAAAGGTGTCACCACCCTGACAATTTGGTTCAGGGGTGATGCTGCTAACGCTGCTGAGACTTTGTATGTTGCTCTCAATGGCAGTGCGGTGGTTAATCACGATAATCCTGATGCAGCACAGACAGGCAGGTGGACAGAATGGAGTATCCCCCTGCAGGCGTTTGCCGACCAGGGTGTGAATCTGGCCAACGTCAATACAATTTCCCTTGGCCTTGGTAACAAGAAGAATCCGGTAGCCGGTGGTTCTGGTACGATGTACTTCGATGATATTCGGCTGTATCCTCCGCCACCAGCACCGTAAGTTGCAATTGATTGCCCGCGATGATGGACAATAAAGCAACGGATTTAAGTCAATTCGGGGCCTGTACCGATTGAATCGGCATAGGCCCCGTTTGTTTTCATAAGCACTCAGGTTGACACGCCACCCTCTCCCTGGATAGAAAATATGGAACAAGCAGTCCCTTGATTGAAAAACGGTCATTCTATATCGGAGTATACGTGCGATGTGCAGACTATTCACGCTCAACACTAATTCGGCAGCCAGAGTATAGTACGAGCCATTAATCCAAGCGCTCTACAGTAAGCGCCCCAGTCGTGTTGTTGAATATCCACCTTATGCTGTTAGAGCCGCATGTCGAGCACCACTTGCCAGGGCTTCTTTTACCCGTTCTGGTGTCATGGGAAGTTGAAGCAGTCTGGTGCCAGTTGCATCATAAATAGCGTTGGCAATAACACCACCCGTACAAATAATGGCCGGTTCCCCACCTCCCTGGGGCGAAATGTCATCTGCCTTTATCAATACTGTTTCGATTTTTGGCAGCCATGAGAAACGAGGCAGTTCATATGTACTGAAATCAGAATCGAGAATTTTTCCACCTTTGAAGCGGATTTCTTCGGTCAGAGCATAACCTAATCCCATAGTGATACAGCCTTCTATCTGCAAAATAGCTCCTTCAGGATTAACTACTATACCCATATCCTGAGCACATACTACGCGCTTAACCTGCACGCTTCCGGTTTGCCTCTCAACCTCAACCTCGGCTATATGGGCCACATACGTTCCCGAATCAATACCACAGGCTACACCGAAACCGCGAGAGCTCGGCGCTTTTGATGGCGTCCAACCGAATTTTTCTGCTGCCGCTTTAAGAACCCTCCGCATCCTTTCATCCTTCAAATTCTTCAAACGGAACTCTACAGGGTCCACCCCGGCTCTGGAAGCCATAATATCGATATGTGATTCTCTGGCGAAGGTATTTGTGTTATTTGCAGGTGCACGCCAGGGCCCAGTAGCAAAGGGATGTGCGCCATTGGAGCTTCCTCTCCACTCTCCGAGTGCTATAGTTGAATGGTTTGGAATATCATAGAAATGCTGAGAGCCTCTTGAGCCTGCGAAATAAACTTCATAGTTCCACAGAGTAATTTTGCCTGATTTAGTAACCCCTGATTTTATTTTGACGACCGCTGCAGGTCGAAAAGTATCATAAAAGAATTCTTCCGCACGGCTCCAGGCGACCTGGACAGGTTTGCCGGTTAATTTTGCCAGCTTTGCCGCCTCTATACCCTGTGAGCTTTGGCTCTTTCCCCCAAAACCCCCTCCAACAAATGGAGTAATAACACGCACATTCTCAGAAGGAAAGCCCAGTGCCCGAACTAACTGGTCTTTGAGCGGGAAAGGGGTCTGAGTCGACGCCCACACGGTAGCCTTACTGGCCTCGACTTTAGCCACAGCAGTATGGGTTTCCATAGGTGCATGCGCGACATAGCTGTTCAAATATTTTTCCTCTATTACAACATCAGAAAGTCTTTCCCCCTCTTTGATATCACCTCCACTGTCAACAACGTTTTTTATCGGGCTCTGATTGAGTAAATGCTCAAAAATACTTTCATCGTCGACTTTCGCTTCCGGCACATCGAATTTGGCTTTGATTTTTCCCAAAGCCTTTTCCGCCTCGTCGGGATTTTTGTGCAGCACAGCAATCAGGTCACCATCTCGCACCAATCTAACACCTTCAATCTTTTCAGCATCAGAAGTGTCAACACTGGTTAATCTGGCACCATGAGCAGGAGGTCTTAGAATCTTTGCATATAACATGTCGGGTAGCCGGATATCGCCGGCAAATTCAGCCTTACCGGTAACTTTCTCCACAGCATCCCGGCGTAAAAAAGATTTTCCAATAACCTTAAACTCAGAAGGCGTCTTTAAGAAAGGTTTTTGTTTTACGACCCTTGCTATATTTTTACCTTCAGCTAATTGGGCATACGTGACCTGCTTTTGTTTTTGATTCTTATCGAATATTACTCCATTTTGTGTGGCCAATCTGTCCACAGGCCGCTGGAGATACTCGGCAGCTAACTCTATTAAGACAGCCCTTGCCTCCGCCCCAGCGGCCCTCAGAGGAGGACCGAAGAAACGAGTGGTCATAGAACCGAAGGTGCCCATGTCCCATGGGCAGAGAGAGGTGTCCCCCATAACCATATCAACCGATTCCAGGGTTATATCGAGCTCGTCAGCCAACATCTGTGCCAGGGAAGTAATGACACCCTGTCCCATTTCTATTTTGCCGGTGAAGCAGGTGACCCGGCCATCGGCCCCAATTCTAAGATAGGCGTTAAAGTCATCAGGATATGCTCTGCCGCGTCTTTGCGCCTCTAATACTGAAATATCTCCAATGCAGAAAAAGATTATGATTCCACCGCCCAAGCACTTCAAAAATTCCCGACGCGTAAGATTAGGGTCGGCGGTTATATCACTGAAATCGAGCTGAATGTATTCATTCTCTTTCATCTCTGTTCAACTCCTTTCATTTCTTCGGCTGCGGACTGGATAGCCTGGATGATTCGCGTATGTGCCCCACATCGGCACAAATTATTTTCCATACCCTGAATGATTTCCGCTTTGGTAGGCTGAGGATTTCTCAACAACAGACTATAAGCGTTAAGAATCATACCCGGTGTGCAGAAACCACATTGAAGAGCATCGTGCTTTACGAATGCTTCCTGAATCGGATGCAGTTTGCCGTTCTTTGCCAATCCTTCGATGGTAAGAACCTTTTTGCCTTTAATACTCCTGACCGGAACCACACATGACCGGACTGCCCTATCGTCAACTATAACAGTGCAGGCGCCGCAAAGAGCTTTTCCACAACCATATTTCGTTCCCGTGAGCCCCAGGTCGGTGCGCAAAACCCATAAAAGTTTTCGTTCGCCGTCTGTGGTTAAGCTTACCGATTTACCATTGAGTGTGAAGGAAATAGTCTCAATCATATCGAACCCTCTCTTGGCCTAATGTATTATTAAAAAGTGTAATTAGAAAATGAGAACACAAATTCGGACATAAACTACCCTCATACTATATTGAGCCGATAATGACTCAAAATAGCTAAGATTCCAAACTGACGTTTAATTAGTATCTGTTGCTGAAAGCAAAAGCCGACGATGTCACCCCTGTCCCTGCCTCCGCAGGGATAAACTTGTCCCCGCGAAAGCTGGGAGCAGGGGTCCAGAGCGAAAAAGCTGGATTCCCGCTTCCGCGGGAATGACAAATACTGTTTCCGCAACAAGAACTAATTAGCAAATTCACCGTCGGCACAAGCCTTTAGGGAATCGAATTCTCTAACGGGGTAAACAGACTTCAGAGCGCTTGTCTTATCCGTTCCGGAGTCATGGGCATTTGAAACAATCTGGCGCCCGTTGCATCGCAAATAGCGTTGGCAATAACGCCACCCACACAAATAATAGGCGGTTCTCCGGCACCTTTTCGAAGGAGAATCGTCCGCTTTTATCAACACCGTTTCGATTTCCGGAACCCATGAGAAACGAGGCAGCTTGTATGTGCCGAAGCTTAAATCAAGAATCCTTCCACCCTCGAAATGGACTTCTTCGGTTAAGGCGTAACCCATCCCCATGGTGATAGAACCTTCTACCTGCAGCTTGACTCCTTCCGGATTAATTACGAGGCCCAAATCTATGGCGCAGACCACGCGTTTAACCTGCACATCTCCAGTTTGCTTACCGACTTTAACCTCTGCTATAAGAGCAACAGGTACGTTCACGTCAGAACTACAGGCTATCCCGAATCCACGGCCGCTGGGGCCCTTCGCCGGCGTCCAGCCGAATTTCTCTGCCGCGGCTTTGAGGACTCCCCGCATCCTTTCGTCGGTTAGATTATTCAGGCGAAACTCCAATGGGTCCATCCCTGCTCTATTGGCCATGACGTCAATGTGCGATTCTCTTGCAAAGCTGTTGGTGTTATTGTCGGGTGCGCGCCAGGCTCCCGTGGCGAAAGGATGCATTCCTTCGCCGCTTTTGAGCCTTCGATAGATGGTGGTACGATGATGCGGTACGTCGTAGAACAAGTCGGCGCCTCGCGCACCCATACCGTAAATGTTATAATCCCACAAAACTATCTTACCCGAATCCGCCAGGCCCGACCTTATCTTAACAACTGCAGCGGGCCTAAACGTGTCATAGAAGAACTCATCGGCACGGCTCCAGGCAAGCTGGACGGGCTTCTCTACTATTTTTGCCAGCTTTACTACCTGTATAGCCTGCCCATTACTAATTTTTCCTCCGAATCCGCCTCCCACGAAAGGAGCAATAACGCGGACGTTCTCGATAGGAATTTTCAGTTCACGGGTTAATTCTCGCTGAAGGCCGAAAGGCGTCTGAGTTGACGCCCAGACCGTGACTTTGCTGCCTTCGAACTGTGCCAAAGCGATGTGCGTTTCCATAGGGGAATGTGCAACATAGCTGTTCAAGTATGTCTGCTCGACTACGTCCCGGGCGAGCTTTCGTCCGCTTTCGATGTCACCGCCCTTGTTATTTACTTCGCCGTCTGCGGCATTATCGACGAAATAATCAAAAACACTCTTATCGTCAAAACGCGCTTCCGGGATGTCATATTCGGCCTTGATGTTCGCCAGGGCTTTCTCGGCCTCGTCGGGATTTTTGTGGAGGACGGCGACTAAATCTCCGTCCCGGACCACCTTGGCTCCGTCGATATTATCAACCGCCGAGGTGTCAAGGCTCTTTAACTTAGCACCGTAAACCGGAGGCCGCAAAACCTTTGCGTACACCATACCGGCCACACGGATGTCCGCCGTATATTTGGCTTTGCCCGTGACCTTTTCAAGGGCATCTATCCGATTGTGAGGCTTTCCTATTATGTTGAGTTCCGATACGGTTTTCACCTGGGCTTTTTGCTCCAGACGCCTTTCAATCCTTTTGCCTTCCGCCAGTTGAGCGTAAGTAACCTTAGTTTCCTTTCGAGTCTTATCAAATACAACTCCGTCTTTTACGTCCAACCGTTCCTTCGGCACCTTGAGACGCACGGCTGCCAATCCTATCAGGACTGCCCTGGCTTCCGCTCCCGCCGCTCGCAGAACAGGTCCAAAGTACGGAGTAGTCATAGAGCCCCAGGTACCTGCATCATACGGACAAAGAGCCGTGTCTCCCATAACCATATCAACCGATTCCATAGGCACATCAAGCTCGTCAGCTAATGTCTGGGCTAAAAAAGTCATGGCACCCTGGCCCAGTTCAACTTTACCGGTGAAGCAAGTAACTGTGCCATCTTCACCTATCCGGAGGTAAGCATTGAAGTCAGGGCGTTCCTTTTGGCCACGGCTCTGTCCCTTTGCCGTAGATGCCCCGCCTACAGTAAAGAAGATTATGATGCCGCCACCTATGCTCTGCAGGAATTCTCGACGGCTAATTGGGTAGAGACCATCATTACAGTCACACTCGCTAATCTGTAATCCATCCTCTTTCATCTTTACCGGGCTCCTTTCATTTCTTGAGCTGCAGATTCGATAGCTCGGATAATTCGAAGATGTGCTCCACACCGACACAGGTTATACTCCATGCCTTCAATGATTTCCTCACGGGTGGGCTGTGGATTCCTCAATAGAAAACTGTACGCGTTTAGAATCATACCCGGCGTGCAGAAACCGCATTGAAGAGCATCGTGCTTTACGAACGCTTCCTGAATCGGATGGAGTTTGCCGTTTTTGGCCAAGCCTTCAATAGTAAGAACCTCTTTTCCTTTGATGCTCCTGACCGGAACCACACATGACCGGACTGCCCTATCATCAACTATAACGGTGCAGGCACCACAGAGAGCTTTTCCACAACCATATTTTGTTCCCGTGAGACCTAAGTCGGTGCGCAAAACCCATAAAAGCATCCGCTCACTATCCACGGTCAAGCTTATTGGTTTCCCATTGAGTTTGAAAGAAATCTTCTCCGCCATATTAGCCTCCTTCTTAGCTGATATCCTCACCAAATATTTTCAATTAATCCGCGCAAACAGCTTTATATTTCACTATCAGAATAATTTAAATAGATATTTCATTAAAAGGCCGTTTCTTTTTACAATGCCCTTTTATACAATTAGTTAGGAACAATGCAAGATACAAATTAAACTTAATGAATAGCTAACGATTATTCTTAAACGATGAATGACCTTGATGTATATAAAAAAGCAACATCCGTTCTCAGCAGGGGCGAAAATATTGCTTTGATAACAGTAATATCCACAACGGGTTCAACTCCCGGGAAAGTCGGCTATAAGATGCTCGTTTGGGGGAAAAATGGAGAAACTACAGGCACTGTGGGTGGAGGATTGACCGAAGCTAATGTAATCAATATAGCCAAAAATGTCCTGCCTAAGACGAAAAATCAGGTAGTCAAAATTAATTTCGATGGAACTGAAGATGATGAAAAAGGAATATGCGGAGGGTCGATAGAGTTTCTTATTGAAACCTTTGATAAAAAAAGCCTTCCATTATTTAAAGAGCTTTCAGTCGTTATAGAGAACGGAGTCTGGGGTGCCCTTGTTTCAATAATTTGTCCCAACAAGGCACCTGAAAAAATCCTTCTAAGAAGTGTCGAGCAGCTTGATACCACCGCTAATATTAATTTTCCCCCCGAAGTCACTGCATCCATAAAAGAGCTCGTGGCTAAAGAACGCCCTGCAAAGAAGACGTTGGAGGATGGAGTAGAAATATTTATCGAAACGATCGCCGAACAACCGATGGTTTTCATTTTTGGCGCAGGACATTTATCCTACCATATATCAAGGTTTGCAAAATCTGTAAATTTTCGAGTTACCGTATGTGATGACAGAGTCGAATTTGCAAACAAAAACAGATTTCCAGATGCAAGTAATATTATTGTCGAAGGTTATGAAAGTATTTTCGATAAAATTGACATCAACAAGAACTCATATATCATCATTGTCACACAGGGACATAAATTCGATGAAATAGTTCTCGAGAAAGCTGTCAAAACGAATGCAAAATATATTGGAATGATCGGGAGTAAAAGAAAGACACTTACTATTCTGAAAAACCTCCACGAAAAGGGAATTCCGATAAGAACACTTGAGAGGGTTTATTCTCCTATTGGTATTTCGATAGGCGCATTTACCCCCGAAGAAATTGCTCTAAGCATAGTTAGCGAGCTGATAAAAATAAGAAGGCTTGGAGATGCGCCTAAAACAAATCATATGAGAATAACTCTTTCAGAAGAGCTGCAAGAAGGAAACTGATGATAAATGCAATAGTATTAGCAGCCGGTGAGTCCAGGCGAATGGGGAAGTCAAAGCCCCTATTGAGGTTTAATGATAAAACGTTTTTAGAACAAATTATTTCAGTACTGAGAGTCTCCGATGTGGACAGAATCACCATAGTCCTTGGAGCAGGTGCTGAAATGATAAAAAATTCGATTGATTTATCCGGAACAAATATTGTTATAAATAAAGATTATCAAAGAGGACAGCTGTCGTCTTTAATCGCTGCAATAGAGGATACGCCACAAGAGACGGACGCCATCCTCGCCTGTTTGGCGGACAATCCATTTATTACCAAAGAGGTTATTAATAAGATTATCGCTAAATTCAAGGAGACGAATAATCCAATCATTGTCCCTGTTTTTAACAGAAAAAGAGGGCATCCTACATTATTCTCAAGGTCACTGTTCAGCGAGCTGGTGAATGCCCCGAAAGAACAAGGTGCCAGGTATGTCCTACATTCGAATGCAGAAAAAGTTCTCGAACTTGAAACATCCGAGAGCACAATCCTGACCGGTATTGATACTCCTGAGGACTATCGATTTCAGTTCGGGACCAATCCATAAAGAGTGCTTTGAAAATACCCACGAGGGTTCTTCCATGCCGTATAACATACGAATTGTGAGTACGTACCCACCACGAAAGTGTGGTGTAGGGACATTTTCACGTGATTTGGCCAACGCCCTTGAAAACTTCACAGGAGAAGTGGGCCATATAAGAGTTGCGGCAATCGATAAAGATAAGCTGCCGTATAACATTCCGGTGGACCTCATCATTCATCAGTATAATCCGGAATCCTGGCACAAAGCTACCGAGGATATAGTTGCCAGAGCACGCGAAAGCGCCAATCCCACTGTGGTTCTATTGCAGCACGAATACGGACTTGATCCGGATAAAGATGGCAACGACTCAAAAGGTACTAATTTTGTCGCAATGGCAAAAGCATTGCACAAGCAGGAGTTTATGACCCTGGTCTATCTGCATACTATTCTTGATAGTCCGAACGAACATCAAAAAAAGGTCCTGCAGGACCTTGCCGACAACAGTGACGGACTTCTTGTTACAACGGACAGTGCGGTTGATATACTCGAATCAGCCACTTATGGAATCACCCGTTCAAAAGTCAGGCATATAGACCACGGGATTAGAATGCAACATCCTTCTCAATTTGACCGGTTAGCGATAAAACAGGAATATGGCCTGGAAAATCAGCTTCTGGTTACAACACTTGGACTCCACTCGCCGGGCAAAGGGCTGCAATACAGTATTCGAGCTTACGCAAGGTTTTTGAATGAATCGTGTACGAAAGCTCAAAGAGAGAGGGTGGTTTATTTGATTGCAGGAACATGCCATCCTGAATTTGTAAAAGCAGAAGGTGGAAAGCCATACCGAGAATATGAAGTAATGCTCAATAAGACTCTTGAGGATTCAAAGCTGAGATGGTGTAAAATCAAAGAGTTTCATACTACGGATTTTAGACAGTACGATGTTGTTTTTCTTGATACTTTTCTGGATGAGAGTACTTTGTTAAATCTTTACGGTGCGACAAATATCATGGTGCTGCCTTATCTTAATTTACAACAAATATCAAGCGGCATATTAGCAGATACCGTGGGTTCAGGCAGAGTAGTTATTGCAACGAAATTTAAGTACGCGGTGGAGCTGATTAATTCAGAGGCTCAAGGTAAGGACGGTGTCATTATTGGCCCTCATGCCAGAGGCGTTTTGGTCGATCCCGATGAGCCTTCGGTCGAACAAATAGCACAGGCCCTTGACTATCTTGTCTTCAATCGAGACGAACGCCTTGAGATGGAAACACGTGCCCACGAGAGAGGCTATCAGATGAGGTGGCACAACTCGGCATGGGAGCTGCTACAGTACATCCAATTCGTCAAAGAAAAACAGGAGATAGTTACCGGCAGGGGGATGGAATTCACCAGAGAAAAACCATCTATTTTCGAGAAGAAAACAACAAAGTAACTGAAAATGATAACTTGAAAATAACCGTTTCATATCAGGGTGATAGCGTTCAAAATGGTCACCCCTTGTTTCTCACCTTGACCAAATAAATCATCATGGGTACCCTTGGGTTGTCCGGTTTGCGGTCCCGGTTGGGTGAGTCTGTTTCCTGCTGCATATAATATGTAAAACCCGCTGGTAATGGCCCGCGGTTGACGGCTCGAATATGCAGTATATTATGATGAATGTCATCGGCTTTCCGAACAGGATATCGGCCTGGTTTCATATTTAGTATCTGTTGCGGAAAACAAAAATCGACGATGTCACCCCTGCGAAACCTGTCCTGAGCGAAGCCTGCCCTGAGCGAAGCCGAATGGGTCGAAGGAGCAGGGGTCCAGAGCGAAAAAGCCCCCCTTGTCTTCTGTCGAAGACAGGAAAGGGGGCTGGAGTTTATCCCGCACACGATGCGGGGCGGGAATGACAAATACTCTATCCGCAACAGAAACTAATTAAATCTATTCTCTCCATTTGTACTGCATCAACGAAACGGACGTTCTTCGTAGTCTCATAGTTTACCGGCCCCGGCCAATACAGTAGAGATTATTCTCCGACCGAATGAAAATATGCTTCTGAGAAACAGCGGGACTGGCGCCGCACTTCTCGTTGAGCTCATTCTCGGCAAGGACTGTAAATTCGTCTCCCGCTCGGACAACCGTGGTCTTGCCTTTCTCGGAGAGGAAATATATCCTGCCATCCGCCCAGACCGGCGAGGCCGAGTATCGACCTTCCAGGCGCTCTCTCCAGAGAACTTCGCCGGTTTCCGCCCTGAGACACTTGGCGACACCGGTCTCGGTGACCAGGAAAAGCCCCCTTTCCTGTCTTCGACAGAAGACAAGGGGGCCATTTTCACTCAGGACCTGTGGTGTGATATGTGCGATACGGGAAGACCCTCGCCGGCCCCTCCACAGCACTTCGCCTGTATCCTTGTCCAGCGCAAGTATCACGGCCTGGTCCCATGGTTTTTGCCATCCGAGTTTCCTGTCCGGACCGCTGCTGCTGCCATCAAAGGGAACGATTAGCAAATCTTTGTACAGTATCGGCGAAACTCCCAGCCCGTGTTCACTGTAATACTCAAACTCACGGTGGGTCCAAATTACACTACCTTCCATCGAAACTGCCGCAAGAGTTCCATCAAAGGCCAGGACATATACTCTCCGACCGTCGGTTACCGGCGTGGGAGAGGCGTATGAGTTGAAATTCTGCTTGTGTCCCGGATTTTGCCGGAGCACTTGTTTGTTCCAAAGGACGGTTCCGGTCAGCCGATCGAGGCACAACAAACGAAATGATGCGCCTCCGTCCGTTGCGGTCGTTACAAACACGTGTTCATCGAAAACGATAGGCGATGACCAGCCCTCGCCCGGAATCGGTCTCTTACAGACAATGTTGGACATTTGGCTCCATTCGAGCGGGATGTCCTTCTCATTTGATATACCTTGCCGAGTCGGTCCTCGAAAACAGGGCCAGTTCTCGGCCAGAGTTGTGTTAAACGCCATAAGCGCCAAGGTGACCGAGCACCATATGCAAAAAAACTCTTTTCGATAGTTAGTTCTCATGAGCTACGAATCCTCCTGAGTAAATTGGGCCAGCAGAACGCTGCACTCTAATAGTTTTCATTCGTTTCCATGGTGAACTATGAATTTAATATTTCCCTCATATAACAACTTTTTAACAATTCTCACCCTCTCCAGATTGCTATACTACCAAATCTTTTTGCTCGATGCAATTGCCCGGAACTTATGAGAAACGACCGGCTCTTTAACCTTAAGACGGTTGCTCCATATTGGGCTGATGGTAAGGAAAAAACGTTAATTTAAATCTTCAAGCAGCCAAACAACAAACAAAGACGGTGAAGGTATGCTCTTGCAGATCAGTGGCTTGATGAGCAACTCTGGCCTGCTCCGTAATTTTACAGAAGTCAGACGTCAGATTTCAGACTTCTGGCTTCTGACTTCTGTCATCTGTTTTCTGTCCTCTGTTTTTGCCGTAAGGCATCCTTTGGACTGTACTTTGGCCCGCTCAGTATGGCATTGAGCACTTTGCGAGTTTGAGCCGAGATTGGGTCTATACGTAACGCGGTTTGCAGCTCTTTGACCGCCTCGTCTTTGTGTCCCTGCATATTGAGAAACACACCCAGGTTGTGATGCAGATAAAGGTCATCCGGTATTAAAATCAATCCCTTTCGGGATATTTCTACTGCCTGGTCAATCTTGTCCTGCTGAGACAGCAGCTCTCCAAGAATTTTGTATGCCTCGCTGTTATTCGGTTGGATTCGAACCGCTATGGAATAATATTTTATGGCCTCATCGATGCGAGCCTGTGCTTGATGTGCCATACCCAGGCAGTGATAAGCATTGGCGCTGGTCGGCTTAATTTCTATCACCCTCAGAAGATGGTCGATAGCCTCATTAAGACGGCCCAGCCTTCCGAGCGATAACGCCAATAGAAGGTGCGGTTTGTAAGAATGCGGTAAAAGTTTCAGTGTAAGACGACACTGCTCGGCTGCGGCCCTCTCGTTTTTTAAACGTACCGACAGTAATTCGGCGTATCTCCGATGCAGCCAGAAATCGGATGGTTCTTTTTCAATCAGCCGGAGATACTGAGCTGCGGCATTCTTTAGAGCTTCGGGCGTTAAGCCTGCTTCAAGGGCCTCGAGTCTTCGCTGCAATCGGCTCAGGCGTTCGCTATGGTAGAGCTGGTTGGTGAACGGCGGCTCCTTTATATAGTAATTAAGGACCTTGTAAATACTATTGTATCGGGCCCAGTCATTATAGGCTAAAAGCTGGGCGCACTGGGCTGCGGTCAGCATTGAAGGTTCATGTGCTTGTCGAAGTTTTACCCATTCCGGCAACACTTCTTCCACCTGCTCAAAAATTGTCTTGGCCAGGAGATAGTTGCCATTGAAATTTAAATGTACATGCTCGTAAAACAGCTCCTCTCCGGGAGTCTTATAAGGACTGTTTTCTTCGAGCGTTCTGACAAAGTCCACGAGATAAACACCTTCCTTGGCACCGTTACCTGAGACAGCCCGAATAATCTCGTTAATTCGGGTATCAGCACGGAACCGAAGTGTATCCATCTCACGTGCTTCAATATACCTGTCCCTGGCCCTGTCATATTCGCCCATGGCCCAATAACAGCGGCCCAGTCGAAACTGCAGGTCGGCGTAACGGTCATCAATCCGGGCGGCGGCTAAATAGTGCTCAACCGCTTCGGCATAATTACCTGCTGATTCGTGTTCGACGCCTTGCTGGTAAATATCGTCCCACTTTTTCTTTTCCTCCTCACGAAGCCCAGGCTTGTGGAGGGAAGCAAAGGGCGGGCAATCTTTCAGGCTGCTGCCTACAGTGCAAAGAATTATCTTAGCTCCGCTTTCACCGGTAATGCGGCTAATATCCTCGATGTTTCTTTGGAAGTGTTGATAGACCGTCTCCAAAGCGGGGGCGTCGGGTCGTATTTGCTTCTCAAGAAACATTTTCATGCCGCGCCAAACCGTGTGAACATTTCGTTTTGCGCCTGCTGATTCTGATAAGCTCGTCAGAAGTTGTCCCAGCCTCGTAGTTTTCACAGCAATACCAATACGTATAAGGGACAAGCTGTTCGATAGGGGAGCAAAGACGGTTCCTGCTCCATAGGGTCCTACGACCTCATTGTTGCCGAGATATGCAATGAACAGGTCGGGCTGGTGTTTTGCGAAATCTTTAGTAATTTCGACAACCACATGCGAGTTTATGGCCGGCATTGCAGCGACAAGAACCTCGAATGTCACTTCCGGATACGCGCTGCGCAGCATTGTCTGAAGAACTCGTCCAAAACTAAACGCCGCCTCCGGCGTGCCCTGAGCAGTAGAAGCCCCAAGTATAAAGATTCGATAAGTATTGTCCGGCTTGTCCGCTGAGAAAATGAACGGGTCAAATTCCTGGGCAATGTTTCGGGGGAAGAACCGCCAGCCAAATTTTACATTGTCTCCATAAGCACCTGTTCCGTTGACTTTACACTTGATGGTCGCAGTTGGAGAATATCCGCAACCAACGATGCGCAGGACAATTTCCAAAAACAAGAAAAATAGAATCGGAACAACCACAAGGCAGATAACACGAAACAACCACAGACGCCATCCCTTAACTCGTTTTGGCGGCGCTCCTTGTTTGTTTCTTTGCTGCTCTTGTTTCTTGCGTTCAGCACATTTGTCTGGCTCTATTTTATGTGAACGGTTCCTCTTTCTGTTCCGCTTCTTGCGCGTTAGCTTGTTCAGGGATGACTTATTGCTGCTATCACTATGCTTGGCGGTCATGGTGCAGCCGTTCTAATAATGACCTTAGACATATCACAAAAAACAATTGTGCTTCTCTTTTATACATATCACAGTGACGACTATAACTCAAGCTCAATCTAAAGTTCACAACACAGGTAGTCGCAAGATTATGGATTGTTGACTTTATCAAAGATTTGATGCAAAATAGAGTAAAGAATTGTAAAGATTGTATATTTCGAGAAAAGGGCTACTTATGAAAAGTGTTGGCATTTTTATCTCCATGATACTAACTCTGACCGCAGTCAACGGTACTGAGCGCAGACCTCTCACTCCAAAAAGACAAAACATGAGAAAAGTTCCGTCACAACGGGAGGAGCTGAATCTGAAAGGAGTTCCTTTTAAGATATTGTACGAAACGTACCGAGAAACCGAGGGCCGACCAAACTGGGAATTGTACATGATGAATGCCGATGGTTCCAATCAGATTAATCTCACTAACACCCCTGATGTGGATGAGATGTATCCCCACGTTTCTCCTGATGGTACAAAGATCTGTTTCGTTGCTGATGAAGGGGAAGGTAGAAGAAAGGTGCGAAATGTTTACTATATGAATATTGACGGGACCGAGCGTGTCAAAGTTGCCGAAAACGCCCGGCAGCCTTGCTGGAGGTTTGACAGCAAAAAAATCGCTTATTTAATGGGAGAGTATGAGCGCTATAGCGACAGGCCGTACGCAACCTCTGATCTGATAATCTACGACCTTCAAATCGGCCAATACACTCCTCACCCTAATACAAGTTTACATCACATTTATGCTCTGTGTTGGTCACCCGATGGCAATTGGTTTGTTGCCGCAGTACAGGGAGGTATGGAGTACAGCGATGCTATCCTGGCTTTTGAAGCCAATGGGACAAAGCTATTTGACCTGGGATGGTGGGGAGTTAAGGGCTGCCGACCCGACTTTAATCTTGACGGCACAAAAATGGTATGGGGGGAGACCGACTGGAATCTACGCGTCGGCGATATCGACCTGACGGGCCGTACACCCCGGGTAACTAATATCCAAGATGTTGTCCAATGCCTGCGTAAGTCTAAAGTTTATCATGTTGACTTCTCACCAGATGGTCGGTACATCGCTTTCAGCTATGGCCCTTTCGGGGGAGCACAACAGGTTGGTGGTAAGGCGAGAGGCTGGGATATCTGTGTGGGTGATATGTCCGGCAAGTGGGTAAAAATCACAACTGACGGGAACCACAACAAGGAACCCGATTGGGTGCCGATTTCATCGATAGGCCGCTAAGCAAAGGAGACAATATGACAATGAAACAGTATAAGTCAGAAGTCAGAAATCAGAGGTCAGAAATCAGAATCCGTCTTCTGTCCTCTATCCTCTGTTGTCTTCTGCATTATAGTGTGAATGAAGCTGTTTGTGGCACAGGGGCACAAGACACCACCAAGCCACAGCAAATACCTTCACCAAAATCTGAGCTTAACCTCAAAGAAATCCCCTTTAAGATAGTTTACGAAACCTACCGTAAAACCAAGGGCAAAGAGAACTGGGAGCTGTACTTGATAAATGCGGATGGCTCTAATCCTGTTAACCTGACTAACACCCCTGATGTGGATGAGATGTATCCCCACGCATCTGGTGATGGTACAAAAATCTGTTTTGTTGCCGATGAGCTCGTGGGAAAGGAAAAGATTCGAAATGTTTATTATATGAACATTGATGGGACCGGATGTGTCAAGGTTGCTGAAAATGCTCGACAGCCATGTTGGGGCCCTGATAGCAAAACAATTGCTTATTTAAAGGGAGAATTTAATCGTTATACCATTAAAGACTATGCCACCAGGGGAATTTTCTTTTACGATATAGAAACACACGAACACAGAGAACATCGAAATAAAGGCTTGTATCATCTTTATAATATTTGCTGGTCGCCGGATGGTAATTGGTTTGTCGCAACGGTACACGGAGGCATGGGTTTCAAGCACGCCAATCTTGCTATCGAAGCAAACGGAACCGAAGTCTTTGATTTAACAAAGTACAAAGTCACGGGTTGCAGGCCCGATTTTAGCCCCGATGGCAAGAGGATAACGTGGGGATTAACCGATTGGGATTTATGCACGGGTGATATTGACTTGTACGCCCCCGCACCCATAGTAACGAATGTTCAACGTGTCATAAATTGTCGAAAAGAGTACGAGGTTTATCACTCTGAATTTTCACCTGATGGTAAATACCTCGCTTTTAGCCATGGGCCGGAAGCGAACGAAATGGTAGGCGGCAAAGCGCCGGGCTGGAATATCTGCGTCAGTGACTTGTCGGGCAAATGGGTCCAAATCACTACCGACGGAAACCACAACAAGGAGCCCGACTGGGTGCCGATTACAATTCCCGTCCATTAAGTGGATTAGGAACTTAAGGAAAATGGACAAGAAAGGTTGCCTGTAGGAATATAGCAGATGGATACACGATTTCCTAAATTCACAGTAGGAATCTTTTGTCTGCTATTGATATTGACATTTATCACTGGCTGCCGCCGTACTAAGGAAACCGCCAATATGCCGGAGGTCATAAAAACAAAGACGGGTATTGAGATGGTGAAAATTCCCGGAGGCTGGTTCGATATGGGAAGCAATAGCGGCTCACCGGACGAGTCGCCGGTGCACAGGGTATGGGTTAGCTCATTTTGGATGGACAGATTAGAAGTGATCCAGGAGCAGTTCGAAAAGTATCAGCTCCCTGACCCCTCTCATTTCAAAAATCCGAAGAATCCCTTAGAGCAAATAAACTGGACCGATGCAGCTCTTTATTGCAACGACCGCTCACGAGCAGAGGGCTTTGAGCCTTGCTACGATGAGGAAACCTGGGAATGCAACTTCGGAGGCAACGGATACAGACTTCCGACAGAAGCTGAATGGGAGTATGCCTGTCGGGCGGGCAACGGCACAAAGTTCAGCTTTGGTAACGATGTGCGGAAGCTGAAAACCTTCGCCTGGTTTGCCGAAAACTCATCCGGAAAGACACATCCTGTTGGACAGAAGAAACCCAATCCCTGGGGGCTTTATGATATGCATGGAAGTGTGTCGGAATGGTGCAATGATTTTTATTCAGAGGATTATTACAAGCATAGCCTGGAAAAAGACCCGAAGGGGCCAGATAAAGGTAAGGAAAAAGTCTTGAGAGGCGGCGCATGGAACTCCAGCGCCGAAAGTTGCCGGTCAGCTTACCGTGCCAGCGACCCTTCTATCAATGATACTTGTCTTGCAAGTGACGCTATAGGATTTCGCTGCGTAAGAGCGACGCCGCTTCGCGGCGACCCAAATGCACCTGCCAACACATCTACTGGAGAAGATATGACAAAGGAGAATCCAAGCAAAAAAGCGTTAAAAACAGGATTCGTTTATGATGATATTTACCTCGAGCACAAAACAACTATAGGCCATCCGGAGGCACCTCTGAGATTGGTCGCGATAGTCGAGAGGCTGAAGGCAACAGGATTATACTCTCAATTATTCAAGCTCTCACCAAAGCATGTTTCTTCGAAATGGCTCACTATGGTTCACACACCCGAATATGTAGAGCGAGCCAAAGAAAGTTGTGAGGGCGGCGTGGGATATCTGGATTCAATGGATGTTCCGATATCACCAAAATCCTATGAAGTAGCACTTGCAGCCGTGGGAGGAGTGCTCTCAGCCATCGATGCGGTCATGGAAAAGAAAGTCACGAACGCCTTTTGTGCGGTACGTCCGCCGGGCCACCATGCACTAAAGGATAAAGCGATGGGGTTCTGCATCTTTAACAATATCGCTATCGGCACCCGCTACCTTCAAAAGAAACACAGCCTAACAAAAATACTCATTGTGGATTGGGATGTACACCACGGCAACGGTACTCAGGCAGAGTTTTATGATGACCCTTCAGTGCTGTACTTTGGTGTTCACCAGTACCCTTTCTATCCAGGCACCGGAAGCGAAGCAGAAAAGGGCAGCGGAAAAGGTTTGAATTACAACATTAACGTACCCTTGCCGGCTGGTTCCGGAGATGCCGATTATGTAAAGGTCTTCAAAGAAGAACTTGAGCCCGCGGCCCTTTCCTTTTCCCCGGACTTCGTGCTCATATCCGCGGGGTTTGATGCCCATAAGGATGACCTGCTCGGCGGAATGAAGGTTACCACGGAGGGATTTGCGCAACTAACGCAGATCATCAAAGAGATAGCTGAGAAGTGCTGCGAAGGTCGGCTTGTGTCCATTCTTGAGGGAGGATATGGTTTAGATGGTCTGGCTGCTTCGGTAGAGGCGCATATTCAGGTCTTGATGAGGTAAAGGGACACAAGGAATGTTATTTCATACCTGGCCGTTTGCGCTATTTTTCATTATTGTTTACCCCGCCTACCTGGCCCTCAAGAACACCAAGCTCAGAGTTCCCTGGCTTTTGGCTGCTTCATATTTCTTCTACGCCTGCTTCAACCCACTATATCTGATTCTAATTTCGTATTCGACACTGCTGGACTACACCGTCGTTATGAAAATGGCCAAAAGCGCACGGCGGAAGATGTGGCTTTCCATAAGCATTGTAAATAATCTCGGGCTGCTTGGCTTTTTCAAATATAGTGGATTCGTAACCGATAATTTAAACTTTCTATTGTCTTCATTGGGAATTCCTTATGTCCTCCCTGCTCCCGGTATAATTTTACCCGTGGGCATATCATTCTATGTCTTCCAGTCAATGAGCTATACCATAGATTACTATCGTGGTAATATAGAGAGGGAGATGAGCTTCATAAGATATGCCACCTTTGTCTCACTCTTCCCTCGGTTGGTTGCCGGGCCAATCGAAAGAGCGAAAAACTTACTCCCCCAGCTACACAAACCACCTAAGGTCTCCATACAGGACATAGCTGACGGTCTTTCCCTTTTTGTTGTCGGCTTTTTCAAGAAAGTCGCCCTGGCCGACTATATGGCTCTATACGTTGACAGGGTGTATGACGCTCCTGAGCAGTTTCAAGCGCCTGCTTTGGTCCTGGCCACTTTTTTGTTTTCCTGGCAGATATATTTCGACTTTAGCGGCTATACGGATATGGCACGAGGCGTGGCGCGAATGATGGGATTTCGTTTAATGCTTAACTTCAACAATCCATATTTGGCAACGGGCCTGGGTGACTTCTGGTCCAGATGGCACATCAGTCTTTCCTCCTGGTTCAAAGACTATGTGTATATTCCCCTGGGAGGCAACCGCAAGGGCAAGTTTAACACCTACAGAAATATGTTTCTGACTATGGTGATTTCGGGATTGTGGCATGGTGCGGCCTGGACATTTGTTATCTGGGGTGCGTTGCATGCGCTCGGGCGTTTCTGTACTCGAGAGCTGGAAAGAACTCCATTTTACAAAGAAAGGGCGCCGAAATTAGTGAAACAACTGCTTGTGTTTATTTTTGTCAGCTTTGCGTGGATTTTCTTCCGGGCTGAAACAATAAGTGACGCTTGGGTGATTGTAACAAGAATATTCAGCTCCGGACTGGCAAATCCCTATTGTCCATTGCTGGCTTTGGCCTTGGTCTTTGCTGTGTGGCTATATCAGTTTGCTTATGAATCCAAACTTAAGTGGGTCCTTGAGCTGAGGGCCGTCCGCGTAGGGATTGTTCTTTTGTTAGTTTTCTACCTGGCTGTCTTTGCCCCGGCGAGTGAGAAAGGATTTATCTACCTGCAGTTCTGAAATTAGTAAGATTTTTAAGAGGCTTTAATAACTGAGGCAAAACAAGATGCCTGAAAATAACATTTTAGAAAACCGAAAAGATTTTTGTCCGCCTAATAAAACTGAAGCTGTATTCAGTTCCAACAGCGTGCGTTTATCCGGATACGAATGGACTTTCGTTGGAATTGTTACCCTGGCTTTATTTTGTTTCGGGCCCAGACTTTGGGAACGAGCGGAAAAATATGAGCCCGAACCTCATTATCGCTTGCCCTATGAGTTAAGCAATGATTACTGGTTGTACAGCCGTTATAGTCGGCTTGCTTGTTCCCGGAACGAAATTCTTGTGATTGGGGATTCGGTCATTTGGGGACATTTTGTGTCCAAATATGACACGTTGTCCGAGTGTCTCAACGAAATTGCGGGCCGCGACCATTTCGCTAATTTGGGTGTGGATGGCATCCATCCCGTGGCATTAGCTGGTTTGCTGAAATACTATGGTCACGACATCTCAAACAAGAAGGTCGTTCTTCATTTTAATCCTTTATGGATGAGCTCAAGGAAACACGATTTGCAAACCGAAAAAGAATTTCGTTTCAATCATCCCAGGCTGGTACCGCAGTTTATTCCAAATATTCCCTGCTACAAGGACACGTATTCCAAGAGGTTTTCCGCTGTGGTAGAACGCTATGTGCCTTTATTAAGCTGGACATCCCATCTGAATATTACCTATTTCGAGAACATGGACCTGCCCACTTGGACGCTGGAACACCCCTACGAGAATCCCGCCAGCGCCGTCACTTTCGAGCTTTCCACCTCTGCCAACAATAGTCAGAGCGAACATATTTCCTGGACGGAGAAGGGAACAGCTAAAATGGATTTCCAGTGGGTTGAGCTCGAGACCTCACTGCAATGGAACTTTTTCCGGCAGTCGGTCAAGCTGTTGAAGAAAAGAGGCAACAGCGTATTCGTCCTCGTTGGCCCATTTAACGAGCACATGCTCAAGGGCGAGAGCATCGAGATTTATCGAAAGATGAAAAGTAAAATTGAAGACTGGCTACAACAAAATAATATTGCCTACTATATGCCTCCGACTTTACCCAGCGAGTTGTATGTTGATGCCAGTCACCCGATGAGCGAAGGATATGTCATGCTTTCGAAACAGCTCTTTGAAAATGAGTCTTTCAGAACCAGCATCCTCACTCCGTCGCCGAAGCCTCGGAGTGTAGGCGACTATTCCAGCGGCGATTTTGCCTCATCGGATGCCAAGATAGACTTTTCTCGCTGAAGCAGCACTTATCTGCGTTACTTTTTAGTGGCTGTCTCTACAGATCGGGCCACCCTGAAACCTATAAAATCCATTTCAGGCAGCCACCAAATGCTCTTGGGAATCTGGGGGTCCCCCGAACGCCACCATTCTTCCTCAAAGCTTCTGGCCGCACAGCGCAGTGCCTCCACAGAGCTACTATAGTCACCGCCGCGAGCTACATGTACTTTGCCGGCCTTTGGTCCTTTCGGATTGACTGCCGGGCTTTTCTTGGCAGCTTCCTTGTAAGCCGTGGGACTGTAGAAATCGTAAACCCACTCGCGAACATTGCCCGACATATCATAGAGACCCCAGGCATTGGGCTTTTTCTTGCCTACAGGATTGGTCTCACTATCGGCATTTGCTTCATACCAGGCAAAATCCTTGAGCCCGCTCGGTTCGTTCCTAAAGCCAAAGACGTTGATCGTACCCGCACGGCAGGCATATTCCCACTCGGCCTCTGTCGGCAGTCGATATTTTTTGTCGGTTTTTTTCGAAAGCCACCCGCAAAAGGTCATTGCGTTGTGCCAGGTCATCCCCATGGCGGGGTGTGTTTCCTCGTATCCCATCGTCATGTCGCCATAGACAGGTGTAGGGCCTGTAATCGCATCAACTTCATCCTTGCCCTGCTGCTCTGTGTCCTTTTTTGCCTCCTGTACCTCAATGAAGTCCCTCTTAGCACTGACCGTTTCTTGATAGTAGGCCAGAAAAAGCTCAATGGTGGTCTCTTTCGTGCAAAGGTAGAAGGGTTCGAGGCGCACTTTATGCTGTGGCCCTTCATGGTCCTGACGACCGGCCTCACCTGCAGGACTGCCCATTGTGAAACTACCGCTGGGAATGAGAACCATTTCAAAAGAGACCTTCTTGCCGTCTTTTGTCATAATGGTCTCGGTATATTTCTTCGAAAGCTTGTCTTGCGAGGCCACCGTATCTGTAGCCATCGTGACGACCAGACAGGTCGCTACGGTAATAACATACATCAATATACGACTAATACTCATATTCTGTTTCCTCAAAACATATACAAAAAGGGCAAAGTATCATTAGGGACATTACATTCGTGGGATTCTCTCCGTTTGACAACCCCATTCTTTGGCATTATAACCTTTTTCAGACTTTCGCTCAAATCATGCTTGTAAAACCCGGTTTGGGTACAGGATAGCTGCCATCGGCACCGAGCTTAACGGGAGGCTCCATATCGTCGCGGCAATCCTCCGGCCTGGGCGGGTAATAGAAATCGGACTGGTTTATCTGCTCCCAGGTAACCTCTTTGCCTGTATAACAGGAGATCTGCCCCATCACGCCGACCATCGTGCTGTGGGCCATATAGTCGCCGTTGTTGACGGGCTTGCCGGCGCGAATCGCCGCAAAGAGCACATCGTGCTCTATCTGATAAGGATTACATCTTCCCTTCCAGCGCCAGTTTGTCTTACCCCAGATTCGGCACTGCTTAATGTCCGCCTTGCCTTTGCTGCCAAACACAATGCTGGAATCTTCGTTGTAGCACCCTTTTGTAGTGCGGCAGAAGGCATAAATACGCACACCGTTGTCGCATTCGTAAATCACCGAATGATGGTCGAATACGTCACCGTAAATCGGGTCGGTCATCGAAGACCGCCCGCCCAAACCGTGGCACTTCACGGGCACTTTGTTGTGCATCGCCCAGCTGGCGCGGTCCAGGTTGTGCACCAGCGATTGAGGCACATCGTCTCCGGAGAGCCAGCGGAAATGGTATTGGGTGCTGCATTGCCACTGGAGCTCCGAGAGCCCCGGTTTGCGGTCTATGATCACATATGGGGGACGAAGGAAGTTCTCTTCAATAGAGATTATGTCACCGATGGCGCCGTCATGTATCCGCTGGACGGTTTCGGCGTACCCAGTGTGATATCTGCTGTGCAGGCCGGATACAATACACAAATCCTTCTGCTTTGCCAGGTCGGCGGCCTGTTGCATGAGCTTGACCCCGGCAGGGTCGATGCCGTGTGGCTTCTCCACAAAAACGTGTTTTCCTGCCTGAATCGCGGTCATAGAATGGAGCGGGTGGAACTTGGCCGCGTTGGCAATTAGCACCACATCGGACGACTCGATCACGTGCTTGTAGCCATCGAAGCCGGCAAAGCAGTGAGCGTCGTCCACAGTGACCTGACTTCCTTTTTGTTCTTTGAGAATTCTGCGTTTTTCTTTGACACGGTCCATAAAGATGTCACACATAGCAACCAAGCGCGCGCCGGAGTCCGCTGTGAGCGCCTGAGCGGCTGCACCCGTGCAACGTCCTCCGCAACCTACCATGCCTACGCGAATGATATCGCTGCCGGCGGCAAATACACTGCGATTTATGCCTAAAGCGCTCGACACAGCGGCCGAAGCCGCCACGGTTGAAGCTTTCAGGAAATCACGCCGAGTTGTGCCGGCGCCTTTGTCGGATTGTTTTGCTCGTGCCATACTACCTCCTTTTCCTTTCTGTCCTTGTTAGACTGAGTCACTAATAATTCGTATCATTCTTCTTGAGATCGCGTAGATTACACCTGACCAACGGCACCCAGCAGTCAACATGGCAACAAACAAGCCAAGGTCCTGGGCCATCGAATAACCAACCGCTCGTCCAGGTGAAACCGGGACCAGCGGAAAATCATGCATTGTAATTCTGTCTAAACTAAATCTCAGTATTCCCTGTCCTTGAGGATGCCCGGCTGCGGGACGGGATATTTGCCGTCGGGACCAAGCAGCAGGGGTGCTGGGCCGTCATTTGTCAGCTTGTCAACATCAGGAGCGAACTCGTGCTCGCAGTTTAGTATCTGGTCGTAAGTAATGATTTGGCCCGTGTGGGCAGCCATTCGGCCCATAGAGCTTATCATACTTGAGATGGCGCCACGCTCAACCTCATTGTACGGTATGTCGTTACGAATAGCGTCTATCAGGTCATCCCACTCGAGCTGGTACGGATTCGGCTCGGGCTGCGGGAATCGCCATATCAGGTTCTCCATAGTCATGTTATGGCCTTTGTAGGTCCGGACCTTGCCCGGATAATGGCTGTTCGTCGAGATGACGGCTGTACCTTTCGTACCGAGGGCATAGCTGGAGAACCCACCTTGACAGCCATCCATTGCCCGACCGTAGTAAAAGAGCTTGGTGCCGTCCGGATAGGTGTATTCTATCGAGTAATTGTCAAAGTTTTGATCCAGAGAGTTGCCTCGGTAGTGTCGGCCGCCGGTAGCATGAGCCTCGACCGGCCAGGCACCTCTCATCCACGAACACTCATCTATCTGGTGAATATAGTAATCGCTGTACATGCCGCCGCTGGCCCACAGGAAGGCATGGAATCGCTGGATTTGGTACAGCACCTCGCTAATCCCGCTGGGTTTAGGCCCGGAGGTGCATGCGCGTCCGGCCATCCGGTAAGCCCGCATCGCGATGATATTGCCTATCTCGCCGTCGTCGATGCGGCGTTTCAACTCCTGTCGGCCCCTGCAATGGCGAATCATGAGACCCACACCCACCTTGAGGTTCTTCCTCACGGACTGTTCGGCGAGCTTGAGCATCCTGCGCGTGGTCGGGCCGTCAACTGTGACCGGCTTTTCCATGAACACGTTGAGGCCCTTCTCGATGGCATACTTAAAATTCACCCAGCGGAATGCCGGAGGCGTCGCAAATATCGCCACATCACCTTTGTCAAGACAATCCATTGCTTTTTTGTAACCGTCGAAGCCGACAAACTGACGACCCCTGGGCACATCCACCTGGTCAGCATGCTGGTTATTCAAGCTCTTGTAACTGCGAGCAACACGGTTCCCGAAGACATCGGCCATAGCGACCAGCTTGATAGGGCCGTTCTTGACCGAAAGGGCGTTCGACGCTGCGCCTGTGCCCCGACCACCGCAGCCGATCAACGCAACCTTGATAGTGTCGTTACCGGCAGCATAGACCTTCGGTGCAATCCCCGCTGCCAGTGCCGAGGTCGCGGCGATCCGACCGGTAGTTTTCAAAAACTCACGACGCGACGTGTTCTTTTTCGTAATTTCACTCATAATGGGTCTTCTCCTAATAAATGGTGTTTAATTCAAATACTACGTTTGTTCAGGGAGTTACTAATTACCCTTGGCTCCAAACATTGTTTAGGTTCCATTGCCCCCATTATCTTCATGGCCCTGCATTTTGCAAGTTTTTTTTCACGTCAGCAATTGGCCGTTCAGGAATGCAAAATCAAAAGAGCAAAATGACAAAATCTTAAAATTAAGCCCAAAAAAGCTTGATTTTATTGCGAATAGCCAATAGCATACGAACAATAGCGATTGAAGGCGATATTTGCTCGGCAATGCTCGAAAAGCTGCTAATGTAATTTCCAACGGCGGTATATCGACCGACCGACATTTGTCGACTTTTATCTGGTTAAGTATTTGTCACAAGGAGTTGTAATGGCTTCTATTATTGTAATGTCTGGGAAAAATAAAGGTGACTATTACCCGCTCGGTCGACGGACAACTGTGATAGGTAGAGATGAAGCACTTTTAGTTCAGATCCTCGATGGTGGTGTCTCCCGAAAACACGTGCAGATCCGTTTCGACAAAGACACAGGGAAACATTCTGCACTCGACATGAAGAGCAAAAACGGTGTATTTATCAACAATAGAAAAATCGACGATGAGACAACGTTGATGGACGGCGACCAGATTCGTATAGGGCAGACCGTCCTCTTTTTCACGCAAAAAGACTTCCCTAACCGTGAAGATGCGATGTCCCACTTCAAGAAAGTTGGTCAGCGGGTAAATATAACTAAAACCATTGAGGGGCCGGGATAGTTTCGTCTTTGCCTTATCCGCTCAGATCTATATTACTACAACACAGCCAGCCTCAGATGTGAAATAGATGTCAAATATGTCCGGCTCGGTGTTATGATTAACCTCGGGTCTGAAAAATCATTTTCCGGGTCGCCTTTCGAAAATTCTTTTACGACAAGCTTACCTTTACTCACCTCATAAAAAGCGGTTAGTACAATATCGGGATGTTTATTGATAGGTCTTTCAGCCACACGAAGAAGCAGCACGACCTTGTCTTTAAAACGAGTAACGCCGGCGTTAAAAACACCGATAACTTCAAAGTCGTCCCTGGAGGGCTTAATATCCTCCGGTTTAATTATAGGATTATTCGGCGAGCGGAATACTTTCACTTCACAACTCCTTTAATTTTGAACTTTACATTGCAAACGCTCGACATCGCTATCGGACAAATTAGCTCTTAACAATAGCCGCTCGTAATAAACTCTGCAACAACTTTTGCTCGGGTATTACTTTCCCGACAATTGTTGAACGGCTGCCTTCGACCAAAAGGTATTGACTCATCTGCTCTCAATATGTTAATATATGTAAAGCCTGTAAACTGCGTAGGCTAAAACCGCATTTAGTGGTTAAAATGGAATTGAGGAAGGGAGAAGGGATTAGAGAAAATGCCCCGATTTATGAAAATCTCATTGCTCAGCCTGGTATTAGCTGTGGCCTTGCTCAGCTTTCCTATGGAGTCCTTGCGGACTGTGAAGGCCGACTGTCCGGTGAGTGACTTAAACGGCGACTGCCAGGTCAACTTCCTGGACATCCATGTTTTTGCCGAACAGTGGTTGGCACCTCCGGAAAGTCCAGCCGACCTCGACAGGGATGATGAGGTCGATATGAGTGATTTTGCCCTGTTGGCCGACCAATGGCACCAGAGGGGCATACCTCTGGCAATCAATGAGTTTATGGCGTCCAATAGCAGTTGTATCAGGGACCCACAGGGCCAATATGATGACTGGGTCGAGCTCTACAACTACGGCACCGATGCTATTAATGTAGGTGGGATGTACCTGACGGACAACCTGTCTGTTCCGACCAAGTGGCGAATTCCCTATGGCAATTCGGCTGTAATGGACTTGGCCATCCCTGTCGGGACTACCATCCCCGTAGGGGGCTATCTGTTGATATGGGCCGACAATGATACGACAGACGCCGGGTTGCATGCGAATTTTAAACTCGATGCGGACGGCGAGGAGCTTGCCCTGTTCGACACCGATGGCAGTACACTGATTGATAGTGTCGCCTTTCCCGCTCAGAGTACCGATATCTCATACGGTCGCTACCCCGACGCTAACGATGACCAACGCTTCTTCGGTTTCCCCAGTCCGGGAGGGCAAAATAATGGTGCGTATTTAGGCGAGGTTGACGACACGAAATTCAGCTATAAGCGAGGTTTTTACGATACGCCTTTCTCCGTCACGATTGCCACTGAAACCAAAGATGCCATGATATACTATACGCTCGATGGCACTGAGCCGTATAATGTTACTAATGTCGGGCGGTCTCCGGGCGGTATGGTTTATACCGGTCCTATTCCAATCACCACGACCGCGACTTTGCGGGCGATAGCCGTCAAGCCCGGCTGGAAATCCACAAATATGGACGCCCAGACGTATATCTTTCTCGACGATGTCATTCGACAACCTGCCCGTCCAGCCGGTTTCCCTACTAACTGGGGGCACGCCGGCAACGGCGATTATGAGATGGACTCGCAAGTTGTCAACGATTCACGCTATCGCAACACAATAAAGGACGACCTCAAATCCGTACCAACACTCTCACTGGTAATGGATGTTGACGACTGGTTCAAAAGCGGTGGTCAGGGCATCTACATCCGGGGCGAAAGAAGTGAGCGGGCGGTCTCGGCCGAACTGATATTTCCTGATGGGAGTCCGGGCTTCCAAATTAACTGTTCTATTATGATTGTCGGTGGAAGCAGCCCAAACAGATGGAAGATGGACAAGCTCTCATTGCGGCTAAAATTCAAGGGTGAATATGGCTCTTCCAAGCTCAGGTTCCCTGTCTTTGGCGAAGATTTCACAGATGAGTTTGACACACTTGTGGTCGATGCCCGGATGAACAACAGCTGGGGTTATGGCGGCGGAGTTATGCTACCTAATAACAGCAGACCGTGGATATCGGGCAGTCCTTCGCAACGAGATGTTGCACAATATACTCGAGACCAGTTCGTTGCAGATATTCAAAACGCTATGGGTGGCTACGCACCACACGGCAGGCATGTCCACCTATATCTAAATGGCCTATATTGGGGATTGTACTGGCTTCATGAACGGCCGGACGAGCACTTCGCCTCCGCTTACCTTGGTGGTGATGATGATGATTATGATGCCCTCAAGCACAGGTCCGGCTCAGTCATCCATGGTTCTGGAGCAGACTACAACCGAATGTTCAATATCGCCAATGCCGGCCTGGCCTCTGATGCGCAATATCAGTTAATCCAGCGGTATCTGGATATACCTAATCTTATCGACTACATAATCACGAACTTCTACGTCGGTAATACGGACTGGGCACATCAAAACTGGTATGCCTCGCGCAACCGTGAAGACCCCAACGGCCGATGGCGATACCATAGCTGGGACGCCGAGCACGTAATGGAAGCCCTGGGTGCAAATGTTACAGGCAGAGACGATAACGGCGGCCCCACACGCCTCCACCAAATGCTGGCAGACAATACCGAATACCGTATGCTCTTCGCCGACCATGTCCATCGTTATTTCTTCAATGACGGTATTCTTACGCCGGACACTGCAACAGCCTTATACCAACTCCGGCTCGATGAGGTTGACCGGGCTGTGGTTGCTGAGTCGGCCCGATGGGGTGATAACCACCGCTCCACGCCCTATACACGGGACATCGACTGGGTTCGCGAACGTAACTGGCTCCTTAACGAATACTTCCCACAGCGAACGGAAATTGTTCTTAACCAAATCAAGGCCAGGGGATGGTACCCTAAGACTGATGCGCCGGTCTTTCGCATCAATGGCTCTTATAAGCACGGCGGCCTGATTTTGCCAACTAACAGATTTTCTATGACTGCCGCAACCGGCACAATCTATTATACTCTCGACGGTAGCGACCCACGCTTGCCGCAGACCTTACCGGACGACAGTACCAGTACGACCCTTGTTCGTGAGAATGCGGCTAAACGGGTGTTGGTTCCGACCAGTAACATCAGTAGCAATTGGAAAGGGGGCGGTGTTTTCAACGACTCGGCATGGAGACTTAACACCGGAAATCCCGGCGGTGTCGGCTACGAAAGAAGCTCCGGTTATCAAAATCTCATTAAACTTGACCTCGAAGACCAGATGTATGGAAAAAATGACACCTGTTATATCCGCATCCTGTTTGTCTTTAATGACAGTCCGGACGACTTTGACTTTATGACGCTCAAAGTTCGTTACGACGACGGCTTTATCGCCTACATCAACGGCGTTGAGGCTGCCAGACGCAATTTCACCGGTACACCGACCTGGAACTCCAGCGCCAACGGCAGTCGTTCTGACTCTGAAGCCGTCAACTTCGAGAACATCGACGTCTCTGCTTACCTCAGCGCGGTGAAGCCGGGTAACAATATTTTAGCCATCCACGGCCTGAATACATCCACAACCAGCTCTGACTTTCTCATCTCCGCCGAGCTGGTTGCAGGCAGAAGCAGTTCTCCCGGCGACGGCGGTACTTCGCCTGGTATGCTCCAATATACCGGACCAATCACACTGCCCCATAGTGTCCACGTCAAGGCCCGTGTATTGAGGGGCGGCACCTGGAGTGCCCTTAACGAGGCGACCTTCGCCGTGGGCCCGGTAGCAAATAACATACGTATCACCGAGATTATGTATCATCTGCAGAACTTAGATGAGTCGGACGAACCAAACGAAGAGTACATCGAACTGAAAAACATCGGGACCGAAACAATTAATCTGAATCTGGCTAAATTCACAAACGGAATTGATTTTACCTTCCCGAATCTGGAGCTTGCACCCGGCGAATATGTTGTAGTCGTTCAGGACCGCAATGCCTTCGAGGCCCGATACGGCTCAGATATGAATATAGCCGGGGAATACTCCGGCAGGCTGAACAATGCAGGAGAGCGAATCAGGCTGGAAGATGCTATCGGCCAAACGATTCTGGACTTTGACTACAAAGACGGCTGGCGCTCTATTACAGATGGCGACGGTTTCTCTCTGACAATAATAGACCCGCTTAGCACCGACTCGTATAGTTGGAACGAGAAGGACTCCTGGCGTGCAAGTGCTTATCTTGGGGGTTCGCCGGGTGAAAATGACGACAATATTATTCCCGACCCAGGCGCAGTGGTTATTAACGAGGTGTCAGCTCATTCACACGCCGATGCTGCGGACTGGATTGAGCTGCATAATACTACAGACACTACTATAGACATTGGCGGCTGGTTCCTCAGTGACAGCAGTTCTAATCCGACCAAATATCAGATTGTCGCGGGGACAAGGATTGCTCCGTATGGATATATTGTATTTTATGAAGAGCTGCACTTCAATAATCCGAGTGTCCCGGGCTGTTATCAGCCATTTGCCTTGAGTGAGAACGGCGAACAGATATTTCTAAGCTCCGCAGAAGGTGGTGTTTTGACCGGCTATCGCGAGGCGGAAGATTTCGGCGCCTCTGAAACAGATG
Organism: uncultured Pirellulales bacterium; assembly: GCA_964444135.1. Classification (GTDB taxonomy): domain Bacteria; phylum Planctomycetota; class Phycisphaerae; order Sedimentisphaerales; family Anaerobacaceae; genus NIOZ-UU13. Next base: position 37,778 of record CAYUFX010000008.1, on the reverse strand, counting down.
TATCATTTGGACGTTACTATAAATCCAGTACCGGTAATTACAACTTCGTTCCGATGTCTGAGAACACGCCGGGTTCTGCAAATGCTTATCCGAAAGTCGGCCCGATAGTCATCAACGAGATTATGTACAATCCGAATTGGCCTGACGGCGGTTCATATACTAATGACCAGTATGAATACATCGAGCTGCACAACATCAGCGCTGAGCCGGTGACCTTGTATGATTATGACAAAGCTCAGCCGTGGAAGTTCACCGATGGTATTGACTTTACCTTCCCTGAAGATGCGCCTGTTACGCTCCCTGCCGGCGGATATTTGTTATTGGTCAAGGAGCCGGAGGCGTTTGCCTGGCGGTATCCGGCTGTCCAGGTTGAGGAGATTCTTGGTCCTTATAGTGGCAGCTTGAACAACGCCGGCGAGAGGTTGGAGCTTTCGATGCCTGGTGACGTGGACGAGTTTGGGACACGTTATTATATTCGTGTTGACAGGGTTGGTTACAGCGATGGTTTTCATCCTGAGGATTGTCCGGGCGGCGTTGACCTTTGGCCGACCGGACCAGATGGCGGCGGCAAATCGCTTACGCGCAAGACCGGCGCCGATTACGGCAATGACCCTGATAACTGGACTGCCTCTGCACCTTCACCCGGGGCTATCAATCCATAAAATCGTAATGTTGTCTCGTGAGAAATTCTTGCATTATTCATGCTCGTAAGGTATTATGAGCTTTTCATTTGGCGAGCAGTAAGAAATAGAAATCGTTGTGGGCTGCTATCTCGCATTTCAATGAACAGGTGTTGTTATCGAAGGACGGGTCGGTGCTACCATACCGTCCCCCCATATAAAAACCAGGTTGAGCAGGCTGATTATAGGCTACATTCTGCCAAGCTACACTCAACCTGTATATAGGGTCATGCGATTTAGTTATCGGCTTACTGTTAACACAGATATTGTTTCTGTACACGTTGAAGGCAATGTTTTCAGGGTCGGTTCCCAGCATACGCCATTCTATGTACACCTTGCCGTCTTTGTCCTTGAAGAATACGCTGTGCCCGGCAAGATGCATCAACTCTATCTATCAAGCGGACGATAATTCACATCCATCTCATTGAGCCGCTTTAAATGTTCGACCAGACGGCTCAGAAACAACTCATAGTTGCGGGCTTCCATAGGCGACCAGAGCACCTCACCAAGGGCAGCGGCACGCGGATAGGCCATATACTCGCGGTGCTTGCGGTCGGCAATGTATTCGCCCCAAAGTTGTCCTTGTCCACCGAGCACACGTTTGGCCTGCTCGATGTCAAGCGCCGAAGAAGTCGGCTCGAATTGGTAAACCTTCTCCAGCGGTATATACCCGCCGATGGCCTTTGGCTCAGTCTTTACCGGCCCCTGGTAGTAGTCGAAATAAGTGTGCGAGGTGGGGGCCATAATGACATAGTGCCCGGCCTTGGCGGCAGTGATACCACCGGCTTGTCCACGCCAGCTCATTACCACCGCCCCCGGCGCCAGACCACCTTGAAGGATCTCGTCCCAACCGACCAGCAGCCGACCGTGACGTGTCAGGAACGCATCCATCTGCTTGATGAACCAGCTATGAAGCTCGGCCTCATCCTTCAGGCCCAACCGAAGGATCAATGCCTGCATTTCCTCACTTTGTTTCCAGTGGTCCTTGTTCGCTTCGTCCCCGCCGATGTGAATATATCTGCCTGGAAACAGCTCCATCACTTCGGTCAGCACATCCTGCATGAAAGCAACGGTCTGCGGGCGCGGCGCAAGAATCCTCTCGTTCGCAGTCCAGCGTTTTTCCAGCGGCAGGTTTTTCAGCTTATCGGGGTACAGGCCGACGTCGGGGCAGGATACAATCGCTGCCCCGGTGTGGGCGGGCATCTCGATTTCCGGCACAATGGTTACGTAACGCTCTGCGGAATAGCGGACCAGCTCGCGAATATCGTCTTGAGTGTAAAATCCGCCCGGATGCTGGACGCCTGCTCCTTTACGCGAACCGTTGCTGCGCATAGTCGTGAAATCCATCCACGCACCGAGCTCTGTCAGTTGCGGGTACTTCTTTATTTCAATGCGCCAGCCCTGGTCGTCGGTCAAGTGCATCTGCAGGCGATTGAACTTGTGCAGGGCCATCGTGTCGATGAAGCTTTTGACGTCCTGCTTGGGGATAAAGTGCCGGGCCGGGTCTATTAGCAGCCCGCGCCATTCGAATCGCGGATAGTCGGTTATTCGTACACATGGCACAGCCCATTGAATTGGCTCGACTTTCTGTATGTTGAAAATAGCCGGCGGCAGTAACTGTCGCAGCGTCTGGATGCCGTAAAACAACCCGGCCGGCTTAGCGGCGCGAATGACGATAGACCGGATGGTTACCTCAAGCTGGTATCCTTCTTCGCCGAGCTGCTCTTTTAACGATGATTCGATTTCCAGTCGTATGACGTTTTCCACCGTGGACGAATCTTCGGCCAGACTTAGTCTATATCCCATCGCCGGCGTCAGATAATCGAGCAGCTTAACCGCTTCGGCTTTGGCTTCGGCACCTGCAAGCACCTGCGTCCCGGTAGTAAAGCGAAACAGGCCATCGTAGACTTCCAACGCTACCGGGTAGGGAATGATGTGGACAGTCAATTGTGGGTTTGTCAATTTAGCCGTAAGGCGTTCTGTGGACTGTTCCGCGGCACGCAGAGAAACAATCCCAAGAGCCATTTTGTGCCGAAAGGCATCCTGAGGAGAGCGCAGGTCTTCGATATGCACGGGACAATTCTCAAAAGTATTGCCTTGCAGAATGGTCCGCTCAGCCTCTTCGCTGATACGAATGCCTATTTTCTGGTTTTTGCCTGCCGTATTTTCTAATTTTGTGTTGCGAATGGTGATGTCCTTTGTTTTTCCCTGAATATCGATCCCAATTCCCGGCTTTTCCGTACCATTATCACGAATAATGCAATTCTCGATTCTGTTACGGCTGCCGCTGCGAAATTCATTTTCCTCTTTCCGAAAGAGGACTCCCACCTCGCCGTTACTTTCGATTGTGCACTGCCTTATAATGTTATCCGTGTCACGGTGTCCGATACTGATTCCATATCTTTTGTTCCGGGACAAAATGCAATTCTCCGCAAGGCCATCGGAAACGCTCCAGCAAAAGAAAATCCCCAGACTATTGGCCTGGGCTATGCAACTGCGGAAGACAGGCCGCTGGGAGCCACTTCCAGGATGGAATCCGAGGTCGGCGTTATTTATTGCCTTGCAGTTCTGAAATTGGATATCATCGCAGACCTGGAAGCTGAAACCATCGCCATTGTGGTTTTGGGAAATAACGTTCTCGAATCGCCACTCGTTGCAATGCTGGATGAAGACAGCACCGGCGAAGTTACCGTTGATGTGCTCGTTGTTATCACGGCTGCCATCGAGCACTATGTCCCGGACAACAACATTGTTCACGTTCTCAGCCGTAAGGATTGGAAAAATAGTCGCAGCGGTGGCACTTTTATCTATCCAAAAGTTCTCTTTGGTCAGCCGGTCTAAAAAGAGAACATCTTCCTGGATGTCCGTGACCGTGGCACGCAGCACATCATACTGCCAGTCTCCCGTTCCTTTTTTTGACCGGAGCATAATCCCTCCTCCGGGCGTAAATCCCTCTATGTCGCTCACCTGAACGCCGTACTCAAACCAATCCGAATCCCTTAAGAGAGGCGTCACGACGCTGCCGGCTTTTCTGAGTACGGTTCTCTCTCCTGAGCCTCGCAGGGTAATGTTAGGGCGCAGATAGATAGCATTTCGCAGATTATATACACCCGGCAAAATGTGAAGCGTACCTCCTCTCAAACGGTCTAAATATTCTATGCCGGCCTGTATGACCTTGTCGTCCCTGCCTTGCAAGTCACCTTCGGTCTGGCCGATAGTCAGGACCAAATCCAGTCGGTTTCGCATTGGACGGTTGGTTGATGTTACAGGTTGTTCGGCCGCTATTTCTTGGTCATTTATTCTTACGCCGGCATTTACACCTACTGTGAAATAAATGACGATGATAAGAACAAAGAATAATATCATGGCCCCTTTTAAGAATTTTACTCCACAGGATGCCTTACGGTAGTTGTTTTCCCACATCTTTTATGCCTTTCGTAGAAGTCAATGCCATAAGATTTCCTTCAACCCCCGCCAGCAACAAGCGGAGGTCAACTCGGTCCCATTGCAAACATTTTAGTTTAACCTGTCACCGTTGACAACAATTTTGAGCAAAAGTGCCCTGCTGCATACTCAATCATTATGTTCTTTCTGTACGTTTTCCTAACATCATGGAGCCGGTCGTTGCATATTTTCTAAGCGATTCGTTGTGTTCCTAAAGCAGATTTAATATCCTATGAACATACAGGTTAAGAACCTCAGTCAGGCAGAACTTATCTAATAGACAGGAGATATGGTGTTATGGCAAAGGTAAGACAGAACAATACGCTTTCTCTTTTCGAAATTGTACTCCGCAGGATGCCTGTCGGCAGAAGCAGGACCACTTTGTCCGTTGGGTTATTATTCTTTGTTCCCATGTACGTCTTCCTTGTGGATTCGGGCACATTGGCGGCAGAGTCTGTGCCTGTGCAGGAGGCCAACCAAAACAACTGGGGGGCACCCAAAGTTCAAGTGTTCCAAAGGGAGGGGAAGTGGATTATCGAAGGGCAGAGAAATCGAATAGAACTAAATCCATCAGATTTGCAAATGACAGTATATGCAAAGAGCCGGACATGGTCAATGATACCCTCGTTTTCCGGTGACCTTATCGTTGAGAATTCGGGAACACGATTGTCTCTGCGTTTGGCCGATGCCGAAAAAAAGCAAATCTCACCATACCAGACGGGTTTTAAAACCGGAATCAAAATTGAACTGGAAGACTTTGCCTACCTGCCGCTGCCCCCGCTCCCGTCTTTCGACAGGAAGACGCGGGGGCAAGACGTGGCAGCAGGCAAAGACATAAAGTTAGATGTGCGAATCTCGCTTTTCATCTGTCTCGAAGGAGAGCAGGAAGAATTGGTTTGTGAATTGATTGCCACGGAGAAAACCGCAACGGTCATGGAGTGTTTCTGGCCCCAAGCCGTGAGTAACAATTGCTTTGATTATACCGTGGTTCCCTTTATGCAGGGTATGCTGCTTCCAAAGGATTGGCCGAAGAAAGTCTGGTTGTATAATACGGTGTCCTATGGACGCGGTTTATATATGCCGTGGTGGGGACACCAAAAAGAGAAATCCGCCATGCTCGTTTTGCTCGAAACGCCGGAAGATGCCGGGTGTCGTTTCGAACATCCTGCCGGAGGGCCGACCAAGATAGAATTACGGTGGATTCACTCTCTGGGGAAATTGGCGTATCCACGATGTGTCAGACTCTGTTTTTTTGATGAAGGCAACTATGTCACGATGTCCAAGCGATACCGCCGGCATGTTCTCGAAACCGGTCACTTTGTTTCTCTTAAGGAAAAAATCGCCCGAAATCCTCTCGTGGAGAGACTGGTCGGCTCTCCTGTAGTTCATACGAGCATTCTGTATCACATCCAGCCGGAATCCAGCTATTATCACAAGGATGAGCCCGCCAAAAATCATCAACTGGTCGGCTTCGATGAGCGCGCCGAGCAGCTTCGCCAACTGTCCAAAAAAGGGATAAAGCGTGCCTATGTGCATCTGGATGGATGGGGCTTTCGAGGATATGACAATCTCCATCCTGACATTATTCCGCCTTGCCCTGAAGCGGGCGGCTGGGAAGGGATGAAGCGTTTCGCCGAAACCTGTGACCAATTAGGCTATGTCTTTGCAATCCACGACCAATACAGGGACTACTATCTTGATGCAAAGTCATACGACCCTCGTCATACCATCCTCGATAGAAACGGAAATCGTCCTTATGGTAGTACCTGGTATGGCGGCAAGCAGTCTATCCTTTGCTCCCGGCTGGCACTGGGTCACGTCAAAAAGAATTACCTGTCCCTTCTAAGTCACGGTGTGAAAATACGCGGGGCTTATCTTGATGTTTTTGCTGTGGTGCCTCCCGATGAATGTTACAATCCCGAACACCCTGTTAGCCGTAAAGATTGTCTGAAATATCGCGGTGAATGCCTGGCTTTCATTCGTGCAAATGGAGGCGTTGTCAGTTCTGAAGAACCGGCTGATTGGGCCATTCCACATATCGAGCTCGTTCATCACGGTCCCTATGCCCTGGTGCCGAACCCCGGACGCGGCCCGGCAATGGGAATCCCCGTGCCGCTTTTCAACCTCGTCTATCACGATGCACTGCTGCTGCCCTGGTCGCTGGGAAAAGGGGCGTGGGGAATTCCTGAAAACGACCTCGGATATTTGCACGGCTTAGCCAATGCCGGCCTTGCTTATCTGTCGCTGAATCCCGGAGAAAAGGAACTGCTCCACGTGCGTACGATGTCTGCTCTGCATGAACGAGTAGGGCTTCTGGAAATGACAAATCATGAGTTCCTGGATAAATCTTTCCGAAAACGGCGGACCACTTTCGCTGATGGAACGAAAGTTACAATCGATCTGGACAGTGATACGTTCGAAATTTCACCGAAATTGCCCGTGCCGACCAACTAAAACACCCATAGATAATTGGCTCAAGCCGAAAATGTCCCAGCAGAATCAATCTAATTAGTATCTGCTTCAGAAAACAAAAACCGACGATGTCACCCCTGCGAAAGCAGGGGTCCAGAGCGAAAAACTGGATTCCCGCTTCCGCGGGAATGACAAATGCTGTTTCCGCAACAGATAATAATTAGTTGAGGTTCCCCTCTCGGCTATCACACGTTATCAGATACGACGAACGGCTTGCGGTATTCTCGTGAAATCAGCCGGTTCGCTTCTTTGCTCATCGGGCCGATGAATCTCTCTTTATCGGGGTCCATAATCAGCATCGAACCCAGGGCGAGCAATTCTTGGTTGATGTCAAATCGGTTGGCTAAGAGATGGTCAATCAGGCGATCATATGACTCGGAGAGTTCGGCCTGGCTTCGAATGACCTGTCGGATTTCGTTATTGGTTTTGTGCTTGCCCACCTGGTACGAGATGTTCGCCATGTGAACCAGCCCACAGGAGAGATGTCCCTCCAGAGCATCCGTCAGGAGCTCGCTGGTTTTACGGCTGCGAACGACGCTGATAAAGTTCTCTTTGCAATCGGGTTGTGTGCGGGTGAATTCCCTGATTAGCCTTCCGCGATTGTCGAAAGCTGCGCCATCTGTTACGTAACCATCTTCGCATTGTACTACGAATCCTGTTTGTATGCCGCGGAACTCGTCCATACTCAGCCGTCCATTCTTGACCCAATCAGATTGACGGAACGATTTATTCCGAGGCAGTCCGCGGACCTCGAAAATTATAGGAGCCGGTTCGTAATCCAGCAGGGATATCATCGTATTGGGGGTCTGGCCGTCGTCATCATAGCCCAGACGTTCCCCAATACTGAGCACCCGCTTCGGCAGCGCATTCTGCCGCAAGGCCCAACGGCACCCGTCCATCGCATGAATGCCCATATTCCCAAGGTCGCCGTCACCGGTGTCCCAGTCCCAATGCCAGTCGTAGTGCAGGTACTTGCGCATTAGCGGTTTCTTCGGAGCAGGGCCGCACCAGAGATCGTAATCGCACGACTCGGGTACGGGCTGGGGACCATCTACCTTGCCGATGCTCATCCTCGGCTTGTAGTTAATCCCATATACACACTTGATTTTGCCGAGATTGCCGGCCCAGATATGTTCGAGTGATTCCTCAATCGCGCCGCTGTTTCGAGGCCCATGAACGGCCTGTACCACGCGATTGTATTTACGCATGGCCTCGACCATCTTGCGACCCTCAAAGATGTTGTGCGAGGAGGGCTTTTGCACGAACACATCTTTTCCCGCCTGACAGGCCATTATCGTCATAAGTGAATGCCAATGGTTCGGTGTTGTGATAGAGACAGCATCGATTTCCTTGTCATCCAACAGGTCACGGAAATCCTTGTAGGCCTTGACCTTCTCGCCTCGCTTGCCGAACTGGTTCACTTCATAGTTGAGGTGGTTTTCATCACAGTCACACAGGGCAACAACACGGACGCCCGGAATCTTTCGGAAGTCCCGGATATCTCCTCGTCCCTTACCGCCTATCTTGACGAACGAGCCGATTCCAATCACGCCGATGCGAATATCATCATTGGCGCCCAGGACCCGTGAGCCCGACAAGGATAAAGCCGAGCCGATTGCGACCGATGCCTTCAAGAATTCCCTGCGTTTCATCGATTGTCTCCTGTAATATACTGCCCTGTCCAAATATTCATACGTGCCGCCTGATGTTACAATACTATAACACTATTGCTCGAAATCTCAAACCCTTTGTTTAACCGCCCCGATATGCCTATGAAGAGCGAAAAGTCAAAACACTTTTTTCTGTCAACCCAGCTTTTTGTTGTTTTCGATGTTTTTCCAAAAATAAAGTTCCAATCGGACCGTTTCGGTCATAACTTGTAAACATCCGGTCGGCGATCAACAATGTGCCCGCTCTTATCCCCCAGTGCTTCGGAAAGGTCGATTTCAGTCACGGTGTATGTTTGACTTTTGTCCTCATTATTGCAAACAACAGCTCCGCTCGGGCCGGTAATGAGCGATTGTCCCGGATGGGTGAATACTATGAAAATTCCGTTTTCATAAGAGCGCGTTCTCATCATGCAGAGATTGAAATCCCCGTGCATTCCGTATGTCGGATTGAAAATTACCCTTGCTCCTTTAAGGGTGAGCGTTCGTGCAGTTTCCGGCCAGCGGCGGTCCGCGCAGATCATCACGCCGAATAGCCCAAAATCAGACTCATATACATCAAGATGTTTACCTGGTATATACTTGTGATCATGTCTCTGAAGATGGAGTTTATCATACATTCCCATCAGAGAACCTCTGCGATTGTATATCAAGGCGGTGTTAAATACTCCATTTGTCGCCTTCCTCGCACACCCATAAATGAGCCATGCCTTGTTTCGTTTTGCCCAGTCCGAGACCATCTGCGTGTACCTCGAAGTCAGGGGTTCAATTGCATACTTGGCCATATCATCTTTTGTGACCGATTTTTCAGTCGCCACATATCCGTCAAGAAAACCTTCCGGGGTGACGACAACATCAACTTCATGCTCTTTCTTAATGTCCGCAAATATCTTAATAAGTTTTATGTGGTTTGCTTCTATCCTGCCCTTATCAGGATAAACCTTTATCTGTGCTACCCGGATTTTGGACATCGGCTTCTTCGTTTGGGCTTTGGCTTCTGCGTTTTCTTTGCTTTGGCTGCCATTGTCTTTCTTAGTCTCAGCCAAAACCTGAGAGGCACCGAGGCTGACAGCTACGGCGGTTTTGAGAAACTCTCGTCTGGTTTGTTTTAACATGACTATTCGCTTTCCTTTTAAACATACTATCGGTCCGGATATGTTCATCTTCGGTGCCGAGCGCATTGCAATTTATGGTAGCGTAATAAGCCGCTCGATTCAAAACCATTTTGAGGTCACTTTGTGGACTATAGTATTTTGAATAATAACAGAAAAATCATCTGGCTAATGAGATTTTTGAAGTTAAAATTGATGCCGAAGATTGGTTTTTTACCGTCTTGCCATCGATGTTGTGTGCAATATACTTGTATTTTTGGGTATAGAATGGTCTTGTTTTCGTTATTGTCACCATTAAGATGAGTTCTGCAATTTTACAGAAGCCTTAACTATTAAGTGAAAAGGAGGAATTATCATGAAGATTCGTGTACTTGTGGGCTTGGTTCTGGTCGCGGTGGCTTACTGCGGTTCGTGTGTATTCACACAGCAGGTGACCAGAGAAGAGCCGGCTGCAAAAGTACTGCGTATCCGGCAGACGGACGATTTCACCATAACCGGCAGGGGCGATGCGTCCGCCTGGAAGAAGGCCGCCTGGGAGCCGCTTCACCTGCGTGTCACCGACGGTCATCAGTATAAGACGCGTATCAAGATGCTCTACTCCCGGACCGGACTGTACGTATTAATGGAGGCCGAGGATAGAACAATCACCGCCGTGATGAAAGAGGACTTTCTCGATTTGTGGAATGAGGACGTGTTTGAGTTCTTCCTGTGGCCGGACGAGCGGTACCCGGTTTACTTCGAATACGAGATTTCGCCGCTGGGTTTCGAGTTGCCGATTCTCATCCCGAATTTCGGCGGTGAGTTTCTCGGCTGGCGGCCCTGGCATTACGAGAGCAAACGCAAAACGCAAAAGGCCACTACGGTCGTGGGCGGCCAGAAGCGGTCCGGTGCCCGCATAACGGGCTGGAATGCCGAGGTGTTTGTTCCGTGCGACCTGCTCAAACCCCTGCAAAACGTTCCCCCGCAGCCTGGAACTCGGTGGCGAGCAAATTTCTACCGCGTTGATTACGATGACGGCAAGAGCACGAGCTGGGACTGGGCCCGGGTCGGAACCAGTTTTCACGAGTTTGAAAAGTTCGGCACGCTCATTTTCGAATAGAGACGTGATATTGAAAGAACATTGCGGTGAGACCAACTATTAGATTCCTGACCGACGAGCTTATCGAAAAGATTGTTTCCGAAGCAACTGAGATACTGTGTACGCTCGGAATCGAGATTCACAACAAAACGGTTTTGACCATGCTCTCGGACTGCGGCTGTCGGATTGACATAAAAGAAAATCATGCAGTCCTAACTCACGAGGTCGTTGACAAAGCCCTGAAAGCAGCTCCCGAATCGTTCGGGCTTTACGATGTCACCGGAAAGCAGACCCACGATTTTTCCGGTCGCAATGTCTATTTTACGCCCGGCTCAACCGCTCTGCACATCCTGGATCCGCAAGCAAAGAAAATGCGCAAGCCCCTCACCGACGGTTATATTAACTTTGTGAAAGTAGTTGAACAACTACCTCATATCGCCTCGGCGAGTACCGCTTTGATACCTGCAGATGTACCTGAAAGAATTTCCGACAGCTATCGCCTATTTCTCAGCCTTCTTTACGGCAGGAAGGCCGTTGTTACCGGCGCTTTTACAATCGAATCGTTTAACGTAATGAAAGATTTTCAGCTTGCTGTTCGACAATACTCAGAAGCTCTCAAAGAAAAACCCCTTACAATCTTTTCCTGCTGTCCTACCTCTCCTCTGAAATGGAGCGATATACCAGCGCAAAACTTGCTGGATTGCGCCCGGTATTTTATCCCCGTGGAACTCGTAGCCATGCCGTTGTCCGGGTTCATAGCTCCGGTTACTCTTGTCGGAACACTCATACAGCATACCGCCGAAACCCTGAGCGGTGTTGTCATCAGCCAGACAGCCAATCCCGGCACTCCTATTCTCTACGGCGGCTCACCAGCCATTTTTGATGTCCGCCACGAAACCACGCCCATGGGCGCTATCGAAACCATGATGATTGACTGTGCCTATAATGAAATCGGCAAGTACCTCCACCTGCCTACCCAGGCATACATCTCTTTGAGCGACTCCAAACAGCTTGATGCCCAGGCAGGTCTGGAAAGTGGGATAGGTGCTGCATTGGCTGCGTTGTCAGGAATTAACAATATTTCCGGCCCTGGTATGCTCGACTTTGAAAGCTGTCTATCTCTTGAGAAACTCGTTGTGGACAACGAAATCTGCGGCATGGTCTTTCGATTGCTTGCCGGAATTGAGCCGAGAGAGGACTTCCCGGTACTGGGAATATTTCAGGAATTGCTACAGGAAAGACACCTGCTTATTTCCGAACATACTCGACGCTACCTCGAGGAGGAACACTTTTTTCCCGGCCCCGTCATAGACCGTGCCCACAGGTCACGATGGGAACAAGAAGGCGCTTTAACGCTCGAGCAGCGGGCGCATCGTGAAGTGGAAAGATTACTGGAAAGTTATGAACCATTAGACCTGCCGGAAGATATTAAAAAGGATTTAGTAAAACTGATGAGTGAGGAAGCTCGCCGCCACGGGCAAGATAATTTGCCGCATCGGCCCTAATGAGCCTTTTACACTACAAACAAAAACTCCTGGCCCTTTATCTTTCCCGGTTTACTTTTTCCATCCCGGTCCACGCACAACACGACCAGGTTTAGCACCGGTATGTTCGCCATCTTTGAGCACCTGCGTGCCGTTTACAAAAACATGGAGCATACCTGATGCGTACTGTTGGGGTTTTTCGTAGGTCGCATGGTCAATAATTGTTTCAGGGTCGAAAATGACGATGTCTGCATAATATCCTTTTTCAAGTCTTCCCCGCCGGTCAAGTTTGAGATTATCCGCTGGAAGTGATGTCAAACGCCTGATCGCCTCGGCTAATGTAATGACCTTTTCCTGGCGAACATATTTGCCGAGAAGCCTGGCAAAGCTCCCGTATGCACGTGGATGTGGACTTGATTTCAAGAAAACTCCCTCCGGAGCGAGGGAGCCTGCATCCGAGCAAAAGCTGACCCAGGGGAGCTTAATCTGCTTCTTCACATTTTCTTCCGACATTAAAAAATAGACCGTGCCAACCCGGCTGTCGTCTTCAATAACAAGGTCTATTGCAGTTGCTGCCGGTGATTTTCTTCTCATCCTGGCAACTTCTGCAAGAGTTTTGCCGGTAAGATGTTTGAGCCTTTCGTTTTTGAATCCCACTAAAAGAACATTTTCCGGCGTACCTGCTAAAAGAAATAAATTTTCCCATTCCTTGGTGGGCGTAGTCATCTCCTTTAAAACCCGCCGCCTGATTCCCGGGTCTTTGAGCCGCATCACCCATGCCTGGTGTCCACCAGCCTGAACCCAGGGAGGCATTGCGGCATCGAGACCTGTTGCACCCGCTGTATAGTTATACATATCCGCCGTAATTCTAAGACCTTCATCCCGTGCCTTTTCAATTTTTCCAATCATAGCATCGAGTTTACGCCAATTTGATTTGCCGGCAGCTTTCATGTGATACAGCTCAGCGGTAACATTTGCCTTTCGCGCAATTGTTATCAATTCATCCAAGGCCTCAAGCAAGTAGTTACCCTCGCTGCGGATGTGCGAAATATACATTCCACCATATTCACCCGCCACCTCTGCAAGAGCTATCAGCTCATCGGTATCAGCATAAAAGCCGGGAGCATAAATCAGCGCCGAACTTACACCTACCGCCCCTTCCTGCATCGCCCGGCCTGCTAATTTACGCATCTGCTCAAGCTCTTTAGAAGCTGGTGGACGGTCTTCATATCCAACAACATAAACACGAACAGTCGTTGCGCCTACAAAAGAGGCTATGTTGGTCGATACCCCTTTTCTTTCAAGATATTCGAGATATTCTCCAAGTGTAGTCCATTCTATGCTGAATTTGATGTCACCCTGAGATTCCCTCATATCCCGCTTCATCTTTTCGTTAAGAGGCCCCATCGACCATCCTTCGCCCATAACTTCCAGAGTTACTCCCTGACGAACATCGCTTTGCGATCTGCCATCTTCTATAAGAGATTCATTCGCCCAGCTTAGCATATTGATAAAACCCGGAGCAACTGCAAGACCTTGTGCGTCGATTACCGTGTCCGCATCCGGCCTATTGCGACTTGGCTCCGCCAAGCGAGCCACGGCAGGCCGGAGCTGTCCGATAGCTGCGATATGGCCATCTTTTATTCCGACATCCGCAACGTATGATGGCCCACCGGAACCATCGTATATCCGACCTGATTTTATTACTACATCATAAGTCTGTGAGCGGCCGACAGCGGCCGCACTTACTACGATTATTACTGTAAGGAAGAGTAAAGCAACTTTTCGCATATCGCCGACTCCTTCAAGAAGAATGTACGCGTTTACTCTGCTTGTCCAGCCGCGGCCCTGGAGCGCGCTAATTGGTCAACCGCAACCGCAACAATAATTATGGCCCCAATCACTATAAGCTGAACGTTAGTGGAGATGTCTAATAACGTACATCCGTTCCGCAAAAAGCTTATTAAAAGTGTTCCTATTAATGTACCGATTATTGTTCCTCTGCCCCCGGACAGACTCGCGCCGCCAATCACTACTGCGGCAATTATGTCAAGCTCTAAGGTAACACCGGCCGTCGGCTGCGCTGAGACGGCTCGACTGGTGGTGATCATCGCGGCTATACCCACAACCAAACCGGTTAGAGCATAAATGCGTATCAAGTAAGCATCCACGTTCACACCTGCATGAAAGGACGCCACTCTATTTGAGCCGATAGCATAAGTATAGCGCCCCAGGCGGCTGTACTTTAACAGCAAACCTGCAAGGATTATGATAATAGCAAAAATCAAAACGGAAATGGGTATCCCAAGAACAACTCCCTCATTAAGGTATTTATACTGTGGTATGTTATAAGGCTTTCCGGCATTCATAACGTAAGAAATTCCGCGAAAAGTGCTCATAGTGCCTAATGTCACAATAAACGGAGGCAGCTTGAGCTTGGTAATGAACAGGCCGTTCAGGAAGCCACAGGCAAGCCCCGTAACAATCCCAACAAAGGTACCGATAACCAGGGCCGCTCCCTGGGGATTGGTTCCGCCGATTACTATCATTACCCAGGCGCCGACCATACCACACAGAGCCATCATCGAGCCTACGGATAGGTCGATTCCCGCGGAAATGATAACCGCTGTCATTCCCACTGCTATAATGCCATTCACACTTGAGCGGCGCAATACATTCATAAAATTATCCGTTGTCAGAAACGTATCGGGCTTCAGGGCTGAGAGAATACAGATTATCAATATCAGACTGCCAAAGGGCAGTAACTGCCTTACCAATTTATTCATAGAGCGGCCTCCACTGCTGCCAAGTGCATGACTTCTTCTTGAGTGGTTGTTTTAGGATTTACATCTCCCACTAATCGTCCCCGGCGCATCACTAAGATTCGGTCGGCTATTCCGAACAACTCAGGTAATTCGGATGATATAAATAGTATTGCTTTACCTTCCCCGGCCAGCTCATTAAGAAGGGAATATACTTCCTTTTTCGCCCCGACATCTATGCCGCGCGTGGGTTCGTCAAAAATCATGAACTTTGACTCAGCTAATAACCAGCGGGCGATAAGAATTTTCTGCTGATTCCCGCCGGAAAGTGAATCCACCGGTGCTTGTGGTCCCAGCCATTTGATGGCAATCCGCTTTGCAATATTTGTCACGATTTGTCTTTCCCGGCCGGGTTTGATGACGTTCTTCATGCCTATTGCGACGAGATTCGGCAAGGTCACATTCCAGCTGCAGGGAAGCTCCAGGCATAATCCGGTGCGTTTGCGGTCTTCGGTTAAAAATGCAATATGGTTGGCTATGGCATCAGTCGGAGAGTTAATCTCTAACCGGCGTCCGTCAAGCTCGATAGCACCGGAAGTTTTTCTATCGATACCAAACAGTGCCTGAGCGACCTGGGTCCGTCCGGCACCGATTAGTCCCGCCATTCCCACAATTTCACCTTTTCGAATGTCGAAAGAAATGTCCTCTACTCCATTTTTAGAAGAGAGGTTTCTGATCTTAACGCGAGTTTCGCCGATATTGACACTTCGTGCAGGGAAGAAATCCTTTAACTCTCTTCCCACCATATAGTGTACGATTTTTGGAATATCCAGTTTTGCCATTGACCCGGAATGAACCATTCGGCCGTCCCGTAATACACTGACATCATCGGCCAATCCCACAATTTCTTCCAGCCGATGAGAGATATAGATAATGGAAAGCCCCTGTTCACGCAGAGCTCTTACTAACTCGAAAAGCATTGCTGTTTCACTTTCAGACAGAGACGATGTCGGCTCATCCATAACAATAATCGATGCATTGCGCATTAAGGATTTGAGGATCTCAACAATCTGACAATCCCCCATTGGAAGCTCTTCAACGATGGCCGTCGGGTCAATCTTAAAGTTAAAACGCTGCGCCAGCTTAGTCGTCTGGTCTATCATTTTTTTCTGGTTCATTATGAAAGGCAGCCGTCCCGACAGCTCCATTCCCAGGAAAACATTTTCCGCCACTGTCAAATGTTCCGCCAGGTCAAGTTCCTGATATATCATCGATATCCCGGCTAATAGAGCTTCGGCCGGTTTAGAGAATATTTGTTGTTTGGCGTTGATTTCAATCGACCCGCTGTCCGGCTGATATACACCTGCCAGAATTTTCATTAATGTTGATTTTCCGGCGCCGTTTTCGCCCACTAAGGCATGGACCGTACCCCGGCGAACGGTAAAACTGACATCAGAAAGAGCCTGCACGGGCCCGAACTTTTTAGAAATTCCCTTCATACGTAATGCAATTTCTACATCTGACAACCGGTTTGTATCGGTAGCTGCTATCATTGCAGGTTGAGTAAAGACTTGATTTTGGGTTCCTCTAAGCGTTCGACAGTTATCAGCTCAACACCCGTATCTATTAATTTGGGGACTTCTTTACCATTGATTTTGTCAACCAGAGTCTTGACTCCTATATATCCCATTTTGTAAGGGTCCTGAACCACCAATGAATCAACCACTCGGGACCTGAGCTTATCGAGGAGCGTCTCTTCTGCATCGAAACCAACCATCTTTATACTATCGGTTCGAGCCTGGCTCTGCAGCGCTTGTGCCGAGCCCACGGAAGTCCCCGCGTTGCAGGCAAAAAGACCATCAAGTTCCGCGTGTTTGGTCAGCAGGTCTTCGGCTGCTTGTAATGCGGTTTCCACAGTAGCCATCCCGTATTTCGTATCGACTATTTCAATATCAGGAAATTCTTTCTCGATGGTATCAATGAAGCCATTTTCCCGATTGGTAGTCGAGCCTGAGCCGGGCATAAACTTCACCACTATCACCTTGCCTTTACCGTCGAGAATCTTTCCCATCCGCCGTGCTGCAATTACGCCCCCTTGATAATTATTTGTAGCCGCAAACGAAACATACTTGTCCGTGTTGATTTCCGAGTCGATAATTACGCAGGGTATGTTCTTGGCGAACATTTCCTCCACCTTTGGCACCAGGGCATTACTGCCATTGGGGGCAAGAACAACACCCGCAACTTTCAGGGCGATAAAGTCTTCGACTATCTGTATTTGCCTTTCCCGGTCGCTCTCAAGCTCCGGGCCGTTCCAGGAAATTTCATAGCCCAATTCCTCACCCGCCTTTTGTGCTCCTAAGCGTACCGACTCCCAGAAAACCGACGATGTCCCTTTGGGAATCACCGCGATACGACGTTCTTCATGGCTGCTCCCCTTGCGGATGACTCCAATTATGATAAAAACTGCTGCTATCACAACCAGTGCGATTATACCTATAATCTTTTTCATGGCTTATACTCCTATTATAAAAGTCTACAAGTCTTCTGCAAAATCGAGGTTAGGCATACTTTGAAAAGGAAAAATTGTCTTTTAATTTTTTCTTTTCAAACAATAAATTATTTTAAAGTAAGCATCCATTTGATTATTTAAGAAAATCAAAAACCCAATTTTCTTAAATAATATATGCCTAACCTCAATTTTGCATAACTCTAATAACCAAGGATGTGTGCACGAATTTTAGCAGAAAACATCGTGGACGGAAAGTTTAACATTGATGTTTACCAAAAAACACGGGTCTGTTTGCCACTAAAGAACTTACATATTTACTATAAGCCTTGATTCTACAGCGGACAGGGCAAGATTTATTCAAAGTCTGATTATCTCATATGAGTTTTTGTGGCATACAGGGGATTATTTCATATAATGATACACCAAGTATAAAGTATTCAAGGAGTTTGATAAGTGCAATATACCGCGGATAATATTTTAGTTAAGCCCGGCGTCTTTCCAGATGACCCGGATTTAATTTTGTCCATCACGCCTGAACAGGCGGGTTGGGAATATATATCATTTCAGGCCAGACGACTTGCGAAAAACCAGAGCTGGTCATTTGCGAGCGGCGAGAACGAGCTGGTTATCGTGAATTTAAGCGGGCGCTATACAGTTCGTTCGAATCGAGGCCGGTGGTCCGGTATCGGCGCGCGTAAGAATGTTTTTGAAGGCGCTGCTCATGCACTGTATCTACCCAGGCATAGCGAGTTTACTATTACAGCCGAAGAAAGTGGTGAGTACGCCGTAGCCTGGGTGCCGACCGACCAGGACCACGAACCATGGCTGATTAAGCCTGAGGATGTAGCGATTTCAGTACGGGGAGGTGATAATGTCAGCCGTCAGATTAACGATTTGCTGCCTTCGGGCTCGCCGGTTCAACGCCTGGTGCTGGTTGAGGTTTATACTCCCAGCGGCAACTGGAGCAGTTACCCGCCTCACAAGCATGATGTTCACCTAAAAGATGACCAGGGTGATTTGCTCGAATCCGATCTGGAGGAAGTGTATTTTTATAAAATTGACAAGCCCGATGGTTACGCTTATCAGCGGGTATATACTGACCAGACCTCACCGCTTCATAAGGCGGGTCATCCCATTGACGCTTTGGTTCGAGCGGAAAATAACTGTGCCGTTCTGGTCCCGGAAGGTTATCATCCCGTGGTGAGCGCCCCGGGATATACGACTTACTATTTGAATGTATTGGCAGGCAGCGCCCAGACGCTCGCTAATCAGGATGACCCGAAATACACCTGGGTTAAAGATACTTACAAGCAAAAAGACAATCGGCTTCCGTTGTATTAATCTGCTCCGTGTTACGTAGAAGTTGTTTTTTACTGGAGTATTATATGAGTGAAACTGAACGGATATACGACACGCTTCACATGGGGCGCTCATCAATTGACCTTTATAGTAATGATATTGGTTCACCGTTTGTGGATATTACGAGTTTTGCCGCGTATGTTGGAGGTTCGCCGACGAATATCAGTGTAGGAGGGCGAAGACTGGGATTGAAGACCGCTTTATTGACAGGACTTGGCCAGGACCCGGTAGGGGATTTTATTCTGAAATTTCTGCAAAAAGAAGGAGTGGAGACACGATTTATCTGCCGTAAGCCCGGCAAGCGGTCCAGCGCGGTGGTTCTGGGTATAGAACCGCCGGACAGTTTTCCTCTGGTTTATTATCGTGACAATTGTGCTGATATTGCATTGACAATAGACGACGTTCTTAATGCGCCAATTTCAAATAGCAAAGTGTTTCAGTTTGCAGGCACAAATTTGTCCCTGGAGCCGAGTCGCAGTGCGACATTATTTGCCGCTGAGCTGGCCCGTCAGGCGGGGACAAAAGTTGTTCTTGATATAGATTTTCGTCCCGACCAGTGGCATGACCCAAGGGCGTTTGGTGTTGTAGTACGTACGGCGATTCGGCAGGCGGACGTTGTGATTGGAACAGAAGATGAAATAAATGCAGCAATGTTAACGGATGTCAGTCATATCGAGCTTACAGATTCGGTTTCGGACACTCAGGTCCGGGGGGATGTTGATAAGGCGATTCGTAAAATGCTTTCGATGGGGCCGGAAGCACTGCTGCAAAAGAAGGGCAGTCAAGGTGTTTGTGTTCATTTAGTAAATCAACAGGGTAAAATCGAGCAAATCGATGCGCCGGGGTTCCCTGTGGAAGTGACAAATATTTTAGGGGCGGGAGATGCCTTTGCCGCCGGTTTTCTTTATGGGTATGTCAAAGGATGGGGGTGGTACAAATCCGGACGAATGGGTAATGCCTGCGGGGCGATTGTTGTTACTAAACATGGCTGCGCCAATTTTATGCCTACCTATGAAGAGGTAATGGCCTTTGTCGAGGATTATGGAGGGCTTGAATAACGTTTGTAGAAAGTAATAAACAAATAAGCGATAAAGAATATAAGGAATAGCTTTTGGAGGTTTTATCATGAGTGCTAAAACTGTTCGTTTAACAATGGCGCAGGCCTTGATTAAGTACCTTACCAGGCAGTATGTGGAGCGTGATGGTACGGAACAACCTTTTTTTGCGGGGTGTTTTGGTATTTTCGGTCATGGTTGCGTATCCGGGATAGGGCAGGCATTGCAGCAATATCCGGAATTTCGCTATTACCAGACCCGTAATGAGCAAGCGATGGTGCATGCCTCGGCTGCTTATGCCAAGATGAAAAATCGGATGGGGACGTTTGCTTGTCTTTCATCTATCGGTCCTGGAGCGACAAATATGATTACCGGAGCGGCGGTGGCCACGACTAATCATCTTCCGGTGTTGCTGCTGCCGGGTGATATATTCGCTCGCCGCAACGTAGCGCCGGTTCTGCAGCAGTTGGAATCGGAAACTACTCAGGATATATCAGTAAGTGACTGTTTTAAGCCGGTCAGTCGATACTGGGACCGTATCAACCGGGCCGACCAGATATTAACGGCATTGCCTGAGGCCATGCGTGTTCTTACCAGCCCGGCTGATACGGGGGCGGTAACTCTTTCGCTGCCTCAGGATACACAGACGGAAGCATTTGATTATCCGGTCGAGTTTTTTAACAAACGCATCTGGCATATTCCTCGCAATCGGGCGGACAGCACAGCTCTGGCAGAAGCGGCCAAGTGGATAAGTGAATCCAAATGTCCCTTGATTATCGCCGGAGGTGGAATTATTTACAGCGGAGCGGAAGATGCTCTCAAGCAGTTTGTCGAGAAAACGGGTATTCCGGTAGGGGTAACGATGGCCGGTAAGGGCAGTTTGCTTTATGATAACACGCTGAACCTGGGAGCGATAGGCGTAACGGGGAACTTTGCCGCAAACCGTATAGCACGACAGGCAGACCTGGTTATTGGTATTGGAACACGCTATGGCGATTTTACCACAGCAAGCAAGACCGCTTTTCAGAATCCCGATGTTCGTTTCGTCAATATTAACGTTGCTGAATTTGATGCTTTTAAGCATTCTGCATTACCATTACTGGCCGATGCGCGTGTAACTCTTGAAGAATTAACGGAATTGCTGGAAGGTTACCATGTCGAGAAGGACTACCAGAAAAAGGCCCAGCAACTGCATAAGGAATGGCAGGAAGAGGTGGATAGAATTTATGCGATTCGTAATAAGCCGCTGCCGAGTCAGGGTGAATTAATTGGTGCGGTCAACGAATTAAGCGAACCTGACGCGGTAATGATAAACGCGGCAGGTAGTTTGCCCGGTGACCTGCATAAATTGTGGCGTACCCGACATTCTAAGAATTTCCATCTTGAATATGGCTATAGTTGTATGGGTTATGAAATTGCCGCTGGGCTGGGAGTCAAAATGGCAGCTCCGGAGCGGGAGGTGGTTGTTATGGTAGGCGATGGAAGCTACCTGATGCTCTGCAATGAAATTATCACCTCCGTACAGGAAGGATATAAACTCACTATTGTTCTGATGGACAACCGGGGCTTTAACAGCATCGGCGGGCTCAGCCGTTCTTTGGGCCAGGAAGGATTCGGCACACGTTATGCTTATCCCGTCAATAACAAGCTTCCTGATGATGCATCCAGCGAGGTTGAAGCACTTCCGGTAAACCTTGCAATGAACGCCCGTGGATTGGGTGCTCACGTTTTTGAGTGCAAGAGCTATGATGATTTTGTTGAAGCGTTCAAAGAGTCCAAGAAGACCGAGCGGACCACGGTAATCTATATCCGGAACGACCGCTATGTGGGTGTGCCCGGTTATGAAAGCTGGTGGGATGTGCCCGTGGCTGAAGTAAGCGAGATGGAAAGCGTTAAAAAAGCCCGCAAGGAATGGGAACAAAATAGTAAACTGGAGCGATTTTACTTTTAATACGCAGTCCACAGTCCACAGGATGCCTTACGGCATATCCTACGCAGTATCCCCTCCGGGACTTTCGGGAGAAGAATATGGCAAAGACCATTGGTAAGTGGCGGAGGTTGCAGCAGACCGCCGGTCCGGAAGGAACTTTTTCCATAGTGGCGATCGACCACCGGGGCCCGCTTCGTCTTTCGCTGGAGAAAGAGTCACCTCAGGGCAAGACAAATGAGGCATTAACCGCCCTTAAAAAAGATATTGTGCGGCATTTGGCACCAGTGACATCTGCAATTCTGCTGGACCCGGAAATATCCGCAGCCCAATGTGTGGCGAATGGCTCGATGCCCGGTAATACCGGGTTGATCGTTGCTTTGGATACCGGTTCGACCGGCGACCCTTTAAATCGTACGACCAGCCTGGTTGAGAGCTGGTCGGTTGAGAAGACTGTTCGTATGGGGGCGTCAGGTGCGAAAATGCTGCTTTACTATCATCCAGAGGGCCCAGAAGCAAAGGAACGTGAGATGCTTGTTCAGAAAGTGGCCAATGATTGCTCGCAATATGACATTCCTTTTTTTCTTGAGCCTTTATCGTGTGCTTCTGACGGTTCTAATGGGCCTTTGCCGCCCGAACAAAGACGTAATGTGGTAATTGAAACCGCGCGCCGTCTGGTCCCGTTGGGTGCTGATATTCTCAAAGCGGAATTTCCGGTGGATGTGAGCATCGAACCGGATGAAAATATCTGGCGTGATGCTTGTGAGGAGTTGACGGATACAAGTGAGGTTCCCTGGGTATTATTGTCCGCCGGTGTTTCTTACGATACTTTTTTAAAGCAGGTGCGTGTTGCCTGTGAAGCGGGTGCCAGTGGTGTGATGGCGGGACGGGCCGTGTGGAAGGAGGCAGTAACACTGGACAGCAAAGCGCGAAATAATTTTCTAAAGAATGTCGGGTATGAGCGAATGCGACGATTGCAGGCACTTTGTGAGGAGTTGGGACGGCCTTTTACTGAAGTTTATGATGCCCCAGAGCTAAGTTACGATTGGTATCTCTAAGTAATTTAATCCCGTTATAACCAAAGGGCATCCCTTCGGGAGAAATTTTTACTTTTTGTATCACAGCCCGTTAGAGACTTTTTCCTTCTGGTCTCTAACGGGGCACATTGCCCCATCATGGAATTTCTAACGGGGTTAACTACTCTCGGGCCAATATCTCTCGGTAATAATCTTGTCTTCCGTGAAGAAGTTAATAATCGCCTTGCCCTGAGCCTTGATATCTGAGAACTGTGAGGCCTTCATCCCGCCGAAAGGCAGATACGCTACGGGTGCCGGGATGCCAATGTTTATACCAATCATCCCGCACTCTGTTTCGAGCTTGAACTTGCGGGCGTAATAGCCGTTCTGAGTGTAAATCGATGCGCCGTTGCCGTACTCAAGGTCGTTGATGATTTTTATTGCCTCGTCGAGAGAGTCAGCCTTGAGGACCACTTCTACCGGGCCGAATATCTCTGTATTGTGAATCTTCATCCCTGGCTTTACATCGGTAAATACGGTCGGGCCTATGAAGTAGCCGTTTTCACAGCCAGGCACCACGATTTCACGTCCATCAAGGGCCAGAGTAGCACCTTCCCTTATACCGGTTTCTATCATATCAAGGATAAACTGTTTTGACTTAGCTGAAATCACAGGCCCCATGACCATAGGTTCATCGGCCACCTTCGGGTCCAGCGGATTGGCAACCAGAACGTTTTTGGATTCTTCAATAAACTTCTCACAAATAATTTTGTACATATCGTCTCCGACGGCAACAATCGCCGAAGCCGCCATGCAGCGTTGTCCGGCACAACCGTAACAAGACGTGATCATGTTGCGGAGCATATCATCGATTTTAGCATCGGGCATAGCTACAAGATGGTTTTTAGCTGAGCCCATTGCCTGGCAACGTTTATGGTTTTGGGCGCACTTTTCAGACACGATTTTACACGTGCGTGTCGTTCCAACTAAGGAAACACCTTTTACAAGTGGATTTTCAACAAGGGTTTGTCCAACAACCTTATCTCCATTGACAAGATTGAAGACCCCTTTGGGCAAACCAATTTGGTCTATACATTCTGTAATCAACTGCATCGTCAAGGGCACTTGCTCCGAGGCCTTGACCACATAGGTGTTACCGGTAGCAATAGCATAAGGTAAAAACCAGAATGGAACCATTGCGGGGAAATTAAACGGCGCTATCATTGCAAAAACACCCAACGGCAGCCGAATTACTTCGCCATCAATGTCGTATGATGCACCAATCAGCTTATCTCCCTGCTGCAGCACAGGCATACTACAGGCGACTTCAATATTCTCGAAGATACGCTTCATCTCAGCCCGTGCATCCGGCAGGGACTTTCCCATTTCCTCAACGAGGGTCCGGGCGATTTTTTCTTCGTTTTCGCGAAGCAAAGTGTCCAGTTGGTATAAAGGCTGAACCCGGCGGGCCACCGGAGTTTGACTCCAGGTCTTGAACGCCTCAGCGGCGGCATTGATAGCTCGATTTGTTTCAGCAACTGTTGATAGGGGAGTTTTACCAATAATCTGTCCTGTGCTTGGATTCTCAACATCTAAATAGCCGTTGTTCTCAGGCGTAATCCACCGGCCATCAACGTAATTCTTGACAGTCTTCAAAGCCATTATCAAATCCCAGGGAAAAACTAAGTCCGAAATTGGTGAGTAATAAATAGTGAGTGGGCAGTAGTAGTCGGCTCACCAATCAACCAATTAACCATTGGATTTATTTTATATGGGCTGCTATTTATTTTCTTTCAGTATGCGAACGCCGAATACGCTGCCTGTCCTCTGGGCCTCTCTTGCTGCGAACTTGACAGTAATCTTGTTCCTGCCTTTGATAAGCTCTTTGGGCAGCTTATAATCAACATCAAAAGGGACACGCTTTTGGTCTCGTTCCAGTTTCTCTAATTTCTGTTCGGCGATTTTTTGACCATCAACCATTATATCAAATACAGTCTGACTACGGCCGCCCATATAAGTAATCCGCAGTATCAACGGCTCCTCCGTGACTACTTTAAGGTCATAAGAGAACCATCCACCGTCAAATGCACTCCGGCTTCCGGGACCCTGACGCCTGCGGTCGGCATTTGAGCTCTCGAACTGTAGGTTATGGTCCGCTTCAGACTGCTGCTCATCGGGCTGAACAAAATCAACTGTCCTGGCCTCGAGCTCCAGTTTCTCTTGTTGAATCCTTTCATACTCCTTTTTCTTTTCGTTCCATTACTGCTGTGTAAAGACATCCCAAAAAATTGTATAACGTTTGTCATGCATATTATAGAACGGATAGAGTACAACGTCCCTGGGCCGGCCTACATTTGACAGCTTAAAAGTATTCGGCTTGCCGGAAACAGGCTTGACCCATTCTTCGACCAGCTTATTGGAGGTAAGCAACACCGGAACATACATCATTTCTCCAGCTTTAGGGTCGGCAACCGGGCCTAATTCGCCTGCTAAAACAAGCGGTCCAAACATAACCGCAACACGCTTGGGATTGTCGGGCATTGTCTCAAGCCGAAGAGTCATCGGAATACGTACATCAATTACATCGCCGTCTTTCCAGAGACGTGATAGTTTGACGTAACTTGAGGATGTTGATGTTACCTGCTGTTCTTTGCCGTTTATCTTTACTTTAATGCCTTTCTGTGCCCAGTACGGATAACGGATATAGACCGCCGGCTCTAAAGCTTTTTTACAGTTGAATGTCAGCTTTATTTTGTCATCGTCGGGATATTTGGTGTTTTGCGTTATTTTCAGGCCCTTATTTTTCCAGTCGAGCTCCGAAGCGATAAACAGATTTATGTATAATTCTTTATCATTGTGGTAATAGATAGAATTTCCATACTGTGAATGATTTTCCATCCCCGTGCCTACACAGCATGTAAACCCGTATGGATCCTGATAGTTTTTGAAGCCGCCCATTTCCAGCGTTAGATTGTAAATTACTCGCCCATCTTGAGGATGCTGTGACGAAAGGATGTGATTATACAAAGCTCGTTCATAGAAGTCTGCCACGCTTGCACCGGGATTCCAGCAGAATAAATGGCTTGTAAGCTTGAGCATATTATAGACGTTACAGGTCTCGGTTGTGTTCGGACCGAGGCGTTCATTTAACTTGTCGGGCGGACCAAAATATTCATTAAAGCAATGACCGCCGGTAACGTAGGAATGATGATTGGCCACTCTGTCCCAGAAGAACTCTGTGCCAATTTTATAGGGGATGTCACCTGTCAGCTCGTGGATTCTTGCTAAGCCAACAAATTTCGGTATTTGCGTATTGGCGTGATAGCCCGGCAGGATGTCTTTGCCTTCAATCATCGGGTCCATCATTTCCTTATGGTGGAATTTCTTGGCCATTTGCAAATACTTCTGCTCACCTGTATCCGCAGCGAGGTCAGCCAGAGCCTCGGTGATTCCGCCGTGCTCGCAGTACATAACCTTCTGCATTTGCTCATCTGTCAGGTCGTCAATTATAGTTTCAAACCAGTCAGCAAGTCTTTGTTCAACCTGCAGAGCTTTTTTATTTGAGCACAAATGATATGCGTCCCTGAGTCCTGACATTTCCTTATGCAGGGTGTAAATGGGCACCCAGCAGCCGTTAAGATTAAACCTCTCTGTTGTAATTTTTCCCTCAGAAACTTCCTTGAAAAGCTCTTTGCCTCGGGGGACGCACATTGCATAGCCATTGGCGTTTGCCTTTTGACAGTCTTCAAGCTCATCGACGATATAATCAACTCTTTCCTTGAAACGCTTATCTGCGGTCGAGGCATACATAAGTGAGCAAGCACTTAGATAATGCCCGAGTGAATGACCTGCGATACCCTGGGCTTCCCATCCGGAATAAGGCTCTGCTTTCGGTTCCAGGCCGGCGGTTGTGCGGAACTTTGACAACAACCGGTCAGGCTCATAATTCAATAGAGACTTACAGTTTAAATCCTGAGCGTGTTTGAACGGGCCGTCAAGCAATCGCACATTAGATAAATCGAAGGGTCTAACCTTAAGGGCCTTTTCTTCAAAAGCCCTCATCCGGGGGTCTTTTACATCAGCCAGCACCTGAATGTACAATATTGAATTAAGCAACACGCAGAAAAAAATACGTTTTTTCATATCGAACCTCCTAAAATCAATATTTCCCATATTCAACGCCAGGCTATAATATCAAATTTTTCTGTTTTCTACTATAGTTTACAGAGGTTGTCTGATGATATTTGTTGAGGATTTTATTTCCCAAATTGTTGTTGGCATGGTTAAATCTTTGTATGGCGTTGGCGAGGGACCCCGCTTTGCGGGAACCAAATTGATACATTTGGCTTGAAGGTCTCGAAAAGGCCGAAATGAACTACCCCCTTTTCTGTGTTCGACAGAAGATAGGGGGGAAATTTGCCAGCCTGCCGAGAGGGGTTCTGGCACGGCTGGAGGGAACAATAATGTGGCCGTTTGAGAAAGCTCTTAAAACCGTTTTGGATTCGGCTCGGCGGCTCGGCAGTGAGCGTGTTGATATTACTCGTGCGGTAAACCGGATATTAGCTGAGGATGTTAAATCGGACATTGACATGCCGCCTTTTGACAAAGCAATTCGGGACGGCTACGCCTGTCACCGAAAAGACCTTGCCAATGAGCTTACGATAATCGAAACGATTCAGGCAGGGACACTCCCTCAAAGGGCAATCGAGCCGAACCAGTGCGCCAAGATTATGACAGGTGCCGCAGTGCCGCAAGGTGCAGATTGCGTTATAATGGTTGAGTTTACGGAAAATCCGATAGCAAATACCGTTCGCTTTGTCGGCGAAAATACACCTGACTACATTTGCCTAAAAGGCGAAGACATCAAAGCCAACGAGGTTGCCCTGCACAAAGGCAGTCGTATCAGGTCGCAGCATATTGCGGTTCTCGCCTCGGTTGGTTGTACACATCCGGTGGTTTCGAAAAGGCCAAAGGTCGCGGTTTTTGCAACGGGTAACGAATTGGTTCAGCCGGCATTCAAGCCTGGACCATCGCAAATAAGAAACAGCAACGCTTTCCAGCTTATTGCACAGATTGAAAGCATGGGCGCAGTCGCGAAAAATTACGGCATCGCCAAAGATACAGACGACGCCATTGACAAGATGTTCAAAAAAGCGGTTGAGGAAAACGACGTGGTTCTTGTCTCTGGCGGCGTTTCGGTAGGAGAATTCGACCTCGTGCCGGGAATATTCAAGCGAAACAACATCGACCTATTGTTCGAGAAGGTCGCCGTCAAGCCCGGAAAGCCCACGGTCTTTGGTGTATCAGAAAAGGTCTATTGCTTTGGATTACCAGGCAATCCGGTTTCGACATTTGTTCAGTTCGAGCTTTTAGTTAAGCCTTTTCTTTACAAACTGATGGGCTATGCCTATGCACCTGGTAACATTAAGATGCCGCTGGGTGAATCAATTATTAGAAAGGATACAGAAAGGCAAAGCTGGATTCCTGTTGTTATTACAGATAACGGCACGTTGAAACCTGTTGAATATCACGGTTCGGCTCACATTAATGCGCTCTGCATCGCAGACGGGCTGGTCAGTATTGGCGTTGGTGTCGCGGAAATTGAAAAGGGAACGATTGTCCCGGTCAGGTTGATTTGAACTAAAAAATAGCCTTTAGGTCTTGTAAGTGATGAACGTTGATTATCTTAGAATTTCTGTTACTGACAGATGCAATCTCAGGTGTATTTACTGTAATCCTCTGGGTGATTGCGGATGTATTGAGCCCAGGGAGATTTTGCGATTCGAGGAGATTGAACGTATCGCCAGATTATTTACAGAATGCGGTATAAACAAGTTTCGTCTTACCGGTGGTGAGCCGTTAGTTAGAAAAGATATTTTCCGGTTAGTTGACAAACTCGCGACGATACCGAACATTGATGAGCTGGCGCTAACAACTAACGGCGTGCTTCTTGAACCTCTGGCCGTACAACTCAAAGCCGCAGGCTTACAGCGGATTAATATTAGCGTGGATTCGGCGGAAAGAGAAAGTTACAAACAAATTACGGGCTTCGATCTCCTGCCTAAAGTAACCGAAGGTATTCGCAAAGCAATAGAAGCTGGTCTGACGCCCGTTAAGATTAACAGCGTTATAATAAAAGGCCTTAACGATAGCGAAGAGCAGATTTTGGCACTTGCAGCAATGAGCGTTGATTTACAGGTCACTGTCAGGTTCATAGAGTACTGCCCAACCGGCAAATATACGAATTCAGCAAGTGATTATTTACCCAACAGAGAAGTTCGTGCTATTATCGAGCGCAAATATGGACCACTTTTTAGTGTCGTTATGGAGCACAGCCCTGGCCCTGCTTTGAACTTCAAGTTTAGAGATTCAGCAGGAGCTGTAGGTTTTATAAGTGGTCGGTCTTCAATATTTTGCCACTCGTGCAATCGGCTTCGGTTGACCAGCGATGGAAAAATTAAGCCATGTTTGTATTCGTCTCATACCTACGACCTTAAAAAGCTAATCCGGAACCAAGCAAGTGACCGACAGATACGAGATTTACTGAAAAGGATAATTAGCGAAAAAGGTAACTATACAAAACTGAACTCGCTCAAAGAAGGATTTTCTATGTGCAAAGTCGGAGGTTGAGAACTGTGGTAAATAATGGTGGTATGATAGATGTAAGCGACAAAGATATTACAATAAGGACCGCGAAGGCAAGCGGTTCTATTCTTCTTGGCGAGGAAGCTTTTCAAACCATCAAGCAAGGCACTTGTATCAAGGGCGATGTACTTGCGACAGCAAAAATAGCGGCCGTCACTGCGGTAAAATCAACTCCGGCAATAATCCCGATGTGTCATGTAATCCTGATTGAAGCGGTGGAGGTCGATTTTACTCTGAATGAAAAAGACAAATCGGTTAATGTAAGCGTAACTGTCAAATCCTCAGGCAAAACAGGTGTTGAAATGGAGGCTCTTACAGGGGCAACCGCAGCTTGTCTTACCATTTATGATATGCTCAAATACACCGGCAAAGCAATGACAGTTAACGAAGTTAAGCTGCTCGAAAAAACAGGTGGAAAAAGTGGCGATTATAGAAGGCACGATTAAAGCGATATCGGTATCGAAAAAAAAAGGTACACAAAAAGTTAATGTGCCGAAGGCTGAGCTGCAGGCCGACTTTGGTATTGTCGGAGATGCTCATGCGAGTAATTGGCACAGACAAATAAGCTTACTGGCGGTTGAGTCCATAGACAAGATGGTCGCAAAGGGCGCGAAGGTCGCGCCCGGCAATTTTGCCGAAAATATCACCACAGAAGGTCTTAACTTGCTCGAGTTATCCATTGGCAGTAAACTCAAGCTCGGTGAAAGTGTAGAGCTTGAAGTTACACAGTTTCGGAAGAAATGCCATAGTGAATGTGAAATTTTCAAGCAGATTGGCGATTGCATTATGCCGCGAGAGGGTGTCTTTGCGAAGGTAAACAAAGCCGGCTGGATAAGGGTTGGTGACATTATAGAGGTCATTACTGATAATGATTAGAGTAGCTATATTGACGGTCAGTGACAGTTGTGCGCAGGGAAAACGAGAGGATATAAGTGGACAAACCATCAAAGATATTCTGCCAGAAGACAGATTTGAGATATGCCGGAAGAAAATTGTAGCTGATGACCACGAGAAAATAATCAATGAACTTCAGCATTTTTCAGATAAAGCAGACATTGACATAGTTTTTACTACGGGCGGGACAGGGCTGGGGCCCCGCGATGTTACGCCGGAGGCTACTGCGTCTGTTTGTGAGAGAATAATTCCCGGCTTGGGTGAAATAATGAGGGCTGAAGGTCTTAAAAAGACCAAAAATGCCGTCCTTTCACGAGGTATAGCGGGAATTTGCAACAGGACGATTGTTATCAATTTGCCGGGAAGTCTCAAAGGCGTTAAAGAATCATTGGAGATAATTTTATACGTCTTGCCGCATGCTGTGGACATGATGCACGGCGGCGGACACTGATAACGGAAGTTATCAAATCTGATAGTCATATTAAGATTGTCTGCCGATTCTTTAGCTTATTGTGCAGAACTCCACTTACCCTACTGACCTGACCGGCGATTCTTAGATTTCACCGATTCCGATTTCCTATATCCATCGGATGAGGTTTTTCGGGTGGAGAGGTAGTTAGTATCTGTTGCGGAAAACGAAAATCGACAATGTCACCCCTGCGAAAGCAGGGGTCCAGAGCGAAAAACTGGATTCCCGCTTTCGCGGGAATGACAAATACTGTTTCCTCAACAGGGACTAGTTAAGCACCGGCGAAAGGCACAAAAATGGCGCAAACCCAGATGTTCATCTTGGCCAACTCTTATTCATTATGGTATCATTTCCGGTGGTTTCATAGAGGTGGGGACAGTCAGAAAAAGGTGTCTCCGTGAGACACTTGAAAATGCAAAATAGACAAATGCAAACAGATTTGATGGTAATCAGGGATGGGACGTTTAGAACTTCTTGACTATGCGATCATGGCCGCCTACATGCTTTTTGCCCTTGGCACGGGGATTTACTTTTCCAAAAGGGCCTCGCAAAGTTCCGAGAATTATTTCCTCGGCGGCAGGTCACTTCCGTGGTGGATGATTTCCATATCAATGATTGCTACCAGTTTCGCATCGGATACGCCGCTGGTAGTGACAGAAATAACACGCACGGACGGACTTCAACGAATCTGGTGGGTGTTTGTCGCCGTGCTGGCGCTTATTGTCGGCATATTTCTCTTTTCACGGCTCTGGCGGCGCGCGGCTATTATCACTGACGCACAGTTCTACGAGCTGCGCTATGAGGGCAAGTCTGCAGCATTTCTGCGCGGATTCAGGGCGTTTTTCGCCGGCATCGTACAGAACCTCATCATTATCAGTTATCTAATTTTTGCCATGAGCACCATTATTACGACTGTGACGGATATACCTAAGTGGTGGGCTATCGGGCTCTGCATGTTTGTAGCGCTGGTTTATTCGACATTTTCCGGTTTCTATGGGGTAGTCGTAACCGACTTTATCCAGTTCTTCATCGCAACTTTCAGCATGATAGCCCTTGCTGTTATCGCAGTGGTGAAGGTAGGAGGACTTGGCTACGTATTAGATACAATCGCCGCCACTGAAGGTTATGGCCCGAGAACGCTTTCCATTTTTCCCGATTTCAAAAGCTTCGACCTCGACCTGGTAAAGCTGCTGATATACATCTTCGTACTGTGGTGGATCGATGCCAGCGGCTATAATATGCAGCGTATGAGTGCCTGCAGGAATGAACGCGATTCGGTTCTGGCAACGATATTCTACGCGATCTTTCAATGCTGTCGGCCTTGGATATGGGTAGTTGTAGCACTTGTATCTATCGTGCTTTTCCCGGTACTGACCGAACCTTATAATGACACGCATGCATACCCCCTGGTAATGAACGAATACTTAGGGTACGGCCTTAAGGGTCTGCTTGTTACAGCCTTTCTTGCTGCTTTCATGTCAACGATCGATACGCATCTTAACTGGGGAGCATCATACATGATGACGGATGTGTACCAGCGTTTTATGAAAAAAGATGCAACGCAGCGACATTATATGATTGTAACCAAGCTCGTTGTTGTCTTTATGATGGCCGCAGGCGTTGGCATCGCTGTGTATATTTCCTGGCGAAAACTTACGGTTTCAGCGGTGTGGGAATTTTTTGCTTTCATTATGGTTGGAAGCGGCATGATTAGTGTTGCCCGTTGGTTCTGGTGGCGGATAAATGCTTATACGGAGATTACAGCACTCTCTCTGGGTCTGGTACTTGGGTTTGCCAACCCCTTCATTCCCGAAAGCGTTGTGCTGTTCGGATACCCCTGGCCTGAGATGCCCTTTGAAATCAAGATAGCTTTACTGACAGGTATAGTTGTGCCGATAAGCATAATAGTAACCTTCCTCACACCCGCTGTCTCGAAAGAAAAGCTCGAGGAGTTCTATCGCAAGGTCCGGCCGGGCGGCTTCTGGGGCATTCTTAGCAGTGACATCCGAGAGCTGCCCGGCAAGGCATTGTCTCTTTCTACGATAATTGATGTCATGGGTGGAATCATGCTCTGTTACGGTATCTCCCTCGCTATCGGATATTCAATACTGTTGAAATTTGACAAGGCAGGTATCTGCTGCCTGTCGGCTGTCATAGGGGGATTCATTGTTGTCAGGTGGTACAAAAAAGAGGTTAAAGTGCTGGCACGAAGTGGCGGTTTCAGCAATGACTCGGCACTGAAAGCTCAATAACAGGATTGAACCTTTGAGTATCTTTATTAGGTCGATCCAAATTTTGTTCGCCGTGAAAAAGCTCGTCTTTATGAGACGCAGAAAAGGGAGTCTTGGCGGCAGATTGATTGATCAATTGTAGAGAGAACGCTCAGCCATGCACAACTTCTTACACGAGGCCATCCAGAAAATCCTCTACACCCGGCCCTTTGACCCGACAACTCGGCCCGGCGAAGCTACGCCGAAGCCTGTCTCGGCTCGGCTTGGCCACGCCATGCAACGAAGGGCAGACCGTTCGTTCTCCATATCGGGGTGATATTTGAAATTCATCCACTCTCTCACATATTATGCTTAGTTGCAAAACATTGCCTCAAAGTGATGTATGTTTTCACAAAAATACGTAGAATTAAATAACCAATGGAGATAGCGTATCTTCGACTACTCCTCGTTCGGGCATGACCAAAGTTGGTACCTGAGGCACTCTGTTCGTTCGCCGGTCATTGTGGCAAAGAATGTTCAGATCATCCACCAGTGTTCGGGACTAACGGATTTGAGCCTGAACGATCTTTGTTCTTGCGGCAGCGATTACAGCAGCTCCCTGGCCTTTTTGCCGATGGCCTCGGCAGCCAAATCGACATTCTTCTCGCCCACGTTGGTCGATGCATGCTTACGAGGATCCAACCCACCAATCCCATCCGGAGGTTTCGTTTTGGGAGCAAGAGGGCCGGTCCCTAGCTCGGAAAGGTCCACAAGCCCGGGATAAAAGAACATCATGTCCGATGTCTCCCATTTGGCAGCATGGTCAGTGTTTGATTCCTCACTCCGGCTGAGCGATATTTCCCAAAGCCCGATTCCCGTAACGCTGCCGTCTGCCACCACCGGCTCGAGCGCATTGTTGATCATGTCAATTTGTTGTTTAACATTATGGCCCGACACGCCCATGATTACACGAAAGCCGATGTTCTTAAGACGCTTGAACAAGTCGGTAATCACCGGCACAAGGTGCTCTCGATTGAATCCACTGTGAAAGTACACAGAACATATTGTTTAATATTTGAAAAGTCAATAACTTATGTTAATCTATCCATGGAGAAGGCAGTTGAAGAATAAGAAACAGATGGCTAAGTGTACCAATCATTGTTAATATCACACGCAAACCGAAAGGGTAGAATAATGGTTGGGATGATTGTTAAAACAATACTAATGCCGGACGTCATAATCATTTTTGTGACGTCGTTAATTTTGTTGAAATTCAAGTAGCATTTCTTGGGTACAATAGCGTGAGATTATGAAAATTACGAAAGAGACACAGATAAATTTTAGGAAGTTCTCGACGTCGGCGGTCGTTCTGGTGCTGATCACGCTGACCATTTCCGCTCGGGCGCAACGGCAGCAGAAACCACTTGTCGGCTTTCCGGTTGGCCCCGAAATGGACGAGATCGCACCGAAACGCTTCATCGTTGACCCTCCTACAATCGAGAACCTGGGCTTCCGGTGGTACATTGAGGGCGATAGCAATCGGAACGCATCGATCAATGTCGCGTTCAGGAAGAAGTCAGAGACGGAGTGGAAAAAGGGGATGCCAATGCTGCGAGTTCATCACGAGGTGGTGAACCAAATGTACGGGCCGTATCGCACGGGCAACCTGTTCGCCGGAAGCGTGCTGTTTCTGGAACCGGCGACGACTTATGAAGTACGATTCACTATGTCCGACCCGGATGGCGGCGCGCCGGTGGGGCCGAAGATTGTCAGCGTGACAACGCGGGCGGAGCCGAGAGCGTTCAACGGAGGGGACACAATAAAGGCTACTCCTGAGAAGGGGCTCATGGTGGCCTTCAAAAAAGTGAAACCCGGCGATGTGATTCTACTTCGGGCGGGTCTCTACAGGGGGCCGTTCGATCTGAAAAAGTCCGGAACGCCCGGAAAACCAATCGTTTTCCGCGGCTCGGCCGATGGCGAGGCGGTCCTCGAAGGCGAGGGCCTCGGCAGCAAGTCACGGATAGTGACCCTCAACGGAACAAATCACCTGCATTTCGAGAGACTCACCTTCCGCAACGCCCAGATGGCTATCTACGCCTCAAAGCCCGGCGGCTCTGAGGGCCTCGTCGTCCGCCAATGCAAGATTCACGACGTGGTGTACGGCATCAACACCGGTTGTGAGAATTCCAGTAACTGGTACATCGCCGACAATGATATCGTCGGCATCAACACAACCTGGTATCCGCGGCCGCGGAAAACCTATATGAGTCCCGGCCATACCGGCGTCAACGTTTACGGCCAGGGTCATGTGATTTGCTATAACCGTATCACAAGATTCAGCGATTCGGCCGCGATCTACAACTTCGGCCCGCCCGTGGATGACGTGATGAAGCACTGCGTGAACATTGACTTCTATAACAACGACCTCTCCTGGGCGCAGGATGACACTTTCGAGGCGGATTACGGCTGCCACAATGTGCGGTTCTATCGCAACCGCTGCTATAACGCGCACACCGGCATGTCCACCCAGCCGTTCTATGGCGGGCCGGTCTACCTGATTCGCAATGAGCTCTACGGAATCACCAGCCTTAGCTATAAGCTGAATAACTATCCCGCCGGCATCGAGGCCTACAACAACACGTCGTGTTGTGCCGGAGAAGGTTTTCGTCCGCCGGCCATCTGGCAAAACGGCCACTTCCGAAACAACCTGTTCATGGGCGGCACGCAATATGCGATGGAGTCCGGCTCGCCTACGGCCTACAGCACGATGGACTACAACGCCTACCGCCGCAACCAGCCCGAACTGCTGTTCAGATGGAAAGACCACAGCGGGAACGTCGCGCAATATCAGTCCATCGAGCAATTCTTCAAGGCAACGGGGCTCGAGGAGCACGGCATTTTAGCCGACTACGACATCTTCGTCAACGCCGGACCGCCGGAAAAAGGCAAGACCTGCGAACCCGGCGGCTACGACCTGCGGTTGCGCAAGAGCGCCGAGGTCGTCGATGCAGGCATCGCCCTTGCGCAGATTACCGACGGTTTCGCCGGTAAAGCTCCGGATCTGGGCTGCTACGAACTCGGCCAGGAACCGCCGCACTACGGGCCGCGGCTTTTTCGAAAGGCTCTCAACGCCGAAACAAGAGGCAATGGAAGATAAACAAAATAAGGGTTCCTATAAATAGAAAGAAGTTGAAGTCATTGAATGAGTTTGATGATGCGGGACCACTAAAATCATTAGCAAAAAGGAACGTCTTTTGTCTGAATGAGAGTACATCATCCGTCCACTCAGGCCACAGACCTAATGGTTACTGAGCAAGGTGCTGGTTGCCCGGGTAGTGCGAGTCAAGCCACACCAGGTCAACGTTAGGTGGATTGAACTGCATTCCCTTGCCAAAACCCCTGGCCGCAGCTTCTGCTCGACTGGTACAGTAGACAATCGTCCGCTTGTCATCCCATTTCTTGCGTTCTGCGTGACCATCCATGAAACTAAAAGTGCAGGCATTGCTGTGAAAGATGCCCAGGGGGTCCCACATACTGTTGGTGCCCGGCTCATACGACCATCCATCGTGATTATGGTTGCCTGCTGAGCCGTCGTATATCTCCTCTACGAAGAGCATCTTGGTGGCCGGGCTTTTGAAGCTGAACAACTTCTTCGGGTCGGTACTTTCAGACGCCCGCATATAATCCGAGAGAGAGTAACTGCGGTAAATCAGAAATTCCGGTCCCATGCCCAGGCTTGTCCCCCTGGTTATTCGATTGTCACCTGGGCAATGATAGGCACCTACATCTTTGATGTACTTGTACAGGACTCCTTCCTTGAGTCCATTGTACCGTTGCTCGCGCGTAACGGGTCCACTGGCCATAGGAGTAATTTTGCCTCCTGAGTAATCAAGGGGCGGCATTACCCACGGGGGCACGCCGTTGACCGTCTCGTGAAGTGCCCAGCCCCCACAAACGGTGCCATCGTTCTCGTCGGAATACGCGATGTAGGCCAGGGCAAGGTTCTTCTGGTTCGCGGAGCATGAGACTCCACGGGCCTGCTCACGGGCAACATTGAGGGCGGGCATTAAGATCGCCATCAAGATTGCAATTATCGCAATAACAACCAATAGCTCGATAAGTGTAAAACCGTTTCGCTGAACCATGTTTCGCCTCCTTAATTTATGACAAAATACGTCTTTGGGTTCCCGCAAGGCGGGGTCCCTCTTATATAAGCGGCGACTCGCAATTTAGTGCTCATGCTATCATTCTACCAGATAAACAGCAAGGCAACAACACAATTATATACCCTTTGAACTGTAGAATCAATATTTTTAAAATTTCTTGACGGAAATTGGCCCATTCCCTTCGATTACACTCAGGGTAAACTCACTGCGCTCAGGACGGGGTTTGAATTGGGTTTGTTTTCACTAAGTGTCCGCTCGCAAATATTTTCATAAGCCATTATATTACAGAACTTTACGTTCATTTGACTTTTTCGGAAATTGGGTTTGTTTTGCATAAAAAGGGTTGATTTGTAGAGGGTTCTCGACAGATGTAGAGGAGAATTTCGTCAAACGGATGCGCAGCTCGTATCGGTTGCGTTAAGCGTAAATCGTCGTTTAAGACGTAACCGAAAGACAATAAACGAAACGAGCAGCGTAACCGCAACCGGATATTCGTTCCCTGGTCTGCTGATCTACTGAATCCTGATCCCCTGGTCTGCTGAACTCCGCTCACCGCCATCCCCTTTTCCTGATTGATTCTGTCCAAGGAAGGCCGGATCTTCGATATTTACGATTTAGAATTCGCGAATCTGGGCCGACTGGCTATAAGTCCTTGCTGCGCTGCAGCTTACGACATGCAAACTGAAATGTCCTCTTCGCCTGCTGGCGGTTTATGTTAGCCTGCTGGCTAACATAAGCGTATTATACCAAATTTTGAGTTTGATTTCAAGTAGATTTTAAATAAATGTCCGAGACACGGCACTGTATACGAGAGACAAAAGACTAC
>CAYUFX010000007.1:0-90758 GCA_964444135.1 uncultured Pirellulales bacterium | reverse complement strand
ACGCCACCCTTGGCCCAGTTGTTTGAGCCGGTGCCATTATCGACAACGTGTGCGACTATCGTACCGTCTCCGGACAGCATCGTGTACGCGTAGTGGAATTCATCCGCGCTACCCCAAACGTCGGCTCCGTCGGCGCTAATGACCCACATGCCGCCACTCTCATCGGCGCTACCGCCGGTGGTGCCTATATCCTGGCTCTGCCATCCTTCCGGCAGCGCAGCCGAAGCACTGCCGACCAGAGCCAGCACCGCAAGAAAAGAGGTTAAAAGAAATAATCGTTTACACATAATACTTCTCCTTTAATAAATCTTCTTTGTGTAAGAAGACTAAAGATTTTGCTTTGGCAACGAGCCAAAACATTATTTGTTTGTTGTTGTTATCGACAAGCAAAAAGACAGACACTAACCACCTGGCTGTGCTTGTCTGAAACAACCTCTACACAAGCAACAAAGAATCTTCACCAAACCCTGCGCTTGCTTAAAATAATTTTATTGTAGGACATGGCTTTACGGCCACCTCCTTGCGCAAGCCGTCTTTGAGCTGTAAGTTTAGAAACTCTACCTCCGAGATATCATCCTCACTCCAACTCTGTTCCTCACCTAAAACACTTAGGTGTTTGCCCAGGAACTGCAGATATTTTATGCCAGAAAGTCAAACTCCGTTAAAACTCTCCGGCTTTACATACATTATTTGTACCAAATCAGCTATATTCTCGTCAAGAAAAATGTCATAAAATGTGATAAAATTTCAGTTAAATTTATTCAAAAACGCATAACTTTTGTATTTACAGAGCCTTACAAACACTTTGCGAAAAAACTTAAAATCCCGGATTCAGCAATGTTTTTTGCCCTTACTACAGCCTTTTTATCCCAGAACAACACCTTCGATAACCACCAATCGAACACCGACAATCGTTGAGTATTGATTAGTGAGTGGTGAGTAGTGAGTGTTGAGTATTCAACACACCAATTAACAACTCACCAATCAGTATCTGTTGCGCAAAACGAAAATCGACGATGTCACCCCAGCGAAAGGGTCTGTTGCCAAAGTTCAAAAGGAACGTTTTGAGATTGCTGCGCGATTCTTCGAATCGCTCGCAATGACTTGAAAACGCACTTTGCAGCATTGCGAGGAATGTAATGACGAAGTAATCTCGACTTTTTCAACAGACCCAAAAGCAGGGGTACAGAGCGAAAAAGCTGGATTCCCGCTTTCGCGGGAATGACAAATACTGTTTCCGCAACAGGAACTAATTAACCATTTAACTTTAGATTTTCTATTTCTAATCGCTTACTTTTCCTCGGTTTTCTCCTTGGGACTACTATCATCGTCGGCCTGGCCCTGGGCATCTGTGCTTTCCTGAGGGTCGAGCTGGGCTTGTTCAGGCTCCTGGGTTGCCGGGCTTTTGGGTTCTTCTGAACGCACATCCTTTTTGCGTTTGAAAACTCTCAAAATGGATTTACTTTCCACTTTTGCCTCTCCGGCTTCGGCCTTGGCTGCTTCACCTTCCTTCTTTTCCGCCTCGCTCGGCTCAGCATCAGTGTCTTTGCCCTGGTCGGTTTTCTCCTTCGGTTTTGCAAGCCGGTCCACATCAGCATCAGAAAGAACCCGCTCAGGCCCTGCCGGTACCCGCTGCTTGGCAGACTCGGCTGCTTGTTCTTCAGCAGCCCACTGAACCCTTCGCAAACTCAAGCCGATTTTACGGGCGTCGGTATCAACCTTCAGAATCTTAACTTCCACTTCATCTCCGACCTTAACAATATCCTGAGGCTTATCAATTTTGTGGTCGGCAAGCTCAGATATGTGCAATAGTCCCTCCAAATCCGGTTCAAGCTCGACAAACGCGCCAAAATTAGTAAGCTTTGCCACCTTGCCTTTAATAATATGTCCCGGAATATATTTTTCCGGTATAGCCCGTATCCAGGGGTCTTCAGTGATCTGTTTGATGCCCAGCGATACCCGCCGCTTTTCTTCGTTGACTTCCAGGACAACGCATTTTATTTCCTGTCCCTTTTGCAGGGCCTCACCGGGATGGCTGTGTTTCCTGGTCCAACTTAAATCCGAAATGTGAATCATACCATCAACGCCCGGCTCTATCTCGACAAAGGCACCGAAATTGGTCAAACTACGCACCTTGGCTGTAACAATCGTTCCTGCAGGGTACTTCTGGGAAGCTATCGCCCATGGATTTGTCTGGGTCTGCTTGATTCCGAGCGAGATTTCCTGCTTTTCCCTGTTAACATTCAGGACAACCACCTCTATTTCGTCCCCGAGGTTAACTATCTCGCCCGGATGTGCAAGCCGCCTTGTCCAGCTCATTTCACTGATATGCACGAGCCCCTCAATTCCATCTTCAAGCCGAACAAACACGCCATAATTCATCACATTGACAACCTTACCCTTGACCCTGGCTCCGAGCGGATAACGCTGTTCAACATCATCCCAGGGGCTGGACGTTTTCTGCTTCAGACCCAACGAAATCTTCTCGTGCTCTTTATCCACACCAACAACAATGCACTCTATTTCCTGGTCAAGCTGAACAACTTCTGAGGGATGTGATATTCTGCCCCAGCTCAAATCAGAAATATGCAACAAACCATCCAGACCTCCCAAATCCACGAACACACCGAAGTCAGCGATGTTTTTCACAACACCTTTTCGCAATTGACCAACCTCGATATCGGTCAGAATCTTGTCCTTACTGCTGCGGCGTTCTTCTTCTATAAGCTTTCGCCTCGATATG
Source organism: uncultured Pirellulales bacterium (assembly GCA_964444135.1). GTDB lineage: Bacteria > Planctomycetota > Phycisphaerae > Sedimentisphaerales > Anaerobacaceae > NIOZ-UU13. The sequence goes on along the minus strand of CAYUFX010000007.1, from coordinate 88,015 downwards.
ACAATGTTTCGACCTTCAACATCGATTTTGAGAATCTTACAATCCACTTCTTTGCCGATGAACCTGCTGATATCGCCCGGCTTCCTTATGTCAACCTGTGAGGCAGGTAAAAACACAGGCACTCCAATATCAACAAGCAAACCGCCCTTAATGCGCCTTATGACCCTGCCTTTAACAACATCACCCTCTTTTTTCGCACTGAGAATAGTTTCCCAGCCTCTGATTATGTCGGCTTTGCGCTTGCTCAACAAAACAAGCCCGCTTTCAGAATCAGTATCTTCAAGAAGCACTTCGATCTCATTGCCCGGTACTATCTGGTCGGGCTCCTCAAATTCACTCGCATCGACAATCCCTTCGCTTTTCAGACCTACCTCGACGATAACATCATTGCCTATTTGCGATACGATAGTCCCTTTAAGAATAGTGCCCGGCAGACGAGAATCGACCTTGGTCTGTAAAGCCTCTTCCAAAAATTCATTTTCCTGCTCACCAAACATTTCGCTGACCTGCTGGTCAAGCTTCTCCTCCGATAACCCCAATTTGTTAACTATATTTCTATCTACCATAAATCCCAATCCCTCTGCGGAGTCTTGCTTTTGACTTATCGGCGCCCCACATTTACGCCAATAAGCCCCTGTGCAATCCCGCACCAATTAGGCTTTAGCCAAAGCCTAATTGGTACGGGACACAACAGTAAACTTTTCGGTTAATCATTCATAAAAACACATTTGCCCACGCAGCAAATGCAAACTACACACCTCTAACATTTCATCAAAACTCTTATTCTTATAATAAGCCAGACTACCTATCCTCTTCGATAACTTCGTATCCAATTAGAGTGGCCAAATCTTTGATTGTTTCTCTAAGATCACCCAAAGTTCCCGCCCTGTGAATTCCATATTCATCAGGAGAAAAGTGTTTCTGTATCTTCTTTGCGTCATCAACTTTCACAACTAACTTGGTTCTGCACATTATACTATCAAAATCCTTATAGAGAGAATGACCATCAGCAGTTTTACCGGTATGAAGCCCTATTTTTTTGTGAAGTATATAGACTTTCCATATTGTAACAGGTTCACCTGCAGGGTAGTTTACTTGCGCACCCGTACCTGAACCCGGCTTTAGAGTGCCTCTTACAGGACTCTGTGCATGACTCCATATAATATAAGGAATTCTTCTATCGTCTCCATAAGGATTAATCGGAGCCCCACAATGTGTAAGGAGAGTTATATCGTTAAAAGTATCTATCATGAGGTCGCCGAGCATACTCGGCCTACCAGTAAGATAATACCCCAGCAGATGAGCAAGCATTATATTTTCGTACTCTTGACAGATAGCCTGTATGCCTCGTTTTTGAAACTCCATAAGCCCTAAACCCGGCCAGAACATATCCTCTACCTTTCCACTTCCAGTGAGTGACCTCATATGAGTTGATACTGCATTGCAATTATACTTTTTTCGTAATGCTTCAAAAGCCAGATACGACTTAGCAGTTTTTATTACCTCTGATTCTGTAGTATCTTTCAAGCCTTGAGCTTCATCAATCCACTTTTTTGCAATCTCTTCCGCCTGTTCTTCATCAACTTTATTAACAGCTTCGTAGAATTCCTTAGGCTTTATTCTTACAAGCTCTACGCCAAGCGACTCTTTCAGTGCATGAGTATAGCGCTCATTATAATCTTCCGGGAAATGTTTTTTTGCATCCCCCTGGTAATCTACCTGACCAAGAAACCGAGTAGGTGTTACAACCAATATCCTGGATTCTTTCAACTTCTTTATAGCTTGAATTATTTTGATTTTGTTTACTAAGTCCTCAAACATAGCTGAGGAAATAGATGGGGCGCAGACATTTCTTCTGTCCAACTGGGCAGTTATGATTCTTCCGGCTTTGTATTCAGGCCCCCCTACTTTTATACTATTTTCTTTTCCCGTGTCGTAAAGTTTATAGGGGAAATTCATCCACTCAAAAAGATTATATACACATATTGTAGGTAATCCGGTGAATGCTAATCTATATTCTCTATTCCCTAAAGCGCCAAGGATAAGCACTCCGTCCAAACCTTCTTTTGAAGCCTCTAATTCATTAAGAACTGCTCCAATGCTTACATCGCGTTTTGTTATGTCTCTCGCGATGAAATCTACTCCACTACATTTGTCTTGAAGTCTATGCAGAACTTCCTCATTCGTTGTAAGACCTTCTGGCGTTCCTCCAGCAGGACAACTACAACCCTGGTTAACAAACACAGTATATATTTTTGTGTTTTCCCCCACCTCGCCTTCAAGCAAACTCCCGCTTGCCAGCACCAGCACGCACGCGAGTATCAACACCTTAGATTTTTTCATACCCATTTTCTTTCTCCTTTCTCGAAAGCAAACTATCTATCCTCTTCTATCACTTCATATCCCATTAAGGTGGCTAAATCTTTGAGGCTTTCTCTATGGTCACCAAAAGTTACTGTTCTATGGACTCCATATTTATCCTGATAAACGTGCTTTTGTATCTTTTTCGTATCAACTTTAGCAACTAATTTCGACCTGCACATTAAATAACCAAAATCTTTATAAAGAGAGTAACCGGAAACAGTCGTGCCGGTATGAACCAGTATTTTTTTACTTAGCACATCAATCCTCCATATTGTAACGGGTTCATTTGCTGGAAATAATACTTCCGAACAAGCACCTGCTCCGGGCTTTGAATGTCCTCTTACGCTCCTCTCCGCATGGTCTCTTATGATATAAGGAACTCTTCTGTCATCTCCATAAGGGTTCCACGGAGCTCCACAGTGCATAACAATACTTACATCGTTAAAGGGCTCGTATGTAATATCACCCATCATAGAAGGCCTACCGAAGGCATATTGCGCTAACATGTGGGTAAGCACTACATTTAAGTGCGCCTGACAACAGGCGACGACGCCTCTTTTTTGAAGTTCTGAATCACCCAGGCTCGGCCAAACCTTATCCTCCGGTCTCGGATTCTTGATAAGTGACCTGAGATGAAATGTTATGGCCGTCGCATTATATTTTTCCATTAATATTTCCAGAGCTAAATATACCTTAGCTGCCTTTACTACCTCTGATTCGATAGTATCTTTCATACCCTTAGCTTCAGCAATCCACATTTTCGCAATTTCTTCTGCTTTCTTATAATTTTCATTGGACCAAATATTCTGAATTTGCTCATTGGAAGATACTTCCTCGATTCCTATCTTTGTAACTTTTACCCCTAATGATTCTTCCACCGCATTGAGGAAAATATCCTGACGGTCTTTTTTTTGCCGTATATCCCCGTCGTAAACGTTGTGTATATCTCCACGTTCGAAGAAATCCGTGAGCGGCCCATCTGTCACAGCTAGTATCCTTGATTCCTTCATCCTTTTTAGAACTTGAATTAATTTGATTTTTTCTACTAAATCTTCAAACATTGATGAAGATACAGACGCCGAACAGGTATTTGCCCTATCTAAACAAGCAATCAAAATCTTCCCTTTACTTAAGAAAAACCCATAGGGAATATGCAAAAATTCAGGGAAATTATATACAACTATTGTAGGCAATCCGGTCAACGCTATCGAATACCTTCTTAAACGACCAAAAGTGAGAACTCCGTCAAAATTTTCTTTTATATGCTCTATTTGATGGGGAAATGAGCCAACAACGAAATCTACTCCATCGCACTCGCTTCGAAGTTTACGCAGAAGCTCTTCATTCGTTAAAGGTTTCAAAAGTTCGGATTCAAAGTGTTGAACACCTCCCGAAGCAAATACCGTATATATTTTTGTATTTTTCCCCTCTTTTGCCTGAAGTAAACTCCCGCCTGCCAGCATCAGCACCCACACAACTACCCAAGTGCCAGGTTTTTTAAAACTCATTCTTTTTCTCCTTTTCTCGAAAGCTTTACCTCAGCCATCGGCACCAAAAGTTTCTAAATTCTTCACAAACTCGGCTATTATCGAATCCGGCGTTGACGTTTCGCCTTGGACGCTTCGGTCCTTTTATCCGCAGCCATCGGGGCTTCACCCCTACCTTCTGCCATAAAGGCCAGTTCCAACTGGATTTTCCGCCGCTTTGTGTCCATGAGTCGCGTATCCTACTAACCACTCCATTTACCCCTCTCATCGAGGGGAACCGTTCGGGCCTTCTCCACCTTCGGCGAGTACTATGCCCTCTGCTGACTTCTGCGTGGCGGTCAGAAAACCTCACGATTGCCTCAGTCCCGATCTCGGGACACCACGCAGACCTCTCGAGGTAAGCTCGACAACCTTCACCGCACACCTGCCGAATTTACAGCCCTTAACTTTGATGGATATGTACTTTATTGTCTTTCGCCAACTCGTACAGCCAGAACTGCCTCGCTCGCAATGATATAAAATAGCCAAACCTGTCTGGCCACCGGACAGAATTCAACACATTATCCCCTGAACGGTTACTATTTATTTATATCAATTTCTACAGCCTCAAATCCAATAAGTTTGGCTAAATCTAAAAACTCCTGTCTATAATCACCAAAAAACGTTACTTTATGATGACCAAAAGATTTCCAATCCTGATTGTCATGCAGCGCTTTTGCATCAGTTTTAATAGCTACTTTCGTCCTGCATAGTAAATCATTCCAATACGGGAAAAGCTCTTCACCAGAAACAGTCTCTCCGGTAAAAACAGCTATCTTTTTGTTATTCATATCTATTTTTGCCACGGTTACAGTTACCCCAATTGGATAGTTTACTTGAGCAACAGCACCACCAGTATTTTCTTCCCGAAAAAATGGCAAATTCCTTATTATGTAAGGCACTTTTTCTCCATCTCCATAAGGATTAAACGGAGCTTCACAGTGAGCAATAATAGCTATGTTATTAAAAATGTCTATGAAATAATCACCATTTTGACCCGTGCTGCCTGTGAAATTGAATCCCAACTGTTGAGTAATTAAAGAATTAAGCAAAGTTTCGCCCACAGCCACTATACCATCTGTACAAAGCTGTGAGGAAGGTAAAGCCTGACTAGGCATAATAGAGTAACCGCCAGGGAACGATCCATATCCTTCAGTTGCTATTGCGCCACAATTGTGTTCCACCATCAGCTCTTTCATAGCTAGGTATAGCTTTGCTGATCTCAGTATTTGAGCTTCATTTGTCCCTCGAATTCCCGAAGCTTCATCCATCCATTTTTTCGTAACTTCTTTTGCCTTCCCCTCATCTTGAACCTGCATTTTTTCAACCAAATCTTTCTGCGGAATTGGTACAAGGAAAGCCCCAAATGTTTCTTTCAAGTTATCAATAAAAACCTTCTCATATTCTTCCCTGCTCGTTTCAATCTGAAAATCATATGGTTCCCACACGCCAAGTGGAGGTTTGTCTGTTACAACCAGCACTCTTAACCCTTTCATCTTCGAGATAGCCTCTATTAGCTTAATCTTTCCTGCTATATCTTCTATTCGGGATGAATAGACAGACAGATCCTTGTCGGGTAGTACAGGCAAACAAGATATTAGGACTTTCTTTCCCTTATAAGTATTATGATCATAAAAATCAGACCATTGCCCCCACAATCGAAAGACGGCTACCATAGGTAATCCTATCGAGATCAAGCCATCAGGGGGAGTGCCAAGACAGAGTATCCCATCTATGTTTTCTTTTTGAGCCTTTATATTTTTAATAGCCTCTTTAGGGGGCTGAGTTTCACCCACAAATTCAACTTCCTTGCATTTTTCTCTCAGTTTTTCCAATACTTGCTTATTTTCAATTATCTTTACATTCGGGTGATAAATTGAGTAGCTTGCCCCCGTAACCACGCCTGAATTGAATACAGTATATATTTTTGTATTTTTTCCCTCCTTTGCCTGAAGCAAACTCCCGCTTGCCAGCATCAGTACGCACGCAAGTATCCGCACCCCAGATTTTTTCATACCCATTTTATTTCTCCTTTTCTCGAAAGCTTTACCTCAGCCACCGGCATCAAAAGTTTCTAAATTCTTCACAAACTCGGCTATTATCCAATCCGGCGTCGAAGCTCCTGCTGTAACACCGGCTGTATTCTTACCAGAAAGCATATTTTTATCAAGCTCATTCCAGTTTTGCAAATGAAACGTTTGTCTATTATGTTTTTTACAAAGCTCGGCCAGCCTGCGTGTATTGGCACTTTCCAGGCCGCCGAGCACGAACATTATATCCACCTGCCTGCATAATTGCACAGCCGATTCCTGTCTTTTTATTGCTTCCTTACACAAAGTATTTATTACTTTCAACTCACTAAAGCCGTACCGTCCTATTGCACCAAGCACCCTGCCGAAGTGCTCCGGACTTTGCGTAGTCTGACAAACAATCCCCAGCCTGGCATTTTGGGGCAGTTTATGTAAATCATTTTCATCCCCAATGACAACAACATCCGTGGCACAGCCCATAACCGCCTGGACCTCAGGATGGTTCTCGTCGCCAATAATTACGACTTCATAGCCATCGTTGGCAAGCTCCTTAGCTATGTGCTGGACCCTTTTAACCAAAATACAAGTTGCATCAACAATATTTAGTCCTTTTTCTTCGAGCTTAGCTATCTGTTCAGGAGCAGCACCATGAGAACGGATAAGAACCGTCCCCGAATGAATTTGTTGGACACCATCTACCGTCTTTAGCCCAACTTTGGCCAAGCGTTCAACCTCGTCTTTGTTGTGAATAATTGGGCCAAAACTATAAACAGGGCTTTCGCCCTTCTGTAGTGCGAGTGTTTTTTCCGCTACGCTGATAGCGTTTCTAACGCCGTGACAAAATCCACACTTTTCCGCAACTAAAACTTTCATAAAATCACACGCAGGTATCAAATCTAACAATTACTCTCCTGGTAAAAGTTATTTAAGGATGGAATTCTATACAAAAATTCCAATACAATCTACCAAAACTTTTTCGGCAAGGATGTTAGTGGCGCATATCCGGCACTAATCAAAAGGGGGCAATTACCCCTCCGTTACGGTCGGGGCTCTGTTCAATGAAGCGCAGCTTGAAAAAAAGCAATTGGCTCTTGAGGTTTGAGTATGTTGGATATATAATCGCCTAAATTACGGAAGTAACAAAAAATGAATGGATGACAAATGCAAAAAGACATAATAAGAGCACAAGGGCAAAAGAGCATAAGAGAACAAGAACACAAGTACACAAGTACCTTATGCACCTGTGCGCTTATGACATGTGCGGTTGTATTGGCAAGCTGCGCCGAACCTCAGCAAAACGGGGCGGTCAAAGCAATCTGCGTGGAAAATATCGATAAGCTTCAAGCAATGGAAATGGCTGAAGATGTATTAGCTAAAATGCATTTCACTGTCGAGAAAGTTGATGCCGACCCAGCAACGCTGGGTATCGATACACGCCAGTGGCGGGGCTTTATAAGAACCAGACCATTGGCGGGGGCTCAATTCTTCGAATTCTGGCGGAGCGATAATGTCGGCGCCGACAACTGGCTTGAAAGCAACCTGCACAGTATTAGAAGAGTTGTGGAATTGAACATGAGCGAAGAGGAAGAAGGACCCCCGAAAAGCGGGAACCGATTATGCATCAATTGCGAAGTGCAGAAATACAGATTATCGATACCTGAGCAGCACGTCAGCAGTAGTGCACGCGCATACAAAATGTTCTCAGAAAGCAACTCAGCATTGCAGAATCTAAGACTTAACCCAGAGCAGAAAGCAGGAATGGCCTGGATAGATTTGGGCAAGGACAGGCAGCTTGCGGCAGAAATTCTCAAACGTATTGAACAACAAATCGATTCTAAACGAGCAACGAGTGACGAGATATGAGAGTTTTGGTCTGCGGTGGAGCAGGATATATCGGCAGCAATATGACGGCGATGCTTAAAGCCCCCCCGCTTTCTTGCGAAAGCAAGAAGGGGGGGTATGAGCCGGTCGTTTATGATAATCTCAGTACGGGTCATAGTGCTGCGGTTGGAGAAACCGAATTAGTCGAAGGCGATTTGGCCGATTACGAATTACTTGTTACGACGCTCAAGGAATATAATATCGAAGCGGTAATGCACTTTGCAGCCTTCATCGAAGTTGCCGAATCAGTTCGGGCGCCGCTTAAATACTATCGCAACAACCTTTGCGGTACGCAGAATCTGTTATCGGCGATGGAAGCAGCCGGCGTGGAGAAGTTTGTTTTCAGTAGCAGCGCGGCTGTTTATGGGATTCCCAAACAGGCACCAATTACAGAAGAGACGCCGACAATACCAATTAATCCTTATGGTGAAACAAAGTTGTCAGCAGAAAGGATGTGTTCCTACCAGAGTAAGGCGGGAAAGCTTGCTTTTGCATCGCTAAGATATTTCAATGCCTGCGGTGCGGGAAACAACGCCACCCTTGGTGAAGACCATCGGCCTGAATCACACCTGATTCCGCTAGCCATCCTGACGGCAATGGGCAAACGCAGTGAAATAGGAATCTACGGAACCGATTACGAGACGCCGGACGGAACCTGTATTCGCGACTACATCCACATCGATGATTTGTGCAGAGCACATCTGCTGGCGCTGAACAAGCTGGACAAAAGCCGTGAGCTGGTTTATAACCTGGGTAACGGAAGAGGCTTTTCGGTCAGAGAGGTAATTGAAACCGTTAAGCGCATCAGCGGTAAAGATTTTAAGGTCGTCGCCGCGGACCGACGACCGGGTGATGCGCCGGTATTAACATCCGATGCCACAAAGGCCAAAAATGAATTAGGCTGGAAAACCGAAAAGCCTGAGCTTGAAGAAATGGTCTTTAGTGCCTGGCAATGGCATAATAAATATCCTAACGGTTATCCAGATTAAACTAAGGTCAGTGGTGAGTAGTTAATTGGTGAGTAGTTAATTGTTATCTGTTGTGGAAACAAAAATCGATGATGTCACCGCTGCGAAAGCAGGGGTCCAGAGCGAAAAAACTGGATTCCCGCTTCCGCGGGAATGACAAATGCTCTATCTGCAACAGGAACTAATTAGCCGGTTAAGCCCTTATACAATACGAGGTGTGAGAAATGAGTGAAATGTTTATCGGCATTGATTTAGGTGGAACGAATATCAAGATTGGCTTATTCGATTCCGAGTTAATACTTATCAGCAAGACATCCGTGGCAACCAAAGTAGATATGGGGCCGGAAGTAGTCATTGACAAGATGGCCCAGACCGCCAGGAAACTTCTTGTCGAGGCCGGTCTTTCTCTGCAGGACATCGTCGCAGTTGGGATAGGAACTCCGGGACCGGCCAAATACAGCGAGGGCATAATAATAAAGTCCACCAATATGCCGACATTCAAAAACGTCCCCATTTGCCGAATGCTCAATGAAAGGCTCGGGGCACCGATTGTCTTTGATAACGATGCGAACGTTGCCTGCTGGGGCGAATATACCGTCGGGGCTGGTAAGGGTGTCAAAGATATGGTCTTTTTCACGCTCGGCACGGGAATAGGTGGGGGAATTATCAGTAATGGCGAGTTGGTGCACGGATGCGATGAGAATGGAGCAGAGCTGGGGCACATGATAATATACCCGGACGGCAGAAAATGCAACTGCGGCCAAAGAGGTTGCGTGGAGGCATACGCATCCGCCGACTCGACGGCAAGGAGAGCCACGGAGGCGGTCGAGGCCGGGGCAAAGTCCAGTCTTAAAAAAGTGTTAGACGAAAAAGGCCACTTAACCAGCAAGGATGTTTACGAACATTTAATCGCTGATGACAAGTTAGCCAAAGAGATAACGGATGGGACGGCCAAGGCACTTGCAATTACCTGTATAAATATGCTGCACACCACCGAACCGAAGCGAATAGTTTTTGCCGGCGGAATGATAGCCGCCGGTGATGTATTGTTGAACCGTATAAAGGATTTCTTTAACGAGCATATCTGGACCTTGAAAAAAGAGCTGGTTGATATATGTTTTGCAACTCTCGGCGAAGACGCCGGCATAATAGGTGCCGCCGCCCTTGCCCGGCACGTCAAACAACAAGGCCAATTGAAGTAACTTACAGGATACAGCCGTGATAAAAAATCAAGAATCAGATTATAGGGGGGCGCGAACCGCCCTTATAATCCTTAATAGAAATCATTGCCTTTCCTGAACATGTGGAGCTTTCGATTGTTCTTTTACGAGATTTGCGAGGTGTTTTTGCTTTGACACAAAGGGGTTTTTGTCCTTCGTAAGCTCATAAGTATCGTTGGCAATAGCGGCCTGTTCATTCGTAGGAATGACAAAAACTTTAACCTTACTGTCTTTGGTATTTATTTCGGCTTCTTCTGCGATTGCAGTCTGGTTCGCTGCGTAATCAAGCTGCACGCCTATCTGGGTAACGGCGTTGCATATTTTCTCACGCAAAAGGACACTATTTTCCCCTATCCCCCCGGTAAAGACCACAGCATCGACAGTATCCAAAACAGCGGCGTATGTGCCAATGTATTTTTTGATGCGGTAGCAGAAAACATCTATGGCAAGCTTTGCCCGTTCATTGCCTTTTCCTGCGAACTCTTCGAGGTTTCTCATATCATTCGAGATGCCCGATAAGCCGAGCAGGCCGCTTTGCTTGTTGCAAAGGTTTTTCAGCTCTTTTATATCGTAACCTTTATCAGCGAGGTAAAAAAGAATAGCCGGGTCAAGGTCGCCTGAACGAGTTCCCATCGGCACGCCCTCCAAAGGTGTAAGTCCCATAGAGGTGTCAATTGACCTGCCCTGTTTTACGGCGGTAACAGAGCAGCCGTTCCCAAGATGGCAGGTGATGGCGTTGATATCGTATTTTCCTCTGCCCATTATGGCGGCGGCGCGGCGGGCAACATATCTGTGAGAGATTCCGTGAAAGCCGTACCTGCGGATGCCGAACTTTTCATAAAGCTCATACGGCAGGGCATACATATAGGCAACTTTCGGGATGGTGGCATGAAATGCGGTATCGAAGCAGGCGACCTGCTTTAGATTCGGGAGGTGGCGTTGTGCAGCCAGGATACCCGCAAGGTTCGGCGGATTGTGTAATGGAGCAAGGTCAGCAAATTTTTTGATGGAGGCAATTACCTTTTCGTCAATGATTACAGAGCCGGTAAACTCTTCGCCTCCGTGAACGACCCTGTGGCCGACGGCATCAATCTCGGATATCTGCTGTAAAACTCCCACTTCTTTGTCGGCAAGCGTTTCCAGTATTAGCTCCATTGCCTTTATGACATCTTCGGCCTTTGTTGACAGTGTGTAGGTTTCGCCGCTAAAAAAGTGAGAAAGTTTAGATGTTTGCTCTCCGATTTTTTCGACGAGCCCATTGGCGATAACCTCGGCCTGGGGCATCCGGTACAAGTAGTACTTAACCGAGGAGCTACCTGCATTTATGACGAGCACTTTCATTGTTGATACAATCCTTTCAAAAGATGGTTAATTGGTGAGTGGTTAATTGGTGAGTGGTTAATTAGTGAGTAGTTAATTGGCGAGCTGAATACTCACTACCCATCACTCACTACTCACTACTCACCTGATTTTTGTTCTCCAATAACTGGCCCAAAGTCAGTATTACTGTGTCAACTATATCATCAACGGTCGCACCTCTCGAGAGGTCCGTTATGGGTTTTGCAAATCCCTGCAGAAAAGGGCCGATGGCTTGGGCATTGGCCATATACTGTGTGAGCTTGTAAGCGATATTTCCTGAGTTGAGGTCAGGAAAGATGATGACATTGGCCTTTCCTGCAACGGCACTTTCATCCTTAACCTTCTTGGCGGCTACTCTCGGAACAATAGCAGCGTCTGCCTGGAATTCGCCGTCGATAGCCAAACTGGGCTGCCGAGCCCGGGCTATCTTGAGAGCTTCCCTGATTTTGTCCACACTCGGACCGGAAGCACTTCCGCGAGTGGAGAATGACAGCAGAGCCACGCGAGGTTCCTGTCCCAAAAGTCTCCTTGCACTCACAGCAGAAGCTAAAGCTATGTCCGCCAATTGCTCGGCCGTAGGGTCAATATTAACGGCACAGTCGGCATAAATGAAGGGCTTGTCCTTTTCCCCGAGGAAATTGGGAATAACCATAAGAAAATAGCTGGAAGGAGTTTTAATTCCCGGAATCAAACCTACTGTTAAGACACCGGCCTGAATAAGGGTTGCGGTTGCGCCGGCGACACCGCCAACAGCAGTATCGGCATCGCCGCAAGCCACCATCATGCCTGCATAGAACAACGGCTTGACGACTATATGTCTTGCTATGGCCGGAGAAATGCCTTCTCTTTGGCGGCTGTATTTTTCCGCATAAGCGTCGAGCTTTTCACTCTGCTTCGGATTTATGGTTTTAATGCCATCGAGATTGATGCCGGCCTTTTCAATCGCCGCTTCTATTTGGGAGGTTTTTCCGAGCACAATCGGCTGTGCAATATCTTCGTCTTTGAGTCTGCGGGCAGCCTGAATTACCCGCTCGTCTCTGCCCTCCGGTAAAACAACAGATAGATTCTTACCCTTTGCTTTGTCCCTGAAACTGCTTATAATATCCATCCTCACTACTTCCTTGTTTTGTAAAAACTAACATCCTGTTGTTTTACTTCAATCTTAAATTAACCGTGAGCTCAGACAAATGCAAGAAGAAATTGGCAGCTCCCCTGCCTTAGTATTTGCTATTTGCAGGCAGATGAAGCGTAGCTGTAACCGGGAAGTGGTCGGAAGGGTAACGCCCATCGACGTTGTCGTAAAGGATTTCCGCTTCGAGAACTTTTACACCAGGCGGGGTAAAAATATAATCAATCTTATTGCCCTGGCGGTTTCCCTTAAACTCATGAGCGGTTCTGACGTTTTTGGCATCCGGATGCAGCACGCGAAACGTATCGACCATTGGAACAGGATTGTCGGATTCGCGCCCATCTGTTCCGCTGAGTGTGGTCTTGCCTTTGAGATACATTACAACCAGATTGCTTTCGCCGGCGTTGAAATCACCTGTTACGACAAATGGGTCTTTGTGCTTCCTATTTTGAACACGCTGAGCCAACAGGACGGCACTTTTTTCGCGGGACGACTGGGAAACATGGTCCAGATGAAGATTAAAGACGTAAAAAGCCTTACCCGATTTCTTTTCGACAAATCTTGCCCAGGTGCAGATTCGGACACAGGCATTGCCCCAATGATTTGAGCCGGGGACTTCCGGAGTATTAGAAAACCAGAAGGTCCCTGATTCGTCCACGTCAAAACGGTCGAGCCGATAGAGGAGGGCGGAGAATTCACCTTCGGCTTTGCCGTCTTCACGGGCAACGCCTATCCGGCCGTATTTGGCAATAGCTTTGCGGATTTCGGCAATCTGGAAATCCAGAGCCTCCTGCAAACCCACAATATCGGGACGATGGTTGCGAAGAACGTCAAAAACCATTTCGCGGCGGTTTTTCCAGTGATTTTCGCCATCATTAGCGGAGCCATAGCGGATATTGAAACTCATCACGCGCAACTCCAGAGCGTCCGCTCGGGTCCGGTTTGAATCGGCACCTGCGAGGTCCTGACAGGAACATAAATTGAAAAGCATCCATAAACCTAAAAGAACAGCTAATGGTATAAATGCTTTTGTCACAATGGAAATTTTTCTGTAATACATAGCTTGCTCCTCAAATTGTAAATTTGGTTTTAAAATTCCTGAGCCTGTTTGTCTAAAGACTCTTTCGCTTTTCGTCTTCCGAGAGCGGTTCGTTCAGTGAGCCGGAGCGGAATCCCTGCATATCAACGGTTACGAACTTGAAGCCGAGGGACTTCAATTCCTGCACTATTTGTGAGCGAAGCGGCTCGGTCGTAATTTTCTCAATATCCTGCGGATTAACTTCAATGCGAACAATAGTATCGTGATGTCGAACGCGAAATTCCACCAGACCGAGACTTCGCAGAAATTCTTCAGCCTGGTCGATTTGTTTTAGTCTTTGCTCAGTAACTTCCAGGCCATAGCTTATACGGGAGGCCAGACAGGGAGACGAAGGTAAATCAGCGGTGGACAGGTTTAGCTGTCTGCTTAGCCGGCGAATTTCGTCTTTTGTAAGCTGAGCCTCGGCCAACGGTGAGCGGATACCGAAAACCTTCATTGCGCGGTTGCCCGGGCGAAAGTCGTCGAGGTCGTTATAGTTTGTGCCGAAGATAACGTGGTCAAAACCCTGCTCTTTCGCGATGTCCAACAGGATTTTGCAAATATGTGATTTACAGTGGAAACAGCGGTCGGCTTTATTGGCGGTGAAGTTTGGGTCGGATAGTTCATCGGTATCAATGACTTGAAGGCGGGCACCTATCTGGCCGGCGAGTTTTTGAGCACGGTCGAGCTGATTCGAAGGCTCGGCGACTCCGGCACTAATACAGGCCAGGACGTTTTCAGCTCCAAGTGTATCGACAGCCGCTTTGAGAAGAAAAGTACTGTCCACGCCACCGGAGTATGCCACAACGACTTTACCCAGCTCCCTGAGTATTTTTTGAAGCGAATTGTATTTTTCGTGGAGATTCACAACCCGTCCAAGGTCAGTTTCAAAAAAGCCTTAAACTCATTTTCCAATCATATTCAACATTATTGCATCCCTGACAATACCACGCTGGCCCTACCACACTTATTTTTCTTTATCTGACTGTGTCTTATTTGTTTGTGTTTTTCTGTTCTCTTTTTCTTTCTTTGCTCTTAAAACTCTTAATATTAGCCTACGCGGAATTTCTACCAAGTCGCTCACCCGCACATCCGATTCTTTTTGTTTTTGCCTATCCTCCGAAAACCGGAAAGAGCTGACCTGCTCTTCCAAGCCTTCACTTGGAGTCAGACTTAAGACAAAGGAGTCCCATTCTTTGCCTTTTTCTCCATCAAGATTTTCTCTCCACGTACAGTACTCAGCCAAAGCCTCATTGCTGAGTACCACGTGGCCAAAATGCTCTTCTTGATATTTCTCGTTCGGGTCACTCCATGAGGCATAAAAGAAAGTGGGCAACCTTTCGTCTGTAGCGAATCCGTCATGCCAAACAACCTGACTTTCCTGCTCGTCCCACTTACCGTTGGTGTCAAATGGCTCATTCTTACAAGCCAGCTTGACCTCAATTCCGGTACCTGGCCCCAGCCCAATATCAATATAAAAATCCAAATCGATATCGTGCATAATAAAATCATCCATATCTATCTTCGGTGGTTCGGCATTAGGGTCATTCTCCTCACGTTTTTTTTCTTCCCATGCTCTCTTGAAGAAATCCGTTGTACGAATATACCGCGCGATTGATTCTTCTGCCTGCTTGACATCCGACAAAAATACTAAGCGCTGAGTTACCATTTTGGGAAATGAATAACCCATTTTATCCGTCACCAACCGGCGAAATAGCCAAAGGCCTTGTTTCCGAGTATCCTCATAGCTTTCAGTCAAAAAGTGCATTTCTTTTGGTCTAAGATAGCCTCGTTCAATAATGTAATGCTTCACACGCATTACAACCTCTTCAGAGGCACCGGTCCTGTATTCTTCCAGGGCATAGGACAACCAAAAGTAAATCATTAGGTTCTTCAAGTCGGGCCTGATGTTCTCATCGCAAAAAGCCTTAAGGTTAACAAAATTAGGGTCATCGCCAAGCTCGTATTCCAGCCATCCGATTAGGAAGTCGGCCATACGATCTGTGAGCAGTTGTGCTTTCTCCAGAGTATCATTCAAATTGTCATTGCCACGAAAACGCTCCGAGTAGATATTCACCTGTCCCATATTTGTACTGAAAGTAGTATAAAATCCTGCTCCACCGACATCGTTTGGGAGATTTTCATTGAACCTGCCCCAAAATGTGTTGGGGTCGAGCTGCTTTTCATATAACTTGGTGATACTTTCCCTTTTATCTTGAAATAAATAGCCTGGCCAAATAAGTTTTCGTTCAATTCCTTCCTCGCAAGGTTTCATTTCAATGCTGTACTTGTAGTACTCATCACATCCGGCTATCAAAATGAATAGTATGATAAATTTGAGGTAAGAGTGTTTAGCCATAATTTATCTCCTAATTAGAGTGTGTTCTTTCATATCAAAACCCACAGCCGATGGAGGGAGTCGAACCCTCAACCTCAGCTTTACGAAAGCTGTGCTCTACCATTGAGCTACATCGGCATTACCGTAGGTTATGATACTAATCATTGCCGGGTTTGTAAAGAGCGGTCATCAGCAAAATCAAAGTGGCCATTGACAAATCTCAAAGTATGCAGGGGCGGTTACCTGTGGCACAAGTCGCGAACCGCCCGTTCAATTTCCGATTCTGATATTTCAGGCTTGCTTCCACAGTCTGCGGAGATATGCGACGGATTTAGGGAGGACTTTCTCTGCCGGGCCGGAGAGCCTGCGGCACTCTAATTCGATATATCCGCTGTATCCCATCTCTTTGAGCGTTTGAAAGCCGGGCGTAAAGTTCAATGAGCCTGGGCCGGGCTCGACACGGGTATTCTCGGCAACGTGCACGTGCTTTATCCACCTGCCGGCTTTGGAGAGCGATTGCGGGATGCTTAGCTCTTCGAGCTGCATGTGAAAGAAATCACAGGTAAGCCCGATATGGTCATGGTTCAAAGTTTCACAAAGTTTAGCAGCGTGAGGCACGGTGTTAAGGTATTCCGACTCGTATCGATTAACCGGTTCAAGCAGAAACATCAGCCCCCTTTTCTTCGCCTGGTCGCCTAAGGCGGGTAACTGCTCGATGAGCAGGG
Organism: uncultured Pirellulales bacterium; assembly: GCA_964444135.1. GTDB lineage: Bacteria > Planctomycetota > Phycisphaerae > Sedimentisphaerales > Anaerobacaceae > NIOZ-UU13. The sequence continues at coordinate 71,397 of CAYUFX010000007.1, read as the reverse complement.
CATCCTGGGCCTGTTCAACCGAGGCGTGCGGGCCCGGGTCGGTGATTCGGTCTGGATTATCCTCAATGAGCACCGGCGGGACGTTAACGCAAGCCACCCCCAATTCCGCACAAATATCAAATAATTTCAGGAAACTGTCTCTACACTGTTCTCGTTCCTTTTCGTGGGGGCTGAGCAGTGAGCCTGAAAATCCCAGAGACATTGAGACAAGCGGTAAAGGACTATCAGCGAGGCACCTGCGCAGCTCGTCAAGGTAATCATTTAAGAATCTGCCCGGCAGCGAGACGGCGTCAAAGCCGAATTTGGCCGCATTGGTGAGCTTATCGAGAATCCTTTCGCCGGGCAGCATTTCGAGACGACAGGAAATCCTGAGATCCCGCAAGGCGGAAACCCTCTTGGGATCCCGCAAGTCGGGAACTCTCCTGCACTTATCGTTCGCATTTTCAGACATAAAATTGGCCTTTTAATGTTAGTTACCAGGCCTTAATTCCTGGTTTTAAGTTCAAAATGCTTTATAGAAAACATTGTAATTGTAATTTCGAGCGAGCCAAAGAATCCGATAAGGTAAACCGAGAAGCTTTTTTTAAATAGATTTCTCCACTTCGCCCCCGTGCTTTCTTGTGAAAGCAATCCGCAGGACACCTTGCGGTGGAACGGGGGCTTCGGTCGAAATGACATATGGTCTTATCTACAGAGCAAGCCCGAAATTAAAAACAGTTGAAATCACAGCCGGCCTTTTGTATATTCTGCCAAAAATGGGTGATTTAATCAAGATTTCAAGAAAAACGTAATGGAGTAATTACGATGGACTCGAAACCTAATGCTATTGTAGCACAGTCCGGCGGGCCGACGGCGGTAATCAACTCGAGTGCCTGCGGTGTAATACAGGAGGCGATGAAATCCGGTAAAATCGGCAGCGTCATAGGCGCAACGAACGGCATATTAGGCGTGCTCAAAGAAGATTTATTCGATATCTCGGCGGAAAAGCCCGAGGCCATCGAGGCGCTAAAACAAACGCCCGCGGCAGCCATTGGTTCATGCAGATATAAGCTAAAATCACTCGAAGAATCAAAAGCGGATTTCGAGAGGGTGCTCGATGTTTTCAAGGCACATAATATCCGTTACTTTTTCTATGCCGGGGGTAATGACTCGATGGATACCGCCGATAAGGTCAACAAGTTGGCCGCAGATGCCGGCTATGAACTGGTTTGTATCGGTATTCCTAAGACGGTCGATAACGACCTGGCCTTTACCGACCATTGTCCGGGTTATCCAAGCGTGGCAAAATATGTGGCAACCTGTGCGGCTGAGGCCGGTAAAGATACCGAGGCACTTTATACGACAGATACATGCACAATTTTAGAGGTAATGGGACGGAACGCAGGCTGGATAGCAGCGGCGACGGGTTTGGCCGCTCGATGTCCGGAAGATGCACCGCACCTTGTGTATATGCCGGAAGCGCCCTTTTCATTCGATAAGCTCGTCAGCGATGTTAAAGATGTATTGGAACGTTTAGGCAGAGTATTTATCGTCGCCGGCGAAGGGCTCAAAGATGATAAGGGCAAATATGTAACAGCGGACAAGGGAGCATTCAGCAAAGACAGTTTCGGGCACGTTCAGCTTGGCGGTGTCGCCGAGATGCTTAAAGCCGTGATAGAAAAGGAAGTGGGGATAAAGGCCCGCTTCAATAAGCTCGGCACCAACCAGCGAAGTGCTATGCACTTTGCCTCTCTGACCGACGTCAATGAGGCCTATATGTGCGGACAGATGGCGGTAAAACATGCGACCGAAGGTGTGAACGGCAAAATGGTAACTCTGGTCAGAGAAGAAGGCCCAAAATACAAATGTACGACAGGCCTGGCGGAGCTGAGGGATGTGGCCAACGGGGAAAAGAAGGTGCCGGCTGAGTTCATAAACGACAAGGGCAATCATATCACCAATGCGATGCGTGATTACGTTCGGCCTCTGGTACAGGGCGAGGCACCCATAAGAATTGATAAGGACGGCTTGCCTGTATTTATGAGATTCGAACGTAAACCATTAGAGAAAAAACTGCCAAAATATATGTAGGGTGGGGCTTGCCCCACCGAGATGATACGGGTAGTTTTTTTGGTGGGCTAAAGCCCACCCTACAAATTATAAGAGTGAATGCGTGGATGAGTGAACGAGTGGATGAGTGAATGAGTGAATGAGTGGATGAGTGAATGTGTGAATGAGTAACCACATCCATGAGAAAGGATAGAAATGGAAAAACTTTTCGACATTAAAGGTAAGGTAATCGCAATTACCGGAGGCGGAGGTGTTCTTTGCGGTACAATGGCCAAGGCGCTTGGTGAGGCAGGCGCGAAAATCGCAGTTATGGATTTAATCGAAACAGCGGGAGAAAAGGTCGCAGATGAAATCAAATCCAGCGGCGGCCGGGCTGTTGCGGTTAAATGCAACGTATTAGACAAAGACAGTCTGGTCGCGGCCAAAGAAAAAATCACATCCGAATTAGGCAAAATCGACATATTGATTAACGGGGCCGGAGGGAATAAAAAAGAAGCCACTACTTCGCCGGATTTATCCTTTTTTGATTTGCCGAGCAAGGCCATTCGGTTTGTTTTCGACCTGAATTTCCTTGGGACTTTACTACCAACGCAGGTTTTCGGCAAAGAGATGGCTGAAAACGGCGCCGGTATAATATTGAATGTTTCCAGCATGAATGCTTTTCGACCTCTGACCAAGATACCCGCATACTCGGCGGCCAAAGCAGCAGTGAGCAACTTTACACAATGGTTAGCGGTGCACGTTTGTCAGAACTACTCCAAAGATATTCGCGTAAACGCGATTGCGCCGGGGTTCTTTTTGACCGAGCAAAACCGGTTCCTCCTGAGCGATGAAAAAACCGGCGAGCTGACCGACCGCGGCAGTATAATTATCGACCATACGCCGATGGGCAGATTCGGTGAGCCAGAGGAGCTGATTGGAACGGTCATGTGGCTGCTGAGCGACGCAGCAAGATTTGTTACCGGCGTTGTTGTCCCCGTTGACGGTGGATTCTCGGCTTTTAGCGGGGTCTGAAAGATTGATTATCGATGAATGATTATTTATTAGGAGAACGAAATGGCTGATGTTGACCCGGCACAACCATTAAAGGATTTTAAACCGAAATACAAGTTTTTCGTAGGCATCGATTCTGACGGCTGTGCCTTCGATACGATGGGAATCAAGCAGCGGGAATGTTTCTGTCCGTGGTTGATTGCCTATTTCGGCCTGCAGCCGGTAGCTCAGGCGGCGCGTGAATGTAAGGACTTTGCCGATTTGTTTTCCAAGACCCGCGGTGCGAACCGACACAAAACCGCAAAGCGCATCATATCGGAGCTGCTGCCTAAACATCCGATGACCAGGGCCAGGAATTTCAAGGTTCCGCAATATCCGCATTACTTTGCGTGGGTCGATAACCCTAAAAGCCTGCTGAGCAACAATGGTTTAAAGCAGGCGATTGAGCAAGCCATAGACCCGGAGGCCAAGCGCGAGCTGGAACATGCACTTGCCTGGAGCGAGCGGGTAAACTGGGCAATCGGAGAAATCGTCAAAGGTATGCCGCCGTTTCCGTTTGTGCGAGAAAGCCTGGAGAAAATCCAGCCTTTTGCTGATGTAATCGTTGTCTCGGCAACGCCCTGCGAGGCGCTTGCACGTGAGTGGGAAGAACACGACATCGCCAAATACGTAGAGGTTATAGCCGGGCAGGAAATGGGAACAAAAGCTCAGCACCTTGAGTACGCCACGAAGGGCAGATACAAAAAGAACCACGTTCTGATGGTCGGCGATGCACCGGGAGATATGAAGGCTGCCAAGGTCAATAATGCCCTGTTTTATCCGATTAATCCCGGCGACGAAATCCAATCATGGAAGAGGTTCCACGACGAGGCCTTTGATAAATTCATCAACGAAGAATATGCCGGCAACTACGAGAAAAAATTAATAGCAGAATTTGACGGATATCTGCCGGAATTGCCTCCGTGGGAAAAAAAGTGAAGCGTGAAGCGAGATTGCCTTCACGAGACAAGAATAATGGTAATTGAGCGACAAAATAAAAATGGTTCTGTTGACAATAGTCAGGCCGGCGAGGCGATTGCCGAGTTCTTTGCTCAAAACGACTACACAGACAAACGGATTCTGCTGCTAATTCCCGACAATACCCGTTCGGGGCCTATAGGCGATATATTTAAAATCATTTACGATTGCCTGGTGCAAAAAGCAAAGGCTGTCGATTGTCTGGTTGCGCTGGGGACCCACCAGCCTTTGAGCGAAGAACAAATCTGTACCAGACTTTGTATGAAACCGGATGAGCACAAGAGTAAATATGCATCGGTAAAGTTTTTCAACCACGAATGGGAAAAGGCCGGGACGTTCACTTCCATCGGCCGAATCACCGCCGACGAAATCGAGGAAATAAGCGGTGGTCTGTTTCGTGAAGAAGTTGATGTGGCCATTAACAAGCTGATTTTCGAATATGACGAGTTTTTCATCCTGGGCCCGGTATTTCCACACGAGGTTGTCGGTTTTTCCGGCGGGCATAAATATATCTTCCCCGGAATCGCAGGCGACGATATTATTCATTTTTTTCACTGGCTGAGTGCCGTGATAACAAACCCCGTTATAAACGGCAACAAATGGACGCCGACACGAGAAGTTGTTGAAAAGGCAGCCTCGCTTATAAAAATGCCGCACAAACTTTTCGCCATCGTGGCGCTCGAGAACGAACTTAAGGGAATCTTTATTGGGGAGGTGATTGAAGCCTGGGAAAAGGCGGCGGACCTGTCGGAGCAGGTACACATCACGTACAAAGACAAACCATACAACACAATTCTTGGTATCGCTCCGGAAATGTACGATGACATCTGGACGGCCGCCAAGGTGATGTATAAACTTGAGCCGATACTCGCCGACGGCGGGACATTGATTATTTATGCGCCGCATATTACAGAGATATCCTACACCCACGGTAAATGGCTCGATAAAATTGGTTATCATACCCGCGATTATTTCCTCAAACGCATGGAGAAGTTCAAGGGGATACCCAGAGGGATTATCGCCCACTCCACTCATTTGAAGGGCATAGGTACTTATATTGACGGCGTCGAAAAACCGCGGGCTAATGTGGTACTTGCCACCGGCATTGACAAACAGCGCTGCAAAAAGGTAAATCTCGGTTATATGAATCCAGATGATATAAATATAGCTGACTATGAAAACAAAGAGGACCAGGGCGTTCTGGTCGTGCAACACGCCGGCGAAGTTCTGCACCGATTGTCCAACGGATATATACCGATGATTCCGAAGCAATAAATCAAATACAAAATACAGAGCACGAAATACGAAACAATATCAAGTGAACTAAAGTGCCTAAAGTTTGAAGTGCCTAAAGTTTGGAATTAACTTTAGCTCACTTTAGGCACTTTTAATATGAAATACGACTGTTTTAAGGAGTAACAAGAAATGGCAAAAGCAGATATCGGCCTTATCGGCCTGGCAGTAATGGGTGAGAACCTTATCCTGAATATGGAAAGCAAGGGTTTTACAGTGGCCTGCTTCAATCGTACCGTATCGAAGGTGGATAAATTTATCGAGGGTCGAGCCAAGGGCAAGAATATCATCGGCTGTCATTCCATCGAAGAGTTTGTCGAGAACTTAAAGACGCCCCGCAAGATTATGCTGATGGTCAAAGCCGGTGCAGCGGTCGATGCCTTCATTGAAAAGCTGCTACCTCATCTCGAAGACGGTGACATCATCATCGACGGTGGTAATTCGCACTTCCCCGACACTATGCGGCGCACTGCGTACGTCGAGAGCAAGGGCAAACTCTATATCGGCACGGGCGTATCCGGCGGCGAAGAGGGCGCGCTGCGAGGTCCGTCAATTATGCCGGGCGGCTCACCGCCGGCCTGGGAGCACATCAAGCCCATATTCCAGGCTATTTGCGCAAAGACGGACGACGGCGAGCCGTGCTGTGAATGGGTCGGCGAGAACGGGGCCGGGCACTTCGTAAAAATGGTACACAACGGTATCGAATACGGCGATATGCAGATGATATGTGAGACCTACCAGATGATGGGCGAAGGCCTTGGAATGACCAACGAGGAAATGCACGAGTGTTTAGCCGAATGGAACGAAGGCGAACTTAACTCGTACCTTATCGAAATCACTCGGGACATCCTTTCCTATAAAGACGAGGACGGCAATGAGGTCATCGACCTTATCCTCGACACGGCCGGCCAGAAGGGGACCGGCAAATGGACGGCAATCGAGTCTCTAAACCTCGGGCAGCCTTTAACGCTAATCGGTGAGGCTGTTTTCGCTCGCTGCCTGTCAGCATTAAAAGAAGAGCGTGCTGCGGCATCCAAAGTCCTAACAGGCCCGAAGTCAAAGTTTGCCCCAGATAAAAAGTATCTCATTAACGGTTTGCGACAGGCCCTTTACGCCGCGAAAATCGTTAGCTACGCCCAGGGCTATCAACTTATGCGTGCCGCGGCCATAGAGCACAACTGGAATTTAAATTACGGCGGTATCGCCTTGATGTGGCGAGGCGGCTGCATAATCCGTTCGGTCTTTTTGGGTAAAATAAAGGAGGCCTTCGATAAAAATCCAAACTTGACAAACCTGCTTCTCGACCCGTTCTTTAAGGATGCTGTCGAAAAAGCGCAACCCGCCTGGCGACGTGTTGTTACCACGGCTGTCGAGATGGGTATTCCGATGCCGGCTACGAGCTCGGCCCTGGCCTTCTATGACGGCTATCGCCACGAGCGTCTGCCAGCTAATTTATTACAGGCCCAGCGCGATTATTTCGGCGCCCATACTTACGAACGGGTTGATAAGCCGCGCGGCGAATTCTTCCATACGAACTGGACCGGCCGAGGCGGAAAAACCGCAGCTTCAACTTACATCGCTTAACGGTGGGGACAGTAATTGATGTACAACAGTTTCCGGATGCAGTCTGTGCAGTCGCCGATTATCCCTGTGGTCGGCGAGCTGATCCGTGCTAATCCCGGCACAATTTCGCTCGGCCAGGGTGTTGCCTATTATGGCCCGCCGCCGGAAGCTATCGGGGCTATCGAAACATTTCTGGCCGATGCGGAAAATCACAAGTACAGACTGGTGCAAGGCATTCCCGAACTAATCGAAGCGATTCAAACAAAACTTACAACAGAAAATAATATTTCCATAAAAGATAGCCGAATAGTCGTAACCGCCGGCGCTAATATGGGCTTTGTCAATGCGATTCTCGCCATTACCGACCCCGGCGATGAGATTATTATCCAACTGCCCTACTACTTCAATCACGAAATGGCTGTCGCCATCGCCGACTGTAAAGCCGTCTGTGTACCGACCAATGACGATTACCAATTGCAGGCAGATGCGATTGCCGCGGCGATTACCGAGCGAACGCGCGCCATTGTCACTATCTCACCGAACAATCCGACCGGGGCGGTTTATCGCGAATCCGACCTTCGGCAAGTCAACAAACTTTGCCGGGACAACGGCATATACCACATCAGCGATGAAGCCTACGAGTACTTTACTTACGATGGCGCCAGGCACTTTTCGCCCGGCTCGATTGAGGATTGCGCCGAACATACTATCTCGCTGTTTTCCCTGTCTAAGGCCTACGGCTTTGCGAGCTGGCGCATCGGGTGGATGGTCATACCGGAGCATCTATATATGCCCATCAGGAAGATTCAGGACACGATTTTGATTTGTTCGCCGGTAATCTCGCAGTGGGCGGCGGTCGGAGCAATGCGGGCCGGGGCGGACTACTGCCGACAAAAGCTGCAGATGACTATCGAGATTCGTGAAATGTTCCTGAATGAATTGAACAGTATCAGAAATTTAGTAACCGTCCCGCGCGCCGATGGGGCGTTCTATTTTCTGCTGCGGGTGCACGAAGACCTGGACCCAATGAAACTTGTAAAACAGTTGATTGAGGAGCACAAAGTAGCTGTAATCCCGGGGATGACCTTCGGGATGGAGGATAAATGCTACCTGCGGGTTGCCTATGGAGCGCTTCAGAAAGAAACCGCCACCGAGGGCATCGGCCGCCTTGTCAGAGGCCTTAAAAGGATTTTGAGTACTTAAGTGGCGCAGCTCTCGAAAAGCCCCAGGACTCCTACCAACGAATTCACCCACACTAACTGGACCGGCCGAGGTGGAAAAACCGCCGCTTCGACTTGTTCTCCAAATCATAACCTGTTGTTGGCAAAACTTCCAAGAGCCGTTTTCGCAGTTAGATTTATGATTCACTAAACGTTATACCAATTGTAATTAAAAGCTGCGCTTTATATAAAGGGCAGCGAGCCATCCCCAAGCCTTCGACAAACTCAGGCGGGACGCTGCGCTCGAGGCTGCCACCCTTTTGTGCTAAACACAAGGAGCGCAGTAATTAAATGCAATTGGTATTATACGCTATATGTTGACCTTGCCGAGCGATTCGGGTATTATTTCAGGTGATACCAAATTGGCCAGAATTATGGGGATAATCGGTTAATAATATAGAGGAAATATACTATGTATAAAATCTTTATGCTAATAGCCGTACCGGCCCTGATAATCGGATGGATAGCATACGCATATTGGATGCGTAAGGTCTGTGAGGAAGAGAAGGAGCAGCCAAAACAAGAATCACAACGCCTTAAGAAGACCAAGAGCGAGATTGCCGACTGGGCACAAAAAATGGCACAGTTCAAAAAACCAGAGCTTAAGAAGCCATCCGGCCAGGATGACCAAAACAAAGCAGAGTAATTATAAGCAGCGATAACCAATAATCACCAGGAGAACAAATGGCCAAACAATTCCTAACGGAAGATTTCTTATTGCAGAGCGAAACCGCCAAGATTCTCTACCATGAGCACGCAAAGAAGATGCCTATCTATGACTATCACTGCCACCTGCCGGCCGACCAAATCGCCGCCGACCATCGCTTCGAGAACCTTACGCAGGCCTGGCTCTACGGCGACCATTACAAATGGCGGGCAATGAGAGCTAACGGGATAGCGGAAAAACATATCACCGGCGATGCAAACGATTATGAAAAGTTCGAGAAATGGGCGCAAACCGTTCCATACTGTATCCGAAATCCGCTCTATCACTGGACGCATCTGGAGCTGAAAAATGCCTTCGGCGTAAAAGACAAACTATTAAGCCCTGAGACCGCTAAGGAAATTTACGAGACCTGTAGCGAGATGTTAAGGACGCCGGAATTTAGCGTCCGCAACATAATGCGCAAAGCCAACGTCAAGTTAGTCTGCACGACCGAAGGGCTGCTCGATTCGTTAGAGCATCACAAGAAAATTCGGGCCGATGGCTTTGAAATCAAAGTTCACACGGCCTTTCGGCCGGACAAGGCTATGGCCGTTGATGATATTACAGACCTGAACGTATTTATCGACAAGCTCGAAGCAATCTGCGATATGGAAATAGCCAGCTTCCACTTGTATATCGAAGCAATCCGTAAACGCCACGGCTATTTTCATGAAAACGGCTGTCGGCTCTCCGACCATGGCTTAGATACCGCTTACGCCGAGGATTATACCGAAAAAGAAATCGAAAAGATATTCGACAGGATAAGGTCAGGCAAAGATTTGGATTTGTTACAGCGCCTCAAATTCAAATCAGCGATGATGTTCGAATTCGCCCTGATAGACTATGAATCAGGCTGGGTGCAGCAGCTCCACTTAGGGGCGCTTAGAAATAACAGTATGCGGATGTTCAAAGCTATAGGTCCGGATATCGGATGCGATTCGATAGGTGATTTGGGAATTGCAAGGCCGCTCTCAAAATTTCTCGACCGGCTGGACATGAACAACACACTACCCAAAACGATTCTCTACAACCTTAATCCGAGAGACAATGCATTGTGTGCGACTATGGTCGGCAACTTTCAGGACGGCTCAGTGCCCGGCAAGATACAATATGGCTCGGCGTGGTGGTTCCTCGACCAAAAGGACGGTATGGAAGAGCAAATGAATGTGCTCTCGAATATGGGCCTGCTGAGCCGATTCGTCGGCATGCTGACGGATTCGCGGAGCTTTCTGTCGTATCCGAGACATGAATATTTCCGCAGAATACTGTGCAATATGCTCGGCGGCGATGTCGAAGCAGGCCTGCTGCCGAACGACTTGGACATGCTGGGAAAAATGGTCGAGGATATCAGCTTCAATAACGCCAAAAACTATTTCCCAATGGAACTGGATTAAACCGATTAAAATTGATTCTTGACTATTGTTAATTTTTATTTTTTAATCTACAAAGCATACACAAGTATGAAATGGGTCGGTGCCCGAGCGGCTAAAGGGGACGGGCTGTAAACCCGTTGGCGTAAGCCTACGTTGGTTCGAATCCAACCCGGCCCATTGCTCTTTTTTAGGTATGCCAATTGCTGAGATCATACGCTATATGTAATCCCCGCTCCTGGTACTCTTATGCTTGGTGGTATCAGTAGCCTTTCTCAAATCCAGCAATGGCCAAGACAACATTATCTTTACAGTTGAGTGGGTTGACATAGAGGATATATCCGACCCCAACGGCTTTCGGTATCCTGCCAAATTAGCATACACTTCTAACAGAAGAAGATGATGATTTCTTTCGCCCATTTTGCAAGAAAAAGTAACAAAACAGCGCCTTTGTGTGTTATATTTGTTAAGCGATTTCATTAACAGAATAAAAATTTGGAGGCTTTTGAATATGGTTAAATCTGTTAAAGGGAAATTCTACACGAAGGGAGCTAAGATGAAAGAAACCGAGAGAATTTCAGACTTCGGCAAGCTCAGTCGAGGCGCGGGCAAGCAATTTTCGGCGTTGTTTCTATACTTGCTACTTGCAGCGGTTTATGCGGACGCATCTTTCGCATCGGTAAATAGTCCGGCCGGAGATGAAAAGGTTATTTACCAGGCCATTGAGATATTCCCTCTTGTCAAGCAGCATGTACACGGCTCGACGATAGTTGAGCTGCCAAACGGCGATCTTCTGGCAGGGTGGTTTCAAGGTTCCGGCGAGCGCCAGGCAGATGACGTAGCAATTATGGGAGCGCGGCTCCGAGCCGGTAAGCAAAAGTGGAGCAAGCCGTTCGTGATGGCAGATGTCCCCGGATTTCCAGATACCAATCCGATTCTGTTCCTCGATCCTCAAAACCGGCTATGGCTGATGTGGTACACGGTGATAGCAAACCAGTGGGAGACTTCCCTGCCAAAATACCGGATTAGCGAAGACTATATGAAGCAGGACGGACCGCCGAAATGGTCGTGGCAGGAAGTTCTACATGTCAAACCCGGTGACCCGGCCGAGCGAGGCATACAGCCCGGCGACCGCTTTGTCAAATCTATTGAAAGACAAGTTGAAGAATACGGAAAATATCTATCTGATAGTGCTAATCTTTCAGAGGAAGCAACTCGCAAAATGTTAGACAGATGGAAAGCGTGGGGGGCAGATATTCTGGCCAAGGCGCGGGGCGAGAATATGATGCGGAGAGGTCAGCTCCTCGATGCCTCCGGCCGATCCACAGAACAGCAACTGGGTTATGCATACTTTAGGCGCGTGGGATGGCAGACCAAGAATAAGGCTGTTATCGTCGATAATAACCGAATCATCATTCCGCTTTACTCGGATGGGTTCAGCTTCTCGTTAATGGCCATAACAGACGACGGCGGTAATAGCTGGCAGTTCAGTGAGCCGTTAGTAGGAGCGGGAAACATACAACCCAGCATCGCAAAAAAAGCTGATGGAACATTAGTCGCCTATATGCGCGACAACGGCCCCGCACCTAAACGTCTTCATATAAGCACTTCCGGTGACAGGGGCCTGACGTGGAGTCCGGTGAGGGATTCCGAATTGCCTAATCCTGGTTCGGGAGCCGACCTTGTCACCCTGAGCAATGGTCACTGGGTCCTGGCATATAATGATACGGAAAACGGCAGGCACAGTCTGGCGGCTTCGATTTCAACCGATGAAGGTAAAACGTGGGAATATACCCGACACCTTGAGCTGGACATGCGGAGCAGAAATATCGCGACCAGCAGTGCATATCCATCTATTATCCAGGGTCGTGACGGCACCCTGCACATTGTCTATAGTTACCACCATAATGACCGAAAAGATGCCCCGAATAAGACAATCAAATATGTAAAGTTTAATGAAGCATGGGTCAGGCAAAAATAAACTTTTAGAACACAGTAGTTACAAATATGCCTGGACTGAGAAGTGGGAGTTAATCTATGAGACGTCGAGAATTTATACAGAACACGGCTGTAGGCTTGGCAGCATTGGCTGCGCCTCGTCTGGCCGGCGCAAAGGGCTCGAAGTATCAGGTTGCGGTAATAGGCAGGACAGGCCGGGGTAACTACGGTCACGGTTTAGATGTGGTTTGGAATGATATAGACCAGGCGGAGGTGGTGGCCGTAGCAGACCAAGATTCTAAAGGCCGGGCCGCAACTGCAAAACGACTTAAAGCACCGAGAGCCTACGCTGATTATCACCAGATGCTGGAAGAAGAACGACCGCAAATCGTAAGCGTAGCTCCTCGCTGGATGGACTGCCATCGCGATATGGTACTGGCATGTGCGGAGGCTGGCTGTCACGTCTTTCTTGAAAAACCTATGTGCCAGACACTTGAGCAGGCTGACGAAATGGTCGCTGCCCTTGAAAAGCGAAATTTGAAACTGGCTATTGCTCATCAGACTCGCTACAGTCCGGCGCTGCAACACGTGCAGCAACTTATCGGCGATGGAACATTAGGAGATATACTTGAACTGCGCGGACGGGGCAAAGAAGACCGACGAGGCGGCAGTGAGGACCTAATGGTACTCGGTACACACATCATGGATCTGATTCGTTTCTTTGCCGGTGATGCGCAATGGTGTTTCGCAAACGTGAAGGATGGTCGAAAGCCTGTTACTAAGAACGAGGTGCGTGATGGAGCCGAAGGCATCGGTCCGCTGGCTGGGGACGAGATTCATGCGATGTATCGTTTTGGAGGAACAACAATGGGCTATTTCTCAACGCAGCGTGCCAGACACGGAGCATCGAAACGCTTCGGGCTGCAGGTTTTTGGAACAAAGGGAATACTAACGATGACGACCGGTGCTCTGCCGGAAATCTGGTTTGTCGAAGACCCATCCTGGCAACCTGGGCGCAGCAAGGCCCGGTGGAAGCAGATTTCCAGCACAGGGATTGACAAACCGGAAACGCTTAGTGACCCTAACCACCGTTTTGGCAATCGCCTGATTGCGCTCGACTTGATTCAGGCCGTCGAAACGAGCACACAACCGAAAGGCAGCATGTATGACGGGCGGGCGGCTCTGGAGATGATATTGGCGGTATATGAATCACACCGGTTGAATGCGCCGGTTGAGCTTCCACTGAAGAACCGCAGGCATCCATTGAGCATGTTGTGAGCAGGTTTCACGAATCATGGAGATGGAAAGTTGAGAAAAAGCGCAAGTTAGACCTTACTTTTTTTGGCCTCAGTAAATTTGCGAGATGTGTTTCCCAGCATTAAACAGATTCTATTGGGATAAATCAATACCGAAGTTTCAAGAGCGCCCCAGAAACGCTTAAAATCGGGGGGGACTTAAAGGATTCTTGCGAGGGAGCGTTCAGGTAATTATTCGTTAAAGCTGTTCATACGCTGTGCCGATAGGGTAATTTGGCTATGCGACGACCGATTTTTGGTATGGAACATCGTTATCCTGGCCAGTGAAGACTCCCACCAAGCCGGACGCCAAGCGGGAGAAAGTGATATAAGCTATGCCATATCTGATATCATCAGTAGAGACATTGTTCGGTTGACAGTGGGCATAAGCTACCTTACGCAAATTGCGTTTATGAGCATTATAATGACTCACATAGAACAAAGCAAAGGAATAAGTTATGGGAACAAAAACAGACAAAATTACTATTCCCGACGAATGGAGTAACTTGGTCAAATTGTGGCCTCTGCGCCCTGTTAGGGACCAGGCGAATTATGACAAGGTCCTTAAAGTAGCAGATGAACTGACCGCAAGAACGGAGCTCAACGAAGACCAGACTGACTATTTTGAGAGCCTAACCGCGCTTATCGAAACATACAAAAAGGATATCGGGGCTGGCAGCGGCACAGTAAACGGACAACTTAGGTTCATTGACATCATAGACGATATGTTTGCCGGAGAAGATATCTTTTTCCGATTAGTGCGTGTTGCCAAGGACGTGATGAAGAAAGATATCAAGACACTGACGTTGGACGATAAAATAGAGACGTGTCTCAAGTTCATGAGAGATAACAAAGTCCGACACGTCCCTGTAATGGATCCTCCGACCGAAGAAGGAGCTAAGCCGTTCTTCGTGGGTATCGTTTCAGGGAGAGATCTGTCCCGACTAATGTCCCCATTTTTGGGTAAAGTCGGCGAGGAAGACGTAGACAGAAAGTTGCTAAAAGAACCGCTGATACGAATCGTCACCAGGAAACCTCTATCCGTGTCGCCTGAGACGCCTATGTTGGACGTGCTTCTCACAATGATCGATAATCACATTGATATGGTGCCCGTTCTCGCTAATGGGGACATAGTGGGTATTGTCACGAGCACGGACATCTTGAATCTCCTTATCAGGCTCAACAGGATACAGCAGCTATTCGAGGTGACGGGAGAGGTAAAAGCGCGAAAGAGGCTGCGGCTCATTGATCTGAGCTGTGGGGAGGGCCACGGCAGTGTGGCGACTTTGTTCTCTTCAAGTTTCAAAACGGTACAGGATGTTATGACTGAACGGCCGGTTTGCTTAGAAAAACAAGACACCCTATCCAAGGCAATTGAGGTCATGAAGGAGGGAAAATTCAGACACCTGCCGATAGTGGATAGGCAAAGGAGACTGGTGGGAATCGTCTCCGATCGGGATATCCTGAGCCATCTTTCCCATCCACTCGAGCAAAAGCAGCCGGAGGACAAGGGATTTCGCAACAGACTGTTTATGGTTGACCTGAAGGACAAGAACCTCAGTTTGCCTCTCGCGAACGTCATGACACGGGATATAATTCATGCCGTGCCTAGCTACAGCTTCTTTAATGCTGTAAAGATGTTGGACGAGAAGAAGATAAGCTGCCTCCCGGTGGTTGACGAGGAAGAAAACTGTGTGGGAATACTAACCGTAAACGACGTGATGCGTGCGTTACTCACAGCCTACGAACTGAGCGAGAAATCCCAGGCTAATCCAGAGCCGATGCCGCCAAGTGTCGGCATGGAGAAAAAGGGAACTGAGCAATAACATATGTCCGATAATTTAGCACCTTCTTTGTCAGATGAACTTGTGAACGGTTACAGCAATACTTCGTGGGCATCATTTCTCAGAGGGATGTGTTTCGAAAGATATCTCCGTATTTGGGAAAAGTTAGCGAGGAAGATTCAGACCTAAAGGCATTAAAACAGCCTCTGGTAAAAATCGTCACCGAAAACCCCAAGTCCGTATCACCTGAGACGCCGATACAGGACATGATATGACAGAGCAAGTGGCTTGTTTGGAGGAGCGAAACGACTTGGCCAAGGTAATGGAGGTTATGCAGAGGGGGAAATTCAGACACGTGCCAATTGTGGACAAGCAAAAACCTGGTTGTGATAATCTCCGACCGGGCCGTTCTGCGTCATCTTCCGTTTCGCGAGAATCAATGCGAGCCGCAGGCTGAGGTATTTCGCACCGGGCTGTTTTATGTTGACCTAAAGGAGCCAATCATACGACAACCCATCAGCCGTATTATGAAGCGAGACATAACCCATGTCCCGCCCGACTGCAGCTTCCATGATGCCGTGAAAATGCTGTATGAGATGAAGATAAGCTGCCTCCGGGTGATCGACGACGGAAAAAAGCTCCTTAGAATAGTGACTGTGACAGACGTAATACGCGGATTGCTTGCCGCTTATGCGCTGTTCGAAAAAGTCCTGGCTTAATTCGTTACATTTGTCTATAGTTTCGTGACCCAGGCTGGCCTATTCTTTCCCAGCTTTTATCCTTCCTGTATGCAAGGAGTGCGTCAATGAAAAAAGAACTAGAATTGAGTAAGGCAAAATGGCTGGTTGAGCCGGGCTGCGTCGTTCTGGTAACATCCGGCACTATGGAAAATGCAAACGTGATGACCTTTAGCTGGCAGACGCCTGTAAATAATGCCGACCCCTGCCTCGTACTGCTGGTTATAAATCATATCAGGTATTCGTATGAGCTGATAAAGCAAAATCGCGAGCTGGTTATCAATGTCCCCGGCGAAGAGCTTCTCGAACAAACTCATTTTGTAGGGACGGTGACCGGCAGGAACACCGACAAGTCCCTTGGGGACAAGCTCAAAGAAAGTGGTCTGACACCAATCCCCGCCAAGATGGTCGAACCGCCGTTGATAGAGGAGTGTGCCGCGCATTTGGAGTGTCGCGTAGTGGAAACATTTAAGATGCAAACGCACGACTTGCTGGTTTGTGAGGTCATCCGAGCGGTAGCCGATACAGATTTCTTTGACGGCAAATGGATTCCGGAAAGGTTTCACACATTGCACTATCTCGGCGGGAACAAGTACGGCCTGATGGAACGTGCAATTGAGGCACACGGCAAAAAGACAACTGCGGAATAAACAAAGTCGGCCATATAGATTTCACACTGTATCGCACAATCCCCGAACTTCGGCGGTTACAGGCTGGACAAAAGGAAAAATTTGTATATAATGATTCGTGCTCAATCTGATTGATTCAAGCAAAAAGAGAGAAAAATTATGTCAGAAGAGTTAAATCGCCGCAGTTTTTTGAAGAAATCCGCCGCTGCATCCACAGGTGCCGCATTAGCTTTAAGTTTTGAAGAGAAGGCTTTATTAGCAGCACTAACAAAAAAGCCGGCTGCGAGCCCCGCCCGTCGTCCGCAGTCCCGAAAGGGACGCCTTGCGGCGGATGCCTTGCGGCAAAGACGGGACGGGGCGAGTGCGCCCGGAGACTCCATTAAAGGTCTGCCAATGGGCAGGATCGGTAATGTCAAAATCAGCAGAATGTTTCCCGGCGGCAATCTTATCAGCGGATTTGCCCACAGCAGGGACCTGATTTACGTATCTTCCCTGCTGAGACAGTATTTCACCGACGAGAAAGTGATGGAGACCTTCGAGATATGCGAAGAATGTGGAATCAATACCGCGATACTGCGGCTCGACGACCACTGCACAAGGATTATGAACAAATACTGGAACGACAGAGGCGGCAAGCTGCAGTGGATCGCCCAGGTCAAAATGACTCCAGAAGACCCGACAGGTGAGGCAAACATGGCCATAGATAAGGGAGCTGTCGGAGTTTTCGTGCACGGCGGTATCGCAGACGAATTTGTCGAAAACGGCCTTGTGGACCTTCTCGCACGGGCAGTCGAATTCATCAAGCAAAACGGCGTCCTTGCAGGTATTGGTGGACACAGCGTGGAAGTGCCCATGGCGTGCGAAGAAGCGGGAATAGACGTCGATTTCTACATGAAAACCCTCCACAGTCATAATTACTGGTCCGCTGATGGACAGCCGGAGAATGACAATATCTGGTCAAAGACACCGGAAAAAACCGCTGAATTTATGAAAAAGGTGGAAAAGCCCTGGATAGCTTATAAGGTTATGGCTGCAGGCGCCATCCATCCGAGAGACGGCTTTAAGTATGCCTTTGAAAACGGAGCCGATTTCATCTGTGCCGGAATGTTTGATTTTCAGGTCAGAGAGGATGTAATTATCGCCAGGGACATATTATCAGGCAAATTGAACAGACAACGCCCCTGGAGAGGATGAGAAGAACAAGGATTCAATGAACGTTGCGACCTCCCTCGCAAGTACGGAGCGAAGGAACAACCATCCCAAACACCTGTCACTTCCGATAATTCCGTCCTTGCTGATTTATAAGGACTTAGGTAAAATTGCCGGCTATCGAAAGAAAACAGCATTTATGAGTTTACCATCACTCGGATAGAAAAGGATAGTCATGAAGATTAGAAGATTACTCATAACCGGCTTTTTACTCGTCGGTCTAATATCAGTACTTTTGTGGCTCTTGGGCTTGCGTATGGAACATGTCAGATTCTTGATATCGTCCCTTTCCGAGCCACCGAAGCTCTCAACAGAAGAGGCCGCCGAATTACATACGTGGCTCAAAGAAAATGCCGTCCATCTCAATTCCGTTGAAGCAGGTTCGGGCTTCAATGACATGCAGCCTCTCAAGGCAATAATCGGAGATGCACGTATAGTCGCCCTCGGAGAAGCCGCACATTGTAACGGTAGTTTCTCTCGGGCCAAGCATAGGATGGTTGAGTTTTTGGTAACAGAAATGGATTTTACTGTCTTTGCTATAGAAGCTACTTTCCCCGGTGCTCTCGAGTTAAATGATTATCTACTTACCGGCGAAGGCGACCCTGAAAGAGCTCTGGGGGCATTGGTTTATGCCGCATGGAATACAGAAGAAATTCTTGCCATGATAAAGTGGATGCGTCAGTATAATTCTACTCATGAAAAGAAAGTAAAATTCTATGGCTTTGATGTCAGGGTCGCTGGCGGTTCGGCCAAAGCAGTCTATAATTATCTGAGAAAAATAAAGGGAACCAACGACTACGACAAGCTGCTGTCGGTTATAATGAATCCATGGACTGCAGGCCAATTCAGGCAAAGCCCAAAGGAGGAAAAATACAGTGCCAAAGAAGAAATCGAATGTCTGATAACTTATTTGGAGAATAAACAATCCGTCATTGACCAAAAAAATCCCTCTGAGCAGAAAATTCTGGAACATAAACAATGGAGCCTGGCTATTCAGCACGCCAGAGTCCTCTTGCAGTATATTGAGTTTTGGAGCCTCATGTCAAATAGATCAAAAGCTACTGATTTTCGCGACAAAGGTATGGCCGAGAATGTTCGCTGGATTGTGGATTACGAAAAAGGAGCAAAGATAATTCTGTGGGCAGCCAATCCTCACGTTATGGCAACACCCGGCTCCGGGTGTATGGGTGACTACCTGCGCCGGACCTTTGGCAAAGACATGTTGGTCTTTGGCTTGCTTAGCAATCGAAATTCGGAAGGATTTTTACCTGACGATACAGATCAAGGCCCAGCCGCACCAAAGGGATCTGTTGAAGCTCTTCTCGCTGAAGCGGGGCTTGATATGGCTATTATCGATCTTCGCTCCCTGCCAAAAGGAGCTGTCTCCAAATATTTCAATGCACCGCGTAAAACAGGCACCATATCTTGCCTGCTTCCCTGGGCCTACGACGCCATACTGTTCATTGAATCAACAACGAGTGCACGCTTTGTAAAAGAAGGCATTCTCCGAGGAGCTGTCGAACGACTTCCAGCCCCCTCCAATCTTGACTTTGAAGAACTCCAAAATGGAAAACCAAAAGACTGGATAGCCCAGACTGGTCAATCACGTCTCGAATTTCAAACCATAGGTTTACATGATCAACCGTATAAAGGCAAGACATGTTGCATGATAATGAGAGTCCCGGGTAGACCTTTCGGTGAGCCCTTTGGTGGTATCTCGCAATGTATAAAAGTGTCCGATTTCAAGGGAGAAAAGATACAGTTTTCTGCAGCAGCTCGTATCACTGAAGGGATTGCCTACCTATGGCTTTCGATAGATGCGAGAAATGCTCCCAATATATTCCAACAACAAACGATTACTTCGGATCAGTGGCAAGAATATTATATTTTGGCCGAGGTCCCACAGGGAGCGACAAAGATAACATACGGATTAGCATATGTAGGGCAAGGTGCGGCTTTCATCGATGACGTTGCAATCGGAAATTCGAATTAATTCCGAGAGGAAAAAAGAAGCACGAACAATCAGTCGGAATGCGCCCGTCAAGGATTAATAAAACCGATTCGAACGCTTAAAATTAATATTTTTCGATTGTTTTATTCGCCCTCCTCCAAGCTTATATTCAGGTAGTGTATGGATTTTGGAATTTGCCTGATTCCTGGCCGGTTGCACTAATTGTTTACACTTACCAAGTTAAGGGGATGATTCTGGTTAGTTATCCAGACTTCCAAACCGACTATTCCAGCTTCGGAGGGCAGGAAACGCAAGTTAGGTGAAAAGTATCAGGACACGTTAGAGACCACGAACGTATTTGGCGTGTTGTACAAAGAGTACGGTCACTACGACAAGGCAGAACCACTGCTAATTCAGGCGGTTGAAGGCCGCCGGAACAAACTGGGTGACACCCACCCATACACACGCTATCTCATTGAACAACCTGATCGAACTCTATGAAGCCCGGGGCAAACCGAAAAAGGCTGAGGAGTGGCGAGAAAAACTGCCGCAAACGGAAGCTGTTGAACAGTGACAGGGATCCCTAAAATCAGCCCATTTTCGTGAGTTGACGGCTACAACCTGCCTACAATCCGAAGTCTCATTATCTGCCAATTCGTGGAAATGCCTATTTCATAAGTGTTTCATCGTCAAGGTGTTACGAAAATCGTAAAAAATTGGCAACATTTTCACTGCTTTTTTATCTCTCGAACCTTTTCATATATTCAAGGAATTTTTTGGCCGTTCTGTCCAGATTCTCGATGTCACCTCCGCCCTCTAAAACCTCACACATCTCGTATGCGATATATCCCTGATAGCCGATTTCCCTTAGCGTATTGAAGAATGTTTCGTAATCAATAAAGCCTTCTCCTATCGGGACCGCCCGAATTAAAGTCTCTTGCTCTTGAAAGTTGGTTAAGGTGCTGTCATAATGATACCGAGGCAGGCGCACATAATCGGCGGCGGTGGTGTGAACAATAAACGGCTTCATCTTCAAAATGGCGGCCCTGATTTCCCCTGAGTTCAGGCCCTCCAGCGTTGGCGACCAGGCGTCAAAAGCAGCTTTGACATTCGGCAGATTGACTTCCCTGAGAAGCCAGTACATCATATCGTGGTGAACTGCGATATCGTGGTGATTTTGCACGGCAAGGGTAACGCCGTACTGGGCTGCCTTTTGCCCTGCAAGCTTTAATCCTTCGACAACCAAAGCATATTGTTTGTCAAAAGGTATATCGGGACGTTCGTAGCCGGTGAATATCCGCACCATATCAGTCCCCAAATCACTCGCCAATTTGGCCAATTCTGCGACGTAACAGGCCTGGATTTCCACATTAGGAATCCCGGATTTATCAACCCCCGCCGTAAAATCCGTATATCCGGCCAGGCAGACCAATTCGAGGCCGAGCTTTTCGATTTTGCGTCGCAGGGCCTTTCGAGCAGCAGCATCGTAATCCAGAGGTGAAACGTGGGGCCTCTTAGCCACCAACATCACGCCGTCAAATCCAAGCTGCTTGGCTTTTTCTAAAAACTCATCGACACTCAGCCTGGCCTGCCCTCGCCAAAAACCGGCATAGCTGACAGAATGCAGGCACGTCTTTACCTTAAAGTCCTTGGGATTGCCTGTCGGGGTCATTTTCGGAAACGCTCCTCGAGAAAAGAGTAATAATACAATTATCAAAACAAAACATAATTTACGCATGGCTAAACTCCTCTTAATTCAACAAATTTACGGTGTTTCAGACGGCAGAGTTTTCGTATCAACCGTCCTTTCATTTTGAGACAACATAATAATTCAAATTTCACCTCGCATTAAGCAATATATAAACTGACCGACCGACATACCACAAAAAAAAAGCTTTACTTAACACAATTTGCCGGATTCGGCAGTGAAAAATTCTACTCTGCGTATTAGCGCGCTACGCAGCACGAGATTATTCTTCTTTTTTGGGCTTTAGCAGGCTTTTTATACCTTCGGTAATTTCCTTGCCGATATCTTCCGTACTCTCGATGATTCTTGTGCTCAGGTCTATCGTTTTATCCAGAGACGGAGTCAACGTAGTGATTATATCTTTTGGCAGGACACCGACGCCCTGTTCGACGACGCGATTTGCAATAGCCAATACGATCTCGCCCGACAAATCAGCCATATCCATCTTATTATCACGACCTAAATTGGTCATCCGGATAGGAGATAGCTCCAGTGTGATGGTATCGTCTTGAGCGGTATCCGGCAGCAGCTTCATCTGAACCGTGATATTCGACATCTCAAGATTGTCCACATGCAGACTTTTCCCTTCGCCTTCTTTTGAAGCACTGCGTATTGAGGTTATTACATCCTGGAGGTTATTGCTCGAGACGCCCCGCTGTTCAAGAACGACATTTACCCCGTCAAGTTTGATTTCTCTTATATTAACGACATCGCTTAAAAGTGACTTTACATCAATTTCGATTTCAGCGTTTTTCAATTGGAGCAGCTTGTCGTGCTGGTAGCCCGGCGGATTGTTAATCAAAAGATTTTGCAAGGCGAGCTTTCCGGCCATAATCGAAAGGTCAACGTTACTTACGGTCACCGCGACATTTAAGGTTTTAGTCGCTGAACTCTCAATTCCGACCCTTACAGCACGGTCAGCGAAGAGATTAATGGCCACCACAGCGATAATAATTAAAATCAGCCCAGCACCAAAAACGGAGCGCACAGTGAAGTGCCTTTTTGGGTGCTGGGTCATCTTTCAAGCCTTTCAACTATTCTTTCCCAAACAAGCCCCCGAAGCTTGTGCCTGCCCCTGCTTTTGCAGGGGTAAACTCGTCCCCGCAAAAGCGGGGAGCAATTATCCGATTTAAATACTTTGCCGCATAATTTTTGCGCCGAGGGGATTCAGTCTTTCTTCGATTCTTTCATAGCCGCGGTCGATGTGATAGACCCTGCTGACAATGGTAGTTCCCTCAGCAGCCAACCCGGCTAAAACCAGCGCTGCCGATGCCCGCAGGTCCGAGGCCATCACCGGAGCAGCTATTAGTTTTTTTACGCCGGCCACAATAACAACCGGCCCTTCCTTGCGCAAATTTGCTGCCATACGGTTCAATTCTGCAACGTGCATAAACCTGTCGGGAAAGACTTTTTCGATTATGACGCTATTGCCATCGGTAAGTGACAAGAGAGCCATAAACTGAGCCTGCAAATCGGTGGGGAAACCGGGATACGGCTGAGTGGTAATATCGGCAGGTCTGATGGGGCCTTTGCGGGCAACGAGACAACCATCACCTTCGGCATCAACCGTTACGCCGATATTCCTTAACCTGTCAATGACGGCCATCATATCATCGAGCCGACAATTTTTCAGCCGCAGCTCGCTTGCTGTGATGGCGGCGGCGGCCATAAAAGTTCCGGCCTCGATCCTGTCCGGAATTACCTCAAACTCAACCGGCTGCAACTGTCTAACCCCTTCGATAATCAATCGAGGCGAGCCAATACCTGTTATTCTCGCGCCCATTTTGTTCAAACAGTTAGCCAAATCCGTTATTTCCGGCTCACATGCCGCCGATTCGATAACAGTACGACCTTTCGCTAATGTTGCAGCCATTAGCACATTCGCTGTGCCGAGCACGGTCGAGCCGAACGGCCCACCCATAAAAATATCTTTGCCTCTCAAACCATTCGGCGCTTCGGCGATGATATAGCCGTTTTTAAGATGGATTTGTGCTCCAAGCTCCTGCAGGCCCCTGAGGTGAAGGTTGACCGGTCTGTCACCAATTGCACATCCACCGGGCATTGAAACCTCCGCTCTGCCACAGCGGGCGAGCAGCGGACCGAGTATGCAAATACCAGCTCGCATCCTGCGGACAATCTCATAGTCGCCCACCGGATTATCAATTACCGTCGAGTCTATGCACAAATCACCGTCCGGCTCTCGCGTGAGCTTGCAGCCCATTTGTTGAAGCAACTTGCCACATACCGAAATATCAGAAAGATGCGGCACTGATTTAAGAGACGATTTGCCGGGGGCCAAAATGGTAGCAGCCATTATCGGCAGAGAAGCGTTTTTTGAGCCGTTTATAGTAACACTGCCGGAAAGCCGAACCGGCCCTTCTATGTGAAATATGTCCATAATCTATTGACTATTTACTATTGACTATTTACTATTGAAAGTGCCTACAATGAGATAAAGTGAGCTAAAGTTGCCCAGTTGTAGAAGCTTATTTGTCGGTGTCGAAGCTGGTATCGAAACTGGAAGCTCGATATTGGATGCTCGAGTAGAAGCGAGTTTGGGTTCCCGCAAGGTGGGGTCCCTTCAAGCTTCTATGACAAGCATCGATACGAGCATCGACAACCTTAAACGAAAACTGCACTTTAGGCACTTTACACTTACGTGTCATCCTGAGGCGAAGCCGAAGGATCTGGCCAACGAAAAAGAGATTCTTCACTTCGCTGCGCTGCGTTCAGAATGACAGCAAAGCTGCCACTTTAGGCACTTTAGTATGTCAATTGTCAATAGTCAATGGAAAATAATAAATGGAATTCGCTGAGACCATAACTGTAACGCATCTTATTTGCCTGGCGGGGCTTATATTATTTGCCCGCTGGCTGCTCAAAACATCTCTGGGCAGAAAGGCTTTAGCCGATTCCGTGCCCCGACGAAATAATATGCCTGTTTATCTGCCCTTCGTGCCGCTGTTTATCTGCTTCGGGACTGTTTCGCTGATAGCATCAATCACTCACAGAGTGTTTGGTGATTTGCAGGGCTGGCAGAGCAATTTTTTGGACAATCTGATTCTCTGCATCAGTGAGCTGACGGCAATAGTGGTAATTATCTTTCTGGCCAGAATCCACTTTGCCCGACGATTAAAGGGTTTCGGGCTAAACGTGAAAACGATTGTAAAGGATTTTTTCGCCGCTTTTGTGAATTTGCTCGCAGTCTGGCCGCTCATAACGGCAGCGATAATACTAACGATGTTCTTCGGCGAGCAGATTTGGGGCCAGGAATATCAAATCCAACAACATCAGCAAATAAAACTGATTACGGAATATCCGCAATTGCCGCTTCGAATAATGATTTTTGTCGTTGCTGTTGTAATAGCGTCTTTGTTCGAGGAGATGCTGTTTCGAGGTCTTTTCCAAACAACGATACGCTCATACCTCGATGCTCGATGCTCGATACTCGATGCTCGATACTCGATGCTCGATACTCGTCGGGGATCAGGAAAAGCGTGGCTGGCAATTGCGATAAGTTCCGGGTTATTCGCAGCCACACATGCAGATACCGGACACTGGCCGGCATTATTTGTGTTAGGTATATGTTTAGGTTATGCGTACGAAAAGAGCGGTTCTTTATTCCAGCCTATTTTTATCCACTCATTTTTTAACGCAACCAGTATAATTGCAACCTTGAATCAATAGTCGGCTCAATTACCGCCTGCACTCGCGTAACCGCAGGTGCGAGCGGGATATTCTGGACAGGAGGACAATTATGCACAATCAAACAAATTATCGACATTTGAAAAGCTCTATATTGCCCCATCATATCCTTTACGTCTCTCTGACACTTGTGTTACTCAACTTCATCGACGCGGGGGCTATTCAAGCGGAGCATATAGTAAAGTCACCGGATGGAAATATAGCTGTTATATTTGATGTCAAGGACATTGGGGACCAACGCGGCTGTCCGGTTTACCGCGTAGTGTACAAAAGCCGACCCATCGTTGTCGATTCACATCTGGGACTTGCTCTTAAAGATGCACCAGCCCTGGAGACCCGCTTCAATATCACTTTTGTCACCAGCAGCAGTAATAACAGCATATACTCACCCGTTTATGGAGAGCGAAAAACCATTCGCGACCACTATAATCAGCTTGTTGTGGAGTTAAAGGAACGCAACCGACACAATCGGCAGCTTCGACTGACGTTCCGCGCTTACAATGAAGGTGCGGCGTTTTGCTATACCCTGCCGGAACAAAATTCCCTTAAAAGCTTCACTATCTCAGTGGAAAAAACGCAGTTTCGTTTCACCGGCAATCATACGGCCTGGGCCGTATATTCGGCCCAGGGCCAATATAGTAAGGTGGCGCTGAGCAAGGTTAAAAACAATTGTGAGAGACCGCTCACAATTGAGATTAACAACGGACTTTTTGTGTCGGTGGCTGAGGCACGATTGGTTGACTATGCACGAATGCGCCTTTCACCCGACGTGAGCAAACCCAACACCCTCGTAAGCTCGTTAGGCAGTGAAGTTAAAGCCGGTACGCCATACACTACACCGTGGAGAGTGATTCTTATCGGTGATAGCCCGGGCCAGCTACTCGAACGCAATTACCTTATTATGAACTTAAACGAGCCTTGTGCTATCGATGATGTCTCCTGGATTAAGCCGGGCAAGGTGATACGCGAAGTTACCTTAACCACTAATGGCGGCAAAGCATGTGTCGATTTTGCCGTCGAGCACAACCTGCAATACGTCGAATTTGACGCGGGCTGGTACGGCCATGAGTACAACGACAATTCTGATGCTACTACTATATCCGTGGATCCGAAACGCTCGAAAGGCCCTCTGGATTTGCATGCAGTTATAGATTATGCCAAGAAGCAGGACATCGGAGTTTTACTTTATGTAAATCGCAGGGCGCTGGAGCGTCAGCTTGATGACATCCTGCCGCTTTACGAAAGCTGGGGCGTCAAGGGAGTCAAGTATGGTTTTGTGCAGGTCGGCTCGCAGCAGTGGACCAAATGGCTGCACGAAGCGGTCCGCAAGGCGGCTAAACATCACCTTATGGTTGATGTTCACGATGAATACCGACCGACAGGATACAGCCGAACATACCCAAACCTTATGACTCAGGAGGGTATTAGAGGTAATGAGTGCATGCCCACGGCGGACGAAAACCTAATCCTTCCCTTTACCCGAATGCTCGCCGGGGCAGGAGATTACACCGTCTGCTATTACAGCAATCGCATTAAAACAACACACGCTCATCAGCTTGCGGCCTCGGTAGTGTTTTATAGTCCGTGGCAGTTTTTATTCTGGTACGATAGACCGTCATATTACCGGGGCGAGCCGGAGATTGAGTTCTTCGACCACCTGCCGACGGTCTGGGATGATACTCGTGTTATTCACGGGAAAATCGGTGAGTATATTACTATCGCCCGTAAGAGAGGCGACGAATGGTACGTGGGCAGTATGAATGGCATAAACCGCCGGAAGTTGAAAATCCCGCTTACCTTCTTGGAAAAGGGCAAACAGTACTTAGCGCATATTTATTCAGACACCGGCCCCGATGACGGGACACGCCCACACGTACAGATCAACCGTTATATTGTAGATTTTTCTGTTCTGCTTAATGCCGATATGCCCCCGAGCGGTGGCCAGGCAATCCGAATCGTCCCGGCCACCACCGAAGATATAAGAACATTTTCCGAATACTAAAACTGCCAAATAAGGCATCACGTTGTGGAGCCACCGGTGCGTGGCCCAATCCAAATTGGGCTGGACCAGGCAACCTGGTCGTTGGCCTGGGTCGCGCGTAGATAATACCAGTTCAGAGCTTTACCATCATCAGTATCCGAGACGTTGTAAGATGTATAATAGTGGTCGTGGAAAACCAGCCGATGAACCATCGCCGACTCTTTTGGAAAATCACCGGTGAAAAGCATTTCTCCACTTTGTGCCAACTGGCTGAACGTTTGTGATAAGGATACGTTGGTCGGCTTATGCAGGGTAATTTTAACGCGAGTATCAGGGCCGCCACGTATTTTCAAAACTACGGCCTTGGTGGAAATATCCTCGAATTGCTGACGCAGGGCAGTGAAGGACTGCACACGAAGATGTTTGCCGGAGCGCTCAAGTATCTTGTCTCGGCGGGCTTCATCGAGTGGACCGGACTGAAAGCAGGTCTGAACGTTTTCCAATAAGCCTCTCTCCAAAGTTATATTAATATCCCAGTCACAGACTCGCGTCATATCCAGGGCGGGCCAGGGACCCCAGCCGTATTCGAATCGCAGCAGCACAGGCTCTTTCCAGCTTCCGTCGGTGGGTACCCGGTCCATCGGAAAATCACGGTGAAGTACGCGGTTGTTCTTCAGGATTTCTACCCTGTCGAGCTGGTCCCATCCGGTAACGGTAACGGCCAGCTCTCGGGGTCGGGTATAAGGTAATTCACTGCCCATAAGCCGACCGTTTATTTGAAAATCCAAAGCGATACGGTCGCCGGTAACAGCGTAGGTTCGCCGATTCCGAATGGCATCGAAAATCGCCTCTCGCGTCAGCTCGGCAGCGAGCACAGCCGCTAAGCCTTCGCGGTAGCCACCGGGAAAACCAAGATGGTCGTCCGTGCTGGCAATGACACCAAGGCGATAACCCTGTTCAAGAAAATGATGGAGCGTGTTTCGGGTCCAGCGTCCGCCTTCGGTGTGCCGAATATAGGGAGAGGAAGCACGGTCATGTTCAGCATTGCCCCATTCGGAAAATATCTCGATGACGGGCGAGACCTCAGGGTCAAGCCATTTGAGGTTTGCGCCGCGGTGGCCGAGGCGATTGGCCGGATGGTGAGGGACCATAATCGCGCCGCGCTGTTTTGCAAAGCGCTGGAACTGGCGCAGGTCGTCGAACCGGACATACTCGCCTTCAAGAGTCGGAAAGAGGATATGGTAATCGCCGAGACTGGTAGAATGCCACTCAAAGCCGGGTATGGTAACATACTTGCCTGGCCGGTCGTACTTGCGTACCATCTGCAGGACTTCCGGCCAGCGTTTTTTTGTAACCTCAAATCCATCGAGCCATTTTTTCTCGATATTGTTCTCGTAGTGTCCAATATCATGCCAGTAGCCATGGGGCGTGAAGGCAAAGAAATCGAGATGTTCTTGTGCAATTTCAAAAGCCCTTTCGAGTGAACCCCGCGCATAACCAACCTCATTGTGGTTGTGCAAATCGCCAAAGTAGATTTGGTAGTCACCTGCCTGTGGACGGTCGGATGAGATCGACGGCAACGTTGAACAGCCCAGCGATGCCATCGACAGTGAGCCGGCCGTGGAAGCCTTCAGGAACTGGCGTCTTGTAATTGATGGTACCATTTTGAACCCGCCTTATTAGAATAAATTGGTTTTCCCACGCTTAATAAGTGAACTAAAGTTTGGAGTGCCTAAAGTGACAGCAAAGGTGTCATTTTAGTCACTTTCCACTCACTACTCACCTTGCGGGACGCTAAATTTAACCTTCTGCCCCGCTTTGATTAGCAGGGTCTTTTCAAATTGTATATCACCGAAATTACGGAGGATAAACTTCGAAAGAGGCAATTGGCCATGTAAAACCGACAGCTCAACTTTAATGTCTTTCCGAGTCTTTTTGAGAGAACAGGTTCCCCAGGCATAACCATTTGACCAGAAGAAGCTGCCATCCTGAGCGGCAAAAGTCATTGTTTTTTCGACACCGGAATAACCAAACCCGGTCATTGCAAGCACAGCCGCCCAACTGGCCATAGCGCGGGCATAGTGGTGGCCGCACTCAGCCTCGTCGAAGGGGCTGCGCTTGCGGCCATCGTATCTGTCGCGGATGTTCCTGATGCACTCAAGCCCGTCGTCCACCTGGCCTTCGTACAGCATACCCACAGCCGCGGTGTACTCGAAGCCCGTCATCACCTCGGTGAAGTATGGAAAAGGATTCTTCGGACGGTCCTTTGGATAGCTGGCCATTAGCAGTACCGACTCATCTCCCAAAGCAAAGCTCCTCATACAGTTGAAATGTCCGTACAGGCCCTTCCTGAGATTGTACTTCATAATGGCCAGCAGCGTTTTGCGGACATTGGCCGGCTTGAGCAGGTATCCAAGGTCGCACACGTGAGCCATATACTGGCCTACAAGCTGGTCAACAAGGCAGGCCGAGCCGAGCTGATAATCAGGTTTGGTTGGGTCTTTTGCTCCCATTCCGATGAGCAGACTGGGTGCTATCTGCGACTTATCCTTTGGCGGGCGAATCTGGTGCTCGTAGTACCGGCCATTGAAAAGATTGTTATCTATCCAAACACTGCCCCGCTTGAAGAGGTCCCGGCAGGTGGCGGCGAAATCATCCTCACCAAGATAACGGGCCATCTCTTCCGCTGCCCGCAATGCACCTAAATACCACACACCCATCTGCGGATTGGGGCCATAGTACTCCACATCCATCGTGTTGTGCTGACAGCCTTCCATCACGCCGTCGCGGTCGGCGTCCCAGCCGCCCTCAATCCAGCAGAATTCAAGCGCCCTTTTTACGTGCGGCCAAAGGTTCTTTAGCATCTGGTCGTCTCCGGATAGCTGCCAGTCGCGGTACATCTTCATAATGCACCCCATCTGGCCATCGGCTGCGGCCTTGCCAAAATCCTGAGCATGCTCGAGCGGCAGACTGACACGAAAGCTCATCAGGCCATTCTCATCCGTAGCGTGGGCGAACTCGACCTTGCGCATCGAGCAGGCCAGATTTCCGAAGAGAAAAGCCGCAGCCTGCTCGTAATTCCAGACGTGGGTGCACGAGCCGTGACAGCAGCCTCTTCTGTTGCTGCAACCTTCCCAGCCGTAGAACCGTCCGTCATCCGTGCGAAAGCAGGTTTGGGTTCGCAGCGTGCTGATATTGAAAAGCGCCGCCTCTTTTACTACCTCAGGCAGATTGCTCTGCAGGAAGGTACGTACAAAGCTGACCGTTGCCTCCTCCAGCTTTGCAAGCTGTGGCGCAACCTTCTCAGCTACATCCCAGGCATCGCTGTATTGTGTGGTATAGTAGTTGCCGATACGGTCCTGCTCGTTGCCTTTTGGAGTCCAGGTCTGACGGTTCGGAAAATGCCAGGTGAGTAAAAATGTTACTTCCTCTATCCCTCGTGGCGGCAGTTCCACTTCGACGGCAAGCGAGGCCATTGGCGTATCTTCGCCTGTAGCTTCGCGCTTTTGAAGTTTCCCATCATCGCTGAGGTCATCCCAAAAATCGAGCACGGAGCTGCCCCAGGCCTGTCGAATCCAAGCCGTGCGGTAACTAACGCCGGTCTGGGCCCCCGCTTTTTCGCTTTGCGAAGCAAAACGGCGGGGGGTGGTCAGCGCTATCGTGCCCCACTGCTCCGCTCTCGGGGCCACCCCCTCGGAATCCATAAAGATACCCTGCACATTTTGGCCTTTGCGGAAATGATTGTGGTTGGCCTTGCCGCCGACTGCTACAAGGTCGCCCTTCCAATCCTTCGTATTACCCGAACCGTCAATGCCAATGAAGTTGGGCATGCTACCGCAGACAGAGGCGGTTACCGACTTGTCAGTTTTATTGTGAAGCATATACCGCAGGACAGCTATGGGTATGCCGCTGGCCTCGGTGTCGCCGGGTATAAGCGGGTTGAAAGCCTTGATGAGCACGTCCACCGGCACGTCCGGATCAGAAAGCATTACCTGTCCAAAAGGATAGGCGGCAGCGAACGAACACTTGCGAAAACGCGGCAGGCCGTGGTTGGGCACCGAACTGCCGTGGCTGTCTTCGTAATCCGAGAGCTCAATCGGCCCTTCAATTGCTCTGGTTACAGTTTGTCCATCGACTGTTTTAGTAAAAAGTGCAAAGAATGGACCTGAACGTCCCATTAGCGGCACAAACCCTTTGGCCGGACGGTTCATAATCTCCCAGTCTCGAAGGTCGCCCCGCCCGCCCAAAGAAACGGTTCCTGTGCCGATGCCACCCAAGGGAAGGGCAATTCGGCCAAGATGGTCCTGGTCGTAGCGTTTTAGAATCGGCCAGTTTTCGTAATCAGCCGCTTCCGTCTTTACCCGAACTACTGTTACCTTCTCCTCGGCAAATGATTTATCACCGGAATATAAATTACATCCCGCAACGACCATAATTGAGATTAACAATAACCTTCTCATAATGTTCTCCTGAAAGCATAATTAACAAGTGACTTCTCATTGTTAATTCGTCGTCAATTGAATGGATTAATGAGTATCGAAATTCCAATACAAGTTACTGTCCACATCTTCCCAATCGCCCGTAGTTAACTGCTTGTCACCATCGAAAATGATGTAAGACCTATCCGCATCATACAAGTACAAATCGCAGAACTTCAGCGTCGCCTCCGGGCTCAGGCTAGCATACATGATCATTAGACCTTGGGCGTGATTGGGATTTCCAATAATCTGGGCTACTCCCTGTGTTGGTTTGTCATACATTACACCCTGCCAGGTGAACTTGCTGCCGTCGAATTTCACAGGAAAACGGTCTTTGAACTGTTGAACGACCCTGTTGGTTTCTGGCCTGCCAATAAGAAAGACGCACTTGGCCTTCAGATCGGTGTCATTCACGTCGGTATCGGCCTTGATGATCCCATGGTCTAAGCCAAGATAGTCGCTATTGAAACGTTCAACGGCAGTCTTGTTCGCCTCGGTCTCCCCTGAGGTTCCATAGACTATAATGACTTTCGGGTACATATCCCAAAACCACCAAAACCGTGGAGCCATCCTTTGAACCTTGAGAATCTCATAGTCAGGATCGACTACAAGTTTTCGGGGCTCATCTCGTGTACGAAAATCGAAATCGACAGCCTCGCTGTCCATCCAGAGTCTCTGTTTTTCTCTTCCGTTTTTCGTATCAATAGCAAGTTCAATCGGCAGCCGGAAGATAGAGTCGCCTGACTGTAAAAGACGTCCTTGAACGTGCCAGCCGTCTTTATCTTTCCTGGCTGAGACCCCGTCAAATTTGAGCCGGGGCAGTTCGATAGTACGTACCCATTGGCTAAAGAACCAGCCCAATGATTGTCCGGAAATATCTTCAGCGAGTTCCTGGAAGCGGCTTGTCGGTACGGCCTGGCCGGATTTCTGTCGCAGGTCTACATACGTCTTGACAAGCTGAAAGAACGTTTCATCGCCCAAGTGTCTGCGCAGCATGTGGCAGACGAAAGCTTCCCTGGCTTCTTTGGCCTGTGGATAATCTTTGTAGAATTGCTCCACATTCAAAGCGTCGGGCATGGAACTTCGTGCCAAGTAAGAGGGCCAACGCAAGGCTTTTTGACGCCAATGCCTAAGATCGTTCTCTGCTTCCTCTGAGGGAAAAAGATTCTCCAGATAATCTGCCAGTCCATCGGCGGGGAATGGTTCCGAATGGTGTAGGATCGTGACCTTGATCGTCCGTATTTTGGCGATGTTCTCCACCCCGTTGAACAGCGTGTCTGCTCTCCCGTCGTGCAGGGCGACCCATTGCGCGCCATAACCCTCACCGTCTTGCGGCGGAGCACCCGGCCCAAGCAGGATATCGCGCCCTTTGCTCATGAGCCATGTTCGATTGCGTTGGTGTCCGATCCTGCCATAGTTGGCATCGGCGGGAATCCAGCCATAGTTGGGAATAAAGAACTCGCTCCACATATGAGGCACGAGTCCACCATAGCATTGCCCCGCGGCCAAGCCGTCCGGTGACAGTTTCGTCTCGAACGGGAACTGTGCCTTTACATCGTTCGGCTCGATCCACGGATTCCAGCCGACGTATCCGAAAACGCACCTTGCAGGTATGCCAACCCCACGGCACAAAGCCACCATCAGAGTCGCAAACTGGTTGCAGCAGCCCTCATAATACTCCTGTCCTGTTTTCTCATCAACGACCGGATAGGCCAGCAGGCAGTCGATTCCTCTGCCTCGCTCGAAGTCGAGACGCTTGAAGCGCATTTTCTTTCTGACGAATTTGACGATACGCTGGGCCTGCAGATACGGATTGGTTTCATCGCCTACTGCCTCCCGGGCCAGTTCTCTTATCTTCGGCGTGATATGGATAGTATGGGTGCTTCGGGTATAGAGGGCATACTCCTTGCTCGTTTTGTCGTAGGAACCTACCCGGTTCGGGTCAACCTCCACGCTGACGTCATACGATTCCAGACGGAATTTGATGTCCACCTTGTAGTAAGACTGCTCTGGTCCTTTGCCGAAATCCCAGAAGAGCATTGGGTTTCCATATTCGGGATCGACGTATCGGGCGTGCGGTTCCGGCTGGACGGAAATAATCTTCACCGCCTTTTGAGAATCCCATTCTCGTGGCATGGGTATCCACACCTTAAGGTCTTTAGTTCGGTCTATAATGTTCGGGTCGGGAGTCATCTCAAAAGAATAGTCTACGTTATACACGCGAGGATTCCTGTAAACGATGCCGGATGCGGGCGGAGTTTTCGTCGCCTCGTCTCTGACAGAAGATTTATCGCCACGGTATTGATTACATCCTGCAACGACCATAATTGAGATTAATAATAGCTTTCTCATAATGTTCTCCT
Organism: uncultured Pirellulales bacterium; assembly: GCA_964444135.1. GTDB lineage: Bacteria > Planctomycetota > Phycisphaerae > Sedimentisphaerales > Anaerobacaceae > NIOZ-UU13. The sequence goes on along the minus strand of CAYUFX010000007.1, from coordinate 37,369 downwards.
GTAAGCGAAATAATTAAAGGCATATATACTATTTCCGTCAATACATAAAATTTTTTCATTTTTTGATTTTTTTACTTGTCAGCGTTTTTGGTTGAATTTGGTTGAAAACTTGTTATAATATGTAAATATCATGCCTATGGCAGACTTAAAGCCTCGTATCAATACATTTCATAACTTTTTAAAAAAACTGTAATATTTTCTAATCGGTAAGAGTCTAATATTAGAGAAGTCATCTTTGGTATTTCATATTCCAAGGAGGGAAGTCTTGTTCCATATCAGGGTTGTAGATAAGTTAGTAGCGTTCTGTATTAAATGATTCGGATATTTGTGAAGGAGAAGAGAGATGAAAAACGCTTACAGAGTAGTATTGATAGGTCTGGCTGTGGTTGGGGTTGTCTATGCCGTCACCAAGCCAGAGGAGATGAACAAGGAGGTAAAGTACGAGTACGAACCGGTTGACATCTGCACGTTTCCTGTGTCTATGGAAGTGGGTCATTTTGTACAACTGGAGAAGTGCGGGGACTACAAAATCAAGCTGGAACAGGTACCCTGCGGAGATATCGGCAGGAACGCCACTACAGACTTCCCGTGCTACGAAGGCTGCGTGACAATCAAGGTAAGAGCCAACTATCCGGCAATATTTAGTGCATCGTTAAACAAGAGTGGCGGCGATGAGGATATGCTGAAAGAAATGAATCTTTACTGGGAGAATGGTGTTAATACAATCCAGGGCGGCACTGGCTGGGAAGAATTGAAACTTTATCTCGAGGCCTGGGATGTTGAAATATGGAAGTTTACCGCTGGTACAGTTAAAGTTGGTGAGATTACGATAAAAGTAAAACCCGAAGACACACAATGAGGAAGCTAAGCTACTGTTTTTTTCGGCCTTGTTTTGAGGATGGGCCGGCAGTGTGTCGGTGCCGATATTTGCAAAATGGGTCTTCCTGTTACGGCCGATTCCATTGCTCAATCATCTTCCGGATTTTTTCTCGATTCCAGCTCTTTGACTTCGGATAGTCCTGGTTCGCTTCAAGCTCCTCGATGGACGGGGTCTTTGACGGCACACCATCAGGCGGCACCTCGGCCCCGGCAATCCAGACCAATGCGTTTAGCACAAGTTTTCGAAAATCGTTATGCGCCCAGTTGTAGTGCCAGTGTCCGCCGGTGAAGCCGAAGCCTCGTCCGCCCCCGCTCTTGTCTTCGACAAGAAGACGCGGGGGCCTTTCATACGCCCAGGCGACATGCTCCGGCATGCCCATGCGCGCACGAACGTGCGGATTGGCGCCGTGAGCATCGTTCCCTTTCCTGCGAGTGCTATCCGGTGGAATCGCGGTCAGGATCGGCGTTACATTTTCCATATTCTCGACGAAGCGCATGTGATAGTACCATTCATCATCTATCGCAAAAGGCCTGACGCCGCGGGTGATGGGATGTTTGGGAAGTGTCTTAAATTCAGCCTTCCAGTGTGGATTGACCGACCAGTACGTCTCGTAGTACCCGCCGGTCCAGCTAAGCATATAATCACCAGGCTTACCCTTGGGCACCTCGACCGCATAGTGGAGAGTGGCTATGCCTACGCCCTTTTTGGCTAATTTGTCCACTTGCTCAAGGTGCTGCATAACGACGTGCCCTCCGCCGCCGTCACAGTAAATTGCAATCGCATCGGCATTATCGAAGGCGGTCGGTTCTTTTGGCCAGCCGTTAAGGTATGCCGTGGCATAAACGCCGGGCATACTCTCGTTCAGTGATTTTGCCAGCAGTAAGCAGCCGGCGTTGTGCTCGTGGGCGCCGTAACCGTGGCTGCGCGGGCCGGCTACCAAAACTATCTTTTTCCTCTCCTGCAATTTCAACCGTTGAAGGTGAATGTCCTTAAATTGCACAATCATCGGCGGCCCCGCGTGCAACTGTAACGCCAGCACACCCCAAAGCTCTCGCTGTTTCCGGTCGTTATCAATTACCTCAGCAGTAACTTTACCATTGAGCTTAAGAATGATATGACCGCCGCGGGCAATGATGTGATAGTCGTTCCAGTCGTCCTTTTTAACATTTGCAAACAAGCTGTCCGAATCTCCGAGTGATGTGCTTGTTTTGCTGCCGTCGGAGCCGATGATGGTTTTTTGCCCCCGCTCTGCCAGCATCCCACGGCCTTGCTCGTCATAAAGCGCGCCGGCATATTGACCGGCCAGGTCGATATCAGCCTGGTAGCCAGCGGCGTGGCCATCCTCTTCGACGCGACTGCGAATCTGAATGCCGGAGTTGGCCGCCGGTGTTCCGCTGATGCGATACTTCAGCTTCAGCTCGAAGTCGTCCAGCTCGCCCAATTGCCATACAAGGAATTGGTTCGTTTTCACCGGATTCTGCGACGTGGAGCGAGCAGTGATTGCACCGTCCTGGACCAACCAGTAGCTCATATCCGGCGCTTTCCAGCCGTCGAGTGTTTTGCCGTCGAAGATTGGCTTAAAACCGGCTTCTTCCGCGATAGCCCCGTTTGCAATAAGCCCAAAAAGGCCAAACAACAGAATCCAAACGAGGTAGGGGCAGGCCTGCGTGCCTGCTCTCAGGGCAACCACACGGGGTTGCCCGTACAGGTAAATCGTACGCATAATAATTTCTCCTTTGCAAATACATAACAGGAACCTGAACCTGCATCACAATAGCACTAACCAAAGTTCTGCCGGTGCGGGATAGGAATCCCTCACGATTAAAGTAAGTAGTGAGTATTCAGCCCGGCAATTAACCACTCACCAATTAATCAACTTAGCCGGCGGCTTGCCATTGTTCTTTAACAAACTTCAAACCGTCCGTATAGACCTGCTCGCGGTCTGGGAAGAAATCCCGCCAGACACGCGTAGCGGCAGCCAGGTCCGGCAGGGCCCGTCCAAACGCCTCAATTACCAGCCATTTGTCGTAACCGCCTGAGCGCAGTGCCTTGAAGGTGCCCGGCCAGTCAATGTGGCCTTTGCCCGGCGTGCCGCGGTCGTTTTCGCTGATGTGCACATGCTTAATCATCTCGATGTGCGGACCAATACAGCCGACAGGGTCCTTTTCTTCGATGTTGGCGTGGAAAGTATCATAAAGTATACCGAAGTTGGGATGGTCAACAAGCCGGACATAATCTGCCGCGTCGGCCATTATATTGAGAAAATAGCATTCAAAGCGATTAAGGTATTCCACAGCCAGAGCAAGATTTACTTTGGCGGCAAGCTCGGCTGCCTTGCGGTGCACCTTGGCGGCCCGCTGCTTTTCTTCCTTAGTTGGTGCCTGGCCCGTAAACACACCCAAAGGCTGATAGAAAGGCCCACATAAAACCTCGGAATCCAACGCCGCCGAGCAGTCAATCGCCCACTTGAGGTGTTCAGCAGCTCCCTTACGGTGGTCGGTGTCGGCACTAACAGGGTTGTGCTCCTCGTCCGGGATGACCATTACAGATGTGCAGGAAAGACCGTTATCCTTAATCGCTTTACCGACCTTTTCAAAGTGTGCGACTTTGCCCTCGAAAAGAGGAATCTCGACACCGTCATAACCGACCTTCTTGAGCGTTTCCAACAGGAAAAATTCCTCTTCGGTAACATGTGTAGTCCACAATAACATATTGAATCCGACTTTCATTACAGTTTCTCCTTCTACTCATTACGGTTAATGATTCTATTGTCTCTGTAAATAGCTAATCGGCTAATTCACTACTCGCCAATCTGAATCTTTTAGTAGTCGATTAGTTCACGGCTGCTGAGACCGGCGCTAACCTTGCTGTCCAGGCGCAACCTCGCCGCAAAAGCTCGGCAGCAGGTGGATTCTCAATCGCTTTTACGTCGTGGCCCAAAGCGCAATGAAACACCCGACCTCTGCCGTATTTAAACACAAACGCCATCGGGTAGTCCTTGCCATCCACCTTGGAACGGGCGGTTGCGAGCAAGTCAATCGGCCTGTCGCCTGCAAGACAGGTGTATAGCTCATCCTCGGTCTGGAAAGAGAGCATCCCCCGCGTAATGGGATGTTCCTTATCGACAATGTCCACGCGGAAAGGCCCTCTGGGGTCGTGCGCCCTGAGGTTTGGGTCCCAGATACGTCCCGCGAGATTGCGATATTCCGGCCAGTCCCGAAAAGCGCCACAGCCGAAATGCAGAACAAACAGGCCCTTGCCGCCATTGACGAATTTCTGCAGGTTCGCGCGGGCATCTCGGCCAGGTGTGGGTCTTTCCCAACTCATAAAGTGAACCACAACCACATCGTAGTCGTGCACTTTGTCCGTCCCTAAGAATTCCGGCTGTTCTACCACATCCACCTTCATTCGTATATCTTCGCGTAGAACCTCAGCCAGCGCCGGAGCCGTCTTTTGCCATTCATGAGCAGGATGGTCGATGCCGGTTACTATCAGCACCTTCTTAGTTTGCGATTCTCTTTGGGTCTCGACCGAAGCTGTTCGGGTCAGACCGCAACCAGCCATAAAAATAACCAGTGCTCCGAATACCGCTGCATATTTCATAATCTATTCTCCTTCGATGTTAATGTGAACATTTTATCCAAAAATTCTACAGGTTGCGTATCCTATCAGATTCTTTGTTGTCGTTGAACCCGTTACGGGCTTTACTGCTTCACAAGGCAACAAAGCACCTGTTTATTGTTCTGTAACATAACACGTGCGTTTATCGCTTGTCAAATCTTATTTCACACGCTCCTGCCCCTCCGTAATTGTTATAGAGGGTGTTGCATAACTCATTTCGATATGGTATAAGGACAGGGAGTCAGCAGCAGGCAATCACAGCTATATTGATGGATTGCTATTTTACAGAAGGTTGTCACCCCGAGCGAAGTCGAGGGGTCTATTAAAAAAGATTCTTCGACTCCGCTGCGCTCCGCTCGGAATGACAATTCTTCAAATCAGATGTGACAGAGCAATAGCAGGTAATCAAAGGTTAGTAATCAATGTTATGGAAGCAACAGAATTAAAATCAGCAATATCAGAGTTGTCGGCTCGGGTTGTGAAAATCCGGGACTGGCTTTGACTTGTCCAACAAGAAATCCCAACTGCAAAAGCTGGAAGCCCGGATGTCCAAAGAGGGATTCTGGGACAATCCCGATACAGCTCAGTCCGTGGTCTCTCAATTGAGCGCACTAAAATCAGTAATTGAGCCGGTGGAAGAAATTCAACGCGAGGCTCAAGACCTTCAGGAGCTGTTTGAATTAGCAGCTTCCGAATCTGACGATGAAGAGCTCAGACAGTTAGAAAATGACCTGAGTGCACTTGTCAAAAGGTGCGAACAAATCGAATTAGCCAGCTTATTATCCAGACCCGAAGATATGAAGAACTGCTATTTTAGTATTCACGCCGGGGCGGGAGGAACAGAGAGCTGCGATTGGGCAAATATGCTGCTTAGAATGTACACGCGGTATTTTGAGGCAAACAAATATAAATTCCAGGAGCTTGATATTACGCCGGGAGAGGAGGCGGGAATTCGGTCGATAACGCTGCGAGTCAGCGGGCCCTTTGCATTCGGCAAGCTCTCGTGCGAGACCGGCGTGCATCGGCTCGTTAGAATCAGCCCATTTGATGCTAACAAACGGCGGCATACGAGTTTTGCGGCGGTGGACTGCGTGCCGGAATTCGATGACGATATCGACGTTGAAATAAATGAGGATGAACTGAGGATTGATTTTTATCGTGCCCGCGGCGCCGGGGGGCAGCACGTAAACAAGACCAGCTCGGCGGTGCGAATCACACACGAGCCGACTGGTGTCGTAGTGCAGTGCCAGAACGAAAGAAGCCAGCATAAGAACAGGGCACAGGCGATGAAAGTGCTCAAGGCTAAACTGTATATGCTCGAGCGGCAAAAACGCGATGCTGAGCTTGCAAAACTATACAGCGACAAAGGCGAAATCGCCTGGGGCAATCAAATCCGAAGCTACGTCTTGCAGCCTTATCAAATGGTCAAGGACCATCGAACAAACTTTCAGACCGGCAACGTGGATGCGGTGTTAGATGGAGAACTCATCGGATTTATCGAAAGCTATCTGCGGTATCGAGCAAAAAACAAGCTAAAGTAAAAAAAGGAAAATAAAGGTCAGACAAAATGAAAAATATTATTGATGTCGAATTAAAAACACGGACGGTGGACCCGACAAAATGCCGGACTGATTTGCTTGCAGTGGGGCTGTTTTCAGATGTCAAAGAGTTAGACAGATTGAACAGAGAGCTTAACAGCAAGCTCGATGGTGCAATCGAGCGGCTGATTAAATTAGGCGATTTCAAGGCAAAAGAGGGGACGAACGCCGTTGTTTATGGAAACGACAGCATTGGAGCCAAAAGAGTTTTGCTGGTCGGCCTTGGTGAGAAGAAAAAAGCAACGCTGGATACGCTCCGCAAAGCAGCATCCAACGCGGCAAAAAAGTCGGTGGAAATGAAAATAGAAACTATCAGCCTGGCGCTGCACAAAGCATTCGGCGGACGATTCGATTTGTCCGCAATGGGCAGGGCCGTAGCGGAAGGGGCATATTTCGGAAGCTACTGCTATGATGAGTTTGTTACTGAAAGCGAAAACGGACGGGCGGATTCGCTTAAAGTTGAGTTGATTGATTCAGACTCGGCGAAATTGAAAAAAATAAACAAAGGAATTTCGAGCGGGATTGCCATCGGCAAGGCACAAAGCTATGCCCGAACATTGGCAAATCGCCCGGCCAATGTAATCAATCCAGCTACGTTGGCCGCCGCCGCAAAAGAAATGGCTCGTGACTCGAAGAGATTAAGCTGTACAGTTTTTGACGAAAAGCAGTTAGCAGCGAAGGGTATGGGCGGAGTGCTCGCAGTCGGTTCAGGTTCACAAAACAAACCAAGATTTATTGTTTTGAAATATAAACCCACCGGCAAAACCACCCCCGCCGTTTTGCTTCGCAAACGAAGCAGCGGGGGTCAGCCGACAGTCGCTCTGGTGGGCAAAGCGATAACTTTCGATTCCGGCGGGATAAGCATTAAGCCGGCTGCCAATATGGACCAGATGAAGTTAGACAAAAGCGGCGGTATTGCGGTATTGGCAACGATGAAGGCTGTAGCGGAAATGGAACTGCCGGTCAATGTTTATGGGATAATTCCGTCGGCGGAGAACTTGCCGAGCGGAACGAGTTATCGACCCGGTGACATTATTACAACCTTAAGCGGCAAAACCGTTGAGGTGCAAAATACCGACGCCGAAGGCAGGATGATACTGTGCGATGGTCTTAGCTATGCCGTCAAACAAAAATGTGATATTATCATTGACATAGCAACATTGACGGGCGCCTGTATGGTTGCTCTTGGCAAATATATGGCCGGTCTGATGGGCAACGATGAGAAACTAATAAGGCAACTGCAAAAAGCCTCAGAGGACAGCGGTGAGAAGGTCTGGCCAATGCCGAGCAGCGAGGAGTACGCAAAAGAGATGAAGAGCAAGATAGCCGACCTGAAGAACATCGGCAGTAAATGGGGCGGAGCCTGCACCGCAGCAGCCTTTTTGAGGCAATTTGTCGGTGATGCAAAATGGGCACATCTGGATATTGCCGGTATGGATATATTCAGCAAGCCCACGGAATTTTCAGCGGAAGGCTCAACCGGATTTGGCGTGCGGTTACTTACTACTTATCTTATGAATTTAACAACACAGAAAACCTGACCTAAACGAGCAGAATTAAAGAAGCAAATTAGATACCAGTTGGGAATATTTATAGTTGCGAGTCAAAGAAATGGCCAAAAAAAACAAGACAATAGATACCGAGAGAATTAGAAAAGCGGTTAAGGAAATAATCTTAGCGGTTGGTGAAGACCCCGAGCGCGAGGGCTTAAAGAGGACGCCTGACCGGGTGGCAAGGATGTACGCCGAACTTTTAGGCGGGATGCACGAGGACCCTAAAAAACATCTTCGCAGCGTCTTTGCCGAAAACTACGACGAAATCGTTCTGCTGCGTGACGTACCATTTTACAGTATCTGCGAGCATCATCTAATGCCGTTTATCGGTTCAGCCCATGTTGCCTATTTGCCTTCGGGAACGGTGCTTGGTGTCAGCAAATTAGCTCGCATTGTGGACTGTTTTGCCCGGCAACTCCAGACGCAGGAAAGGCTTACGTACCAGATAGCTGATTTCATAATGAACAGCTTAAAGCCGCAGGGCGTCGCAATTGTTCTGGAAGCTTCGCATAGCTGTATGACCATCCGTGGCATAAAGAAGCCCGGCTCGGTAATGGTAACATCGGCACTTCGCGGGATATTTAAGAGAGACCCGAGAAGCCGAAATGAAGTCTTGAGCCTGATGCATAACGGCAACAGGTAAATGCATAACGGCAACAAGTAAAAGGGATTTTGTTTATGCATAAGCTGGCCAGGCAGGTGCGGTTTTCGATTAATCCTTTCCTGCCGGAAGAAAATGAGGGGTTCAACTCGTTTGTTTCTAAGCCGGCGGGTGAAGGACTATCAATTTTCTTAGAATTATCTGTCGAAGTGGCTGGGGAGGTTGAACCGGCCACGGGATTCGTCGTTAATGTAGCTGATATTGACAAGAACGTTCGCGAATTCGTAGTGCCGGTTTTTACCGAGCGAATAAAAAAAGATTTTCGTCGGGCCGAACACATTGGTTTCTTTGCAGTGACTGAACTTCTCAAATCGGCCTGGAGCAGATTGGCCGATAAGTTTGGACCGGCCCAATTGAGCAAATTGAGCCTGAAGCTGAATCCTTTCAGGAAGGTAGTTATAGATTCGAAAGATTTGGAGATGGTTTATTTTAGTGAGAAATTCGAATTTGCAGCAATGCATAAGCTCTGGAACGACGATTTCTCTGAGGAGCAGAATCTCGAGGTTTTCGGGAAATGCGCAAATCCCTCCGGTCATGGCCACAATTATATCGTTGAGGTTACGATAAAAATGCCGGCGCGTAAAAATGGTTTCCATATCAGTGATTTTGAAAAAGTAGTTGACGATGAGCTGATAAAACTCGTTGACCATAAGAATTTGAATGCCGACGTTAGCCATTTCAGCAGAACCAATCCCACCGTCGAAAATATTGCAGCTTTCGCATGGAATAAACTCGTGGGCAAATTCGGCCAGGCGGCTCTGCATTGTGTTACCGTTTGGGAAACCGAAAAGACATACAGCTCGTACTACGGCCCAGGTAAGAGCGAAGAGAGGTAGAACATAATAACTCAAAAAGGGATGCTGGATGCTCGCGATAATGGTGTCGTTAAATAGTGAGTGGTGAGTGGAATAAGTGAACTAACTTGTGCCATAGGTAAGTTTGGAGTGCCTAAAGTGACACGTAAGTGTCATCCCTTCGGCAAGCTCAGGGCAGGCTCTGAGGTGAAACCGAAGGATCTGGTCAACGAAAAAGAGATTCTTCACTTCGCTTCGCTGCGTTCAGAATGACAGCAAAGCTGTCACTTTAGTCACTTTCCTGACAACCACTCACCAATTAACCATTCACCAATTAACCAAATTATTTAGATGTTTGATTCTGAATAAAAGGTGATTCGAACAACCAAATATAAACTAACCGGCGGGATGTTGCTGTTTACGGCATTATTTTTTCTATACAGTCTGGCAAGTCCCGGCAACCTTCCCGGTGACACAGAGATACGCTGGTCGGTTTCCAGGCAAATTCTTCGCAGTGGAACTTTTTCGCTGGAAGAGAATTTCCAGACACGCAATTGTGCAATTGGAGTGGATGGAAAGCGCTACGCAGTTTCCGGCCTTGGGCAGTCGCTTTGTTTGCTGCCTTTCGCCGGGCTTGGTTTCATCTTAGAGAAAGTTACGCCGCTCAATTCCGAAGTCTCGGATTTGTTAGCGCAGTTTTTAGCCTCGGTAATTCTTTTTGGCGGCATGGGGGCAGCAGCGGTCTGGATTTTCTATCGCCTGACGCTTTCACTTGGTTACAGCGTGAGGACATCGCTTATCGCTGCGGCCGTACTGGGTTTTGCTACGATGCACTTTCATTACTCGGTAAATACACAGGAACAGACACAAATTACCCTGCTGTTGGTCCTGGCAATATGGATAATGGTTAAGTATTATCAACAACAGCGTTTCGTTTACGTATGGCTATTTTGCGTGGTGCTGGGGCTTTGTCTTTTATTCAGGCCGTCATCGGCTTCTGTAGTTCTGCCCATCTACCTGGTAGCTCTCGGCGGCGAAATGTTCACATCAGAAAAAACATTACGGGCCAGAAAGCTAAGCAAATGGCTGGCAGCGGGTGTTTGTGGAACGGGCAGTTTCCTTGTGCTTCTGGGTTGGTATAACTATGTACGGTTTGGCAATGTTTTTGAAAGTGGCTATGGGTTATCTACAACCACGTCGCTGGGTAGCCACGGGCTGTTCGAAAGCTCACCTTTGCCGACTATGGCAGCGATGCTGTTCAGCCCGGGAAAGAGCATATTCCTCTACAATCCGGTTCTTTTACTTTTTCCGTTCTGTATCTGGGTTTTTTGCCGGCGTCATAAGGTAGTGGCCCTGGCCATTATAGCCGCGATTATAAGCAATCTTGTGTTCCACAGCTTTTTCACCGCCTGGGCCGGCGATTATGCCTGGTCAATCAGATATCAAGTGCCGATGCTGCCGTTCTTAGTTTTGCCGATGGTGGTTTTATTCGACAGACCGGTGAAAACTATGGTAAAAATCTTAATCATATTACTAATATCAATTAGCTGCGTTATACAGTTGGCATCAGTAGCATATAATTTCAATCTTGAGTTCATCCAAAATCCTAATCATCACGTGATTGCTGATAATTACGTTTGGGACTGGTCGCAGTCCCATTTGCGGAAGCGATTTGAAAATATTATCGGACACATAACTGGTAATCGCGACTTTAGCTCTGTGAAGGTAATGAATGAAGAGCCGATGCTGCTGAAGTTCAATCGGACTAAGCAGGAGGTACAAACCGCCTATTGTGTAAATTTCTTCCCCTTTAAGGCAAAGAAAATATTGACTTCGGAAAAGATGTTTTATCCGCTATTGTGTCTCTGGCTTGCTTTGTTAGTGCTTTTTTGGGTGGCGGCGTTCAAACTAATTCAGTTCTTCATAAAACAAAAGACGGATAACAGAGGACAGATGACAGAGGGTGGTACGCTTGAGAGGAAATCAGGATACCAAAAAAAGACAAAGTTAACCTTATATTCTAATAACCTGATAACCTGATAACCCGATAACCTAAAGCTATGTTCTTTATTTGCCGATACTTATGGTGTAAGAAGACTGCCGGTCAATCCACGCCAATCAGAGGTGAGCATCAATACAATTGGTGCGGCTATGACCGTAAGAAAAAGGTTTACACAGAAAATTTGGGTATGATAGTGAGGCCGTATTTGTTTGTATGCGCAGCCGACGGGGACGGAGTCTAACCAAATAGATTATTGATTATTGCTTTAATGTTCTGCAAAATGGTGATTAGGCAGAAATAACAATAGAAAATTCTAAGTGGGTTTGATATGACAGTATTAATTACAGGCGGTGCGGGATTTATCGGCTCTCATCTGGCGGAGCGGCTGCTCAAAGATGGTAATAAGGTGCTCGTTATCGATAACCTCAGCACCGGCAGCTTGGAAAATATCGAAAGTTTCAAAGAACATTCCGGCTTTGAGTTTGTTGAAGGTGACATCCGTAACACTGTACTGATAGAGCCCCTGGTGGAGCAGAGCGAAGCGGTCTTTCATCTGGCGGCGGCTGTTGGTGTCAGGCTGATAGCTGAGGACCCGGTACATACGATAGAAACCAATATCGGCGGCACTGAAATAGTGCTGGACGTAGCCAACAAATTCGGCAGAAAAATCCTTATCGCTTCAAGCAGCGAAGTGTACGGTAAAAGCGAAACGGTTCCATTTCGTGAAGATGATGATGTTGTGCTCGGCAGCACGAGTCTTTCGCGGTGGTCGTATGCCTGCAGTAAGGCGATAGACGAATTTTTAGGTCTGGCTTTCTATCAACAGTATGGATTGGGCGTGGTAATCGGCAGGTTCTTTAATACAATCGGGCCGAGGCAAACAGGTCGGTACGGCATGGTGGTGCCGCGGTTCGTTCAAAGGGCGTTGAGGAATGAGCCGGTCCTGATATATGGGACGGGCAAGCAAACGCGATGTTTTTGTTACGTGGCCGACCTCGTAGAGGCGATTATCAGCCTGATGAAGCGCGAGCAGGCAGCAGGTAAGGTATATAATATCGGTTCGAGCGAAGAGATTGCCATTGAAGGCCTGGCTGATAGAATTATCAAAATGACCGGCAGTAAAAGCAAAAAGCAATTTGTGCCCTATGAGGTTGCTTATGGAAGGCCTATTGAGGACATGATGCGGCGTGTGCCAAACATAGAGCGAATCAAAAAAACTATCGGCTGGGAACCGAAAACAAGCCTGACCGAATCGTTGCAGCTAATTATTGATAACGAAAAGCGTAAAAAGGACTGAACATTATGAAAAAAGCATTGATTACCGGTATTACCGGGCAGGATGGTTCATATCTTGCAGAGCTGCTGCTGGAAAAAGGTTACCAGCTCTGGGGTATCATGCGGCGAAGCTCGTCGTTTCATACGGGCAGAATTGACCATTTGTATAAAGACCCGCACGAACATCCACGACTCAGGCTGGTTTATGGGGATTTGACCGATGGCAATAACCTCTCAACAATTATTAACGAGATTAAGCCGGACGAGGTCTATAACTTAGGCGCACAAAGCCATGTTCGGGTAAGTTTTGATATGCCTATCTACACGGCTGATGTGGATGCTCTTGGAACACTTCGGCTATTGGATGCGATCCGTTCCAGCGATAAGCCGGCCAAGTTTTATCAGGCCTCCAGCAGCGAAATGTACGGCAAGGTTGTCGAAACTCCACAAACAGAAAGGACGCCTTTTTATCCGCGAAGTCCGTATGGTTGTGCAAAGGTTTACAGCTTTTGGCAGACAGTGAATTATCGAGAAGCTTACGGTTTATTTGCGTGTAACGGGATTTTGTTTAATCACGAATCGCCGAGGCGAGGCGAGACATTTGTTACGCGAAAAATTACACGAGCGGCGACGAGAATCAAACTGGGGCTGCAGGACAAACTCTTTTTGGGCAATCTGGAGGCAAAACGAGACTGGGGTTTTGCCGGCGATTATGTCCAAGCAAACTGGCTTATGCTCCAGCAGGACAAGCCCGACGATTATGTTGTGGCCACGGGCGAAAGCCATTCGGTCAGAGAATTTGTGGCGGAGGTTTTCGGTTATCTTGATCTTGATTGGCAAGAGTACGTTGAAATCGACCCACGATATCTCCGGCCGAGCGAAGTTGACTGTTTGCAGGGCGATGCGAGCAAGGCAAAAAAGACTCTCAAGTGGGAGCCGAAAGTAACCTTTAAGGAGCTTGCGAGAATGATGACTGATGCCGATATGAGAATCGCCGAGAACGAGAAAATTATCAAAGACCACCAGAAAACAAAACAATGAGCACTTTTTTTGATAACAGGCGAGTTGTTGTTACCGGCGGGGCCGGTTTCTTAGGCGGTTACGTAACTGAAAAACTGCAAAAACGGGGCTGCAAGAATATTCTTGTGCCGAAGATTGAAGACTATGACCTTGTCAACATAAATGATATAAATCGGATGTACAAAGATATGAAGCCGGACGTTGTTATTCACTTAGCTGCGGTCGTGGGTGGAATAGGAGCCAATCGCGAACATCCGGGCGAGTTTTTCTATAAGAATCTAATGATGGGCGTTCAGCTCATCGAGCAGGGCAGACTACGAAACATTGAAAAGTTTGTCGCGATCGGTACGGTTTGTGCATATCCGAAATTTACGCCGGTGCCGTTTAAGGAAGAAGACATTTGGAACGGATATCCGGAGAAGACTAATGCACCATACGGGCTGGCCAAGAAAATGCTGCTCGTTCAATCGCAAGCTTACCGGACAGAATACGGTTTTAATTCGATATTTCTACTGCTGGTAAATCTTTACGGCCCCGGCGACAACTTTGACCCCGCCAGCAGTCACGTGATTCCCGCATTGATAAAGAAATGCGTTGATGCCATTGATTGCAATGCAGACCATATTGACTGCTGGGGGACAGGGAGTGCTTCGCGTGAGTTTATTTACGTAGCCGATGCTGCTGAGGGGATTCTTTTGGCGACAGAACATTACAACGGCCCTGAGCCGGTCAATATCGGTGCCGGATTTGAAATAACGATAAAAGAGCTTGTTCAGAAGATTGTCGAGCTTACGGGCTTTACCGGTGAAATTCGCTGGGACAGCTCGAAGCCGGATGGTCAGCCGAGGCGGCGGCTGGATGTATCAAAAGCCAAAAAATACTTCGGCTTTGAGGCCAAAACCACCTTTGATGAAGGCCTTAAGGCGACAATAGACTGGTATAGAAAGCAAAGAACGGCATAGCTGGTTCCGAGCCATCCCCTCAAATTAAATGCGGAAACGCACGCTTATAACAGGCGTGTTACAGAATACTATAGCCAAAATAAAAATACAATTTTTCAGGCACACAGCTTAATCAACTCACATCGGAGAAATACGGTCGGTGCAGATAGTACACGAAGAACAATAATGTTAAAAAGATTCTTTATACTATTTTTATTAGTGTGTAACTACAAGCCGGTCCGTGCCGGGGAAAATCTGTCACTACGCAAAAGTTACACACTCTCGCCGAAACCTAATTATCATTTGTGCACTGACAAGTCCGATGTAATTCAACTCACCGACGGCAGAATATCCGGCAGTCAATGGAAGGACAAAAGCACCGTAGGCTGGCAGAAAGCCGAACCGGCTGTGGAAATTGTGATAGACCTCGGCAACAAGTCCGCTATTTATGAAGTCCGGATACACACCATCGGGGGAGGCTTCGCGGACGTAGAGTTTCCTGAATTTGTCGCTGTGTTGTTGAGTGAAGACAATCGAAAGTTTCGATTTGCCGGACTGGTGAGTAGTAAAGATTTGGAAAACGTCCGAGCACGCGGCTACCGCGGAGTCTCCCGAACGATGAGTATTCGGGATATAAATGCCCTGGGACGATACGTCAAATTTATAATAAGGCCAAAATGGCGCTATGTATTCCTTGACGAAGTAGAGGTATTCGGCGATTCGCTTCCGGCTGCCAGAAATATCAAACTTCGAAATGACCTTGAAGCGTTCACGAGTTCTGAAGAACTACTAAAAAGAATTTGCGGTTACCTGCAGTTGTGCGAAAACGCTGCCGCGGCACTCAAAAGTATCAAAGAGAACCGGTCTAAGCTATCCGGCCAATTCAGTGAGAAAATGTTTTCTGAACTTGAAAGACAGGCCCAAAAAGCAGATACACCTACAAAACTGCTTGCCATAAAGGAGCAGGTAGGCAAAATCCGAGCCGGAATATATAAGGTGGTGTATGGAAAGCCATTTGTGTGCCTGCCGGCAAATCCGATGGAGATGGTGTTTGAAAAAGAGATGTTCCTCGGCGAAAGTGCCAAAGACATAAGTGTTCAAATGTGGCAGAATGAATACGAGTCGGCTGCATTTAACATTGTAAACTGCTCTGATGAAGTGATGACGATGGCCGTTTCTATTTCGCCATTGCTAAGCCCTGCCGGCGAGAAAATCGACGGTAACAAAACGTTCACGGTTAGAAGAGCGATGTACGTTAAAGGCAGTACGGTTGGTTCAATAGCGGATGCCCTTGTTTTGCAGGCGGAGCGTCCCTTTAATTTGCAGACGGGCGAGCTAACACAAATATGGCTGACGATATTTAATCCGACATTGACGGCCGGCAGCTATAAGGGGCAAATCGGAGTTTTGGCAAAGACCGCAGAGGGAACAAGCCTGCCGATAGAAACCATTTCTGTTTACATAGAGGTTCAAAGGCAAAAATTTCCTGAGAATTTTGCCCTTAATACGTGCAACTGGGCATATTATAAAGTTGCCTCTGAGACCGAAATGGCCGAAGACCTACGTAATCATCATATTAACGTCTATACTGTTCCTCCGCAGGACCTGCCTCTTTTGAGATATTCATCGGACCGGCCCGGCGTGGTCAGAAAACCGAATTTCGCAAATTTAGATAAAGCTCTTCAGTATCATAATTACGCCGGGACATACCTGCTTTGCTTAGACTTCAACAGCAGTAAGAAAGACCACGGCCGATTCGGGAATGTCGAATGGATGACCAAGGCATGGAAGGCTGTCTTTTCACAATGGCTGAAAAACCTGGTAAAACATCTCAAAGATGTCGCCGTCGGTTATGACAAGTTCGCGCTGTATCCGTTTGATGAGAGTCTGTGCGATGAATTTTACGAACTTGCCCAACTAATCAAAGCCACAGACCCAAAAGTAAGAATTTACGCAAACTCCTTTGGCAAAGGGCCAAAAGAATTTATGAAGTTCCGGGAGATTATCGATATATGGTGTCTTCAGGACAGCCACTGTATGCGACACCCCCAATGGCTGGAGCAGATAAAAGACTTCGGAAAGCAAGTCTGGACGTACGAGTGTTTAAGGCCAATGAAAGCCAAAGACCCTTATTCATATTATCGCCTTCTGCCGTGGCATGCTTTTAAGAGAGGCCAAACCGGAGCCGGCTTCTGGATTTACTACTACGGTCTCAATTTTAAGAGCGGTGCTGTTCCCTGGGATGACACTTTAAGACCCCAGGGCTTCTCCGGTGCTGTTTATGGCAGAGGAGGCAGCCCTGTACCGGGACTATTGGAGAATATAGTTCCCTCGCGTCGTTGGGAAGCGTGGCGAGAGGGAGTCGAAGACTATCAGTATCTCTATGAATTGCAACAGGCGATTAATAAGATAAAACCAAAAGAACCGGCAAAGGCAAACAAGGCCAAGGAAACTCTCGACAGCCAGGTCAGCAGAGTTCTAAACAACCAGCACGACAGCAAGATTGTGTATGATGCCAGAGAAATCTTGTCGGATACACTGCTAAAACTAACAAACCAGGAAAATTAGCCCACCAAGGACACCCCTAACCGATTCTTGATTTATGGAGTTTCATTACCAGCACGCACTGTTACCCGATGATAATAAAGCGCTCGGAGACATCAACGGAGCATCAGCCAGACTGTGTGGTAAACTAAACAATATAGACATCAGCCGTCTGGAAGTGTCGGATGCCGGCAAAAAGTATTTCAGCGACCAGGTCAGAAACATAAGGAGCACATTGCGGAACTTTTCGTATATTTTATCCTGGTCAATTGCTTATAGTGACGTTCCATACGACAAATTTGTTTTCATAGACCACGGCGGAGGTGTGGGCATATTGTCTTTACTGGCCAAAGAGCTTGGCATTGGGACAGTCATATATAACGACCTGTGGCCCCCCTACCATAAAGATGCTCAAATTATAGCCCAGGCTATCAAAGAAAAACCAGCCGACCATTACGTTCTCGGAGATATAGACGAACTGGTTGACTTTTTGAAAACGAATTCAATCTCCTGCAATGCATTGGCTTCATACGATGTAATTGAGCATATATACGACATAGAAACGTTTCTGGTAAGACTTTCTAATTTGTCGGCCGGGCCGCTTACCATTGTGATGGCCTCCAGCGCAAATCCGTTTAATCCACTGATAAAAAGACACCGTATGAACTTTCAGAGGAAAGCCGAATACGGAGGCAGAGAAAAAAAGCAGGGCTGCCGCGAAGACTACCTTACGAAAGCTTATCTTATTGTTCGCCAAGAAATTATATCTGAATATGCTCCTTCTATTCCGGATGCAGAAGTCCGCCGATTGGCAAAAGCCACGAGGGGCCTGATTGAGCCGGATATCAAAGAGGTCGTCGATGAATATCTTAAGACCGGAAGCATCCCTCGAGAACCGGAGCATCCGACAAATACGGTCAATCCTTACACCGGCAACTGGGCCGAACGCCTTCATGATATTAATCATCTAAGAGAAATACTTACAAACGAAGGCTTCAAGGTGGATATTCTCGCGGGTTATTATGCAAATTCAAAAACTAACCATCCTCTAAAGAGATTTATGGGTATTGTTTTAAATCCCATGATTCGAATGCTTAAAGACAAAGGTTTGTTCTTTGCGCCGTTCTACACTATCTATGCCAGGCAAGGTGAGTCTTTAAGTTATCAATGTCATCAACGAATCGAATGTCATTACGAAAAAGGATAATAATAAATGCAGGGTCGAACTGGGCCAGCATGGCGGTGGGCGCGGTAGTTGGGCTGGTGCTGGTTCGAATTATATTGCGCGACCTTAATGCAGCCGGTTACGGCATCTGGGCCCTGCTGGCTACGGGACTGCGCTATCCGATGATTCTTGAGAGGGCATTTGTGTTAGCGATAAATCGTTTTGTGGCTTTTTATCGCAGCGACATAAAAGAACTGAACCGTTTTGTATCGGCATCATTTATTATACTTATGGCGTTGGCGATTTTGACCGTTGTAGCTGTGACACTGCTGTCCTTTGTGATTTCAGATATATTTTCGGCTATTACCCCGGAATTCGAACGCGATGCCAGGATTGCATGCATACTCGTTGGTATTACATTGGCCTTTAAGATGCTCGAGGCGAGCTTTAGCGGGACATTACAGGGCTGTCAGTACTACACCCGTTATAACGGCGTTGTAATTACAGCTAATTTGATTCGGGCGGTTCTTACAGTTGGGTTACTTGTGTTTTGGAAAAGTATAATCGCCGTCCAGTTGGCGTTCGCAATTACAGCAGCAATATCTGCATTGTTGATGTTTATTGTAGCGCAAAGGTCGATTGCCGGTCTAAGTGTAAATGTTCGTCTGATTAATAAAGAAACACTGCTGGAGTTGTGGCGATATACGTCCCACTCGTTTGCACGCTCAGGCAGCTCAATTTTTATGTACAGCACAATGGCACTGCTGGTCGGCTGGGCCGGTACTGCAGCACATGTCGCTGTCTTTGATATCGCTTCAAGGATTCCAGGCTTTGTCCGTGGATTTCTTGCGGCTACACAGGTGGTTTTCCTGCCGGCGGTCTCTGATCTCTGGGCCAAAGGCCGAATCGAGGCAATAAAAGCAGTAATCAAAAAGGGTACACGTATAAGCTCGGTTCTGGCTTGTGCCTCACTTCTATTATTGTTCGTCTTCACGGAAAAAATTCTGGCTCTCTGGCTTAAAGGTGCAGTTCCGGAAGGAACAGTTTGGGTTATGCGAGTGCTAATTATATCGGTTCTTCCAGGCGGGCTTTTTGAGATATGGCTGCCGGCTTTAGTCGGAATTGGATATCTGCGAGGCCTGACCATCGCGTCAATTGCGGCCACATTGATAGCTGTTTTACTGGAACTGATACTTTTGCGGGGTTTCGTTACCGTCCCGATGGCACCTGCGATAACGCTAGTTGTCACTTTGTGGGCCAAGACAGGAATTTGGCTGCCCTTTTATGGTCTGCGCAAATTAGGGATACGCCCCTATGAGTACTTAAAAGACAGCCTGTATCAACCGCTGGCAGCAAGTCTCGTTTCAATTACAGCACTTTGGGTGCTGAGCAGCGTTTTGTTGAGAGGAAACGTTCATTGGATTTTGATGCTTACATTGTCCATCGTTGTTGTAATGGCAAGTTTCACAGCTATTTCATTGCCGAAAGAGACGGCTGACTTATTTTTAGCGGTCAGAACAAGATTAGAAGGTGCGAAGGAACATCGAATATGAAGGTCCTTGTCATTAATCAATGCTCCACAAATAAAGGTGACAGGGCCGTCCTTTTTTTCGTGCTCAGAGAGCTGGCCCGCACTGGTGCTAACCAAGTTACAGTATCCGCAAGTAATCCTGAATATTGGGAAGACAAGCCGGATTTTCCTGATGCGGCTGTGAGAGTTATCCCATGGGGATGGGATATTTCCCGTAAAAAAGGTGTTGGCTTTTGGGGCAAAGTAATTCATCAAATACAAAAGGTGATACCCAAAAAACGAATTAATTTCCCCCTGGTGCGTAACGCCCTGATTGCAGGCAAACGTCCGTGGTATCTTCAGTTCCTGGTCAACAAGCAATTCGTGAAAGCTGTTAAGGACGCCGATATGGTCCTCAGTACCGGAGGCCATCACGTAACGACAATGTTCGTGCCCGATGCGGTTAGTCCGCAAATATTCGATATGGCGGCAGCTTTGCTTTACGGCAAACCATTGGTACTCTGGTCGCAATCTATCGGGCCATTTGGCTTTAAGTCACCCAAGAGCAGACTGATGGTGCAAAAAATACTCTCCGGTGCCTGCCGAATATTTATTCGCGACGAGGCCTCGGCAGAGCAAATAAAAGAGTTGGGGATTTCCCTGGAGCATGTATCGAAGACATGTGAGTCTGTATTCGGCCTCTGTGACATTGTGAAATCACGAATCAGGCCAAGTGACCGCCCCCCAGTAATGGGAGTTGCTGTCTATGTACATACGCGGGCCAACCGCCTCAAAGAACATATAAATCACCCGCGCTATTTTGCATCGTTGATTGACCACGCTATAGAGGCCGGATATAAGGTGCGTTTTCTTCCGATGGAACTGCAAGGCACAGACCGGGCCTGTATTGAGGCTGTGATAAACAGCGTTGATAAAAAAGGAAATTGCGAAATTGTAGAAGGCTTCCCCGGAACCTCGGACCATATCAACGCCGTCGCACAGTGCAGAATTTTTGTCGGGCACAAAACCCACTCACAAATCTTTTCGTTAGTGGCTGCAACACCGTTGCTTGCGATTGCATATCACAAGAAAACCGAAGATTTTATGGCCCAGTTCGGACTTGAAAAGTACTGCATCGCTGATGCGAAGATTAACACAGGAAAGCTGATTGAGCTCTTCGATGAAATCAATAATAACCTGGACTCCGTCAACCGGAAAGAAGAAGAGGTCGGCTCTAAAATGTGTATGCAGGTCAGGGAAGATTTTGCAGATATGATTAAGCAGGTCCGAGTTGAAAAATAGAGTTGTGTTAAAACTACCGAGTATAGAGCAAAAAAATCAAAAATCCAAAGAAAATACTTAAATTTCCTGATTTTAGACCTGAATCCCACCCTTTGATTTCCGATATTTAGCCTTAGACTTTATTTTCCGACTTTCATCGGCAAGCGTGTAAATTTATTTTAGAAGTATTATTTAAGAGGAACCTGATGGCAACGTTCATTGCTGTATTGTGTTTGATTGCAATAGTAATATGTTTGCCGCTGGTGGTCCTGAAGCCGAAGTGGGTGTTTTACATATTCCTGGTATCCGTTACGTTCCACAGCATACTTGCCGGCTTCATATATAGTGCGGGTAACCTTGGTATGCCCCGCACGTGGTCACCGGCGGATGTCCTGGCTTGGTTGACATTAGCGGCGGCGCTTTTCGTGCCGCGAGAGCGGCAATATGGTGCCGGCGTTATTGGAAAATGCTTCATTGTCATAGCAATAGTAACCGCACTTGCTCTGATACAAGGCCTGCTGATGTACACTCAAACCGCTTTTACGTATTCGAGGGTGGCGCACTTTGTAGCAGCTATGATATTCGGGCTCAGGTACTTCACAAACTATTCTCGCGTGAACGGATTTTTGAAATTCTCGGTCGTCTTGCTCCTGGCGATGTTTGTCGTACATATTTTAATAAGATTTGGCGCATTCACGCCGCGGGCCGCCGAAATTGATACTGCTACACAATTAGGAGGTGAGAGAGGTACTTATACTCTTGTTCCTCTGCTCTATCTTTCACTGGTAAGTATTGCAATAGGCAGATTAGTAAGTAAAGTCGGCTTCCTCCCCGTATCTGTGTTTATGCTGCTGGTCGGCATAGGCGGCATAGTGCTGAGCGAAACAAGGTCCATGTATGGTGCAATGGGTGTGCTCGCAATCGCCTCGCTTTTGTTCGTCAAGGGCAGGGCCAGAACTTTGCTTGCATACGGGATAGCCGGCCTGCTCGTAGTAGGGGCCGCCTCTGTAATAGGCTTCGATTTCCTGGAAAGATTTCGAGCCGGCACCACAAGAACAGGCCAGGTCGAAATACCGAGTCCCTTTCAGAAAGGCACCTGGAGGGCATTGGAACACGAAATAATCCTTTCAAGTTACAAGCAGGAACCTTATTTTATATTGACCGGCAGGGGTATCGGAGCGCTGCATCCGGCACCAGCAGGGAAAGACCCTCTGGTGGGTTTTTACCATTCAGAGTATTTAGGATGGCTGGATAGATGTGGCTTGCTCGGATTGGTAACAGTGCTCATCCTGATATTCGCAATTCTTGTGCGAAGCTTCGCTTTATCCAGAAGTGATATCCCGTATATGCGATATTACGGAGCAACGAGCTTTTTACTGATGATAGCTTTAGCAGCGGATGGATTCTTCCATCCTATATTTTCAAATCCCCGTGCCGCACCATTGTTGATATGCTTCGCAGCTATAATGGCTAACTGGCAGGACATTTATACAAGCTTCTATCAGGAACAAGATGTTCCTGAGGAAAGCGAAGTGTATCCTGAGCTTACCCCGTTAGAAGTAAGCCCTTGACTTCTAACGGGGCTTACTTATGCTTAACTCCACAGTGTATTGAATGTGACTCGGAGTACATTCCCCATTACAGCAGGAAAGGAAAAATTACCAATGCGCGTATTGATGGTGGCCGGTGCAAGCACAGGCGGCTTATACGAGTACACCGACGCATTATGCTGTGGTTTATGCGGGATTGGTGCGAATGTAACTGTACTTACCAACTCATTGTGGGCGGACCTGCCAAGGCCGTTCAAAGTCGAAAGACGTTTATTTGAATTTATAGATAAGAAAAAACAGTGGTCACAATTGCATTGGGCGGCGGACCGATTTTACCAAAGCCTGAGCAACAGCTTACGGCGGAACCGATTTGCTGTTCGCGAGCGCTTCGATGTAGTTCATTTTCAAGGTGTTGGCACACCCCTATTAGACCAGTTTTTTCTAAAGCCACTAAGACGACATTTGCCCGTTGTGCTTACAGTTCACGATGTTAAGCCCCACTACGAACGGTTTGTCAGCAGAGCTTCATTCATCAAGCACAGTCTTCAAATCCCTCACCGTTTGATAGTTCATTACGAGGATGGCAAAAGACAACTGGCTGACCACTGGGGTGCTTGCGCCGACCGTATAGACGTAATTCCCCATGGAATTATGCCCCTGCAAAATGCTCCGGACCCGACCGATGCACGGAAAAAATTAAACCTGCCGTCAGGCCGTCAAATAATACTTTTTTTCGGAGGGATTCGTCCAAATAAAGGTCTTGATATTCTTCTTAAAGCATTGGAAATTATCAAATCGCTCAATCGCCGGGTCCTGCTGGTCATTGCCGGCGGCCTTCTCGGCAGATTTAATTTCGAGTCATACTCCGATATGATTAGAAAATCCGATTTATCAGAATATGTGCAAACTTTTATCCATTTTATTCCGGAAGAAGAGGTGGATTATTTCTTTGCGGCCTCGGACCTTGTTGTATTACCCTATTTGAAATTTGAAGCACAGAGTGGAGTATTACTTCGTGCCTATGCGCACAAAAAACCTGTGGTCGCCAGCAACGTCGGCGCAATGGGTGAACTCGTCAGCTCGGATGAAGTTGGACTGGTCGTTGAGCCAGGTGACGCAGAACCGCTGGCTGAGGCCATTATAAGCATATTAGGTAGTCTCGATAAGTTTCAGTCTCGCTACAGTCCTGAACTCGAAAGCAAATATAGCTGGGAGCATATATCCGAATTGACTATGCACAGCTATAAGACAGCTATTAGCGGCAAATTAGAAAAACAAAGATAAATCAAGAATGAAAATAGCATACGTTGTTTCGAGTTTGAAAGTTAGTATGACCTTTGTGGTCAACGAGCTCGAAGCACATGAAAAAGCCGGATGGCAGGTTTTGCCATTGGTCAGTTGTAAGCCGGGCCCATTCGAGAATTTGTCCGAAGTTATGGACAAATGGAACAAGCGGGCCGTTTTTCGCCCTAATGTTTTAATACAATCAGGCGCAATCTTACGAGAAATTATTACACACCCGCTTCGTTTCGCAAAAGTCTGCTTCTGGCTTATAACTTTGCTGGTACACAGCCCGACCGAGTTCGTAAAGGCGCTTTATGAGCTAACAATTTCCTGTTACTTTGCCGGCCATTGCAGGCGCTTCTCAGCAGAACACATACACGTACACTTTGCCAGTCGGTCTCTCAGCTTGGGCTTGATGATTGGGATGTTGACTGATTTGCCTGTGTCCTGTACCGTTCACGCTTTCGACATATTTACAAGAAGTCCAGGCAGCTTACAAATGCGATTAGCCAAATGTAAATTCATATCTGCCATCTCTCAATTCAATGTCGAATATCTTCGCAATACTTGCGGCGAATCTATTGCCGATTTGTGTCGTGTTGTGCATTGTGGGATAGACGTGGAAAAATTCAGGTCTGTTTTTCGTCAACCGGAACCCGGCAGAATAATTTGTGTGTGCAGACTTAGCCCGAAAAAGGGTCTGGACGTTGCGATAAGGGCTTGCGCGAAACTGCGGGACAATAATGTAAAATTCCTGTTCGAGATTGCAGGAGATGGGCCGCAGCGCCGGGCTCTTGAGGAATTGATTGGACGGCTGAATTTAGCTGATAACATCAAGCTGCTCGGTGCCAGGCCAAATGACCAATTGATAGAACTTTTTAGTCGAGCATCTGTATTTCTTATGCCTTGTATTAAGGCCCCTGATGGAGATATGGACGGCATTCCCGTTTCGATGATGGAGGCAATGGCATCTGAGGTGCCGGTAGTGTCAACCGCTATATCGGGTATTCCGGAGCTGGTTGAAGATGAACTGACAGGCCGCCTGGCCCCGGAGAAAGATACCGATTCACTTGCACAAATCCTAAAAGAGCTTCTTGCTGATATGGACAAAATCGAGCAGTTCGGAAAAGCCGGCCGCGAACGTGTCCTCAAGGATTTTTGTATTTCGGAAAACGCAGCAAAGCTGAGGGAGCTAATCGAAGCCTGATGCACATCCTTTATATTCATCAACATTTTGCCACGCCGGCCGGCAGCACCGGCACACGTTCGTATGAATTTGCCCGCCGATGGGTAAAAGCCGGGCACAAAGTTACCCTGATAGCCGGCCGTTATGATATCGGCGGGTTGCAAGTGGACAGGGCAATTTATCAGAAACAGACCATAGAAGGAATAAACGTAGTTGTTGTTGGGACCAAATACAGCAACAAGCAATCACATCTGCGTAGAATAACATCATTTCTGTCCTTTTGCTTTTTGAGCATTTATGCGGGCCTGAGGACTAAAGGTGTGGATGTTATATATGCATCAAGCACACCATTGACAGTTGGGATCCCGGCTATGGTCATAAAATGGGCCAAACATATACCTTTTGTTTTTGAAGTGCGCGACCAGTGGCCTGAAATACCAATCGAATTAGGTATCATAACCAACAGGTTTCTTATGAAGATACTTTTATGGCTCGAAAAAACCATTTACAAAAATTGCTCTTCCATAATAGCTTTGTCGCCGGGCCAGGCGGAAGGCATAAAAGCCGTGTTGACCCCCGACAGTCGCAATCGGGGGGTGACTGAGGAAAAACCGATAACAGTAATACCCAACAGTTGCGACACTGACGTATTCAGGCCGGATATTGACGGCTCAGACGTACGACAAAGAATGGGCTGGGGGGATAAACTTGTTCTTCTCCACACAGGCGCAATGGGTAAGGTCAACGGTCTGAACTTCATTATCGATGCCGCCGAAAGGCTCAAAGAGCATAGTGATATTATGTTTGTATTGATAGGTGACGGAAATCAAAAACTGCTTCTGGAAAGCAAAGTAAAAGAACTCGGTTTGACAAACGTGGAAATTTTATCCTCCGTGCCGAAACAGGAGCTGCCTGAATTTTACGCCGCGGCAGATATGGGGCTTGTGATAATCGGCAATTTTCCGATTATTGAGCATAACTCAGCTAATAAATTTTTCGACTCCCTAAGCGCGGGTAAACTCGTGCTTTTGAATTATTCCGGCTGGCAAAGAAAGATTCTGGAGGAGAATGCAGCCGGTTTCGGCTGTACTTTATGCAATCTCGATGAGTTTGTTGAAAAGGTGCTTTACCTGAATTCCCACAGGCAGCGGATAAAACAAATGGGCCAAAACGCCCGCCTAGTTGCTGTTGAAAAATTTAACAGAGATGAGTTGGCAAAACAAGCTCTGGAGCTAACTTCTTCGGTGATAAGACATGAATGAGACGCAAAGTCAGGTGGAGTTTAAGGACCTCCAGGTTATTCATGCCGGGCAGGTCGCCGCATTACATATTCAATGTATAAGCACCGGATTTATCAGCTCTATGGGTATTGATTTTGTAACTTCTCTATATGAAGCCATCGTTAAAAGCAAATCGAGCTTCGGCGTTGTCGCAATGAGAAACGAGAAAGTTCTCGGATTCGTAGCATTTACCACAAATCTCAATAAACTTTACAAATCAATCGTTTGGAGAAAAGGGCTGATACTTGCATTACTATTAGCAGGTAATATGTGGTCCCTCAGGCGAGTAAAAAAAATGTTTGAGACTCTGTTCTACCCTTCCAGAACAAAAAAAATGAATCTGCCTTCTGCAGAACTGCTTTCAATTGCTGTCGGGCCCAAAGAACAAGGAAAGGGACTGGCCGGCCAGTTAATTGAAAAAGGCTTCCAGCATTGCCGGAAAACAGGTATAGATAAAATCAAGGTTCTCATCGGAGCAGACAATAAGGCGGGCAATAAACTATATTTAAAGTTTGGATTCGAGCTTATCGGGCAAATTGTAAATCACGGCGTTCTCAGTAATATTTATGTTGCCAAAACAGATTAATTTGGTTAATTGGTGAGTGGTTAATTTGTTAATCGATTAATTGGCTGCTCACGAATTACCAATTACCCATCTTCAAATAGCCTTTTTTCCAGACTACAATCCCTGATGCTACGAACACAACTATGTACACAATTAGGGCATATCTGGTTCTTATCTGGCTCATAGCAAGGCCGAGAAGTGCGTACATACCAGCTAAGCCGTAGCAAATGGCAACGGTTCTTTTCAATGGTATTCCTCTGTCAATCATCTGGTCGTATATATGCCCGCGGTCGGAAACGAACAATGGACGTTTATTAATGAATCGCCTAACAAGCGCAACGGCCGTATCGAGGATAGGCAGCCCAAAGACCACGACCGAAGCCATCCACCATCTCGGGATTTTTTCGGCGAACAAAATCATAAGAGCTGCCACTACAAATCCGAGCAGCATGCTTCCGGCGTCTCCCATAAATATTTTGGCTGGATGGCGGTTAAACGGCAAGAAACCACATACCGCACCAAGAAGTCCCAAACATATAATTACGCGCACCGGATCGCCAACTTCGCTAAAACCCCAGGTGCTTAAATGAATCGCTAACAACAAGCAAGCAGCGGTGATTATAACTGTAACACCTGCGCAAAGACCATCCAGACCATCCAGAAGATTTAGTGAATTGGTTGCCCCCAATACAAAAATAATTACAATCGGGATTCCCAAAATCACTTCAATATTTTCCGGGATTCTTGCCCCGGTCAGAGAATAATACAGTGCCGGTCTTATGCCAACCAAAACTAAAACGACAGCAGCTACAATTTGGCCTAATATCTTCTGCCGGGGTTTTATGTCGAATATGTCATCCACGAGTCCGATAAAGCATGCTATCGCCCCACCGGCCAATACCGCCACCAGCCAGGTGAACGACAATCGGAAATGCCCCGGCTCGACTGAGCTCGCCGAAGTCTGGCTGCCGATGCAATAGATGCCTGTAAATATGCCGACGGTCAGCCCGGCTAAGATGCCAACGCCGCCAAGATAGGCGACTGTTCCTTTGTGAGTTTTTACCAGGTTGTCAGGCTTGTCAACGATTCCAAGCTTTAGTGCGATGCTCTTGCATAACGAAGTGGCAACTAAGGCCGAGATAAATGAAAACACCAGCACAGGCCAGAATTGTAATACCCAGCTTAGAGGCCTTTCCGGGCCTATAAGATTGTCTAACATAATTTCTATCCTCATATCTGAAGAATTCCTGGATCGGGAGCTGTTTGTAGGTTTTACATAATCTACCGGATGCAGCAAAGTCTGTCCAGACCAATCGCTGTGGCTTTGACTTCAATGTTCCATTCGGGTAAACTACTCCCTGTGAGGTCGTATGAGCCTTTCTAATACTTTTAAATACAACTGAATCTTCCTCAAAGATACAATTTTCAATAAACGCGGGATAAGTATGGATTATTACGGTAATTTTAAACGTGGGCTTGA
Organism: uncultured Pirellulales bacterium; assembly: GCA_964444135.1. Lineage (GTDB taxonomy): Bacteria > Planctomycetota > Phycisphaerae > Sedimentisphaerales > Anaerobacaceae > NIOZ-UU13. Next base: position 9,179 of record CAYUFX010000007.1, on the reverse strand, counting down.
TATTTTCATTGCTTTAACCGCGATGGTCATTCTGTCTCCGGTTTCGGTCGCGATAGGGATAACCATAAGGCTTAGCAGCAAAGGCCCTGCAATATTCAAGCAGGAAAGGGCAGGAAAAAACGGCAAGCCGTTTGTCTTTTACAAGTTCCGAACGATGAAGCTCAACGTTGACCCTTTTGGCCCGAGTCCGAAATCCGGCCAAGACCAGCGTCTGACAAAAATCGGCAAGTTCCTGCGGGAATACTCACTTGACGAACTGCCACAATTATTTAATGTATTAAAAGGGGATATGAGCATTGTCGGGCCTCGGCCGTTATATCTTTCCCAGATACCCGAGTGGAACGAAAGGCAAAAAAAACGGCTGCTTGTCAAGCCCGGCCTGACGGGTCTTGCACAAATTGAGGGCAGAGCAGAGCTCACACGCGAAGAAAAACTTGAAATCGACGTTAAATATGTGGAAACCGCCTCTTTTTTAGCCGATATAAGGATAATACTGGCGACTATTGTTCAGATATTCTATCGAAAGAACATCTACGAAAAAAGGTACTCACAAACCGAACAAACCCGGGGCCAGAGCAAACGAGGAACATAAAATAGAATGTTAAATTCGATATCCGACACACAAATGAAATACCTGACAAGAATAAAGCAATTGGGACAACTAAGCGAGCAGGAAAGAACCGAACTGAAAAAGGTTACCGAGACGTTTCCTTTCCGCTGTAATGACTATTACTTGTCGCTCATTAACTGGGACGACCCTGATGACCCGATACGCACAATCATAATACCTAAATTACACGAGCTTGAAAAATGGGGCAGGCTCGACCCCTCGGATGAGGAAAGCTATACAATCATGCCCGGCCTTGAGCATAAATACAATTCTACAGCGTTGCTTTTGGTGAGCAATGTCTGTGAGGGCATCTGCCGATACTGTTTCCGTAAGCGCTTCTTCATAAATACGCAAAGAGAATATCTTCGTGACCCGGCTGCGGCGATACAATACATAAGAGAGCATAAGGAGATAACGAACGTTCTGTTGACCGGTGGAGACCCGCTGGTACTGACGACATCAAAACTTGAGAATATTATCCGACAACTGCGCCAAATCGGGCACGTTGAAATAATCCGTATCGGGACAAAGATACCTGCATTCAATCCATATCGTATCATCGAAGACCCGACCTTGCTCAAGACGATAAAAAAGTACAGTACGAAACAAAAGAAGATATACGTGATGTCTCACTTTGTCCATCCTCGTGAATTGACAGAGGTGGCTGTAAACAGTGTCAATTTATTGCAAGAGGCCGGTGCGTTACTGGCAAATCAAACGCCCTTGATAAGAGGCTTGAATGACGACCCTCGTGTTATGGCGGAATTACTTGCCCAGCTATCTTACATAGGCGCTATTCCGTACTACATTTTTCAGTGTCGTCCGGCGACTGGTAATAAGGCTTACACGGTGCCTATCGAAGAAGGATATGAGATATTGGAGCAGGCCAAATCGCTGGTCTCAGGACTGGCAAAGCGAGCACGTTATGTAATGTCCCACGCGACCGGCAAGATTGAAATCCTCGGCAAAACCAAAGAGTTTGTGTACCTCAAATATCATCGAGCGGCCGACAACAGTGACAGCGGGCGGTTTTTGATTTTCAGAAGTAATCCGAATGCTTACTGGTTCGATGACTATGATGAGGTCGTCCGTGATTATCCGATCAATCTTCCCTACAGGGCCTACGGCCCGGAATAAAACTGACTTCTCAAATTTTGCAGCAATGTGCTAACGTCGATTTTGACGTATCTTTATGCCCCCTTGAAATCGGTGGCAATTCCTTCACAAACCTAAAGGCCCATTGAACATGGCATTCAAGAACGGGACAACTATTGTATTAATTCTGTTGTGCTGTTGTACCGGATTCGCGCTGGAGCCGGATGAGATCCTTGTGATAGCCAACAGGCAAATTTCTACATCGGAGCGGATTGCTGAGTATTACTGCGAAAAACGGAAGATACCGAAGAAGAACATCATCTATCTTGCTTTGGGATACAATCCGCATGAGAGAATCAGCAGGGACGAGTACGAACGCTCCCTTGCCTTGCCAGTCAGAAGGGAGCTGCAGCGAAGGTTTCCCGGCGAAATCAGATGTTTGGTAACAACCTATGGCATACCTATTAAGGTAGGGTCGAGAGGGCTCTTGCCGGGGATGGGAGGCAAACTAAACGAATTGAAGAGGCTTCTCAGCCAGGAAAAGCAAAGGCTTGAGCAACTGGAACAGGACCCTGCACTCGACTCCAATCAGGTGTCGATTGAGAAAAAACAAATCAATCAAAAAATCGCCCGGATGCAGCTTGAAATTGGTCGGGTCAGTGGCAAAGAGACAAATGCGTCGGTGGACAGTGAATTATCGATGGTATTGTTCCGGCCCTACGAATTGTATCGATGGCAGCCCAATATGCTAAGGGGTGACGCTCTGGGTCTGGGTTTCAGAACGCTTATGGTTAGTCGGCTTGATGGGCCAGGCTACGAAATAATCAAGGGCCTTATAGACAAAGCACTAACAGCAGAAGAAACAGGATTAAAGGGTATTGCCTACATCGATTCAAGAGGTTTTAAACAAAAGAATTTGTACGGCTATTTTGACCAATCTCTGCGGGATTTGGCGGCGTTTATACGTTCGAGTACGAAGATGCCAATCAAAGCCGAACAAACAGGGCAGCTCTTTGCCCCCGGGAGTTGTCCACAGACGGCTGTTTATTGCGGCTGGTATAGTGCGAAAAAATACGTGGATGCCTTTGATTTTGTCGATGGTGCTGTTGGATTTCATATCGCCAGCTTTGAGGCTCAACAACTGCGGGACCCGAACAGCAGTACCTGGTGCCCCGCAATGCTGGCCGATGGCATCACCGCAACGCTGGGTCCGGTGGACGAACCGTATCTCCACACATTCCCTCAGCCGAAAGCGTTCTTCGAGGAGTTATTCAAAGGCGGTTGTCTTGTCGAGGCATACTACCACTCAAAGCCGTTTAATTCCTGGCAATTCGTTCTGATAGGTGACCCCTTGTACAAACCCTTCAAGAAAGACTAAAGACCACAGACTTCAGACTCAAGACTATAGACCAAAGTTGTTTGTCTTGTGTCTTTAGTCTTGCGTCTTGGGTCTTGGGTCTTGAGTCTTGTGAAATAATGCTACCAGATAGATTAGGGTAATCGTGGCTGCAATTCCTACAAGAGAGGCGATTACTTCTCGCAGTCCGAAACCTTTGCCAAGAATCACGGAGAACAATTTCACAGTCAACAGAAGCACTATTGGCCCGGCTAATGCTGTTATCAGCCATTTGAGTGTGCGGGGCTTGATGGAGAGGTAAAGACGCATATAACAAATCCACAGCATATTAAAAATCGGGTAAGCAAACAGATGAAACATTACGTTTGTAACCGGCACCAGCTCCGCCAGATTCGCTCGCGTAATATTCGTTATCCCAAAGATAACCGCCCCGGTAATTAAAAGGGCGGCAGGCCAAAAGGTGAAAACTGAAAGCAGAATTAAACCTGTAAACATACCCATCAAATTTGCGATCATATCCATAACATCGCAATTACGCCCCGTAAAGCCCTGAAGCAGTTCATCAACTGCCCCATACACAGTCAGCAAGATAAACACCCACCATACGACAGCTTTTCGCCAAACTACTTTTTGGTCCGGACTGACTGTGAACCAGAGCAGGAATACTAAAATCAAATATGCAAGGAAGTGTAGTCCTTTATCAGAAACGCCGGCTTCTCTGACAAGGCCAGGGACAGGTATATGCGCAAAAATAAAAAAGCTGAGCCAATACAAAACCAATAAGATGATAGTTACTTTTTGTCGCCGCGATACAGCCATTGAAACAACCCAAGAGAATTCCTGGTAACAAATACCCTGTTACTGATGATTCTATGAGCCAATCTGCCGAGACGTGGCTCTGGCACGACTGTCACTGCTCATATCTTCCGCAGTTAAATACAACAGCCAGTCATCACCGCCGCCTGGCGTAGAAAGATTCCTTCCATTGTTTGTCATTCCTGCGTAACGTCTGTCGGACGTGTTTTGAGCATTTATCCATATTACTTTGTACGTGCCTGTTTTGACAACAATATTTACAACTCCACCAACCGGCAGATACACCAGATAATGTTTGCCTTGTTCTGCCAGACAAAAGCCGTTGTCCACAATCTGCTGGTTCGGGCTCATTCGATAAAAAGGTATCGTCTCAAAAAAATCCCAGACTTTCCTGACAATGTTATGATTGACCTGTCTTTTTTCGGATAGGTCCATACTTCCGCTAAAACCCGTAGAAGAATTACCCTCCATATCCGCATAGTTGATTGCCGCGGCCGACATCATTATGACAAATGCCTTTTTTCGAATATCAACTTTACTATGAATGTTATGATACTTATTGCCGGGCCAGAACACTTCCTGGGCGTAAAGGGGTTTGAAATCGTGATGGTTTTTTAAAAGACCGTTATTAATGTGGAAAAGGTCGATATCTTTCCACCCCTGCAGTGTAACGAAAGATAGCCAATCCTCGTTTTTGAATGGGTCATCTCCGCCCGGATTGTGAATCGAGATGAGATGTCCAAAGATATCCAGCTCCTTTATCCTTCGGCCAAGGCGATTGATGTCGGCAGTAGTCATAGCGTTTTGAAATTCATCAGGTTTTAGTTTCGGTTCGGGGCCTGCCACATTAAGAAGGATGTTCCAGTAAGGTCCCAATCGAGCAAGTGTGTATTTTATATACTGCTCCTGCTGCAGGTGATTTGTAGGAAAGTCTGAACTTTGCCCGAAGAAACCAGCAAAGGGATATATCATAATCCTGCGTGCAGCCAGGTCGTTCATTATGACTTCCAGTTTTTGGTATTCCGTCGCATTTAGCGGCCAGAGGTCGGGCGTCCTCCAGCCGCGACCACGGCCTTCGGCATCCCGGTTCAGATAATGACTGGCCACAGAGAGCATGTTGTAGCCTTGAGTCCGCACCCAGTCTAAAAAAAACTTGCGTTTGGCAGATGGCCAGTTCTCGGCAAAAAACCGGTCGCCCAAATGAAAGCTGCGAATCAAAACATGTTTGCCACCTTTGTAGCCAAACCACATTGGGTTAGTCCGGTCCACGGAAATCAGACCGGGAATATCAGACCGGACGCATTCAAATGTCCCGCTTATGCCGCCTGAACCGTCGGAAAAAACAGCATTGTATTTCCAGGTGCCAATCTCCTCGGGCATAAACCGAATCTTCCAGGTTCGGCGGCCGTCGTAGAATCCCCAGAACTTGATTCGGCTGCCATCGGGACTCTCGTAAGTAACATTTAACGCCACGTCTCCATAGGGATTCCGGTAGTTTTTTGTATTCTTTACAGATGCTTCAAAGCGAGCCCATCGGCCTACCGAAACACCAGCCAGGGCTTCAAAGCTTTTTGGCGGCAGAGACGAAAAAAGCACAAAGAATAAAAGCCCACCGGCATATACTTTATTCTTAGAACCGCTGGTTTTTGAAATGTCAACTGGAATCATTAATTAGCCCTATCAACACATAGTAAAGTTAATATCCTTCCTCTGTTCAATACATGATGGAAATTCTCACCGTCGGCATTTCCACAAAACCATCCCAGGCACTGGACGCCAATAATTCTAACTGACGGACGGTAAAATGTCAAAGTCGGTTCCTCAGTGGGCTAACCCGCACCTGTTGGATTTATGCTCGCACTTGCCGGATGCGAGGCGAAATAGGGTGCCAGTAACCGCTTAAAAATAAAGTTTAATCTGGGAAATCCGGGATTGAATGTGTATAATATGAATAAATATATTGCGAGACTCCAGATTCAAGACACAGAACCTGTAAAAGTTTGGTCTTGGGTCTGTGGTCTTGGGTCTTTAATTTTGGAGGACAAAGAAAATGAAACGTTTAACAATTCTTGGAATAGTCTTAGTTTGTTTCGCAGCACTTTGTCTCGGCCAGCGCAGGACACGGTCACCACAAAAGATAGTTCGACTTACAAAGCCACAACTAACGGGGACAGTCAGTTTCGAAGAGGCCTTGGCCAAACGGCGAAGTGTGCGCTTATTTTCCAGCATACCCCTCGAATCTGAGTACATCGGACAATTGGCCTGGGCCGGTCAGGGCATAACAGATCAGCAAAGAGGCCTGCGAACGGCACCATCGGCTGGGGAGACTTATCCCATAGACTTATATTTTGCCACTGAGGAGGGATTGTTTGTTTATCGACCGGCCGAACACAGTCTGGAGCAAACTTCAAACCAGGATATCCGCAGCGGCTTAGCAGCAGCAGCTTCGATGCAGGAATCCGTGGCCACGGCCGGCTGTGATATTATTGTTGCAGGCTCTGTCAGAAAGCTTACGAGCCAGTTTCGCAATAAGGCCAGAACATATATGCTCCTCGAAGCCGGGCACATCGCCCAGAATATCCTACTGCAAGCTGTCTGTTTGAATTTGGGTTCTGTAACAATCGGTGGTTTTGATACAAAGGGAGTCAGCAGAGCCTGCGGCTTAACAAGAGGACTGGAGCCGCTTTATATAATTTGCGTCGGCCATCCAATAGAGCAAGCCGCAGCAGAAGCATTACAAGAGGGCACAGGAACAAAAAGAGCAGCGTTGATTGTTGCCAGTCAAAATTTCCGCGACGAGGAGCTTTTCGAAACAAAAAGGGCGCTTGACGCAGCAGCAGTTCAGACAGTTATCGCAAGCACACGAATAGGAATTATCAGAGGTGCGCTTGGAAATATAGCCGAGGCAAACATTCTGGTAGGTCAATTGAGAGTCGATGATTACGATGCGATAATATTTATTGGCGGTCTGGGAGCCGTTGAATATGCTGCCAATCCTGCTGCACTGAATCTCGCTCGTGAGGCGGTGCGTCAGAGAAAGATCCTCGCTGCAATCAGCACAGCACCTACTATCCTGGCCAACGCCGGAGTACTCACCGGTGTCAGAGCCACCAGCTTTTTGTCCGAACGTAACATACTTATCCTCTCTGGGGCCGTATATACAGGTATCCCTGTCGAGCAGGACAGATCGATAATAACCGGCAGAGATCCGGCAGCTTCAATTCTATTCGGCAGAGCTGTTGCAGATGCCCTCACTGGCGGATAATTTTGTATGTACAATCGCAGACGAAATACGCCTATTGTTTGCAGGAACCGTAACGGTTAGTAATCGGCAGTCTTCTGTCTTTACCGAAAGCCTTTGGTGTAATTTTCACACCCGGCGGAGAAAGCCTTCTTTTGTATTCGTTGCGGTCAACCATACGAATTACCCGCAGGACAACATCCCGCGATAGACCCGATTCAACGAGCTGTTGTGCGGACTTGTCTTCTTCAATATAGCCTTTGAGAATTTTATCAAGTAAATCGTAATCCGGCAGTGAGTCGTTGTCTTTCTGGTCGGGCTTCAACTCGGCACTGGGAGGTCGGGTTATAACATCAGCAGGTATAATTTGTCGTTCGGATATTTTGTTTATGTGCTCGGCCAATTCATAGACCATTGTCTTGGGAACATCTTTTATCACGGCAAAGCCCCCCGCCGTATCACCATAAAGAGTCGCATAGCCCACTGCGGTTTCGCTTTTATTACCCGTCGTTAGTACCAGAGAGCCAAACTGATTACTAAGCGACATCAGGATGCAGCCTCGGATTCTGGCCTGCAAATTCTCGTAAGCAATACCTTCGCTGTTCCAGCCCCTGGCAGTTTTTAAGGCCTTATCGAATTGTTGAAGCATAGGTTCTATCGGGATGGTTAAAAATTCGATACCCAGATTTCTTGCCAGCTTTTCAGCATCCCCAATCGTTTCGGGACTGTTGAATTTCGAGGGCATTGTCAGGCCGACGACATTTTCGGCACCTAAAGCAGCAACGGCGATAGCAGCCGTAACCGAAGAATCTATACCTCCACTCAGGCCGAGCAGCACTTTCGCAAAACCGTTTTTGCCAGCATAGTCTCTTGTGCCGAGCACAAGTGCCTGATAAATTTCATCGGGAATGTCACCCGGCTGCGGGGCGGCAGCTTGCATCGGCTCAACCTGCACTACCCCGTTGGTCCTCGGAACAATATCAGCAATAAGTAAATCCTCATCAAACGCCCGTGCCTTGGCTATTATCTTGCCGGTCGAATCAGCGAACATACTTCGCCCGTCAAAAATCAATTCATCCTGACCGCCGACAAGATTGCAATAGGCCACAGCGCTATTGAACTGGCTCGCACATCGGCCAACTATCTCCTGCCTTTTCTTAATCTTGCCGACATGAAACGGCGAGGCTGAGATATTCAGAATCATCTGGATTTGGCCTGCACCCTTGAGGAAATCGAAAAGCCACTCGATTTCCCAGATATCGGCACAGATAGTAACAGCAACATTGAGACCGCCTACATTGATTACCACCGGTTCGGTGCCGGGCTGGAAATATCTTGGCTCATCGAACACGCCATAATTCGGCAGTTGGGCCTTTCGATAAATCTTGCTTATCCGCCCGCCTTGTAATACAGCAGCGGAATTGTAGCTGGCTTCCTGATAGCTTCCAGCCTTCGCAGCCGCTTCGGCGGAGTAGGCTTCGGCAAAGCCGACTATTATCGTTTTCTCCGGGCAATCAGCGGCCAGTTTATCAAGGGCTAATGAGCAGTCTGTCAAGAAATGCTTCTTGTGCAGCAGATCCTCCGGAGGATAGCCGCAAATAGCTAACTCCGGAAAGACCAACAAATCCACATTAGACCGAACCGCCTCGGCATAGATATCGCGCATCTTCTGGGCGTTGCCATCCAAATCACCCACCATCGCATTGAATTGTCCCAAGGCTACACGCATAATTTATAAGTATTCTTGTGTGCTTATATTTTTGTACTCTTATGCACTTATGAATCTTTTGCAAAATCGAGGTTAGGCATATATTATTTAAGAAAATCCAGTCTTTGATTTTCTTAAATAATCAAATAGCTGCTTGCCGGGCAATAATTTATTGTTTGAAAAGTAAAAATTAAAAGACAATTTTTTCTTTTCAAAGTATGCCTAACCTCAATTTTGCATAGCTCTTATGTACTTATGAGTACCGGAGAGGGCGGGATTCGAACCCGCGGTACCCGCAAAGGGCACACCGGTTTTCGAAACCGGCTCGATAAGCCGCTCCGACACCTCTCCA
>CAYUFX010000006.1:43774-92842 GCA_964444135.1 uncultured Pirellulales bacterium | reverse complement strand
GACTCTAAATTCATCGCTTCCAGCCAAACCTGCCTCAAAAATGGGTCATCGCGAGTCTATTGGACTTGACACCAGCAGTTCTCCTCACTATAATCACCCTTTGAAGTCTAAGATAACAAAAGACTTACGATGTTATTTGTAAATCAAGGGTAACGGGATAGACGGATACAGCAGTTCTAAAATCGTCCACCCAACCGTGTTATATGAGCCGAGAAATAATCGCCATCCTGGACTTTGGCAGCCAGTACGGTCAACTGATAGCACGGAGGGTTCGCGAACAGAATGTATATTCACAAATTTGCCGGGCGGATATAACAGCAGAGGCATTATCACGACTGGGTGTCAAGGGGTTGATATTGTCCGGCGGGCCCGCAAGTGTCTATGACGAAAATGCACCAAAATGTGATGAGAAAATCTTTGAATTGGGCGTGCCTATTTTGGGCATCTGCTACGGAATGCAGTTAGGCTGTCAGATTTTAGGGGCAAAAGTAATTGCTGCACAAAGACGTGAGTACGGGCGAACAACTTTGTCCATTCTTGATAAGAGCGATTTGTTTGCGAATATGCCGGATTCAATCACGGCCTGGGCCAGCCACGGCGACCAGCTCGCCCCCGCAAGTATCAAGCGGGGGGATGATTTCGTCAAATTAGCAACTACCGATACCTGCCCATTTGCTGCAGTAAAGCACAAAAAAAGAAAATTTTTCGGTGTTCAGTTCCACCCTGAGGTTTCACATACCCCCAAAGGAACGCGGATTTTGAAAAACTTCCTGTACGATATCTGCGGCTGCCGCGGCGACTGGAAAATGAGTGATTTTGTCAGTGAGACTGTAGAAGCGGTTCGCTCTCAGGCCGGCGAGGCCAAAGTAATATGCGGGCTGAGCGGCGGCGTCGATTCGTCCGTTGTGGCTTCATTGGTTCATAAGGCCATAGGCGACCAGCTTGTTTGTATTTTCGTCGATAACGGCCTGCTGCGAAAGAACGAACGCGAAAATGTCGTATCCACCTTCCGGAACCATTTTCACATGGATTTGCGGGTTGTTGATTGGTCCCGGCAGTTTTTGGAAGGTTTGGCCGGTGTGACCGACCCCCAGCAAAAACGAAAGATTATCGGCTCTGAGTTTATCAAGGCTTTTGAATCGCAGGCTCTGAAGATTCCGAATGCCAGGTTTCTGGCCCAGGGAACGCTGTATCCTGATGTTATCGAGTCAGGCTCAAAGGATGGTAATCCTGCAGCAAATATAAAACTGCATCACAATGTGGGGGGACTGCCGGCCGAGATGGACTTTGAGCTGATTGAGCCTTTGCGGGATTTGTTTAAGGATGAGGTTCGGGTTGTCGGCGAATATCTTGGACTGCCGGAGGATATAGTCTGGCGGCATCCTTTCCCCGGACCGGGCCTGGCCGTCAGGGTAATCGGAGAGGTAACAGAGCAAAGACTGGAAATTCTCCGGGCCGCTGATGAAATCTTAATAGACGAAATAAAATCGGCGAGATTGTATAGAAAGGTATCACAGGCCTTGGCCGTGCTGGTACCTGTCTTGACGGTTGGGGTGATGGGCGATGAACGAAGCTATGAAAACATTATTGCTATTCGTGCGGTTGAGACCGTTGATTTTATGACCGCTGATTTTTCGCAAATCCCTTACGAGGTGCTCGGCATCATATCCAGCAGGATTATAAATGAGGTCAGGGGTGTCAATCGGGTCGTTTACGATATATCCAGCAAGCCGCCGGCCACAATTGAATGGGAGTAGTGTTTTCAGTTGTTACCAATGTTACCACGACCGTCATTGCGAGGCCTGCGAAGCAGGCTGTGGCAAGCTAAAAAAAAATAATGTGAACTCCGCCAAAGTTGGTATCTCTTATAATTCTGCGTTAGCCACCATTCCTTGAATTCCTAACCGCGAATTTGTGATATGGCCTCCCGCAAAGAAGGCAAATCTTTTTGCAGGATTTGCCAGACAATCTGAAGGTCTATACCGAAATATTCATGGACTATCCGGTGCCGCAGACCTACGACTTTGTTCCACTGTATCTGCGAATGACTGTTTTTGAAGTCAGCCGGCAGTCGATTCGAAGCTTCTCCTATAATCTCAAGGTTCCTAACTACCGCATCTACGGACTTGCGGTCCTTCGAAAACATATCAAACGACATACCGCTTATATATTGCTCGATTCTGTCGATCGCTTCACAAATATCGTCCAGCAATAAATCAACGGGTCTTTTAGACATAAATCAGTTCCGGCTCGATGAATTCCATCGCTTTGGCGGTAACAGCTCGTATCGACACCAGGTCAACAGATGTCCCAAGCAGTTTCTCGAATCTTTCTGCGAGGGTTACAAACTCCAGGCCTATAGACGGGTCGACTTCGACAAGGATATCCACATCACTGTCCGGTCTCTGTTCGCCTCTGGCATACGACCCGAATAACGCCAGCTTTCTGACCTTAAACTGTCTCTGCAGTTCTGGTTTGTCTTTAGCAAGCGATTTGAGGATTTCTTCTTTTGTTATCACAATAATTAGGTACCCGAATAGTTGTGTAGAATATCGATTATTTCGTATTATAGGGCCCTTACCACGGCTGTCAATCGTTTACTATATAGAATCCCCAGTGAAATGCGAGAGCCGAATATCGACAACTGCAGTGTTTTGGTGGATGTGTGTTTGCTAATGTGGTCTCGAAAATTGGAAGTTGAAATCCGCCCAAAATGGCAAAATAAATCTTAAAAAACTAAGCCGTATTCAAATCCATTAAGGCAGCGAGCTGACGCCACTGACAAGACCAACTGGGCTGTTCCTCAGTTAATAGCTTTTGAATCTTTCGCATAGACCGTCGGAGCGTTGTCCGACCATACTTAAAATCAAGTTTGCCCTCAGAGTAACAGGCCTTGAGTGCGCTCTTATATAAGCGTATTACTGCATTTACAATACGTTTGTTGTTATACCAAAGCCCAACTTCGAAGAAATCTTCCGCATGTTCAGCGATTGAATCTGTTGGCTTTCTGCCATGTCCGAATTCGCAATTGAAATCGGCCAGCGTAGAAAGTGCGTTAATACAGTCAAGTATTTGTTGCGAGTCGTGTTTGTCGATTGGGACGTAGTCAGGACCTGCAAAATGCCAACACATCTCCCATAGTTTGTTGGACACAAGCGAGGCAAGTCGCGGTGAAGCCAGACCGCTCATCAACGCAAGATGATGTAATCCTTCAACAATTTTTTTGTCGATTTCGTGATTTCCTCGCCAAATGTGAAGTTCATATAGGAGACCCAGAAGTTCCTCACTGCGAGGGTTGTTTGTTCGGCACCCTAGAATTTCGCACACTATTAAGTCTATTTGAGAGATAAGCTCCTTTCTATAACGAATTTGTGGTTTATGTACCCTTCTTTTGTCCTGAACATATTGTTCCCATGAACGTTTATACATACGAACTTCGCTAGGTGTGAAAGAACGACCTAAACCCCTTCTTCCAGTAACTTGACTATGGCAATCGAGGCAAAGAACTGCTAAGTTGGCAGGGTTATTGTTTGATTTATTGCCATCGATGTGGTGAATTTGTACGTCTTTTCCCTTATTATGGCATATGCAACAAATATGATTAGCTTTGAAGAGAACCTCGGCCTCTATACTAACTGGAACTTTAGGACGTCGTTTTGAAGCCATTTTTTCAACTCTGATTTATCCATTGCCCTGTTCAAAAAGCTCGGACTGTTTGGAGTTGTGTTTCTTTTTATGGCACGTTAGTCCTAAATGCTCGCAGGCTTGTTTGGTAACTTCTCTGCCGCGTTTGGTTCTGCGCAGGAATCCGATTTGCAAAAGATACGGCTCTACCACATCCTCCAGCGTGTCCCTTTCTTCGCCGAGTGTAGCTGCGATTGCCTCGATACCGGCCGGCCCGCCGTCATAGACATTAGCCAGCGCACGCAAAACCGCTCTGTCTAATTCATCCAAGCCTAACGTGTCAATCTGCTCCATTTTCAGAGCGTTTTCGACAATGCCGGTACTAAGCACTCCTGAGCCTTTTACCTGTGCATAGTCACGGACTCGTTTAAGGAGTCGATTCGCTACTCGCGGCGTGCCGCGGGAGCGGTTAGCAATCAATTCCAGCGTCCCGTCCTCGCACTGCAAGCTTAGCAGTTCCGCCGACCTATCCAGAATCTCTGACAGTTCGGCGCTGTTGTAAAAATCCAGATGATAGAGCATCCCGAATCGGCTGCGAAGTGGAGCGCTCAGCAGTCCGGCACGTGTCGTCGCACCAATCAACGTGAAACGCTTCAGCGGGAAATTTATCGTCTTTGCGTGCAGACCGCTATCGACAGTAAAATCGACCTTGAAATCTTCCATCGCCGGATAAATAAACTCTTCGACCGGCGTACTGAGCCGATGAACCTCATCGATAAAAAGCACGTCGCCGGTGTTGATATTGCTCAAAAGGCCCATAACGTCACCGGCCTTTGCCAGCGCCGGCCCCGATGAGCATCGTATCCTTGCCCCCATCTCGTTCGCCACGACATGGGCAAGTGTAGTTTTGCCGAGCCCCGGCGGGCCGTAAAACAAGATGTGCTCCAACGGCTCAGACCTTTGTTTGGCCGCTGCTATCGCTATTGCAACTTTTTCTCTGACGTTGCATTGGCCTACACACTCGCCTAAGAAATTTGGCCGGAGCGAGACGTTAAAACTCTCTTCCTGCTCGTTCAAAGACTGCCCGCTTATGATTCTGCCTATTGCCATAATATAAATACTAAAAATTTGAATATCGAATTTCGAAATTCGAAGCAATCTCAAAATTCAAATTTCAAATGTTCAAAATATTCAATTTCGAATTCTGGTCATTTGGTCACGCCTGTCAGAAGCGTGCGTGTCCGCATTCGGATTTGTTTCGGATTTCGTTATTCGAGTTTCGTATTTCCTTTTTCAAACTTCTACTCCCTGTTGTAACCTATATACCAAAGGCACAAGTGCTTCGGCCGAATTTATATCGGGGTGTTTCCGACAAGCCAATTCAATCAACTCCATCGCTTCGTTTCTTTTTTCACCCCAGGCGATAAGGATTTCCAGGGCCTCGATCTGGAAAGGTTTAAAGCCGGCTTCTGTCGTCCTCGCCGGTTCGGCGCCGGCTGCGAAAGTTTGTAATTTCCCCTTTAGCTCAGCGATAATTTGCTGAGCCATTCTTCTGCCTATCGATGGCAGTGACATCAATGTTTTATCATCGGCATTTTCTATCGCTGCTGCTATTGTGGCTATCGGGATGCTCAGCGACCGCAGTCCCTTCTTTATGCCCATTCCTTTGACACTTATATATTTAGTGAAAAAATCCCTTTCGCCCACATTTAAGAAACCAACCATTCTCGGTATCAGGTTTCCGCCGCCAAGTGTGCCTTCATAGTATTCCATAGTGCAGAGAGATATATCCGAGCCGACCTCGCCGGAAAGTGCATTTACGCAATAGCTCGGCAGCATTACTTCATAGCCGACCGCTCCTACCTGCACCAAACAGCAGTCGCTATCAAGCTTGATGAGTTTTCCTTCAATGCTGGCTATCATGGCTATGCTTCTTGTTTTTGTGTCCTGATTATTTCAGCCAGTGACCTTAAAGCTCGATTAACAGCGCCCGGTGTTTTGAACACCTTGGCTACGTCAGGGTCGAGCAGAACGATATTCGTCCCTGCTTTATATTTACCGGCGTATTTACCTCTGGAGCCTTTACTAAAATCGTACTCTTTTCTCATATCTTTCTCCGGACGAAAATATTTGCTTATGCCTGCTCATATTGTTTTCGCTCATGACTGGTGGCCTTCCGGGCACTAATGATGCGTATGATATCATCATGTTCTGTATGTACAACTACGATTAGTCTATCGTTGACCGATGTGCCAATAGTAACAAATCTATCTTCTCCAACTGAATGGACAGGATCAATAATTGTAATAGATAAAATATCACCAAAGACGGTTGAGGCTTCCTCACAAGTGATTCCATGCTTTTTCTTGTTCGACCGAGCTTTTCTGCTATCCCACTCAAACAATAACGCCATTTGTCAGACACCTTAATTCCAATAGCAAGACATCTTAGGTCGATTTTGATGCTTGCTATAATGCATCAATTTATTATTTTGATGGTTTTTTGAGCGTAATTTATCAGATAACAATACTATTTATCGAATTTGCACAGCACAGCGCCGATGCTATAGCATCGGCCACATCGTTCGGCTCCGGTATCCGCGGCAGGCGTAAAATCGTTTGAATAGTTTTTTGCACCTGTTCCTTCGATGCCCTGCCGTTACCGGTAATTGATTTTTTTATACGTGTCGCGCTAAAGCTTCTGACCTCGATTGCCGCCTGGGCACACTTCTGTAGTATAACACCTCTTGCGTGTCCCATCAATATCGCTGTTTTCGGATGGGCGTAGTGTGAGTACAATTCTTCCACTGCTACAACATCGGGCTTGAAACTTTTTAGAAGCGACTGGGTGTCTTCAGCTATCCTATTCAATTTTTGCTCTATAGCCAAGCCGCCCACTATGCTGATAACGCCTGCTTCAATTAGCTTTTCCTTATCTTCGCTCGCCTCCAAACAGGCATATCCGCAGACCTGCAAACCCGGGTCGATACCGAGTATCCTCATTTCATTCTCCAGGTAGTCATATCCGGCTTATCTTCCAGCAAAATACCCATTTCATCCAGTTTGGCACGAATCTCATCGGCCTTGGTAAAATCCCTGTTTTTGCGAGCCTCGTTTCGCTGCTCAATCAAAACATTGACGAGCTTGTCCATCAGCTCATCACCAGCCGGGCTGGTTTGTGGATACTCCTCTTTTACGATACCCAGACAATCGCCGCCCAGCCGGTCAAATAGAACATTAATTATGTTAAGGGTTCCCTGGGTTGTACGGCTGTCCTTAAGCAGTTTCTGCGCCAGCCGAACAAGTTCAAACATAACTGAAAGCGCAACAGAGGTATTCAAGTCATCATTCATTGCCGCTTCGAATTTTTCCCTCATCTGTTTTAGCTGCCCTGCTATCTCCTCGTCGATTGAGCCTTCCTTCGCTGTGTCCATTCTTTTTCGTACTGCTTTGACTGTCTCGGTTATTTTTCCGTAGCCGCTCTGCGCCGCGAACAGGGCCGCATCTGAAAAATCCAGCGGGCTTCTGTAATGGCTGTTCAAAAGCAACTGTCTTATCGCCAGCGGGTCATAGAATCTGGTCAGTCTCTCGTGAGAACCTGAAAAAGCTTGTTTGAGCGTGATAAAATTATTCAGACTCTTACCCATCTTTTGCCCGTCAACGGTAACCATATTATGATGCACCCAGTATCGAACGAACTGCACGCCGTTGGCAGCCTCCGACTGGGCAATTTCACACTCGTGATGGGGGAATTGATTTTCCAGTCCGCCGCCGTGTATGTCGATTGTCTTGCCCAGATATTTCATACTCATTACCGAGCATTCGAGATGCCAGCCCGGATAGCCCATCCCCCACGGACTGGGCCATTTCATAATATGGTTCGGCTCAGCTTTCTTCCAGAGTGCAAAATCAACCGGGTTCTTTTTATCCGGCGAAACCTCCACCCGGGCACCGGCTAACATCTCTTCGACATTTCTGCCGGAGAGTTTCCCGTAGTCCTTGAACTTAGACACATCGAAATACACCGAGCCGTTGGCCGTATAAGCATAGCCTTTTTTCAGAAGTGTCGTTACCATCCCTATCTGTTCGAGTATATGACCACTGGCTCGCGGGCTTATATCAGGCCGAACGCAGTTCAGCCTGTCCATGTCCTCGAAGTAACTGCGAGTGTAGTATTCCGCCAGCGCCATTGGATGCATTTTCTCTTTTTTTGCTGCGGCGGCAATCTTATCCTCACCTTCGTCCGCATCGTCGGTTAGATGACCCACGTCAGTTATATTCTGCACGTAAGTAACATTGTAATTCAGATAACGAAGATACCTGACCAGCACATCGAAGCTAACATAACTTTTCGCATGTCCAAGATGTGCGTGCCCATATACGGTCGGCCCGCAGACATATATGCCAACCTTGTTTTTTTTCAACGGCTTGAATTCCTCTTTCCTTCTCGTCAAACTGTTATAGAGATTCAAAGTCATACGTAAATACCATCAATAAACTCTTAATTAGTTTCCGTTGCAAAAAGTAAAAACCGACCATGTCGCCCCTGTGAAAGCAGGGGTCCAGGGCCGTAAAACTGGATTCCCGCTTGCGCGGGAATGACATAAAGAATAGGTTAGTTTGAATCAATAATCAATTATCATTTATATTGTTCTTCTTCTCTTCTTTCTCAAAAGTGCCGTTGCCGTAGCAGCCATTGCCTCACCGGCCCCGATATCGCCGAGCCCCTCGTTAGTTTTCGCCTTGACGTTCACCGCCGTAAAATCAATCCCCAAAAGCCCTGCGATACACCTTTTCATTTGCCCTTTGACCGGCTCAAGCTTCGGTTCTTCTGCATGTATAATCAAATCGATATTGACCACTTCCCATTTTTTTTCTTCAAGTCGCTCCTTTACAATAAACAAAAGCTCCTTGCTGTCTGCGTCCTTCCATCGCGGGTCGGTGTCGGGAAATAATGTCCCTATATCGCCCATCCCGCTTGCACCGAGCAGAGCATCGATGACAGCGTGCAGGCCCACATCGCCGTCGCTGTGGCCGGCCAGCCCAGCCGGGTACGACAAATAAACCCCACCGAGCATCAGCTTCCTGCCCTCAACCAGCCGGTGGATATCGGTGCCTATCCCACTTCGATATTCACTCTTAGGTTCCTCAATCACAACATCCCCTTCGTGCTTGGGACATCCGTCCCGAGAATGCTGACAGCCGTACCAAGAGCCTTACCCAATCCCTTGAAAATAGCCTCAGCTATATGATGGCTGTTTGTCCCGTAAGGCACGTTTATATGTAGATTAAACTTGCCGTTATTTGCGAAGCTCCGCAGCATCTCCTCCAGACACTCGACGTCAAAATCACCGATTTTATCTGTTCGGTACTCAACATTATATACACAGTTTGCCCTGCCCGACAAATCAACAGATACATTCGCTAAAGCATCTTCCATTGGCACGGAACTATGGCCGTATCTGGCAATCCCTTTTTTATCACCAAGAGCTTTTAATAAGCATTCACCGAGGCATATCGCTATATCTTCGACCGTATGGTGAGCGTCAACGACCAGATCCCCTTTGGCTTTTACCACAAGGTCGATTTTGCTGTGCTTGCTCAGGTGTGTGAGCATATGGTCCAAAAAGCCGATGCCGCTGTCGATCTCGTATTTGCCGACGCCGTCCAGATTAAGCTGGACCGTGACGTCTGTTTCTTTTGTCTGCCTGTGGACTTTGGCGGTTCTATCTTCCATAAGAGCGTCCTTTTTTATGTCATTCCCGCGGAAGCGGGAATCCAGCTTCTTATTTAATTTATATCTAATTTGCCTGGGTCTTTAGTCTTGGGTTTTTGGTCTTACTCCGACAGGATTTCTTTCAAAGCCGAAATAAGTTTATCGTTTTGTTCGCTTGTGCCGACACTTATTCTCAGCTTATCATTTAGTCCGGGCAGGTTAAAGTATCTGATATATATCTTTCGTTGAATCAGTTTATCATAAATCTTACTTGCCTCGCAGTTTTTGCTCTGGGCGAGAACAAAATTGGCACAGCTTTCCGGCACTTTGAATTTCAAACCGCGCAGTTGTGCAACCAGTGTGTCGCGGTCCTTCTTTACTTTTTCGGTTATTTCTTTGAAATACTTTTGGTCTTTTATCGCTGCAGTGGCCACGGCGATGGCGACAACATCAACATTATAGGAGTCCTTGACCTTCATCAAGCCCGCTATTAAGTCAGGCTGGGCGATTGCATATCCAAACCGTATCCCCGCAAGACTATATCCTTTGCTCATCGACCGAAGTATAATCACATTATCAAATTCTTTGGCCAGCCCGGTGCAATTGGCCTCGGCAAAATCCACATAGGCCTCATCAATCAGCAATACCCCACTCAATTTATCTGCCAACGAAGCCAACTCGTCGATACTTATAAAGCTGCCGTTCGGTGCGTTCGGATTACAGACAATAGTCAAGGCCGCATTAGTGCTCACCAATTTTGCCGGCAGGTCGAATTCGTCATCGAACGGAATTTCAATTGCATTGCAATTTTGCAATTTGGCTAATACCGGATAGAGTGAATACGTCGGAACAGGATATGCAACAGGTCGATTCTCATCACAAAACGCACGACAAGCAATAGTCAGCAAATCATCTCCGCCGTTGCAGCACATAATATTTTCGGGCAGCACACCGTTAACTTCCGCCGCCGCCTGCCGAAATTCATTTCCAATTGGGTCGGGGTATCGGCGAAGCCGTTCTGCGCTGATTTCGGCTAACACCTTCATTACCGCAGGCGTTGGCGGATACGGATTTTCATTGGTGTTCAGCTTTAGTATGTCAGTTTTCTTCGGCTGAAAACCCGGCTCGTAACCTTCTACTTTTTCGATATTTTTCCGAAAATAACCCATTATCTGCCCCAAAATAAATGCGGCATCTGTTGCTTTTTGGACTCTTCCGTGGCCAATTCTTTTCCTTTTGACTTATGCTCTTGTGCACTTATGGCTTATGCACTTCTTTGAGATTATACGGGTATTTGGCTCGAAGCGAAAGAGGGATTTTGGGAATCTTCTTTTGCTCAATTCGAAAAGCTTTATTTGCCTGACTCAGGCAAAGCCTTGCTTGAGATTTGTGTTTCTAAGTTTTTGCCAAAGGCCGCAGCGATTAGCAATTTGAATAGACAGGCCCGGCCGGGCATTGGCCTCCAGAATCAACGGACCGTCTTCGGCATCCAGAAGGACATCCACACCCGCATATTGCAGACCGATGGCGCAGCTAAGCTGCATTGCTATTTTTAGCACATCTTTCCACATCGGTATCGTTACTCCGCCGAGAGAAGCCCCCGTATCCGGGTGAACATCAAACACACGGTCGCGCCAGACCCCGCCGTAAGTTATTCCTGTTTCAAGGTCTATGCCGACGCCCGCGGCCCCCTGATGCAGGTTGGCCCTTCCCTTCGAGGCCTCTGTGGGCAGCCGGAGCATACTCATTATGGGAGTCGTTTTGTAGATTACTATGCGGATGTCCGGGGTGCCGGCGACCGTAAGTCCTTTGAACACAGGGTGAGGTTCGATGAGTTTCTCTATCATTGCCTGGTCGGGCTGTCCGCTAAGCGAGTAAAGCCCGGATAGTATGGTCGAGATGTGGTATCTTATCTGTTCCAGAGAGAATAATTCTCCTTTGGTGTTCTTAAATCCTTTACCACTTCGATGAGCTATGGCCAAGACGCCTCGGCCCCCCGCCCCGCGTGTTGGTTTGATAACGAAGCTCGACAGGCCGAATAGAAGGTCTATGCTTCTTCTTATATCTCCGAAGCGCTGGATTAATGCATAGGTTTGGGGCGCTGGTATATGACGTGATTCGCATAACTTTTTCGTTAAAGCTTTGTTGTCAACCAGGGCGTAATTAGAACGGGGATTAAAAGGAAATATGAGATTGATGTTACGAGAGTTTATGCCAATAATTCCATTTCGCCTGAACTCTGAAGGCCATAACCAAAAAGGGAGTTTACCTGCGCGAACCATCCGGGCCTCTCATTTAAAGGGTATCTGCGTTATATCACGAAACCGCCAGATTTCACTGAGCCGGTACCCTGAATAACGTCCTATCAGTAAAAGGATTGCTATGTTAAATAACTGTACCTCGGGAAATATCAAGGCGAGCCTGCCGACCAGCTCCACTTTCATAACGAGAAAGCAGCATACCGATACCAAAATAGTTGTGGCAAATATCTTTAAGGCGTTCGGCAGACCGTCTTCTTCCGCTATGATGTTAAATCGTTCAATCATCATTGTCAATATTACCATCGGCAACAATACGGCACTGGCACTTGGTGTCAAGTTCAGGTAGTCTAAAACCGATACCGCCAAAACCATGCATAACACCGCCAGGGTAAGAACGATGCTAAGTCGAGCTACCATTAGAAGTTGCAGTTTGTTCAGGAGTAATCGTGCCAATATGCCTACACTCAGTACGATAAAGAACACCAGGGCGCCGGTTCGCCAGTCGGCATGGATGAAGCTCAATGCAATCAGGCTTGGTGTGAAGGTGCCGAAGGTCTGTATGCCGATGATATTTCTTAAGATTGTTGTGATAAGTGCCGCTAATGGCAAAAGAAGTATCAGGGACACTATTTCCTGCATGCTCGGGGGCAATCTTGTCAAATCGACGATATTCAGTAATCGACTTTTCTGTGAAGAGATGAAAGAAGTGGGGGTCAGCAGTCGCCTGATAGAGTACCTGGATTGATAGCCGAGAGTATCTGGCCCTCTGACGATGTCGATGCTGTCACGAGTTATAGGCAGAAAGGTAATCGGCAACTGGGCGGAATAACCGTTCTCAGGGTCGTAAGAAAGCCATTTTTTTTGGGAAAAAGCTTCAACCCAGTAATGCACCTGAGCTTCCTGAGTATTTTCGAGAATGAATCCCGCAACCAATCGTGCGGGTATTTTGGACAGGCGGCACAGGGCTACCATTGCCCGTGCCCGGCCCAGAGTGTTTCCAATGCCGTGCTCCAGGGTATTCTCAGCATCTGAGAATATGTCTTTTTCGCCTTTGATAATATTTTCCGCGCAGTAATCGAAGATACGAGTTAATAGTTCGGTTTTCGTCATTTGCTCATTGGCGAGCTGGTTCAAGATATTTGCAAGCCCCGGTCCGGTTATTTGAACATCTTTTTCGGCACGCAGATAGTAAGCCCTGTCGTTAGCTGATATTTTTTCTTCGACGGGTGGTAACTTTGATTTTTGGTCGGGTTTTAGCTGTATATCAAAGTGTGCCAAAAAGCGGCCTCTTTGATAACCGGCC
The DNA here is from genome assembly GCA_964444135.1 of uncultured Pirellulales bacterium. Lineage (GTDB taxonomy): Bacteria > Planctomycetota > Phycisphaerae > Sedimentisphaerales > Anaerobacaceae > NIOZ-UU13. The sequence continues at coordinate 79,939 of CAYUFX010000006.1, read as the reverse complement.
ATTGACACAACAGACGCTTCGCGTCCCTTGGTTCTCTTGTTTCGAAGTAAATCCACCCAAATCCCCTGATGTGAAAATGTCTCCCGGTAGATATGACTATATGGCGTACTGTCCGGAAGAGCGATACGGATTTTACCTTCTCTTGTGGATGATAAATTTATATCGTATGTCAAACGCCAGGCCCTACTGTCCTGAAAGCCGACGGCTTTCAGAGTATATTTTATTCTCAGCCATGCACATAAAGCTCCGGCGGCTATGAGTATTAAAGCGGTCAGTATTGCTGCACGATTACGGTTAATCATTTACATTCCAGAGACTTTTTGTAACGGCGTTTCAGTTGTAATTTTTCGCTTTATAAACCTGAGCGTAAAAACCTGCTCTTTTTCCTCTTTTTCAGGAAAATATACTATGTAGAGGAATCGTTTGAAGGAATCAACAAAAAATGTAGCTCTAATGGTCGTGTCATCAGATTTTTTCAGGCCGGTGTATTGGATGGGCTCAAAGCCCTTCGGCAATGGAATTCTGAAGAAGTATATCGGTGCTACCCTGCGAATTTCCTTACCTTTGAGCCTTTTCAAAATGCCTGCAGCTTCACTGCCGGGAAACATGCGGAGGAAGTACTTTTCGGTTCTTGAGGTCGGTAAACGCCTGGCCGGTATTTTGATAGAAATCTTGTCCGGCTCGACAAATCTTCCCGAGACCGGCTTTAATTTCTGACTGTTCTGCAGGCCGGTATATAACCGCAGCTCCGGGTCGCCCCACAGGTGGAAACTATATGCCACCCTCTCAGCTTTGGCATATTGTGTATGCCCGCGTGCTTTTTTGAGGGCGCCAACGCACAGCAGGTAGTTTTTGGCATCGCGCATGGCCTCTCCTACGGTGTTGCTTCTGTATAACAGCCCGTCACAAAACGCCTTGATAAATGCGCTTCCGGAGGCACTGTGAATATTTGTCTTACTGCCGACTATACCTACAGCACCGGAGGTTAATATATCCAGAACCGTGTCGTCCAGTGAGTGACAGCTTTGAATTAAAATCAGGGGCATTCCCTCCAGATCGCAAGGGTCTGTAACTTGCGAAGATTCGTCAGGCTGGTGATGAATATCCGTTTCGAACGTCTCGTAATCTGAATCCACCCGCCCGCCCGGTTCCTGTGGATTTATTTCGACACCGTTTGAGTTATCATCCTCATTCGACCAGTCATCGTCATCATCTGTATGGTTCTCTGTGAAATCCGAGGTATCGGTGTATTCTTCATATTGACCGTTACCATATTCATAGCTGTAAGGGTCATCTTCATCTCCATAGTAAGAGCGGTCTTCAAACAGTGAAAAGTCGGATATATGACCCTCGAATATTATTAATTGAGAGTCACCGACAAGATTTCGTAGAAGCGGGTTATTGCAGGATACATGATAAAACTCATTTGTTTGGATTCTTAGGTTCTTGAATTCATTGGCGGTAGCCCGACTGATGGTCTCACAGAGTGGTAATGCACCGTAATCGGGGCTCGGATTGGCTATCATAAGTACGTTTGGTGGTTCCTGACCGAGAATATGGTTCCGGGCGACGCCATAGGCTATAAGTGTTGATGCAGCCCACAATTGTTTCAGTGGAATCCGGCCCACTCCCATCTCTGCAACTCGGTCTTGCGAAAGCTGGGGGCAAAGTTCCGCTGATATTTCATAAGCGTTCGGATCATTTACGGTTGTTTTTGTAACAAGACCGACGTCTTCATAGTCACCTAATATGGTTATTGTTCGTGGCCTGATTGAGTACTTTCGAATCACGGATTCGAGCTTTGACTCGGCAGCCAAGGGGTCGGCAGAGTAACATGGAACCAGAGCCGCCCTGTGGATGAGGCTGAGGTAAGGCGCCAGCCAGGATACGGATTTCCCATCGGCGGACTTATCAGGAACGCGAAACAGAATAATGTTTTGTATATTCCGAGCGTTAAGTTTTTCAATTAATCGCTTTTGGGCCTCTTCGACTCCGATAAATTCGGTTTTCTGCGACGGAAAACTAATCTCGGAATCGGCTGTTACGGTTTTCGAAGTTACGTATATGACGCGACTGACGCCCAGCGAGCTCAGCTTTCGCGAGAGAGCACGTGGCTGTTCTCTGCCGCTTGTTACGATAAGCGGTGAGTACGAATGGCAAGCCAGGGCCGAACCCAGGATAACCGCTTCCGGGTCGTATCCGGAGGCGAGGACCACAGAACCGGCTTTTTGCCAATAGTGACCGGCAAGAAGCAAGCTCGTTTCAGAAGGTTCGGGTTTTACCGGGATATTATATCTCGGCAGATTGCCCAGTGTTTGGTCGAGAGTAAAAGTATGGTCCGATGATAGTATAGTGCACAAGCCCGAGACGCGAGCCAATTGCTCAAGCAATCGTGTCTGTCGAGGATTTTCTTCAGAATCCCATATCAAAAGTATAGGCGTTTTATTTTGCCGGCTTATCTTTGCGGCTGCCGGGACCGCGGCGGCTATCAGCCATTCATCATCTTCGTTCACAACTATCAGGGCTATAGGTTTATTCTGTTTTGCTATGGCGGGTATCAGGAATGTCGGTTTTTGTATCTGCCCTGAAATTTGGTTAGCTGACGGGGTGGATTGATTCATCCCGTCCCGTCTTCGGCGGGCGGGATTCATATCATTAGCTGGCCGGCGACGCAATTTGGTAAAGATACCTGCTAAAACGTTACTTTCCAACTGGCTGCGAACAAAACGCTGGCCGGTTTTTTCATCTGCGTTATGGGCAAATTGCCTGTTTGAGGATTGACCGGATAGAATTTTGACGGTGACGCATGTTAATAAAATCAACATCACCAGAGCTAATAAACGTTTTTGCAGTGCATTTTTGAACATGTGAATCCTCACGAAAGCGGATTCGAAAGTGTGAGACACTATTTATGGCAGTAGTCTATAAGGCGTGCAATTTCGCTGCGGAGGTCTTTGCGGTGCACAATCATATCTACAAAGCCGTGCTCCAACATAAACTCAGCCGTCTGGAATCCTTCAGGCAGCTCCACCTTTATTGTTTCAGCAATCGTGCGTGGCCCGGCAAAACCGATAAGCGCCCCCGGCTCAGCTATTAAACAATCACCCAGCATTGCAAAGCTCGCCGTAACCCCGCCGGTCGTCGGGTCGGTCAAGACGCAGATATAAAGTCCGCCGACCTCGTCAAATTTCGCTAACGCCGCAGAAGTCTTGGCCATCTGTCCTAATGAGACTACGCCCTCGTGCATCCTTGCACCGCCTGAGCAGCAAACCGCTACCAAAGGCAGTTTTTCGGCCATCGCCATATCAACCGCCGCACAGAGTTTCTCACCGACTACAAAACCCATAGAGCCCATCAGAAAATTCGGCTCCATCGCAGCTAAGATAACGCCCCTGCCTTTGATAAAGGCCTTGCCGATTAACATAGCCTCTTTTGCGCCGGATTTTTTCGCGTCGTCTTTGATTCGCTGTTTATAAGTGGTTCCCCTGAACTTAAAGCCCAGCGGGTCCTCTGTCGTCAAATCGCCAAGAATCTCCTGAAAAGAATCTTCATCGGCCAGATATTTAATTCGAGTCGCCGCCCCGATGCGAAAGTGATGATTGCATTCCGGACAAACGTTAAAGTTCTTTTCAACGGTGCTTTTATAGAGCATGTGCTCACAGCCCGGACACCGCACCCACAGCCCTTCGGGCATGTCTCTACGCGGCTTCAATGAGAAACCGTTCCACTTGGATTTCACTTCTTTGCCCATAGCAACCTGTATTTAGTCCTGCACCCTTCGAAGTGCCTAAATTGACGGCGAAGCAGTCATTCTGAGCGAAGCGAAGAATCTCTTTTTCGTTGGCCAGATCCCTTCGGCAAGCTCAGGGCAGGCTCTTCGGCTGCGCCTCAGGATGACACATAAGTGTCACTTTAGTTCACCTTAGGCACTTTGGCTCACTTTAGGCACTTGACAACCAAGGAGGGATTTTACCAGAAATAAACAGAAATGGCTACAAAAATTACTTGGCTGCTTCTCGAATGGCGTTTATCGCGGCAATACGGTCGGTTTTTGCAAATATTGCATTGCCCGCAACAAGGGTATCAGCACCATAGGAAACCACTATTGGTGTGGTTTGAGGGTCTATCCCTCCATCAACTTCGATGCGTATATCAGGGCCGACAATGTCTCTTATCTGGGCGATTTTTTTCGCCGCCTCCTGCATAAATTCCTGTCCCCCAAAACCTGGCCGCACCGTCATCACCAGAACCATATCGCAAAGCGGCGCAATACCCTCTATTGCTTCAACCGGAGTCTCCGGATTCAGGCATATCCCGGCACTGCACCCTAACTTGTGTAATTTGTCGATAAGTCTCTGGGGTTTATCAGCTACTTCAATATGAAATGTTATATGGTCGGCGCCGGCCTCGACAAAACGCTCGGCGTATTTTTCCGGCTCACTTATCATCAAGTGGGCATCGAAAACAAGACTGCTGTACTTGCGGAGCTTGGCAATCACCGGCGGCCCAATCGTGATATTCGGAACGAAGTGGCCGTCCATCACATCAAGATGCACCATACTCACACCAGCCGACTCAACCATCGCTATCTCGTCAGCCAGCCGGGCGAAGTCGGCGCTTAGTATCGATGGCACAACCTCAATTGTTCCTGCTTTGGGCAGCTTCATTGCTATCAACTATCTGCAATCGATTATTATTAACCGCAACGAATCACTGTTGTTCGCCTATTGACCTCGAGCCTGCGGTAAAGATAAAATCCCGTATTAACCGTTCAGCAACCTGTCCAGTTCATTCCATATCCTCATATCCTCGGCCTGGTCGGATAGCTTCCGGGCCCAACTTTTAAGGTAGCCTGTATCGAGTTTATCTTTATGCCGCATGACTATTCTCTCTGCGTCTAATAAATCCTGTTTGCGCCCGGGAATAATCTTAAATATAATTAAATCCTCTGGAGTAGGGAAGAACGCCTTTATGCCATATAACCGAATTGTCTTTCTCCTCTTAAATGCCTGCTTTTCTAAATCGGTTGAGCTAATAATAAAGTCAACATGAAAATCTCCGTAGTTTATCTGGAAAGTCCCGGTTTGCTCTGCTCTTCTAATGCACTTTTCTTTGGAAACTTTGAATCCTGCTTCTGTTAGCTTATCTAAAAAATCGGGTATATGCTTCTGGTCCATCATTATGTCAACATCCACATCACCTGTAACCCTCGGCTCGCCCAGGGTCCCCGCAGCAATACCCCCGATTATCAGGTATTTGTATTTTTCCGCGTTTAGAAAAGTGACAACCTTCTTATAGACTTCTTCTAATAAAACCATCATGTTTTCTGCTTTGTAGCCAGGCTCTTTTGTAGGCAAATAGGATTATCTTCAGGGAAATTTCTGCGCCATTCCCAGATAAGTTCAGAAGAAATCAGGCTCTCCTCAAGTCGCAATGCCTTTTCCCAGGACAGATTTTTAAGCCACTGCTTCTTCCGTTGCTCCGCTTTTTCAAACCTTTTCTTATTCAGTAAACCTTTGTTATCTTTCAATGTTTTCGTGTCCTTAAAATCGTCGGGCTTATAGGTATTACTGCTGCCATAGCATCAATTATATCGTCTGCATTCGTTCGCATCCAATTCCGTATCAGTCATTATTCTTCTCATCGAGGATTTCAAGGCACTTGAATTTTTTACCTTCGAGAAATTCAAGTGAGGCACCCCCGCCAGTGGATATATGGCTCACTCTATCTTCCAGACCGAGTTTTTTCACTGCCGCCGCACTGTCACCGCCGCCGATTATGCTGTGTGCTCCTTTGTCTGTGGCCTCGGCAACTGCCAAAGCTATGGCTTTAGTTCCTTCATCGAAGGGGGGGATTTCAAAAACGCCCATCGGTCCATTCCAAACGATGGTCTTGGCATCGGCGATCTTTTGTGAAAACGTCTGTATAGCAATAGGTCCTATGTCTACGGCTTGATAACCCGGGTCAATGTCACCCACAGCTATTCGGTGTGGTGCCCCCGCCTTCAGCCGACGGACTATAATGTGATCTACGGGCAAGACTACTTCACAGTCTGCCTCGGCCGCCTGGTCCAGTAGTGTTTGCCCCTTGTCAATGAAGTCATTCTCGCATAGGCTTTGACCGATGCTTTTGCCTCTTCCTTTGAGGAATGTATATGCCATAGCCCCACCGATAATGATGCGATCGACCTTATTGATCAGATTCTCAATCACACCTATCTTGTCTGAAACCTTCGCTCCGCCTAATATCGCAGCGAACGGTCTTTCGGGATTACTAAGGGTTTCGCCCAAGAATTTCAGTTCCTTTTCGATAAGGAAACCGATGACCCGCGGCTTGCCTTCCATAAGTGCCGGCACCGTGTACATCGAAGCGTTGTCTCTGTGCGCCGTACCGAAAGCATCGTCAACGTAAATGTCAGCCAAATCGGCAAGCTGTTTTGCAAAATCGTCTTTGGCCTGCCGTAGTTGCGTATCTTCCTTTGCCGCCTTGTCCTTTATCGTTTCTTCCTTGTGAAAACGCAGATTCTCAAGCAGCATACAATCGCCGCTCGCCAGCGTCTGGGCCTTTGCCTTTGTCTCAGGGCCGATACAGTCCTCGGCAAAGATAACCTCTTGCCCCAAAAGCTCCGAGAGTTTTTTGGCCACGGGTGCCAGGGACAGCCTCTCGTCTCTTTGTCCCTTAGGTCTGCCGAGGTGGCTCATAAGAATCAGCGCACCGCCGCCATCCAATATCTTCTTTATTGTAGGCAGTGCCTTAACGATTCGGTCATCACTGGTGATATTGCAGTCATCGTCCAGCGGCACATTAAAATCACACCGCATCAGGACCTTCTTACCCTTGACATTGATATCTGCAACAGTCTTCTTAGCCATTTTCTTTACCCAATTTTTTCTGAAAATCGAAATCCGAAGCACTAAATGGTGAATGGTTAATTAGTGAATGGTGAGTAAAGTATGACAAATTAACCAATTAACTACTCACCAATTAACAATATTGTTTCGAATTTCGGATTTATGTTTACGCTACATCTTTGCCATTCTTTCCATAATCTCGACGCTGCGGTTCGAGTAACCCCACTCGTTGTCATACCAGCTAACGACCTTAACTGTCTTACCGATGACCATTGTGCACAGAGAATCGAAGATGCTCGAAGCAGGGTCGTTAATTATGTCACTGCTGACTATCGGCTCATCGCAATAAACCAGGATGCCCTTCATTGGCCCTTCCGCTGCTGCTTTCATTGCTGCGTTTACGCTATCGACCGTAACGTCTTTTTTGACATTAACCACAAGGTCAACGATACTGCCGACCGGAATGGGCACCCGAACGGCGAAACCATCGAGCTTGCCGTCAAGTTCGGGAATAACTTTGCCGATGGCTTTTGCAGCACCGGTGGTGGTGGGGATAATGTTTGCCGCCGCCGCACGCGCACGGCGCAGGTCACTATGTATCATATCAGCCACTTTTTGGTCGTTGGTATAAGCGTGAATAGTGGTCATAACCCCCTGCTCAATGCCGAATACATCATTGAGGGTCTTGGCAAGAGGTGCAAGGCAGTTGGTCGTACAGCTTGCGTTCGATACACAGTTGACCTCGCTGGTTAGCATCTGATCGTTAACGCCCAAGACGATGGTAGCGTCAATGTCATCTTTTGCCGGAACACTGAGCATGACCTTACTGGCTCCGGCCTTGAGATGGTCTGCATAACCGCCCTTCGGTGATTCGGCCTTGCGAAAGATACCCGTCGATTCCAAAACAACCTTCACGCCCATATCCTTCCAGGGCAGTTCCGCAGGATTCCTGACAGCTAAAACCTTGATGGTTTTGCCGTTGATGACTAATTCGCCGTCCTTTGCCTCGACCGTCCCGCCCCATTTGCCCATCACCGTATCGTATTTGAACAGATGCGCAAGGCTCTTGGCGTCCGTGAGGTCATTGATAGCGACCAGGTCCAAATCGCCGTCTTTTTCCATAATAATTCTTGCTACGGCCCTGCCGATTCGGCCGAAACCGTTAATTGCCACCTTTGTTGACATTTGTACTTCTCCTTATTTTCAATACTGAAAACGCTATTTTTTACTGGTTTAATCCCCCGCCAATCAGTGCTTCGGGGTAAACGAGAGAACTACTTTATGTATTACCCGCCCCCTTGTCAAGAATTTATTGAACGATTTGAGATTCTGCAAAACGGAGCCGCGACTTCCCAAAACAGAGCCGCGACTGTAAAGGAGCGGTAATTGGCTTACTATTGGCCTCAAAACGGTCTTTTTTTCAGAATATTAGCGGTTCTTTTTATTCATCCTTTTCTTTGAGCTAATAGCATCAGGAGCTTGTCGCCCTCTCTTGGCTTTACTGAGCTGGGGAGCCATTTGATTCTTCCAGGCCTGATAGGCCCGCTGCAGGTGCTTAACGATTTCCGGATTTTGTTTCACAAGGTTGTTTTTTTCACCTATATCCTCTTGAAGGTTATATAGTTCCAAGGAGCCTTTTCTAAAAAGTAGTTTCCATTTGCCTTCTCGAACGGCCCACTGGTCGGACCCATCGTACCAGAAAAGAGTTTTGTGCAGTCCGCCAGAGGCGGATTTCATTTGGCCGAGAAGAACCGGCAGCATATCTTTTCCGTCGTATACTCGGTCGCTGGGAAGCTTGACGCCGACAGCAGCGCAGATGGTCGGCAGGATATCCAGTGAAATGACAGGCTCATCGCAAACTGTTCCTTTCGGTAATTTACCCGGCCAGCGAACAATAAAAGGCACGTGGATTCCGCCTTCATAAACAGTTTGCTTATAGTCCCTCAGAACGCCGTTATTGGCGAAATTTCTCCTGGCGCCTCCATTGTCGGAGAAAAATATAAGCATAGTATTGTTGTCGGCGCCGGTTCGTTTGAGAGCGTCCAGCACTTTTCCAATCGCCTCATCCATACTCGTGAGCATTGCTAAGTAGATGTCCCTGTTCTCATCCCCCGTATTGAAACGCTTTATGTACTTCTCGAGCGCCTGCAGAGGCCAGTGCACGGCGTTAAAAGGCAGATAAAGGAAAAAGGGCCGTTTTTGGTGCCGTTCAATAAATGACACAGCTTCACGAGCTAAGTTATCTGTCAGGTAGCCGGTATCGTTGATCGGTTTGTCGTTACGATAAATAGAGTTATATTCATTTGTTATCTGGAGTTTGAAATAATCATGCGCTCCGTGTCCTAAGAATCCGTAGAATTCGTCAAAGCCCCGCTTCAAGGGATGATATTCCGGCTCAATACCCACGTGCCACTTGCCGATAACCGCCGTTGCATAGCCCTGTTTTTTAAGCAGGTCAGCCACCGTAACTTCACTCAAAGGCAACCCAACCCTGGAATCACCGCCTGTATAAAAGCCGAACCGCTGCTGATACCTGCCGGTTAAAAGTCCTGCCCGAGTCGGTGCACAGACATAGGCGCTCGCATAACCGTTTGTCAATCGCACGCCTTCGGCGGCCAGCCGGTCGATATTGGGTGTGCTGACCTCTTTCGGATGGTCATAGCAGCTCAGGTCCGCATAGCCCTGGTCGTCGGAAACAATGAGCACAATGTTGGGGTGGTCGGTACTTTTTAGGTTTGCCGGTGCAGACCAGACCTTCCCACCCATGCATATCCCCGACGCTGCCAACACCGACGAACGTAAAAAGTCTCTTCGGGTCATCACGTTCTTTGTCATTTTTTCCACTGTCATACTCTCCGGCAATTATTTTATCCGAGATTTCCCGGACTGATTTCCTCCATACATATAACTGATATTGTACCTGATAATTTTAGCTGATTCCTTTGGATAATACAATTGTGCAATCTTATATAAAGATTATCCTTGACGGGAAAGTGGCTCATTTGGTATAAATAAAATTAGCTGGGGGGTGGAACAGCATAGGTAGGTACTTGCTGATTCCAGTCCCCTGAGGTGTGGGTTCTTTGTTCTTTTTCGACAGAGGAGGAGTTATTATGCAAGGCACAGATTCCAGCGAAAGCATTGTGTTTCACAGTTATTTTTTACAGTTCAATTAACAATCTGTATTTTTTAAGGAGGACTATTATGTGTACAAAATTGATTTATCTGTTTTCTTTTGTTCTGGTGGCAGGTCTCGTTGGCGGCGTGGCAAACGCAGACCCGCTCCATCAGGACCCCGGTCCGGACGGAATTGTATCGGTGGAAGCTGAACACTTTGATGAAAATGTTGAACTAAGTGGTGCTAAATGGGTAGAGGTCGGGCCAACGGATGGCTTTACCGGCACCGCCGGTATGCAGGTCTTGGGTCCCTCCTTTTACGACCCAGGCTATGCCGCCACGAGTCCGCGGTTGGAATATGAGATTAACTTTGTCAAGACCGGCACGCACTATGTGTGGATCCTGGCCTGGGCTGCCAGCGGCAGCGATGATTCCTGCCACATTGGTCTGGACGGCGAGGAAACACCTCTTTCGAGCAATTGGTCCGGCGGGGGCAACAATTGGTCCAACGGCAGGTATCCAGAGACGGGGCGGGCGCAGTTCGAGGTAACCTCGACCGGCATCCACGTCCTGGACATCTGGGTGCGTGAGGACGGACTTATTGTCGACAAGATCGTTTTAACTACCAACCCCGACTACACGCCGACAGGTGAAGGCCCCATTGAAAGCCATCGCGGTCCCGTCTTGAATGCTTATAATCCTTCCCCGGCTGAAGGCGAACTATATTTGGATACCTGGGCGAGTCTTGCCTGGTCCGCAGGAGCGACTGCGGCCTCGCACGATGTGTACTTCGGCGACAATTTTGACGATGTGAACGACGGCATCGGCGATACGTTCCAGGGCAACCAGCCCTCGACGTTTCTCGTTGTTGGCTTTCCGGGATTCGCTTATCCGGATGGCCTTGTGCCGGGCACGACCTACTACTGGCGGGTCGATGAAATTGAGGCCGACGGTACAACAATACACAAAGGCATTGTATGGAGCTTTTGGATTCCGCCCAAGAAGGCCTATGACCCTGACCCGGCTGATGGGACCCCATTCATAGACCCGGATGCAATCATTAGCTGGACGGCTGGTTTCAATGCGAAGCTGCACCATGTATATTTCGGCGATAATTTTGATGATGTGAACAGCGGCCTTGTGGGTCTTCCTCAGGGCAATACAACTTATACTCCCGGCCCACTCGAATACAACAAGCTTTACTATTGGCGGGTCGATGAGTTCGACGGAGTCACCACCTACAAAGGCGATGTCTGGAGCTTTAAGACCGCAAAGGCCGGCGGAGGTATACGAGGTGATTACTACAGAGGTATGAATTTCGAGCATCTCGTAATGACCCGAATAGACCCTCGAATCGACTTCAACTGGGGTGACCCCGGCTCACCGGACGCATCGGTAGGCGATGATAACTTCTCGGCAAGATGGACCGGTGAGGTTGAGGCGGCGTTTACTGAGACCTATACCTTCTACACCAATAGCGACGATGGTGTGCGTTTGTGGGTTAATGGTCAAGAGCTCGTTGACGACTGGGAGGACCAATCAGCCACCGAGAACTTTGGAACAATTGACCTTGTCGCCGGGAATGTGTACGCCCTTTTAATGGAGTACTATGAAAATAGCGGCGGTGCAGTGGTAGAGCTGCTGTGGTCAAGTCCATCCACGCCGAAGCAGCTCATTCCGCAGGCTGCATTGTCTCCGCCTGTAAAGGCCGGTAGCCCGAAACCACCTAATGGAGCTCCAGATGTGAAAATGATGCCTGTTCTTAGATGGAACGCGGGAGATTATGCCGCTTCACATGATGTGTACTTTGGCACTGATGAAGAAGCCGTAAAGAACGCCGATACAAGCTCACCTGAGTACAAAGGTACCAAAGACCTTGATGCCGAAAGATATGAACCCGAAAAACTCACCTGGTTCACCACTTACTACTGGCGCATCGACGAAGTCAATAACGTAAGACCCGACAGTCCTTGGAAAGGCAACGTCTGGAGCTTTACGACAGGTGATTTCCTTGTCGTGGACGATTTTGAAGACTACGACATTGGCAACAATGAGATATGGTGGGCGTGGAAAGATGGATTTGGCTATGCCTCGCATCCCACTTTGCCACCCTATGCCGGTAATGGAACCGGCTCTATGGTTGGCGATGAAACCACGCCTTCTTACACTGAGGAAACTATCGTTCACGGAGGCTGGCAGGCAATGCCGTACTTCTATGACAACAACCTGCAGGGTAAGTCCAAGTATTCAGAAGTTGAGCTGACATTGGACAAAATGCGTGACTGGACCGAGGAAGGCGTTACACAATTAGTGCTGTGGTTCCATGGCGATGCGGCTAATGCTCCTGAGCAGATGTATGTAAAGCTTAACGGCTCGAAGGTGGTATATGACGGTGATGTGACTGACATAACGCGACCACAGTGGAAGCAATGGACCATCGACCTAACTTCGTTTGGCGTGAACCTGCAGAACGTCACGAGTTTTAGTATCGGCTTTGGTAACGATACGAATCCGACACCCGGCGGTTCAGGTATGGTTCTTTTTGATGACATTCGGCTGTATCGGTCGGCGCCTCCCGAGGTTGTGGTTTCTTCGGAAGAAATATGGCTCGAAGCAGAGGCGGCCACTACGATTACCGCACCCATGCTGATTTATGATGACTCTAAGGCATCGGGTGGAAAGTACATCGGCACGACTGACGATGTCGGCGACAGTAGCGATAGTCCGCCTCCTGACGGTATCGCGACGTACACTTTTACCGTAGTGGGTGGAACCTATAAGGTCAGTTGTCGCATAATTATCCCTGACGGCGACTCTTTCTGGGTCCGAATCCCGGGCGCTGCCAATCTGACTCCAGGTGAAGACCCTGACAACCCCGGCACCGGATGGGTGAGGTGGAGTGACCCTCCGGATTCAGACAACTGGTACTGGTACGATGTCTTCAGCGGTGATCACAATCAGGCGGTTGCGAATTGGACGCTGCCGGCCGGTCAGCACACTCTGGAAATCGCTCGTCGTGAAGATGCTGCACTCATTGATGCTATCTTGATTTCTAAGATTGACTAAACGACGTTGCCGCGTCCGGCACCAATTGAGATTAAGCTTACACAATTGGTGCGGAACTCACGGCGATAGGAATACGGATTTGCACCAATTCGGGGCCTGTACTGATTGATTCAGCACAGGCCCATTTTTCATTGATTATCCTTTAAGGTCCTCGATTGGAGTCGCCTGCGCTCCAAAGCTTCAGCGACGGGGCCTTGTGAATATACTTTGCGGGGATGACAAAAAACGCTTGCATTGTATACCGTCTTCGCGCAGACTTTTATTGTAAAGTTGCGCACGGAGGCTGAACAATGAGTGACAGGTGTTTTTTCTTTGCCGGCGGGGGGACAGGGGGACACATATACCCGGCTGTCGCTGTGGCAGAGCAGATTGTCAAAATCCAGCCGACAGCGAAGATACATTTTTTCTGCAGCACCCGCAGTATTGATGAACAAATCTTAGGGCAAACCGGTTTCGAATATACCCCGCTTCCGGCCAAAGGTTTTTCCATTCGGCCCGGCAAACTAATCAGTTTTTGCAGTTCGTTTTTGACAAGCTACAAGATTGCAAAAGATGTAATTACTAAAAGCGAAGACGCAGTGGTGATAGGGGCCGGCGGGTTTGTGTCAGGGCCGGTCTGCCTGGCGGCGCATAAACGTAAAGTCCCCATCGGACTTTTGAATGTTGATATTTTGCCCGGGCGCGCAAATAAGATAATAGCGCGATGGGCGGATGAGATTTTTGTGCAGTTCCAGGAAACGTCGCAGTACTTTGCGGACCGCAGCGCGAAGGTCAATGTTGTCGGCTGTCCGCTGCGAAGCGGCTTTGGCAATCCGGAGCCAAATAAAGCGATAGAGCAATTAGGGCTTAACAAAGAAAAAAAAACTTTGCTTATAACCGGTGCATCAAGCGGCTCGGAGAACATTAACAAAGCCGTTTGTTCACTGCTAAGAAAGTTGGACACTTTTGAAGATAAATGGCAGATAGTCCATCTTGCGGGACTCAGAAATTACGAAAAAGTTAAAAGCGAGTATGGCCAGGCCAAAATCGGGCATAAGGTTTTAGGGTATTTTGATGATATGCCGAACCTGTTGGCTGCTGCGGATTTGGTCATCGGCAGAAGTGGTGCGGTCAGCGTGGCTGAATTCGCGGCGGCCGGAACGCCAAGTATTTGTATGCCCTATCCTTATCACAGGGACAGGCATCAGTACCTGAATGCGGGCAAATTAGTTGAGGCCGGTGCGGCGGTTATAGTAGATGACCTGCCGGATGAAAAAGACACGGCGGAATGGCTGTGGGAAGAGCTGGAAGAGCTGATGAAAAATCAAAAGAAACGCCAAACAATGAAAAGGAGCTGCGAAGAAATTGCAAAGAAGGATGCCGGCTTAAAAGTCGCGGAAAAGCTGGTTAAAATTATACATTAGCAAATATCGAACTGCGGATTACAACGCAGAAATCGGCGGCAACCACTAACAGTGTCTATTTTTTCAAAAATCGCTTGACAGAAAGGGGCTTAACTGATAAAAGAAGACTTTAGCCATAAGTGAGGATGGGCTAAGATATTGAAGCGAATGCTCTTGAAAAATGTCGGAGAGCAGAATCGTTTCGTTGGTTCAGTTAACACAGAAAGAGAGAACTATGAATACAGTCATTAACACACGCCGCGATTTTCTTAAACAGTCGATGTACTTTGGCGCCGCTGCAGTCACGGCCGGGCCATTGAGTAAAGTATTAGCATTTAGTTCGACGGGGCCAGGCTCCAGAATGAAATTTGGCCTGGTTACCTACCTCTGGGGCCAGGACTGGGACCTGCCGACGCTTATAGCCAACTGCGAAAAGACCGGAGTGCTTGGCGTCGAGCTGCGAACCGAGCACGCCCATAAGGTCGAATCGAACCTCAGCGCCCAAGAACGACGCGAGGTGAAGAAGCGCTTTGCTGACAGCCCGGTAACACTCGTTGGTCTTGGCACCAACTTTGCCTTCCATCATACCGACCCTGCGAAGCTCCGCAGAGACATTGAGGGAGCAAAGGAGTATATCAGGCTCTCAAGCGATGTTGGCGGCACCGGCGTCAAGGTCAAACCGAACGACCTGCCAAAGGATGTACCCCAGGAAAAAACCGTTGAGCAGATAGGCAAAGCACTGAATGAGTTAGGTCGATTCGGCGCCGACTACGGCCAGGCAATTCGGCTTGAGGTTCACGGCTCGTGTTCGCCGCTACCGGTAATAAAAGCGATTATGGACATAGCCGACCATCCTAACGTCGGTGTCTGCTGGAACTGCAATTCCCAGGACCTCGAAGGACAGGGACTGGAGTACAACTTCAACCTGGTCAAGGACAGGTTTGGTGATACGGTCCACGTGCGCGAGCTGAACATCGGCGACTATCCTTACCAGGAGCTGATGAACCTGTTTGTGGCGATGGACTACGCCGGCTGGATACTTCTCGAAGCCCGCACGAAACCCGATGACCGTCTCAAAGCACTGGCCGAACAGCGCGAGGTCTTTGAGGAAATGGTCGCCAAGGCGCAAAGGTCCGGGACAGGGCAAAGAAGTGCTTCCGGCGTTAAGATTACCGAACAGGAAAAGACGTTACGAGTTGAAATCAACGGCGAGCTTTTCACGGAGTACCGTTTTAAGGATGTGCCGCGTCCTTATTTCTACCCGGTAATCGGGCCGACCGGTGTGCCGATTATTCGGCACTGGCCGATGAAAGAAGGTAAAGATGAAGCGCAGGACCACGTGCATCATCGCAGCCTGTGGTTTACGCACGGAGAGATAAACGGGCACGATTTCTGGGGCGAGGGCGGAAAAAGCGGAAAGATTGTTCACGATAAATTCCTCAAGGTCACTTACGGCCGCGACATGGGTGTCATTCAGGCAAATAATAAATACGTGGCACGCGACGGCCAGGTTATCTGCACGGATACCCGAACGCACAGATTCTACAACCGGCCGGATGGTCAAATAATGGACTTTGAGATAACCATCCACGCTTCAGAGGGCAAGGTGGTTATGGGTGATACCAAGGAAGGCTCGATGGCCATTCGATTAGCGCCGACGATGAGACTCAAAGGCAAAGTCGGAAAGGGACACATTCTTAACAGCGAAGGTCAGCGCGATGGGGAGACCTGGGGCAAGCGTGCGGCGTGGTGTGATTATTACGGGCCGGTGGAAGACCAAATCGTGGGCGTTGCCATTTTCGACCATCCCCAGAATCCGAAACATCCGACGTGGTGGCACGTTCGTGATTACGGACTGTTCGCGGCCAATCCATTCGGAGTACATGACTTCGAGAACAAACAAAAAGGCGTTGGAGATATTACTATCCCGGCCGGTGAGAGTTTGACATTTAAGTATCGGTTCTATTTCCATAAAGGCGATACGAACCAGGCGAAGGTGGCTGAGCATTACCGCGAATACGCGGCAGGAAAATAAGCAAAATGTATTAGACAGATAACCTTTATTAGAAATATAGGAGAAACATTATGAGCAAGTTAACTCGTAGAGATTTTATGAAAGGTACGATAGCTGCCGGGGCGACGATGGCGATGTTGAGCCCTAATTCACGCGTCCTCGGTGCGAACAACGACCTGCGGTTTGCGGTGGTCGGCACAGGGGGACAGGGCGGCGGTCACATCGGGTATTTCAATGAAAAGGAGGGCGTGCGCGTGGTGGCGCTCTGCGATGCAGACAGGGAGCATGTGGAAAACAGAGCAAGCGCATTCGAGAAGAAATATAAGCAGAAGGTCAAGACGTACATCGACGTTCGCGAGCTGCTGGAAGACAATAGCATTGACGCTATTACCTCTGCGACGCCCAACCACTGGCATTCGCTTGTGACGATATGGGCGTGCCAAGCGGGCAAGGACGTCTATATCGAAAAGCCCGTTTCGCACGAGATCTGGGAAGGCCGCAAGATGGTCGAGGCCGCCCGCAAGTACAACCGAATCGTACAGACCGGCACGCAAAGACGGTCTGCCGAGAGCTATCAAGAGGCTTATGAGTATATTAGTAAGGGGCACCTTGGGGCGATCAAGTGGGTCCGCGGTTTTTGCTACAAACCCCGCTTCAAAGGCACCAATGGGATTGTGAACGGGACCAATGGTCCTAATCCTGTACCGGAGAGTGTGGACTATAATCTGTGGTGTGGGCCGGCCGATATGGAACCGCTGCGAAGAAAAGAGCTGCACTACAAGTGGCACTGGATCTGGAATACAGGCAACGGTGATATCGGCAACCAGGGGATTCACGAGATGGACCTGTCCCGCTGGGCCCTGGGCGACCCAAAACTGGCGCCAAGAGTCATCAGCATCGGCGGCCGGTTCGGCGTGGACGATGCCGGCGAGACTCCCAATACCCAAATCGTATTCTTTGACTACAAGCCCGCTCCGCTGATCTTTGAGGTTCGCGGCCTGCCGCGTAAGAAAGACGAACGAGCGATGGACAACTACCGCGGCACACGAATCGGCGTTGTCGTGCAATGCGAAAAGGGCTACTTCGCCGCCGGTGAGGGTGGTGGCTGGATCTGGGATAACGACGGCAAAAGAACGGATAAGCAATTTACCGGCAGTGGCGGCAGCCACCATCAGAACTTCATCGATGCCGTCCGCAGCAGAAAGGTCAGCGACCTCAACGCCGATATCGAGAAGGGCCACCTCTCCAGCGCGCTATGCCACATGGGCAACATCTCCTACCGGCTGGGCAAGGAAATGCCGGCCGACGAGATCAAAAACGCTATGAGCGACAATGCCGATCTGACGGACTCGTTCGAGAGAATGCTCGAGCATCTCAAGGTCAACGAGGTGGACCTCGAGAAAGAGCCCATCACGATGGGCCCGATGCTGACAATGGATCCGAGGACGGAGAAATTCGTTGGCGAATACAGCGATA
Organism: uncultured Pirellulales bacterium; assembly: GCA_964444135.1. Classification (GTDB taxonomy): domain Bacteria; phylum Planctomycetota; class Phycisphaerae; order Sedimentisphaerales; family Anaerobacaceae; genus NIOZ-UU13. The sequence goes on along the minus strand of CAYUFX010000006.1, from coordinate 62,033 downwards.
TGGCCAATATGTACGTCAAGCGCAATTACCGCGAACCGTTTGTTGTACCGGATAGGGTTTAATGAAGTTTGCTCTTTGCAATGAGATGTTCGAAGGCCGGCCGATGGCCGAAGTGTGCTCAGTTGCGAGCCGTTTAGGGTACGATGGGATTGAGATAGCGCCCTTTACCCTGTCGGCTTCGGCGGAAGATATTAGCGCAGAGCAGCGGAAAGAGGTTCGGCAGGTTATTGCTGATAACGGTCTCCGGACAGTGGGCTTACACTGGCTCTTTGCCGGGCCCACCGGTCTGCATATGACGACTACTGATGATAAAATCTGGGGCAGGACAAGGGATTACTTGTCCTGCCTCCTTGATTTATGCAGCGACCTTGGCGGTAAGGTATTAGTGCTCGGCTCGCCGAAGCAGCGGAGTATCGTTGAAGGACAGACCAGGGAAGGCGCTTGGGAAAGAGCTGTGGAATTGCTCAGCAGCGTTCTGGATAAAGCAAGTCAGTCCGGCCTTACCATCTGCCTTGAGCCGCTGTCGCCCAGGGAAACCGATTTTATTAACACGGTCGCCGATGGTATGCAGATGGTTAGCCAAATCAATCATCCGAACTTGAAGATTCATCTCGATGTCAAGGCGATGTGCGCCGAAGCGACGCCGGTGCCTGATATTATCCGCTCGGTCCGGGCCGAAGACATCGGCCATTTTCACGTCAACGACCCCAACCTTTACGGCCCCGGTATGGGAGATGTGGACTATGGTCCGATTGCAGAGGCGATAAGAGACATCGGGTGGGATAAGTGGCTCAGTGTTGAGGTCTTCAAATACGACCCGGACCCGGAAACCATTGCCCACAAAAGCATCGAATACCTGCGGTCGTATTTTTAGTAGGGCTTACCGAGGACGCGCCAGATTGGTGGTCTGAGTTCCGGGACGAGCCAATCGCTTTTGCAGCGATGACACTTAGGCATATCCGGCCTTCTTAATTTGCCGCAATTCGGACAGGTTACTAAAGTTATCTTCGGCCGGGTTAATCTATAAGTAATATAGGCGGTCAGACCAAAGGCAAGCGTTCCAATTATCCAGTAAACTCTTGCATTTTCCGAAAGACCAACAATAACAGCATCTTTGCTTACCCGGCAGGCAAGCCATATCGCCAATATTATCGACGGCAATATCAACCACAGAGCTGACATGAATCTTTCTGCGATATTCTCCCCTCTATCTCCGGCTTTCATTGCTATGAATGAATTGGGCAGGAAAAATAGTGCTCTGTGGCCGGAAGCAGCTTCGAAGGCCGATGCTGTGAAATAAGAGGCAACAGAGAGAAGCGGCGGTTGAAGGTTTTCAGCAAGATATTTGCCTATGGTAAGCGCAGGCGACCAGGGCGCCCCAAAGAAAGCCGCCTTGCTGGATTGGACATACGTGGTATAGCTGCTTTCCCGTTTTGGAAGCCTGCTGTATTCTGTTTTGATAACTTTACCCTTTTCATCAAAGACAGCAAGTGCCAGAGCAGTTCCATCACGAGAAAGGCTCGCGGCGAACATCCCTAAGTATTTTCTCTCAACTCTGACCGGCGCGCGCTTAAAAAAATAAGATGGGTCGCCAAAAGTTACCCTGACCTCTTCAGGATTCTCGAAGAAGTGTGTCGTTAAAGCCAATGGCCAAACCTCGTAGCCGAACAACTCTCGTGGTGTTACTAAATTCCTTGAGCCGAAGTAAGTCTCCGGCCCGGGCAGCCGGCCCGCGACTCCGGGAAATTCCGGGGTCCTTCTGACAAATTCAAGGGTTTCTTTATCGAGCAGGTCAATCCTGCCGGACTTGTCAAGAACAAGCAAATATGGACCAGCATCACAGTCATAACCTGTCGGTATGATTGGTTTGAATTCAGTCCGCGAATAACCTGTTTTGTTTGGGTCCTCGTCAGGAACCCTAATTTTAGGAGGTGTCCAGTTCAAGTAGCTTGACTCAAAGGTGGTTTTGCTTAATTGACCTATCTGGATTGGTTTGTGACGGTGGTCGTTTTTGCCGACTTTCGGGCCTTTGATTACTGTTCTTTGATTAAAATCAATCTTGAAAAAGCATCGCAGCTTTTTGTCATATAATATTAGCTCACGTAATTTTTTCCATCTAATATTGATCCATCTATTTTCGAGCCAACTGCGGTCAGTAATGGGGTCGATAAATTGGCCGAGGGTCTTGCCAGGAGTTTCCGAAACTCCTTCCGGGCCTATGTAGAGTTGTTCCATCTTCTCTCTTGTGGTTTTGTCAGGCATTATTTGTTTTTCTGTATAAAAATGAACGATTTGCCCGGACTTCTTGTCAAAATACATACAATCTCTGTCGGAGTGAAAGAAATAAACGTTAGAGCGGGGTTCTCCCGGAAACCTTCTTATGAAATAGTCGAAAATCCCAAGGGATAGAAGTCCTTTTTCTTCGAAGCGCATTCTTGCTGACACTATGGAGCGAGAAGTGACATTAGGGTCATTTTCAAACTCGGATGGTACCAGGCCGGAAGGTCTTATAAAAATACGTTTGGCATCGTCGGGCATTCTAACTGCAAGGGATGACTCGCACGCAAATCGGAACCAGAATAACGGTATCGACAGTAATGCCAGAACAACAAAGCCGGTAGCGAAGACTTTAACCGGATAGTTTAAGGCCAGGCCTTTTATTAGAGGTTTCATAATTGTATTCCTAAAGTGATGTTTTCATAAACGTATGCCAGGTGCGAATTAGAGAAGCGGCAATAAACAGCACAAGTATAACCACGATATGCACCCCAAAACCTTTGATGAGAACCAGCGGGATAAAGATACAGGTTAAGAAAAGAGCGCCTAATGAGGGCGTGAGCGCACTTGAATTCCAGCCGGTTTGTAAACCGATGCAATAGATGGCAAAAGCCATTAGATATACTGTTACGGATATCTCAAAAACCATACCGGTAAACATCGGGATAGGAGGAGAAAAAAGCCGCACTAAAATACCGGCTGTGATAGTCAGAGGCACAAACAAAATCAGAATTACCAAAATTCCGGTGATAATCCTGGCCAGCAATATCTGGTTTCTGCTTACCGCTAAAGTCGATAAAAGTGCGGAGATTTTCCTGGTCCTGTCTAAATACATCTGGGTTGCCCCCATAGCACAGATGCCGAATATGACAATAGTAGCAGCCGGGACTCCAAGCCCTATTGAAAACACCGGCAGTTCCTTATGGTCATACCGGCTTATTAAAGAAAACGAAATGATGATAAAGACAGCCGAGAAAACAGCCGCCCCGATGAAATATACGATATGGTCCTGAATTTCTCTTTTTATAAGTGCAAACATTTTTTGTCTCCTGTTATCAGCTTTCAATATATTCCGGATTGGGCTTAGTACATTCTATGAACATGTCCTCAAGGCTCATCGGGATTTCGGTACAGCTTGAGGGCTTGAAAATTTCGAGAGCAGTCTGTTTCTGCTTGTTCCAGTTGGCAACGGTAATTACCATCTCCCGGCCCTGGTTTTGTTGATTTATAATCTCTGTCAGATGTAGATTCGCCGGTGCGGCTTCGGGGAAGATTACCCGCAATTTTTTAACCCGCTCTTTAAGCTCTTCAAGTGGACAATCCACGACGAGCTTGCCGGCGGCAAGTATTCCTATCTTATCGGCGATTCGCTCGACATCGCCGAGGATATGGGAGCAGAATAAAATGGTTCGGCCCTGCTGCTGGATGAGCTCGATGGCAAGTTCGAGGAACTGACGGCGAGCGACGGTATCAAGCCCCAGCGTGGGGTCGTCGAAGATAAGCAGCTCAGGGTCTATCGCCATAGCCAGCGCGAGGTTTAATTGCGCTCGCATACCGATTGAAAGCTCTTTAACCCTGCGGTCGGCGGGTAAGCGGAATGTTTCTATCAGATGGTTAAAAAACTCGTCGTTCCACTGCAAAGAAAGGTCTTTGCAGAGCTTAATAAGCCGCCCGACTTTATAGTTCTGGATAAGGTTGTGGCCTTCAGCCACATAACCGATTCGACCGTGGAGTTTTGCGGAAAGCTCGGTTGATTTGGCTTCCAAGAGGAAAGTCCGTCCGCGCGTTGGTGGCTCAAGGCCCAGGAGAATCCTAATAATAGTCGTCTTGCCGGAGCCGTTTCGACCCAACAGGCCGTAGATGCAGCCTCGCGGCACATTTAGATTGATGCCGTCCAGAACGCACCGGCCATCAAAATATTTAACAAGATTTTCCACTTTGATAACGTTCTCATCCATTCGGTCACCCTTTCTTCGATGGCAAATTGAATTTGACAACTGCGTTATTGAACCACTCCAACAGCGTTTGACTGTCAATTTGCATATGATATGCTTCAACTGCTATTCGCTCGAGTTCCTCAGAAATGAGTTTTTTTCTGACCGACCTGCTCAAATTACTGTCAAGATTCGCGACAAAAGCCCCGGCACCGGCCTTGGTAACAATAATGCCCTCCTGCTCCAATTGTCGATAGGCCTTGGCTATTGTGTTGGGATTTAGGGCAATCTGGCCGGCTAATTGCCTTACGGTGGGCAGCCTTTCGTTTTTGTTGAGCCTGCCCAAGGCAATGTCACGCTTGATTTGGTCTATTATCTGCTGATAAACGGGCCTGTCTGATGCGTTGTCTATACGAAACTGCATAACTCAACCTCAATAATTGTACTATTCCAACTATTACAAGTATAACATAAATTTGCCCTTTGTCAAGTGATGTCGAGAAAAAAAAATAAAAAAATTTAAAAAAATTAAGCTCGATTCGGAATCGTGCCTGCTGGCCTGTAACATATAATTTGGGGAATTGTCATTCCGCACCCATTCGGCTTTGCTTCCCGCACCAAATAACCCACGCCAGAGAAATGCGAGGGCAGGCGGCAGGGACCTATCCTTCGATTACACTCAGGACAGGTTTGGTACGGGACAGGCAGGGCAGGCTTTGATGCTGAATCCAGACCTTGGGTTTTTCCCGGATTCCCGCTTTCGCAGGAATGACAGTGCAGTCGATAAGCAAAGTGTGCCCGATTGTAAAGCGATTAGAACACGCTTAAGAACCTTTATTCTTACTTCGGGCCAAAGTAAAGCCTTTTTGGACCACAAGTCGGACAATCTTTTTTGCTTGTGCTTGTGTCCCGTGTGGATGCTCGAGATGGTGCCTGGGGCACAGCAGACTGTCGCCAATAGAATCCGCTGCAGGGAATTTCCAGATTCCCGCCGCCTTTTACTTTCACAAAAACCACATCTGTGAACACGCCCGTTTGTTCCACGGTAGCCGGCGGTGTTATACTCAAATCAAGCTCATAACCATCGATAAGCTTTTCGTAGCCCATAAACTTTACAGTACCTTTTTTGGAGGACACTGATTCAAGCTCAAAATCATCCTGGTAGTTGTTTTGTATCCGAACTTTCCTTGTTACCGACCTTTTCGCCTCGGCGTTGTGAACGACAATCGGGCGCGGAGCAACACTGAATCTTGGCAATGCATTAAGGCCGATAGTAAGGGTCTTGCATTCTGGATGAGTCAGGCCAATCTCGATACGCCCATTCAAAGTTCTTTCCAGTTTGGCCATATCAACCTTTGGCTGAAGAACGAACCTCGTTGCTTTCGCTGAAGGATTAAAGTCGGCGGTTATACAATTGGCCGTCGATTTGAAAGAGCGTACTGAAAAAGGCTGGTTGTCGATGCTGGTAAGTGTGATCTGCGGACAGCCGGCATTCTGGTATTTCAGTGACAGGCTCAATGTCTTCGGCTCATAATCGACCTTTGCTATCACTCTGGCATTTATGGTCAGGGCAACCTTCGGGTTTTGGCTGTCGTTGGTGTGCACAAACAACTGTTTCGTTGTGCTGCCCTGTTCTAATTCAGCATAATACCTTACTTTCAATGTTCCGCTTTCGCCCGGCGCGTATGTTGTTTTGTCCAGTGAAAATGGTGTACAACCGCAGGTTTTATCAACCTGGCCTATTTTTAGAACACCCTCTCCGGTGTTTGTGAATCTGAACTCACAAAAGTGGTTTGTTCCCGGGCCGACGTCGCCGAAGTTGTGAGTTACTTTTTCAAATGTAATTCTTGACGACGATTTGGCGAAGCTTGGTGTCCTGGTCATGGCCATCTGGGTCTGCTGCTGGAACCAGTCGGGGCTGATCTCTCGTGGTGCCATAGCCTCTTCTTCACAACCTGCCTGCAAGAGTAAAACGCAAACCACGACAAGAACGGTTAAAATCAACTGATTCGGCTTCATATTCTTATCTCCAAATCACACTGAGATGAGACTTTCAGCTAATTGGCAAGAAACTTGAGCTTAACGGAAAAGGCACCTTTAACAACGATTTTTCAGATGACCTCCTCCGGCCCCATCAAAACTTTATTATTGTTATTATACCCTAATCAGTCGCCAAAGTCAAACCGTTTTGCAGACTTTTTTAATACATAAATCGACTGCTTTTTGGCTTGCGGCCTATAATAATTGCGCAAACATCTCTTAAAACGTTAATAGACAAGGTCCCGGCAGGACACATAGACGTCGAACGTAAACCCAGTTTCTACATATGGATATCACGATTTTCAATCATAATAGGCCATGAGGGCACGGGCATCAGTATCTTGTAGGCAACAAATTATTTCATCTCAGCAGTTCTGCTGTTGAAGAAGTAGATTCCCGCTCCTTCGACTCTGCTCAGGACAGGTTTTGCGGGAATGATACGATAAATCGGCCAATTTGAGTGTTATGGCCGATATAAAAATAGACGCCCGGCTAAATATTTTTTAGTTGTTTGTCCTTGACGAGCAGGCTTTTAATTGATAATTGATAATTTATAATCAGGACTGGTTTAGGTTAAAGGATGACTTCTGCAAAATCGAGGTTAGGCATACTTTGGAAAGGAAAAATTTTCTTTTAATTTTTTTTCCAAACAGTACGATGTTGTATAATAGATAGTTAGTTGATTATTCAAGAAAATCGAAAACATGATTTTCTTAAATAATATATGCCTGACCTCAATTTTGCATAACTCTTTTATAGGTTAAAAGTTGAAAGGAGGCCATTATGGCAAGGATAGTTCTTACCGCAGTAGTCATCGTCTTATTGAACGTGCTGGTTGGCTGCCAGGGTGTTGACAGCGGCAGAGGCCAGCTTATGCCGGCCCGAACCAGAACCTCAATCGGGGCTGCTGGCGTAGTTTCGGTTGCCGATGCCGGTGAGACCGATTTCGTCGAGCAGATAGCGGTCAATCGCCAGGCATATCGGCAGGGTCTTCAATTGCTGGTCGGATACTATACAAGGAGCGGCAACAATATGAAGCTTAACTGGGCCAAAGATGAGCTGGCAGCACTGGATTCTATCCCGCAATATAAGTACATTATTGAGGCCGAGGCCGCCGGGGCGAATTTGAGAGCGAGCACTTCTATTCCGGAAGCAGATGAAATCTATCAGGACGCCCTGGACCTTCAAAAAGAGGCCGGTGCGTTACTTGTAGTAAAAGACAATGAGTTATTACGTTTGGCTACGGATAAATACAACCGGCTCATAAAGACATTTCCTTCGAGCGACAAGATTGACGATGCGGCATACAAGGCGGGCGAAATTTATGAATATTTCCAGGATTATTCGATAGCCCTTTTGTACTACAAAAGAGCCTATCAGTGGGACCCTGGTACCATTCATCCTGCGAGGTTCAGGGCGGCACGGATTCTGGATAAACGCCTGCACCGCTACGACGAGGCATTGGAGCTTTATCGGGAGGCCATCAAAACCGAAGGTGCATATGAAAGGCATCGGAAATGGACGGAGTTCGCAGAACAGCGCATAATAGATTTGTACACAATCGGCAGTGAAAATGAGTGATGTTGGCAAAACTTTGGGGTGGACAGATGTCAGAGGACAGAAGACAGAAATGTCTGTTAATCTGATTTCTGACTTCTGACTTCAGACATCTTACTTCTGATATCTGATTCTCGGGCCTGGCTGGACATCAGGCCCGTTTTTTTATGTAATAAGAGGGACCCCTGCCCTGTGGGGCCCCAAAAGAGATGCTGTCGGAATTTGAGCAAAAAGTCGGTGATTTTATCAAAGCTAATGAACTTTTCGGCTCTGCGGATAAAGTTTTGTTGGCTGTTTCCGGCGGAGCGGATTCGACGGCGCTTCTGTATGCAATGCGCGCGTTGAGCAGTGCGAACGTTTTCGGTGCCAAGCTGCTCTGCGCTCATATCAATCATCAGCTAAGAGGGGCTGAAGCAGATTCGGATGAAGATTTCGTTGTCACACAGGCAGCCGAGCTGAAGTTAGCCGTAACAACGAAGCAAGTGGATGTACGCGGGTTCGCCGGTCGTAATAAGTTGTCGATTGAGACGGCCGCTCGGAAACTGCGGATTAAAAATCTTCGCGAGATTGCAAGGGTCAACAACTGCAAGGTAATAGCGGCAGCGCACCAAAAAAACGACAATGCCGAGACCATTTTGCAGCGATTAACTCGCGGCACAGGTTTTCGCGGACTCGGGGGGATTTGGCCGAAGCATGTCTTTGCCGATGAATTTAAGTTTGTAAGGCCGTTGCTGTGTGTCAGGAAGGATGAAATCATCAACTATTTAGAACAGCGGAATCTAAAATGGCGACAGGACCATACAAATACTGATTGTACATACAGGCGAAACTATATTCGGCATCGGCTGCTTCCGGAGTTACAAAAGGATTGCAGCGGTTCGCTTGTGGAGCAATTATCCGAGCTGTCCGAATCAGCCCGCAGGTTCTATAAGCTGGTTTGCAGTCGTGTAGATGAGGTTTGGCCGAAAGCCGCTGATTATGTCGGTGAAAAGGTAACACTGGATTTGAAGGTGCTTTTGGCTCAATCACAACCGGTAATGGTTGAGCTTGCTCGGCGAAGTTTGACAGTCATCGGCTGCGGCGAGAGAGATTTGACGCAGCGTCATTATGAAGGGATACTGCGATTAGCAGAGCAAAACGTCAGCGGCAAAAAAATAAAGCTGCCGGGCGAATTTATTGTGGGCGCCGAATACGGGAATCTGATTTTTTCTGGGCCTGGAAAAAGACCTCATCCCGAAGAACAAATCCTCAAAAGTATCAGATTGGAAGTTCCGGGGCAAACAAGGTTCGGCAGGAATTTGATAAAGGCAGCTATTTTCAAAGCTGATGAGAAGGAATTCGAGAAATTCAAAGCGGAAAAAACCAATTTTATTGAGAGGTTTGACTTTGATAAGATAAAGCCGCCATTGGTTGTTCGTTTTCGCAAGGCCGGTGACAGGTTTGTTCCTTTGGGTTTGGGTGAAGAGAAAAAGGTAGGCAAATTCCTTACCGCTGCGCGGGTACCACAGGAAGTACGACAGAAACTTCTTGTCGTTACTGACAGTGAAAGGATAATCTGGGTTTGGCCGATTCGAACTTCTGAGCAAGCTAAAGTTACCGGCGGAACCCACAAAATCCTTCAGTTGCAAATAACTGATATGCCGATGCAAGCCAGATAAAAACCGTAAACAAACATGAGCATATTGAATTACACGCGTCGTCACTTTCTAAAGACTATGGGCCTGGGCGCGACCACACTGGCGACACAGAGCTGTACGAGTATCTCCGAGCTAATCACCGGCAAGGCATCTGAGGACACGCCCAACATCATTTTCATTTTAGCTGATGACTTAGGCTGGGCGGAGCTGGGGTGCTACGGCAATAAGTTCAACGAAACACCCAATCTCGATAAACTGGCAAGCGAGGGTATGAGGTTTACCGAAGCTTACGCAGCGGCCCCGGTTTGTTCGCCGTACCGGGCGGCACTGATGACGGGGCAATATCCGGCAAGGGTCGGCATTACCGACTACCTGCGGCCCAACGATGCCAAACACCTTTCGACTGATTATGTCACCATCGCCGAGATGCTCAGGCGGGCCGGCTACACAACAAGTATCATCGGCAAATGGCACCTCACCGGTTATGCCAACCATGGTGCGGTGGAAATTGGGCCCGACCTTCACGGCTTTGATGAGGTAATTGTCTCAGAAAATCGCGGCATCGGCGGAGGCAGCTACTTTCATCCCTACCACTTCAACCGCGAAATCAAGAAACGTTTGCCCGGCAGAGAATATCTGGTTGACCGCTGTAACCTCGAAGCGGTCGAGTTTATCGAGCGGCACAAAGATGGCCCTTTCTTTCTATACCTGAGTCATTATGCCGTCCATACCAGGTTGTTTGGTAAAGATGAGCTGGTTGCCAAATACGAAAAGAAATCCGGCGCCGGTAAAGGAAACAAGGCCCGACGGAATAATCCACATCTGGCTGCGCAGCTTGAGAGCATTGACGAAGGCGTCGGTATGATTATGGACAAGCTTGACGAACTGTCTCTGGCCAACAACACCGTGCTAATCTTTACCGGCGACAATGGCGGTGAGGACCGCGTAACTTCCAACGCGCCACTGCGGGCCGGCAAGTCCACGCTTTACGAAGGTGGCATCCGCGAGCCTCTGCTTGTTCGCCGGCCTGGGGTTGTGAAACCGGGAAGCGTGTGCAGTACTCCAACAAGCAATATTGACTTTTACCCAACGTTCCTTCAGCTCGCCGGATGCAGGATGGACCAGTCTCAGCACATTGACGGTGTTTCCATCATGCCTTTGCTTAAGAACCCGAAAGCTGAGCTTGGGCGCGATACATTCTATTGGCATTATCCGCTGGAGAAGCCGCATTTCCTTGGCGGACACTCGGCAGGAGCGATTCGGCAGGGCAACTTCAAACTCATTGAGTTCTTTGATACAGGCCAGGTCGAGCTTTACAATCTCGCCGATGACATCGCAGAGGAACACAACTTAGCGGCGGAGATGCCCAACAAGGTGACCGAACTGCAAAAGCGCTTGGCAAAATGGCGGGCTGATGTCGGAGCAAGCTTACCGGCCGGACAAGAGAGAATCCTAAATTACAAATAAATGATTCCAGTAACCGGAGGAAAAGAATATGGTTAATCTAAATAATGAGCGTCGTAATTTCTTGAAGGCTATGGGGCTTGGTGTGGCATCGCTGGCTTTTTCAGCATGCACAAGCACCTCCGAATTATTTGGAGATGAGATTCCGAAGAAACAACCGAATATTCTTTTTTGCCTTGCGGACGACTGGTCCTGGCCGCACGCAAGTATCGCCGGGGACAAGGTCGTCAAAACGCCGACGTTCGACAGGGTGGCACGTGAGGGAGTGTTGTTTGAAAATGCGTTCGTCTCAGCGCCCTCATGCACTCCGTCGCGTGGAGCAATCCTGACCGGTCAATGGCACTGGCGTCTGGAAGAGGGAGGCAATCTCTGGAGCACGCTGCCGGCAAAGTTCGACGTATATCCTGACCTGCTGGAATCGGCCGGTTACCACGTAGGTTACACCCGTAAGGGATGGGGTCCCGGTTATAATGAGCCGGGCGGTCGAACACGAAATCCCGCTGGGCCACAGCACAAAAACTTCAAGGAGTTTTTGAGAGCTCGGCCGAAGGGCAAACCGTTCTGTTTTTGGTTTGGCAGTACAGACCCGCATCGGGGCTACAAATGGCAATCCGGCATCAACAGCGGTATGAAACTTGAGGAGGTTGAAGTACCTGCGTGTTTTCCCGACAGCGAAGAGGTCCGCACCGATATTTGTGACTACTACTGGGAGGTACAGCGTTTCGACACCGAAGTCGGAGAGCTGTTGAAGATGCTGGAAGAAAAGGGCGAACTGGACAATACATTAGTAGTAATCTCCGGTGACAACGGGATGCCGTTTCCGCGGTGCAAGAGTAACCTTTATGATTTGGGGACGAATGTGCCGCTCGCAGGTCGCTGGCCCGCGGCGGTCAATGGCGGCCGGGTTGTCGAGGATTTTATCAGCTTAGCGGATTTGGCGCCGACGTTTCTGGAGGCGGCCGGATTGAAACCAACCGTGGATATGACGGCGAGAAGTTTTTTAGATGCGCTCACTTCGGGCAAATCAGGTCGTGTGGACCGCAGGCGTGATCACGTACTGACCGGTAAGGAACGTCATGTGCCCTGCCAGGAAACCGGCATGGGCGGTTATCCGATGCGGGCGATACGGACGCACGATTTCCTGTACATCCGCAACTTCAAGCCGGGCCGCTGGCCCGCCGGCGCCGCCAAAGGCTATGCTCAACCTACAGAAATAGTAATATCCCGTCCTCTCGGCACACATTATGGTTACGGTGACTGCGATGCCTCGCCCACAAAGTCTTATATGTTGAAGTACCGTGACGAGCCGCAGATTGCCGGATTATTTGAACCGGCCTTTGGAAAACGTCCGGCAGAGGAGCTTTACGACTTACGCAAAGACCCCAGCCAATTAAATAATGTCGCCGGTGAGCCTGAGTACACCAAGATAAAACGCAAGTTAGGCGCTGCTTTGATGTCCGAGCTGAAGGCCACCAAAGACCCCCGCGTTTTAGGTAAGGGCGATATCTTCGATAACTATCCCTACTACGGCGGCGGGCTGAAAAAGACCCCTCAAAAACCAGGCAAGGAAAGACCTTAATCTGGATACGGACTCGGCAATCTTATCATAAGCGCACAACAAAAGCCGGGCAAATAAACCCGGCTTTTTGTTGTATTCTTTTCTTGATAAAGATTTACTTCGGCAGATTCTCCGGCGACACATCCTCGACACGTAAATCGCCATAAATTACGCGGTAAGTCTCTGAGCCTTCCGGCCGATACCAGAAAATGGCGGTATCAGCATCGCCGAGTTTTACGCCCTTGCCCGCATAATGCCACTGGCCCTCGCCCTTGAAGAACCGGATGAACAGCAAATAATTCTGCAGTTTCATTCCAAGCTCTGTCTGCTCTTCTTCAGATAGTCCCAGCTCTTCGCATTTCTTAATTATGGCAGGAGCTTGTTTGAGGTAATCTTCTAACGCGACACTTTCAGGGAAATTGCCATCTCCGAACACTTCAGCCATTATACGGAGCCCTTCGATAAAGTCTTCTTCAGTAGCACCGTGCAAATCGAGTTCGGCCTGCTGCTGTGTATATCCCTCGGGCACATCCATACTAAATAGCGACTCATCCATAGGCACATCGAACTTGAGGTTCTTGGTAATAAGTATCATTTGTCCCCCTGTCGATTCGATTCGTACGGGCAGCGCTGTTTCAGGGTCCGCCCAGATTGTAATCTCAGCCTTGGGGTGCGTGGCCCGAAAACCAATTAACCTCTGGCCGGCAATCTCCTGCTCGCCAAGCTTTTCGACTGCAAATTCAGGATGTTCCTGCAATCCGGTGATGACATTTCTCAATCTCTCCATGTAGTTTGGTATCGACGGCCAATCCTTCAAGTCGATATAGGCCGCCTCTTTCTTTTCGTGGGTGAGCTGTAGAATCCTTCCCTCTTGCAAATCGATAATGGCAACGATACCTTCCATATTCGATAAAGTTCGTCTAATTCGTGAACCACGTACCATATCGTGGATGACCGGTCCCTCCCCCTCTTCACCGATAATGGTGTCTAATATCGCAGTCTGGGCATTGAGAATGGGTTTAATAACTTCGGCAAATGTTACTGTTGCTGTGGATAGACCCACAAAGTGCATCCCTATAAGCACGCCGGCAATTACCACGACGGCGGCTATTTTTGTAATAGGACTTTTCATAATTGTTCTCCATATATTCGGTGCGGCTGCACCCGCTTTTTGTTTTTCAGATTCGTCCAGCGCCTGCATAACATTGTCAAGGATTCTGTCATGCGCCTCGTCGCTGGCTTTGTAACGAAGTTTCTTAATTAGATTTTCCGTATTATCTGCTGGTCTCATTTTCTTACCTCACCGTTCAGGACCGACCGCAGTTTATCCAATCCGTACCGGTACCGGCTTTGGGCCGTTTTGATTGAAATACTCTGCAATTCCGCTATTTGTCTGAATCTCATCTCGCCGTGCAAACGAAGCACTATTGCCTCTCGCTGCTCATAAGGAAGCTCCGTCATCGCGTGACTTAGTTTCCGTAACTCTTCACTACATATCACCAACTGAACCGGGCTTCTTTCATCTGATACCACCTGTTCTGCATCACTGATCACAGCGCTTTGCCGGCGTTTTCTCCTGCGAATGTAATCACGCGCCCGGTTGGCGACACAGGTTGTCAAATAGCCTTTCAGACTTCCTGTTAGACGAAACTTTCCTACGGACTCTACGAACGAGATAAAAACATCCTGCACGACATCCTCGGCGCAAATTTCATCACCTAAAAGGTTGGCTGCTAACGTTAGCAAATCACCGACGTACTTTTCATAGATGTCTCGGAAGGCATCTTTGCTGCCTCGCTTAAATCTCCACAAAAGTAATCTGTCTTCGAGCATTTGTGACTCACTTGCCTGATATCAGAACAATCGATTGTCACTAATATAACGGTAGATGGATATATTTTGCTCTAAACAAAATTATTTTTTCTGGTAGATTTTTTCAGCCTAAATTGTCTGATTTGGCCTAAATACAGAATCCGCCGTGCTTACACTAAACGAGGTTATCGGCGTGCAAATTCCTCCGCACTGACATTTCGAATTACGATATTGCGTTCTATAACGGCATTTATCTTTCCCGGCGGCATTGGCAAAGTCGACTCGGCCACGACAAGCTCATCCATAGTTACCTTCTTGACCCAGTTTGTCAAAAGGTCTATATAAATATCACCCTTGTAGTGTGAACTCCCTACGGTCCGGACCTCCATATCAGGCATAGGTTTGACGGTCATTTTGAACGAGCTCTCGCCGGAATCAAAACCCACCATTGCACACGCCGCCCCGGCCACCCTGCTGAGGCCCTTAAGCTCCAGCGTTACCTCGCCGTTTTTGAATGTCGATCCCTCAGACACGCTGCTCCCTAAATTTACGGGCCCTTCACTGAATGCCGCCGCGTGCACAATCTTTTGACCGATGCTTTTCAGGTCCTGGATACCCCTACCACCTTCAATCCGCTCGGCAAAAATGCAGAAAGAATGAAAGTCGATGAACGCATTGTAGACATGATACGTTTTGTCCGGAGGTATCGCTTTGCCTCCCGAATCCACAAGATTCTCGAACGGGACGTGATTGATGCCCAAAGTCCGTCCTTTCTCGTCGATACCCGTGGGAGGAACCTTGAAAACGTACGTCCAGTTCTTCAATGCAGGGATCTCAACCTCCGGCTCGTCGCCCAGTTGCACCGTGAAATTCGCACACGTGTACTCGTCCCCATCCTTACCGGCTATCTTCGAGGGTACACATTTCAAACGAAGCCGGAAGACGTCCGTGCCGAGACGCTTTCCGTCAAGCGCATAGTTGATTCCCTTCGATTCCATCAGGAAGTACTGTGTTTGCTGTGAGCGTTCACCTCCCAGCTTAAATGTTTGCCTCAAAATCGCGTCGTCTTTAACGGCCGATTCCGCCGTCAGCACCGGCCCAATACCGCATACCATCATCAAACTCAAGAACATTGGCATTGTGTTACTTTTCATGGTTCAGTTCTCCAAAAAACTTAAATAATCATTACGAATTCGTCTTCAAAAAGAGCCTTACAAAAGGCCGACCCCCGCTTGCTGCCAGCAGGGGCCGGCCTTTTTTGTAGATACCAATTCCGGTCGATATATTTACTTTGGCAGGTTCTCCGGTGCTACGTCCTTAACGCTCAAATCGCCGTAAATAACACGCCAGGTTTCCGAGCCTTTCAGCTTATACCAGAATATTGGCTTGCTCGCATCGCCGAGCTTTACGCCTGCACCGGCGTAGTGCCACTCGCCATCGGTCTCTAAGATTTGATGGAACAGCATTCCTTTTCCGAAATTCATTCCTATCTGTGAGGCCTCTTCTTTAGTAAGATTCAAAGCCATCATCTTTTGTCCGAGCAAAGGCACTTTTTTCATGACATTTTCAGTGCCAATCGCTTCAGGAAACGTACCATCCCTTATGACCTTTGCCCAAATGCGCAGGCTCTCGATAAAGTCCTGTTCGGTAGCGCCCGACAGATCAGAATCGGTTTGCTCTAAAGTATATCCGCTGGGCACATCCATGCTAACCAAAGAGTCATCTATCGGAGGGTCAAGCTGGAAATTCTTCATAATTACAAAGAGCTGTCCTATACTAAGCTCCATCCGTATGGGATGAGCTGTTTTAGGGTCGGCCCAAATTTTCACTTCTTCGTTAGGACCTTTGATTACAAAACCGACAACTTTTTGTCCGTCGAGTTCCTGCTCGCCAAGCTCCTGGTAATTATCTTGCAGTTCAGTAATGATCTTTCGCATAGCTCCTACGTAGCTTTTTGTTCTTTCCTGGAGCGGGCCTTGTATATCAACATAAGATGCTGATTTATCTTCGTCATTGAGGACAAGCATTTTTGAATTCTCTGGGTCAATAAACATCGTCAATCCCGGCATGTTTGAGATGGTCCTTCTGATTCGTTGACCCACAAATGTCTCATTTATGACGGGGCTTGTTTCTTCGTCGCCTACAATGAAGTCGAAAATCATAGTCCTGGCCTTCAGAATCGGTTCGACAACCTGGGCAAATGTTATAGTGCTTTCAAATGGATTTATACCTATCAGCACCGCAATGATTATCACCGCCGCAGCGGCTA
This sequence comes from uncultured Pirellulales bacterium, assembly GCA_964444135.1. GTDB lineage: Bacteria > Planctomycetota > Phycisphaerae > Sedimentisphaerales > Anaerobacaceae > NIOZ-UU13. The sequence continues at coordinate 45,485 of CAYUFX010000006.1, read as the reverse complement.
TTTTTAGAAATGGACTTTTCATAATTATTCTCCTTAATTGAAGGTTTTTGCTGACTTTGGCGGCTGCTTTGAGCCTTACATTTTGTTCTCGAACAATCTGGTTCATAACATTATTTTCAAGGTCACTTTGGGCCACTACCCTGCCATTGCTGACTAAGCGCTCTTGAAGGCTTGTAAGCTGCTTTACTTCGGCCTGGCAAGAGCGGCAATCCTTCAGGTGTTCTGCGACTGCTTGTTTTTGGTCTTCGGCTAACAGTCCTTCAAGATAAGCAACCAAAATTTCTTTACATTCCGCACAGTTCATTTTTGCACCTCATAAATTTCTGTTTCGCTTTGCTGCTGTAACGACTTACGCAGCATGGCATAGGCCCGCGATAGTGTTTTTGTAACCGTACCCAACGGCATATCGAGCTGCTCAGCTACCTGACTACATGAGCGGTCGCCGTAATACCGCAGCAGAACAACTTGCCTGTAGCCTTCAGGCAGCTCGGCGATTGCTGCTTCAAGCCCGTAATCCTGAGATAATTCCGGGCCGGCAGCTTCGGCAGAGAACGAACGGATAACTTCCCGCTGGCGATGGAGCTGCTCTTTCCTTTGGTGTTCTTTTGCCACGCGGTCGGCGATACCGAGCAGCCAGGAATAGAACGAACCAGGCCTTTTTAGTTTGTTCATATTGAAGTAGGCCCGCACGAGAGATTCCTGGGCGGCTTCTTCGGCCTTGTCCTTGTTGCCTAATCTCCCGGCCAGATGGGCAAGCAAAACCGCCTGATAGCGCCGAACTATATAACGATAATCATCCGGATGGCCATCCAAACAACGCTCAATATAGTATGTATCAGTCTCAGACATATCAGCACCTCAATAAATTCTTAATTATCCGTGTTCTCGCTATATAGTGCGGCATTAGCCGGTTTTGCGACATAAAAAAAATAAAATTGCTTTTTCAGCAGCTTCCCAAGGGGCTTTTTTTCTTCCCGTTCCTTTGGGGTAGTATTTTGAAATTGGGTTTGATTGGGTTTGTTTTCACCAATTGTCCAATTGGATTTATTTTCATAAGCTATTTTCGATAAGATACTTACATTCATTTGGGCATCCTGGAAATTGGGTTTGTTTTGCATAATTGATAGTAAAACACACTCTCTATTTGGCCGTTCGCCAGGGCGAAGACCCTTGCCGGAGCACGGCTGATTCCGCCCTTACGGCCAAAAAGGCACTATCCCCAATACACGATACGATATACGACATACGATACACTATTCACCATTGAATTAACCGCCTTCGGCGGAACCTTTTTAACCACATTGCCTATTTTCGCTATTATTACAAATTAGTATACCATTAAATTAGTTAGATATATATCATACAAGTAAATCGCCTGGCTGTCAAGTGAAATCTGCAATCTCAATCCAAAATTTTCATACTTTTTACTCTATAACTGGACGTTCGCTATTCGATATTGGACATTCACGGGGTTCGATGCTGGATGCTTGATACTCGATACTCCTCGTTGCGAGGCCCAGAAGGTTGTGGCAACATATACGCGCTTTACGAGCAACGAAGCTCTGTACTTTCTGCATTCGCCATCCCCAAAGCCTTTCCTGGCTACGGCTTGGCCTTCGCCGAGACGAGCGGCTTTGAGGTTGCCAACCAACCTTTTCAATGATTCAGTCAAGCGGCGCCGGATTTCCGCTGCACCACAATATTGATGATT